>CAZUNO010000015.1:0-73635 GCA_964621445.1 Hadarchaeota archaeon (SeqCode) | reverse complement strand
TCGATTGGGACAGCGTGGCCATGATCCGTAGCTCTCCCAGCCTGTTTCGGGTGATGGTCATCCTCCAGGAAGGGCCCCGAGCGGCATGCGAGATAAACCAGGATCTTGGCCTGAAAAGGGCCACCGTATCCGCCTATTTCAGGAGGCTCAGGGAGAGGGACCTAGTGAAATGCCTGACCCCGGACCGGGGAAAGGTCAGGCTCTACGGGACCACCGAAAAAGGAGAAAAAGTACTCCAAAAAGCTAAGCCAGGGAAGTGATTCTTTCCAGGCGCGTGCTTCCCGTCTCTGCCAAGAAAGTAAGGTGGTACAGAGGGCCTGGGAAGGAGCGGGTGCTTGACGTCGCACGGTATTACTTCAAGTAACCAGAGGTAGGACCTTTACTCCTTACTTCAAGTACACTCAGGAAAATATCGGACCCTGGGTAGGGTTAGAAATTTGTGGGCTTCTAGGCAGTAATGCCCGGGCACTGGGTCTTGTGGGGTGCAGTGGTGGCCAAGGGATGTCTAGTTTTTCGCGGCCCAGTACCGTTAGTAGAACCAGCAGGGTTGCGATGGCTATGGAGATCAGGGAAGTTTTTTTACTGGGGCAGGTATGTGCCCTGCCAGATTGGGGGTTTGGGGGGAGGTGTGTGGATTAATGAACTCTTTCCACCCCCTCTGGGATACTGTTCCTGTCGGTTGAGCAGTGCTAGGCCCATAGCTACTAGGGCCAGGGAGAGACAGAAGAGTATGCCCACTCTGCCTGGATTTGGGGTAGATTGTGAGTATCATGAGAACGACTCCGGAAAGCATGAGGCCAAAAGAGTCCATGGCGTAAGCGGTGTATAGGTAGCTGTCGATTAGGGCATTTGGCAATGACATAGGTAGCGAAGAATGCACTGGTACCCATTAACAATCTAAGTGGATCTGTTTACCTGGTCTTGCCCTGAAGGAACGCGATGAATAGGGACAGGGTAATCAATATCGACACACCGGCTCCCAATCGGACGGTTGCACCTAGAGTGGGGTTGTTTTCGCTGGACCGGAACTGGGGGGGCTACGAGGTAGATGTAGGGAGCCAGGAAAGATACCACAGAGGTAGCCATGGTTCTATGGAGAGAATGGCCCTCTCTTTTAGCGAAGGTGTAGAGAACTAGCAGCCAGGCAAATAAAGCTTTGCCGCTGTGGAACCCGGGCACCGGTCCATTGGTTGTCCAGCGTCAAGGATGTGTTTGCATGTGGCCGTTTGAATATTTCCAGGGCCAGGCTTATCATCAATACAATCAAGGCGCCCATGGCAATGACCAATGAGAGTTGGTGATCACCGATCATAAGGTCAACCCCCTGCAAGAAGAGAGGCATGAAACCCTTTCCAGACCAAAAGAACTCCCCCAACAAGTGGAACAGGATTCCCATACAGAAAACAAGGCTCAGAGACGCCCCGATAATACGACTCTTTTTTACTCCTAGTCTAGAGAATTGGAGGGAGAAGGTAGCCGCGGAGTATGGCGATGACATCCCTGCCAGTGTTAGGGGTGCCACGCTAAGAGTTAGGCTGGTTAGGCCGAGGCTCTGAATGGCGTTTAGAGTTCTTGGGGCGGAGGCAGTGAAAGAGAGGATTGCATAGCCAAAAAACACGGCCATGAATAGGGACTACTTGGCCTTCATACTCAACTTGCCCCGGTTTCAGGCTCTATGTCCTCCAAATCCAGGCCACGATCCATCTACGCCACCCTCAACAGGGTTTGGATGATTCTCAAAGAAGAGGAACCCAGAAGAAGAAAAAACCCGGAGTTCACGGTAAGGAACCCTATGTCTCCTGGGTCAAAGCGCCCTAGAGCTATCACTAGCATCAGGGCCCCAGGTAGAGGGAGATTTCGATTTTGGAGACCAGTTCAGGTCAAGACTTACTGGGACCGCTGAACGGTACCTACAGGCGGGAAGAGGTCAGCCTGAGGGGGATTAGTGGAGCCAAGTAAGGGTCATCCCTATCCAGGCCAAAAACGGTGTCCACTAGCTCAGCCACTGTTTTACGTCCCTTGAAAAGCGCCGATATGGTCTCTATCTCCACAGAAGTCTTTAACTGAGCTTCTCGAACCGGCTTCCTATCCTTTAGTAACTGGTCCCTTAGCCGGGCTAAATCATCATCGCCGGGATCCCCACGGCCACCACTGCTCGGCGCCAGCTCATTCCATTAACCAACAACAAGAAACAGCAATTTAAAGCCTGCGACGTTTCGGGGGTCCGAAAGGTCAAGAATCTTGCCCCTCCGATTCCCAGCTTCCTACACAGGGCTTAACGCTATTGCCAGGCGGGGGCAAACAGTGAACACGTCAATCATTGCCGGGTATTGCCTGGGCAGGGCCCTAGTGTACTTCTTGAGGGTCATTCATTTTCGGCCTTGGCCTGTATAGCATTAGATGGTTGGTGGACCCTATTACGGTAGTAAGAGACCACAGGATGGGGAGGAGACCTATTACCACACGTTTGGCTGGCGGAACTAGATCCTCGATCTATTTTACTGCCAGCTTCACGTCTTCCCCCCGTACCGTCTTTCTTCCCGCGTGTTGAGCCATCTTTTTAGCCCTGACCGCGACCCGGGCTCCATGTTCCTCCAACAGTTGTGCCAGGGCACGTGTCGCCGAGGCGCTGACCCGCTGGGCATGGGCATTTTCTTTTATAATTCTCTTCACCGGGCGTAGAGGTAGTTCCCCCACAACATTCACCAACGCTATACCGTCCACACCCAGGTTTTAAGGTGTTGCCATGGCCTAACCTGTTTCCCGCTCTCGGGCTTAGCTCTCTTAACACCTGCAACAGCGAGTTCCCACCATGAGGGACCGCGTCGACTCCTTTCTGTTGGCCACATATGGGGCGACAAGACCCTGGGGAACCTTGTTGGTAGCCACCATTGAGGAGCTAGCTGCCTCGGCACCTCGGCTATAGACCCGGAAATCATCAGCCCCTTGATAAGGCTTGAGACCGGTCAACCCCGATCGATGGCTCCCCCCTTGGTCCCTGGAGCGAGGGTACCTCTGTTTACCTCCAAAGGAAGCAGGCCAAAAAGGGGAAGTGATAGGTGGTCTGTATAGGTAAGGACATAGTTACCTAACAGGTGGTGGCTATATCCTCTAATAGGGAGATGCATGGGGATTTGTTGTAGGGGGGTAGGTAGCCAGATAGGTATGAAGCCTATAGCTATGATCCATAGGGGCACCGGGGAACGCCCCTAGGGGTCAGCAGGGGGGAGGGCCTTGTGGCAGGTTTTTTATTCCTCTCTGTATCGGTGCTGGATGGAGATCCTTTTTTTTGGGGAACTGCCGTGGCTGGGGATTGGTTTGGACATGGTGACTGTGAATATAACCGGTCTTGGTGTCCAGGGGAAGCCCTGCCAAGAACCGTAAAGCTCTACCTTGCGCACTCCGCACGCCCCAGCTCACAGCAGCCTCAATATCTTTTCCGATCCAGCACAGGGGGTGGGCCTTTCCGCCGGCAGGTATGGACAAGAACTTGGACCCCAGCAGCCCGGCTGACAGTCCATACAGTATTCTCAACATCGAGTTCTTGGAGCCGGAAGAGGTTTAAAAATAAGTTAGCATCGAGAGAACGCGAAATGTAGAAAACAGCCCGCCACGGGTTCATAGAGGTCAAGAAAGGTACGGGTAAGTATCCCTGTGCTGGAAGAAAGGCTGGTAGTAGTGTTGAAACCGGCTCCCGGTGGCCGCTACAGACACCTAGACATCAAATCTCCGACACGGCTTGAGGAAGAGGCGTGCCCACCGGGATCCAGAAAGAGGTTTCCTCTCTTGGGAGAAGAGGATTTTTGGCGTTCTTACAGTGGGGATGAACAGGTTGGCGGTTCTGATTAGCTGGTTTCCTAAGACTTTAGGGGTTGCATTTACTTTTTTTGGGGGATGTTTTTTTAGCTGATAAGGGCTCTAATAGGGATAAGCGGCATCAGAGTGGTGGGTCTCACATGCAAGGATGGGTCGGATTAGGTGGCAGGCGAGTTTCGGCATCCGGGTTGTCCTGTGAGACCTTGCTTGTCAGGTCATTGCTGGTAATGGCCATGGTCTTCATCGCCCTTCCCACAACTCCCGCAGCAGAAACGGAGGGCAGGGTCGGCGTGTTGTACGTTGGGTGTCTGGCGCGTTCAGCCCCCTTCTGGTGGATGAGATCCGATCCTTTGTTCAGAATGAGCTTCGTACAGGCCACTCTGAGGGACTGGGCTGGATTCGCCTCGGCTCCGGCAATGAGGGCCGGCAAAGAGACCGATGTCTACCGTTTCATCCGTCTTTACATGCCCAGGACCTACCGTGACCTGACTTCCAGTTTCGATGTCGTGGTGTTGGCAAATGCCAACACGTTGGCGCTGGGTGACCGCTACATAGAGATGATTGCCCGGGGAACGGAAGAAGGGGGAACGGGGCTAACCATGTTCGGGGGGTGGGAAAGCTTTGGAGGTGCATTCGGCAGGCCTTCCTGGGGAGGGAACTCGGTCGGTAAACTACTTCCTGTGGAGTGCGTGGAAAATACCTACATAATGAAGCCCAAGTACCGCCTCTTCATGAAGATAGATAAGCCCGATCACCAGTTCATGGGGAGCCTCCCCTGGGATCGTAGGCAGCCGTTCATGACAAATTTCCACCACAACTTGGTCAAGATCAAACCGGGAGCCCAGATGTTGGCCCATATAGAGAGCCCTTCCTTCTCTCGTCACCCGGCGATGGTGACCGACGAAGTTGAAAGTGGGGCGCGGACTTTTGCCGTCACCGGAGAGATAATCGGACCCAGTTCGGAGCCTGGGCAGTCCCACAGCATGTGTACTCGCACCGATCCCTGGGAATACGCTCTCGACTTCGGGGCGAACCTGATGATCTATATGGATAAACGTCCCGTGCCCCAGGACGTTGAGCTGGCACATCGATTAAGGCAGAGCATGTTCGACGTCATGAATCGGAAATCTTTGGTTTTGAGTTTGATCGAGTTCTGCGATTCTTTCGGGGCAAATACCCTGGACCTGGTGGAGCAACTGGATGAGGTGGAGGACCTGGCTCAGAGCGCCCTGCCGGTTTACCTTGATTTGAAGTTCGAGGAGGCCCTGGAGATATATGAGCGAGTTCATCAAGGACTGGATCGGGTCGAGGAGAACGCCGTTGAGCTCAAAAACCGGGCCCTGCTCTGGGTCTACATAATCGAGTGGCTGGTGGTCAGCGGAACCTCCATGATCGCTGGGGTTTTTCTGTGGTCGGTAATGGTTAGGCGGAGGTTGTATCATACGGTGAGATCGACGCATATGTTGCAAGGGGCGATAGAGGATTGAATGCGGCAAGAAAAAGAAACTGGGTGGGATTAGTTCTTATCTTGGTTCTGGGTCTGGTCACCCCCTGCCAGGGGAGGGTGGATCCCGAGACGGGTAGGATTCGGCTTCTCCATATCGGGGACGCCTTCAACCAAGGAGGTTTTGCAGCCACCTTCTTCTTCGATGACCCGAGAATAGACATTTACCCGGTCCCCAGCGAGGTGGCCATCATAGGGACCAGGAAATCAAAAAGGTATTACCGCCTTTACCTGCCACGTACCGAGAAAAGGGTGAGGGATAACTTCGATGTCATATGCATAACCGCAGCCCAGCAGCACCACATAGATGGTAGGTTCCTTCGCTGGTCAAGGAATGCGGTCATTGATCAAGGATTGGGGTTCCTGATGGCGGATGATCCCTCCTCTTTCGGTGGCGTGTCCGGGCCTTGGGGCCAGGATTTGAGTTGGGGTGAGACCGCGATTGGTGATGTTCTCCCAGTTTCCTGTGCACTGGACAAGAAAGATTGGGGACCGACCGGTCCTTTCAAGTTGAGTATCGAAATTCCGGACCATCCTCTCACCGAGAATATCCCCTGGAAGGAAGCATGGCTGGCGGCTCATAACAGGGTCTACGACAAACAGGGCGCCACCGCGGTGGCCAGCACCGATAGAAACCCTCCGGGCCGTCCGGTCATAGCGGAGATGGAGGTGGGTGAGGGATGTTCGGTGGCATTTGTCCATGACTAGGGCGGAAGGACGGACTGGGCCTTCTCCCTGGGCGGGGTCTGGGAGTATGCAGGTCAGGTCTTTGCCTCCCTGGTCTACTTTCCGGCCGGCTTACGCATAGAGGACATGGCTCTTGACAAGGCGGTGAGGGAAAAGATTTCCTCTTTTCGCCTGCAGAGGAAGTTCGTACTATCACTTATCGAATTTGCTGAAAGGTTCAACGCCAATACCGCTCCTCTACTCAACGGGCTGAAAGAAATTGACCAGGAGGAGTCCAAAGCAGAGAGATACTACATCGATATGGATCTTTCCAGAGCTTCCTCGGCAATGGATAAGGCAATTCGCAGCATCAAAGAGATGCATGATAGGGCGGTCAAGGTCAAGGACCGGGCACTCATGTGGATCTATGTTGTGGAGTGGTGCGCGGTAACCGGGACCATGACCATTATCGGGTTCGTGCTTTACACGGTCATGGTCCGCAGGAGGCTATATCGAGAGGTGGAGGTCACCCGGTTCGGTCAATGATTGATAGGGCTTTGCACGGGCAAATCCAGCAAAGAACTCCTAGAAGTTCCCCCACAGCCGCATGGTGTTCACCATGCCCAGCGGCCTGATGGTTAATGCACAGAATGATCTAGAGGAACGGAAGAGCAGTTGTCCACTGGCGGAGGCAACATGACGTTAATAGCCGCTTTAGTAACCAAGTCGACCGGAAGCCGAGCTTGAAAAAAGGAATGTCACCAAGTATAAGGAAGAATTCATCGATAAAATCGTTAACTCTTCCTTGAGAAGCTCCGTCCATACCGAGGTCAACCTAGGTGAGAAGGGAGAAAACTTTCTAATAGACATCGGGATATTCAAGGAAGGAGTTAGAGGCGAGATAGAGAACGGCACCAAACGTTTCGAACCGCGTAGCCTGGAATATGCGCTAGAGATAAAGTTCATCAAGAACAAGAACAATGTCTCTTATCATTATTTTCACCGAGAATTATGGAAATTTAGGGAGAAGATATGTCCGTCAACCGGTAAGTACCTGGCCGTGTTTTCCAATAAGAACCCTTTCAAAGGAAGATCCAGCGAAGGGCAGGAGGCCAAGAGAATGCTCATGGAGCAAGCCGAAAACTTAGACTTCGATCTCTATCACTTCCACCCCAAAGGATATTTCTCCAACTGACCTGTTATTCTTGGCTTAGATCGCGCTGCTCACGGCGCTAGACGGTGAAGGGTTTCCTCCCGGATGATGAGATCGAGGATGAGCGCCGCTCGGTTAAGTATATGGAGATCGGTTTCTGTGAGCCAGTGTGGGTGAAGATCGACTCCTTGTTGGGTGGGCCTTCGCGGAGTAAGGTTGACAGGACCCTTGTTGTGCTACCGGACAGCCCCCACCACCAACTGTGGAAGGGACCAAGAACGTGGTGAGGGGGGCCAACTACCAGCATGGATATAGCGCCGGGAACAACATCTTGATCTATGCGATCGCGATGCTGAGCGAGGCGTTCCGGCACCGTATGGATGGTTGACAATATCTCTGCTCACTGTTGATCATGTCCTTCATCGATGAGTTCTATGTACACCTCTCCCACTCTGTCTCCCGTTCCGGTGAGCTCATATTTGTTCTCTCCGGGTATGGGGATCATGAGGTGCTGCCTGACCACGGCCTGGACTATGCAGCCAAAGTAAGGTATCTTCTTGCCCACACCTTCCTCGATCTCTGGGCGAGAAAGAGGCCTACCTTCCTGGGCCATGTAAGCTAACACCCTTCTCTTTTGGAAGGTCCTCCCTCCGTATTCGAGTTTGGGGGAGATCAGTTCGATGCTCCATTCATTTCTGTTGGTGCCGACGGTGAAAAGGCTGCTTACCGTTATCCGAGATGTGGAGAGCTCTATGGCCACATTCTGGTATTCATATCGCTTCACTCTATCCGCTATCTCCTCAACGCTATCACTAAGGCCTCTAACTTTTTTCCGGCTGATGTCGTCCTCTCTACCGGCCTCCATTACCAGCAATCTCAGTTTCTTGATGTAGGAAGAAGGATATCTCGGGAAATGATTGTTCTCAAAGCTGTTCTCGATCTGTTCCAGGTTCTCCTCGATCTCCCTGTTGATGGTTTGGTAGCCCCTTTGGCTGAGTTTTTGGTCGAGAACGGTTAACACCCTGAAGTAATCCGGGGTGTAGTATGAGGAACGATAGATACGGATATCTCGCCTCATTCGCTCTACCTTGCCTCTCAAACCCTTTCTCTGTTCGGAGTCCAGGTTCTTCACCTGCTCCATGATCTCCTTCTGTGTTTCAAGGAACCTTGGGGTCCCCGTCGGTATCCTCCGCAGCTTCTTGAGGTCCCCAAGAATTACCTCTGCTGCGCCCGGCATGCCACTGGCTTGTAGCATCCACTTATTAACTTGCCGAAAACCCGAAAACGACCGTCGACATGGAGCTAGAATTGGTTTATCATTCCAGGTGAGATTTTTTGGCAAACCCCCCGAATCATAGCTGGGTGGGGGCGCCCAAATGGACGAAGAAGGCAAGCTCAGGACCCGCCTGGCGCGGTGTGGGTATGGCTTTAACTGACAAGGGGGTGGGGACATGTCTATAGGCCGGTTAAAGGCATACATAACGGCCCAGTGGGCTGTCTTTTCAACGGTGAACTCAACGATTGTTGCAACGGTAGGGTCAACGGTTGCCCGATGCCTGCGGTTTGGCGATGGATCCTTTCCAGGTCCTCTCAACCCGGCCCTGGGGGGCTAGTTATCTCTGGCGATTGTTAGCCGCTGCTAGTTCTTGTCCCCTGTTTAACAGTTACCTGGGCATGGTCGCTAGCTAGGCCTTGATCCAGGGCCGTACCCGGTTACTTGTTAGCCTAGGGCTCATTCCGCCCCCAGGCAGAGGGGCCAAGGTTTAAGTTGTGCCCGGTGGTAAAGGTCTTTATGGATGTTGACAGCTCTGCTTTTGAACCGGGGGGTGACATCCCCTCCAGGTATACCGGTGACGGTGAAGACATCCCACCCCCCCTCCGATTCATAGACATCCCCAGACAAGCAGCCGCCCTGGTGCTGGTTGTGGACGATGTGGACGCTCCGGCCGGGCCTCTCCACCACTGGTCGGTGTGGAACATCCCACCCAACACAACCGGGACAGAGGCAGGGAAAGAACCACCGGGGGTGGAGGGCAGAAACGATTTCGGGGAACAAGGATACCGAGGGCCCTGCCCCCCTAGCGGTGTCCACACCTACCGGTTCCAGCTCTACGCCCTGGACAGCGAGCTAGATCTAGGGCAGGGAGCACCCCGGCGCCGGTTAGAGGAGGCCATGAAGGGGCACATAATCCAGCAAGCCTCGCTGACCGCCAACTACGGTACACAGCAACAATAGTCTTAAATCGGTGATACACGGTTCCAGGCATCTCCAAGCACAAGGCCTTATACAGGACCCTTGGCTGCAGGCTTCCTCTACCCTCCGGCGGCAAACTAAACCCGGTCCATGTCTTTGCTGCCCCGTTGTAGCCGGTTATGCCCAATCTATTGGACCTATCGGTGGAGGTATACCTCCCGCCTGCAACTCTGCAACATGTCTACCATGAACCGGTCGACCCCCCTGTTTTTCGGGATTCACAGGCCCTAAACCTAGCAAGGGAGGCTCCATTGTTTTGGCGGTGCCCTCTACATCCGAGCATAAAGGATCTCAACTTCGAGGTATTTGTAACCTATCACGCTAAACCTGCTTTGGTTAGCCTTTCCATCAGTCTATCCACCACTCCTCTAACCTGGTCCCTATCTTTTAGACCGGCGATCACCAACTTTCCGGTGGTAAAAACCAAGACCGATGCCTTCGACTGGTAGGGCCTGTACACCAGGCCCGGAAATTGCTCTGGCTCATACTCCACATTCTCGATGTTCAAAGCGATCTCGTCAAGGTTCATGGTCAGCCCCAAGTCCACGGTAGCTACAACGTTGACAACCTTGATTTTGGGGTCCTTCTGGATTTCGATATCGAGGTCCCGTAGCTGCTCCGCCAGCTTGGCCACTCCTTGCTCTATGCTATCCACCTGATCGGCACCGGTACAATTTATCTTGCCGTTCCGGAATACCAGAAACGATATTTTCGGCTTCTTGAATTTCACTACCAACGCCGGGAAACGGTCAGGGACATATTCACTGTGCGGCAGCTCGAACGCCAGACGTTCTAGATCCAGCTCCGTGTTGAGATCTACGAATGCTACCATATTTTGAACTTCAATTCTCGGCACCTACAATCGCCAACCCCCTAGTAAACGACAATGAATTTATCAGGGCTCTATATATAGCTATGGTTCACCAGCACCAGGTTGTTGGTACTGGGAAACGTGTCTGGGGCAAGGGGGGTGGCCCAGAGGCGTTGGCTCAAGAAAATGTTTTGCGGTCAAGGGGTTCAACCATAGGGCAAGAGGAGGTGTAGTCTCCTCCCGCAAGCCCACCCAAAAAGGTTGAGATTTGGCTCGGTGACAAGTGATTTGGCTAGAGAAAGACTATTTGTTGAGCGAGGCATAAGAAAGGCAGATATTACAGAGTTTCTGGAGCGAAAGCTGCAGAGGGCCAAGTTCAGTGGCGTGGACATAAAGAGAACCGCTCTGAGGACTAGGATGGTTCTTTATGCAGAGCGTCCAGGTCTGGTGATCGGGCGTAGAGGAAGGAACATAAAGAGCTTGACCAAGGTCCTCCAGGAGAGATACGGGTTTGATAATCTCCAGATAGAGGTGGAGGAGGTACCGGTTCCGGAGCTCAGCCCACAAGTGATGGGGAATCGCCTGGCGGCAATGCTAAAGGCAGGGAGACGGTTCAGAAGATCCGCCTACGGCACCCTGAACAGGATAATGGACGCCGGCGCCCAGGGCTGTGAAATCACCGTCTCCGGTAAGATTCGTGGTAGTTATGCAAGAACGGCGAGGTTTGTGGACGGCTCGATAAAGAAATGCGGTAACCCCTCGAACCAGGTTCTGGAAGGACTAGCCGTCGCCGACCTCAAGCAGGGCATGATGGGTATAAGGGTCAAGATAATGCCCCCTGACATACAGATGCCGGACGATCTGGATCTTGACAGCTTGGCCGAGAAGGCCGCTCCAGAGGAGGAATCTGAGGAGTTTCCCGAGGGGGATGGCTAGGATTGTTGGTTTGGAGGGTTGTCGCCATAGCGGTGGGGATAGCCATCCTGATACTGGTCTTGAAGCTACCGTTAGGAACCACCATGAACAGGTTCAGGTAAGGCCCAAGACCTATATGACAGCCAGATGGAACTTTTCGATGGAGATGGTTCTGTGACCGAGAGTGATAGCGAA
Source organism: Hadarchaeota archaeon (SeqCode) (assembly GCA_964621445.1). GTDB lineage: Archaea > CAYQAE01 > CAYQAE01 > CAYVLA01 > CAYVLA01 > CAZUNO01. Next base: position 62,321 of record CAZUNO010000015.1, on the reverse strand, counting down.
ATATTGACCCACATAGAGAACAAGTTGTCTTACCGTTTGGGAGATAGACTTGAGGTGAGGCACCTTGATCAAATCACAGTAGGCGTCTATGAAAAAGGTTTGTTGATGCTGTCCGTTCCGGTGTCGAGAGTACCCAGGGAAATCGTCCAGTTAGCAGCTGAAACAAAGAAACCTCTGTACCTATATGATGGAGAACATGTAAAGGTTCTCATAGATAAGGAAACTGTAAAACACATCGAACAGAAACTGGAGGCACCAGAAGACAGAGAAACAGAGTAATTTTTTGGTTTCTTCTCTCTATACTTGAAGTAAGCATAAGCTAATGCAAATGCAGGGTGATATAGTCATAATTGCCTAGCATCAGGTCCTTGGCCCTGCGAAGCATATCTGGGATAGGGGGTCCCCCGGGTCGCTGGGTCTCGGCTATATATCGGGCTGAGAAAAGCTGTAGACTGCGGAGATCATCATATTTGTCAAGGTTTTGATATTGATCATAACTGAATGATGTTCCTTTACCTAGATTGTGTCGGTCATCGTATAGACTTCTCCAATTCACATGGAACCAACTTGCACTACAATCTGGGGGACTTATCCGCCTAAACTCATTGCCAACATAATACGATTAACTTGACGCCTCATACCTGTGGTCTCTTTTATGTTCGTTCAGAATGACCGATGACTGAAGTCACCCAGATTACAGAAGCGCTGTCTTACCATCGAAATAGAACCCGCCAACCTTTCATCTCCGACAAATGTATTGGAACAAGAGTTAAGTCCTAGACATAGCTACACCGATAGAGTGGGAGCCTCAATCTTCCTTTATCCCGGTGAACCCGGCGAACCTCGCTTCATATACTTGGTTCCGGCTTACGCTCTATCTCTGCTCATTCTATCTGGGTTGATAGACTTGTCAGAGAAGCCTATCCCTGTTGATATCTCTCTTGGCTGTGATGGTCTTCCCGGTACTGTACTATGGATCTCTAATCGAACGGCTGACTGAGTTAGTAATCAAGATCGTTTAAGGGCGGCGGAGAAAAGAGGTTTTGCCCCCCGACCCATTCAAAAGCCGTGCAATGAACTTCGAAGGAAGGTAGCCCCACCCTACATGTCCTACGCGCCCATAGTTGCAGGGTACTCCAAGATTCCGAGATGTGAAGCTCCGGTGCCCCCGCCAAGCAGGGGGGAGGCAACCGCTAGATCCAAGCAACCACAGTGATATCGACACCTTTGGCCAGATTGGTCCCAAGCTAAACCTTCTATTCAGGCATATCCAACAACGTGATTTGTCAGCGGACGAGGTGCAAGCATTGTCGCCTTATGTAGAAGAATGACGTCACCTCATTTGCTTCGGCCTTGGTGGCTTGGCTGACTAATAGCTTCGGTTCTGTCTATAAATTCGGGGCGTGACAAGTGGCTGTCTAATGCGGGTCGTGAATAGTGACGTGGTAAAACTTATTATACATATACATTAGTTAGATATGGTTGTATGGCGTTAGATACCCAAGACAAGATAATGATTTTTATTGATGGCTCAAACTTATTTCATTCAGCCAATGATATAGGAATAAAAATTGACTACGAAAAGCTAAAAGAAATTTTAACATCTGAACGTAAGCTTATCAGGCCATATATTTTTGTCAGTGTGAAAGAGCCCCCGGTACAAAAGCAAACAAATTTTTACAACAAATTAAGGTATATAGGTTATGAAGTAGTTGAAACCGAACTACAAAAAGAAGAAGGTAAATTTTACGAAAAAGGTGTTGATATTGCTTTGGCCACTAAACTACTACTTTGTGGCCATAAAAAAATGTATGATGTTGCTGTAGTTGCCACAGGGGATAAAGATTTCCTACCAGCCATTCAAGCAGTGAAAGAAATGGGGAAACAAGTTGAAGTGGCTGGTTTTGACCATTCTACAGCAAAGACATTACAACTGAATGCAGACAAATATATTTCACTTGACGGCGAAATAGAGAAATTAAAAAGATAAAAAGCCTGAGTTCCAGACGGCAGACAGGGAAATCCTGCTGCCCTTTACAGGACAGAGCTTTGCTCCTGCCGTCTGTTTTTCTCTCTTGATTGTAATAAGGCGGCCAATTAATAAAGCTTTCGTTTCTTCCTATTCTTTTCCTGTAAAGAAAAAGGATTAGAGAGCCTGATGGAGCAGGCTCATCCATCGGTTGCGTCCCAGAGACAGGTTTATCCCGGCTTCCTCGGCGGATGTCCGTCCGTTCAGAGCCGTATGCCCTCGGACGAAGTTGTAGTATGTCCTGATGTTTTCGTTCATCTCCCTGGCCGGAATATTGTTTTCCATACCACACATAACCTTATCTCGCTCCCTATACGTGCCATGATAGCGTTCCAGCACGTTGTTGTTTATCCGGTCTCGGATGCCCACGTTGCCGATGTGTTGGGGTGTCATCGCCAAATTCCTGTCGTATAGCGGACGGATAGGCACTCATACCGTCGCTAATCATAACCCACGGTTTAGCGTTCTTGGTCTGCTTTTTGGCTTTCTGCATAACCATCCGGGTTTCCAGCGTGCTACGCTGCTCGGTTATCTCATTCGCTATCAGGAAACGGGTTTTCTCATCCAGGACGATGTTGCAGCGCGCTCCTCGGCATATTTCAAAGTCGAGAGCGACTTCAAGGAGACCGTCACTCTCAGTGTCCGTAATGGCCATTCCAACGAATTCTCCGTCTCAGGTATTGTGAGAATCAAGCTACCAAACGAAGGCTAGACAAGCCATATCTAGGGCGGTAGCTATATCGGGGCGACCCTCCATCTCGCCATCGATCTAGCAACTCTGGACCCCCTAGTCGAACAATCCTCGAATCCTATCTTCCCTCTATTGACGCTAGAACATCTCCTCGCTCTACGGCTGCGAGTATCCTCATATTGACCCGTATAAGGCTGACTAGCATAGACAGGAGAGATGCCTTGAAGGGACAACGAATTTGGGACTGTTCCCATAGAATGACCTCCTACCTAGATTCTGAACAGACTTGGTGTAATCGCCATTACACAAAGACCAACACCGTTCGGGGCGGCCACGCCAAGCAGACCCAGCAAGGCTTCTAGACCAGACTCGAGAACTGGATGAATTGCTACCGGAGATCGCTATCATCGGCCCTCTTCTGCTATCACCATTCTGCCGTGTAGGGTTCTCGTGTCTATCGAGTTCGCTCAGGCTCGACTGTGGGGGTGGTGAGGGAAGAAGGGTATGTATACGCTGGGAGACCTCGGAGTAGCAAATGTTTTCGGCTTTCCGCCCTTCGATATCGCCTGCCTCGTTTTCGTGACCTATCTGTGCGCGAAACTTGGTTCCTGAAACAGCTCCTCCCTCTTCTCCCCTATCTGAAGTACTCCAAGGTGCTGTTCTCCCGCCCCAATAAGCATTAAGTGTCGATCAGAGCTCATCCAGTTGTCACCGATGCGTCGACCGAGAAAGCCACCGACCGGCCAGCGGGAAAACCAGCGAGAGAAACCGACGCCAGACACGTACGCATAGGGGGCAGTTCGGCGATACGCCGCGGGGTGATCCTCGGAAGCCAGGGGGCGGCGATGGGTCCCAGGGGGAGGTCCGATACCCTTTGCCCGGATCCCCGACAGATACAGCAGCAGAGCGATGCGGCAGCGGATAGGCCCGTGAGCTGGTTTTGTGTAATGTGGATTACACCAAACTGGGTTAACTAGTACGGTGTAGGGTCATCCGCCGAAAATACCATCAACCGAAAGGAGGGGGGAGAGCAGTATCTATACGCTATGATTCGCTTGGGCTTGGGGGATAAGCCTTCGTATTAGGATTCACAGTAGATCTGAGAAGTGTGGGCACTCGCTGAGTACTGGCGGAGTAATAGTTGAGAACTGGATCTGTACTCAACGCCGAGTGCTCCCAAAGGATCATATCGCTCCTCCCCTATGGAGTTCCCCCATTCCGCGTCACGGTATCTTCGTTTGGGTTCTCTGGCAGCGGAATCGCTGTGGAGATAACATTCGATATACCGTGAGGACCGATGACAGGCACGAACTACCTGCACAGCGATCTCTCTGAGTCTCTAACTGCGCCAGCGAGGAGATCCTAGATAGCAGATACAGATGGCCTGCTTCATGGATCAAACTGATCATACAGAAGGCTGCCTCGGTCAACAATTTTTGAAGTGACTCTGACCAATGCGCCGGGTTACAGATGGCGCAGTCGTTTCTCCTTTCTAGATTAACCTTAAGGATTGTAAGGTTACTGTAACCGCTGAAGCTCTCATTATACCAAATTAACAAATGGTAGTCCATGTCTTCAATCTGGTCAGTTCCTCTAAGAAGAGTTAGCAACGACAGTTTGGACTGCAGGAGAGTTATTAATCCAATATCAATACTGAAACCCGGTTCAGCTTTCAATTCGCTAAGATCATTAACCACTTGGTAGTCCACAATTCTGCCCTTTCTTTTAGTATAGGAAAGTATACAATTTGGGGCCTAGCTATTCTGCGATCTGGGCAAGCTGAAAGGATTCGAGCCCACCCGACAAAAGAAGACCTATCTCATCTCCATCACCCATTCACAGGGTCCAGCTACCTTAACACGCTTCTAAATGAGCAAAAGTGTGAACGAACAGACAGACCATGATCCAGCAGGTAGAGAAAAAGAGATATCAAGGCCGTGCACCCGGTGCACAGACATGACAGGCCGTAAAATCAAATTCGGAGTCTCAGTAGACCAGAAAACTGTAGAGAAGATCGATAGCATGGTTGGCTCAACCGACCTGAGAGCCACCTGAGAAAACAAGAGAACTCATCATAGCCAAAAGAAAAGGGACCACTATAGACACCAACACAACGTTATCACAGATTTGCAGCGAAACCAAGGATGGAACATAACTATAGGAATCTGTTCACCTGGTTGATAGCGCTCATCGGTCTCTTCTCGGTAATGGTTAGAGGTCTTATACAAACACCGATCCAACGAAGCCTTGCTTGGAATAAATTTACCAAATTCCAATAAGCTTCCACCAGCCTAAACCAATCGTGAGAAATACTAAAATTGATAAAACTGTCAGGACACCGCCAGCTTTCACTAGATCTTTGACTTCTACATAACCCGAGGAATAAACTATTGCTGCACTAGGTGTGCCAACCGGTAACATAAATACCATTGCTGATCCCATCGCAATGAGATAAGCGACGAGTTCTCCAGGATAATGCTCAGCCACGCTCAATCCAGTTACTGTAATAATGGCAATTGGTAGAACGACAGCAACGGCAGCCGCATTACTCATCATATTAGAGATAACAATAACCAAAATTAGAAAAGTTATCATGACAACAAGAGGATTTTGCCCTACAAAATCTACTAAACTCTTAGAAATATATACTACAGCATTAGTCTCAGTCAATGCATAGCTCAATGTCAAGGCCCCACCATAAAGGAAAATCAATCCCCAAGGCATGTTCCGTTTTATATCACGCCAAGTTATCGCCCGTGAGACCACAAGGGCAAAAAAGCCACCTATAGCAATTATCGAGAGTCCAAAATTCCTACCAACGCTAATCCAGAGTATAAGAGTAATAAAAAATATGGTGACGGCTTTTTTTTCACCTCTACTCATCGAACCCATTTCTCTTACTTCATCTTGTAGTTTATTCCTAATTCTTTGGGTGTCTATTTCCTCCCAAGGGTAAATTAGCTTCAAAGTGAAGAAAGTCAAAACCGTTAAAACTAAAGCTATAGGGACACCGGCAACCATCCAATCCAAAAAACCTGGCGAAGCACCGGTTAAAGTCTCAAGAATACCAATAGCTAAGATATTCCTAGCTCCACCCAGCAATGATCCAATACTTCCAACCGAAGTAGAATAAGTCAGCGCCAAAAATACGGCCACTACAAAATTACTATCATGCTTTATCTCTCCCGCTTTGATTATGCTAACCAATACCGGCAGAAGTAACGCCGCAACAGCATGGGAGGGCATAGCCCAAGACATAACACATCCTATCAAGCATATGCCAAAAATTATGTATGACGCACTATTCCCAAATCTATCCAAAACCTTAAGAGAAAACCTCTTGGAAAGGTTTGTTTTCTGCATAGCTATTCCAAAAGAAAAAGCACCTATTAGAAAGAACAATGCGGGATTCTTGAAACCCAAAAAAGTGTTTGAAAGAGGAAGTATTCCTAACAGGGGTAACAACGTGACACCAAAAAGCGCAGTCATCCCGAGAGGAAAAGCTTCAGTGATCCATAAAATCGTGACAAACACTAAAATACCTAAAGCTCTCTGAGCAAAAGGATTCATGGGGGTAGGCATTATAGAAATAAGAGCCAAAGCTCCAAAAGCAATTAAAAGGTAAACGATTGCCCGAATGTTTTGAGGTTTTTCAAGAGGAGGTACTTCTTCGCTTATCTCAGACCTCTCCTTAACCCCCTTACCTCCACCCATAATTATCGCCGAAAATCTATCGTACAGTTACAACTTGGCAAGGAGCTTTCTCTCTAAGAAAATCCATCTCGTCTCCAAACAGTATTCGATCCTTTTTTTGCCTTAACTGTTCTAAAACAACAAGGTCGATAGAATACTCTTCAATAGCCTTTAAAACTTCCTCAGCGGGATCTCCCTTTACAAATTTAGTTTCTATGGAAACCCCTTTCTCGCCTTCCGCTCTTTTCTTCTCTAAAAATTCTTCAATTCCTGCTTCTCCCAAATCTCTCTGAGCCTTCTGAAATGATTTGACAACTTCACTCTCTTCGCCTAGCTCAGTCATATATCGGATACTCTTTGTAGAGGCATCATCAAGTATATGGAGAAGGTAAAGCTTTCCATTCTCCTTTAAGGATTTTAGACCTTCTTTATATACTTTCTCAGGCGGATGGACTTCCAAAAAGGGTATTAATACACTTTTTACCTTATTTTTAACACTCATTTTTTCTCAGGATTTTTGAGAACTTATTAATATAATCAAAGGACTAAAGGACTATAGTATTTTCCTTTCGCGCTCCCCTGCCCCCCATGAATCGGTGCCTCCAGCCAGCAGGTAGGTTCCATTCTCCCCACCAACCAGGCCTCCTGCTTTCTCCACCTCATAGGCCCCACCGTAGGTTCTACTCCAGATTTTGTCACCATCTGCATCGATCATCAGGGCGCGGAGGTTGATGACCCCCTTGAGGATATTCCCCAGGATAAGGAAGCCATCCCCGGCCGGGATCATGTCTTCAGCCTCCCAATCTCTGTACCTCTTCTCCCACACTATCTCATGCTGGCAAGTAACCACTGGTACGCCGAAGGCAGTTTCGGTGTAGTCTGGCGGCTCAGTTTCGTTTCCATCTTCCTGCAATCCCTGTCCCAGGTTGCGTAGGGCCTCCGCTACACGAGGAGTGCCCGTATAGGCCACGAAAACCATGGTTGCTAGGAAGCATAACCCAAAGATTGAGATCTTAGTCCTCATGCTAAAAACCACCCTTTTCTGCTCTTCATCCTCTTCTTCTAAGCGGACGGGTTTCACTAGAAAACCCTCCTCACACTCTGCACTATCCTGCAGAAGGAGAGGCCGAGGAGGAAACAGAAGCATCTGAACATGCCTATGATTGAAAGCTCAGCCATATCGATCAAGCAAGCGGACAGAAGAAAGACAGGTATTGCCAGAGCGATCGTGAATATGTATACAACCAGATCGACTCTTGGAATTACGTTAAGCTGTTTCTCCTTTCCACCGATCTTGGCCAGGTTGATTATCGCCAGCTCGGTCAGCCTAAACGGCTTGTTGTTGCCGAAGAGGGATCTAGAAACCAGACCCTTGGACTCAAGGCTCCTAATCTTCCTCCTAATCCTACTGTAGCAGGAGTTGTATCCCTCATCATTACTTGTTAGTCCATAGATACGCTCTGTGAGCTCAGCCCCGGTTCTCTTTACGCCCCTGGGGCTGCTTCCGGTCGGCGCGTTGCTGTAGCCTTTCATCGTGCGTGAGTACAACCAGTCGGACGGGTTACCTGTGTCAAGGCCGTTGGGATACCGCCAGCACCTCGTCGCGAAGAACCGGTTGTCCGATCTGGGGGTCGCTGCGTGCAATCGATTTCGGGAGGCAGCCACAAGAGGTTGATCTTATTGCGGATCATATTTCTATCTACACCAATACTCTTGGCATAGGGACCAATCTTTCCATAGAGAGGACTGCCTTTACCTGTAGACGCTAATGATAATATATTATCAATAGACGGACTCTTGCCCCACAGATCCTCGAACTCGTCCAACACCTCATCACGTGAAACCGGTTTCACGATCTGGGGTCAAAAGGGCTTTTGGTACTTAGGGTCGCTGCCAGCGGGGGCAATCGATTGTCGCGGAAACGGGTTTCCGATCGCTTAAAGTATCAAAACCGGCTTTGCGGACTTGAACATATATTCAAGTCTGTAGCATTATCTACCCCCCTGCCTTGTGCTTTCCCTATCCATCTCGTTGCGGAGGGCTTTCCCGATGAAGGAACTTCAGGTTTCCATCTTCTTTTTTAGAGGCGATTTCTCGACCAAGAAGTCATGAAAACAGTTGTAGCATGGGGTTACATGTGGAGTATAGCGCATAGCATAGCCCCCGCTGGCTCTTTCCTGTCAGGAAAGGGGTTGGATGATAGGGAAACGACATTGGGATTAGGTGTCTTTTTGTCCAGGCAAGTGGAAAAGGAATAAAGGGGGGTCTTTCTAAGGTAGGATCCAAATAGAGCACTCGAAATAAAACTTTAATACAATGGCTCCTCAATAGGATGCTGTGCTACGTGATTTAAAGTTTGAAAAAAAATAAAAAAATCAAAAAAAACCGATTTTAGGGCGATAAGTTTAGTTCTCAACCCATATTTGGGTAGACAACTATTGTTAGCGGAATCAATATCAAGGAAAAGACCATCTAGAATGTTCGGGTAACAAGCCCAATTTGGTGTCTCACTTGGTAAGAGTAGCCGTAATGGGTGCTGGCCCCGCTGGTCTCACGGCAGCACTGGAGCTAGCCCGGGGGGATTTGATGGTAACAGTGCTTGAGAAAGAGCCGGAGGTGGGGCACGTAATTAGGTGCGCGGAGGGCTTCTTTGACCTCTACGGGCATTACTCAAACCCGCCACCCGGAGCCCGGACCGGGGTAAAGGAGGTACTCATCAAGGCCCATCGGTGGTACAGCTTCAGCCCAGGGGATATGAATATATGGATGATGGACAAGGATGTCTGGCTCAGATCAATGGCCCGCCAGGCCGAACGGCGGGGAGCCGAAATCGTATTGAACCATGAGGGCAAGATCTCCCGCCTTAGACGTAACTATGACTACGTCCTGGACTGCTCGGGCTGCCCGGGGCAGTCCTATAGGGAGTACGGAATGGGAAGCGTTTCCCTCTCCCTGGGAATACAGGTCAGGATAAACGCCGATCTTGATGACCTTGAAAAGAAGATAGTTGCCTATTTTATTCCCGGGGATAAGGGGTATTATTGGATATTCCCCAAGTCGGGCGGGGAAGCAAACGTGGGAATAGGCTGGACATGCCATCCCCCGAGGAAGAAGTGGCAGCGGCTAAAAAAATTTCTGAAGGAAAAGATAGGTGATTTCCAGGTTCTTTCCAGAACTTCCGGACACATACCTAATGAGGTGGCAAACAGCATCCAGCAAGATAATCTTTTCCTATGTGGGGATGCGGCCGGGCTTGCCAACCCCTATCACGGCGGCGGTTCACATCTAGCCGTTCTCTCCGGGTTGACGGCCGCCCGGTCTATTATTAGAGGTCAGCCAAGAAGCTATCCCCACCTGCTTCTCCAGGCCATAAGGGGGGAGAGGCAGGTGGCCGATTTCGCTCGTGGTTTGCTGGATGGATCCTACCGTTACCATGAAAAGGCCATCTCATATCTCACCCAAAAATACACCTTGAAGGAACTCTTCTCGGAAAACGCATATCGCCGGCTCTATCCATTTATCCACCTTTGGAATCTACGTTGTGCTCTTCTACACACATCCGGCAAGCATTAATATCACCAGTATTACCCATGATAGAACCATGGCGCGGGATAATCGCAGGGTCTATCTGGCGGCCCTTGCCCTATTAGCCATCTTCCTTATCTCCACTACCCTCTTCACCTACTTTGAGAACCAGGCCAGAGCCCAGGGAGAGGAACTCACCTATTTCGATTCCGTCTACTGGGGAGTGGTCACCCTATCCACGGTTGGATACGGGGACATATCGGCAGTCAGTCCTGGAGGGAGATCTATATCAATGGTTTTCATACTAATCGGTCTCGGCATCTACGTATTCACAATAGGAGGAATCGCCTCCCTGATACTAGGGAGGGTTCTGGAGGAATCAAAGGGTTTGAAGGAATGCAAGTACCGGAAACACATAGTCATACTGGGAATGGACGATGTCGTCGAGGAAGCGGTCAAGCAGTTGATCCACGGCGGCATGGAGGTCGCGGTTGTGGTTGAGAGCCAGGAGAGTGTAGAGAGAACAAATCGGTTGGAAGCCTTCCCCATTCTGGGGGACCCAACCTCTACCGAGTCCCTGGAAATGGCAAACCTGGGGGACGCGGAAACGGTAATCATCAACGTGGGGGATGATTCCAAGACCATAATGGCGGCCCTGGCATGCAGGAAGGTAAATAAATCCATACATGTCGTCGCCTCGATCAAGGAGAGGCAGCTAATAGAGCTGGTTAAGGAATCGGGGGTGGAAAGCGTGATTTCCCCCCAGGCCCTCACCGGCAGGATGTTGGCCAGCTCCGTTTTTGAGCCAAAGGTCATCGATTTCGTGGATGATGTCACCTCTGGGTTGGAGGGAGCGGATCTCCGGGAATTCGGAGTCAGGAATGGTCCCCTTGAGGGCGAGATGGTGGGGAAGGTGTTACCCCTCTTACGCCAGAAAACCGGCACCACGCTGGTGGCCCTGGCCAAGAAAAATCACCCGGAGAACCGTATCGCTAACCCCCCGGACGAGGAGTTGATAGAGGCTGGGGACAGGGTAATCCTGCTTGGTTATGAGGACCAGCTCAAACGTGCCGAGGAGTTCCTGGGGAGCTAAAGCGGCTAGCTCTGCCTGAAAGCCGGCAAAATATACTTGACGACCAGAAAGCCCTGGAAAACCAGCCCCAGAGACCATAGGGCCCCAAGAAGCATCATTCTATTCCGCTGGGCGTCTTCCCTCAGACTCTCTCCCTCATCAACCAGTTCCTGGAGTCTCTGCCTCTCCTCACTGAGATCACTTTCGGCATTGGCCGCCAGGAAATGGTAACGATTGCAGCCATCCATGGCCCAGTTAACGGCCCCCGCCAGCAGGAGTCTAAATTTCTGGTTCTCAACCAAATTCCCCCAGTAGAAGGGTAGGCGTTCCACGTTCGCCACCCGACATCCGGGCATGGACACCGTCCTACCTCCTTTTTCTTTCTCAAGGGTTACCACCATGGGCGCACCCTGGGAGCGGTCCCTAAAAAGCACCCTGGTTTCGCCCAGTCCGCTAACCGGATCTACAGGACCGCTGCTTCCCGCTCGATATGAATACTCGCTCTGGGTAATCACGAACCTTGATGGCAGACTCCCGGTTATCGGTTCAAGATCTCCACATCTAACATATTCCGAGCCAAAGCCCCCATCAATGGGCCTGCCCTTTTTGGTGGCATTACCTCTTAACGGAAACAGGGACCCGGAAAGCTCCTCGAGATCGGGCCCACAGCAGGGCCCGATGCCCACCAGGGACCCTCCCTCCAGGAAGTAATTCCTGAGCACCGAGGAAAATTCCCTCAGAAAAACGAAGTCCGATGGGTTCTGGGCAGCTATTACAACGCATTTGACCTGGGGAAGACTGATTAGGCCACGGAGTGTGGCGTCGCTTTCAGCAAGCCTTGCCCTGGTCCCGGTCTCATTTACTATTTCGACCAGAGCGTTTCCGTAATCCATCCTCCCGGCGTAGACAACCACCAGAGGTTCAAACATCTCCCCCCATACACCGGCCTGCGAAAGTACTAGCAGGAACAAAACCAAGGACAGCAATCTCGATCTCATCCATATCACTCCACTAGGTTCAACCTCATTTCAACTGGTTGGCCGTCCGCATATATCCTGATCAGGTGAGCGGACAGCCCGGATGGTCTCCTGGGTATCTCTATGGTGAAGTCAATGGAAATGGTGTCGTGTTCCTCCAGATCGTCGAAAACAACTCTTCCCTTTTCGGGGACCTCCGTTATGGGCAGGGCCCCAGGCGGGGCGTCCTGGGCCGATGAGTAGGTGGCCACCTCTTGGTTTCTCCGTATCTTCATCCGGTCGATGGAACTTCGGTTCCTCTCCTCCTGGGGCAAGGAGATTCCGTAGTAGCGACCCAGTCGGTGGATATAGAAATCCGATATGCCCTCGAAGTAAAGCACATGGGTCTCATTCTTCAGCATTAGGAATGAGGTTAGCACCTGGTCACTGCACTCCGGACTGGCATAGAATCTAACCACCGGGAAATCATAGAAAACGCCCTCGTAGGACCAGTTTCCGTGCTCCACCTCGATGGACCTGACCTCAGTTTCCAGGTAAGGGTTCCCGGACTCCTTGGTCAAAGCCTTAAGGGCGCTAATGTTTCCCAGAATACCCTCCCACGAGGAGGAGGGGTTTAGGGGTCCGGGAACGGGATCGGTCTCCACCAGGGTAACGTATTGAATACCCAGCCTGGCTAGTTTTTTCCTAGCAGCCACGCTAAATGAGAAATCCATCTTCTCCCTGGTGGTCACCGAGGCCTGACTGTAAATCCTACTGGGATACTGGTTCTTGAGGATGGTTACCGGGCTTTCCACCTCCTCCTGGGCCAATGTAAATACCACCAGGGCGGAGCTGATCAGGACGATGAGTATTATGCTTCCCAGACTGGCATCAAGTCCAAGTGAATCCCGCATTGGACATCCCGAGCTGCTACTTGACCTCTACTAGTAGAAAAATCTTGGTCGTCCACGGCAGGGAAAGGAGGTTTGGGAAAAGACTCTTAATGTGAAAGCGCGATATATATCCGGTTGAATTGAGAATCAAGATCGCTTACGGTAAGAAGGGTCTATACATCGACGTGCCTGACGAGAATCTATACAAGGTTGCCGAGCCGGAGTTCGTTCCCGGCGTGGACGACGCCTACCAGGCCATTGTGGAGTCCGTGAAGAATCCCATAGCCTCCCGTCCCCTACCGGACCTAGTCGAACCGGGAACAAAGACCACCATCGTGGTTTCGGACAAGACGAGACCGGTTCCCAGCCACCTCCTGGTCCCTGCCATCCTCAGCGAACTAAACGCCACTGGGGTAGAGGACGAAGACATAACCATACTGGTGGCGACTGGTCTTCACAGGCCCAATACAAAGGACGAACTGGAGGAAATGCTCGGCGCCGCGGTACTTAACCGGGTAGAGGTTGTTAACCACGATGCCCGCAATAAGGAATCACAGGTCTACCTGGGAGACACCAATAATGGAACCCCGATATGGATAGATAAGGTCCTTCATAAGGCTGAATTCAGGATTTTGACCGGGTACATAGAGCCCCACTTCTTCGCCGGGTTCACCGGAGGCCGGAAGGCAATACTTCCCGGCTGCGCGGGCAAGGATAGCATCGCCGTAAACCACGGTGCGGACCACATCGGGCATCCCAAGGCCAGGACCGGAATTTCAAAGGGCAATCCAATATATGAGGACGGGGTTGAGGCCGCAGAGAAGGTGGGGGTCGACTTCATAGTGAACGTTACCCTCAACCGGGAGAAGGAAATCACCAGGGTTTTCTCAGGAGATGTAGTGGAGGCCCACCGAAAGGGAACCGAATTCGTTTCCCAGAAATCCAAGATACCCATCGAGGAGAAGGTGGATATCGCCATCACCAATAACAGCGGATATCCCCTGGACCTGAACCTATACCAGGCAGTCAAGGGGATGACCACCCCGGAGAACGTGATCAAGGAGGGCGGCGAGATAATCATGGCCGCCGAGTGCTCCGACGGTATTGGACACCAGACCTTTGAGAACATGATCCTGGAGGCCGGCTCCCCGGAGAGGTTCCTGGAACAGGTACACTCCCCGGACTTCTTCGTAATCGATCAGTGGCAGACACAGATACTTGCCCGTATTCTTTCCAAGGCCCAGATATCCCTTTTCTCCGAGAATATAGATGACCAGAAGGCCAGGGGTATGTGGCTCAAGCCGATCGACAGCGTGGAGCAGGGCATACGGAACGCCATAGACAGGCTGGGTGAGGATGCCAAGATTCTGGTGCTGCCGGACGGACCGGAGACCTGGCCGGTATATTCTCCCTGATTCGTGAACTCAGAGAAGACATTTAACGGTCGCTTTCCATCTGCCACACCATCCGGTGAATACGTTGGTCAAGATATACGGCCTTTCCCAGGACGAAGTCTCCTCCCTAATGCAGTCGGGCAACATAACCATCGATGTGGTGGGAATCGGGAAGATGGGCCTTCCCCTTGCCGCGCTCCTGGCCCGAGAGGGAGCAAGGGTTATCGGGGTGAGACGGAACCAGGAACTAGTCGACCAGGTAAACCAGGGAAAATGCCCCATAAAGGAGGAGCCGGAGCTTGACCGGATCCTGGCCGATGTGGTGGCTGATGATCGTCTACGGGCCACGACCGATGCCGTGAGAGCGGCACAGGAGTCCGACGTGATCCTGATACTCGTTCCCCTGCTGGTTGATAACAGGGGGAACCCCGACTTCTCCCAGATGAAGGAGGCCTGCACCAAGGCCGCCAAGGGGCTTGAAAAGGGTGATCTGGTAATAATCGAGACCACGATGCCACCGGGGGCCGTTCGGGAGCATATCCTGCCCATGCTGGAGGAATCGGGCCTAAAGGCGGGAAAGGATTTCGGCCTGGTACACGCGCCGGAAAGACTCATGACCGGTCGGGTAATTCGTAATCTGTATAAGTATCCAAAGATCGTGGGGGGAATCGATGATAGAAGCACCAACTCGGCTGCCGGTCTGTACACCGCTTTTGGGGAGGTGGTAAAGGTCTCATCCCTGGAAACGGCTGAGCTGGTAAAGGTCTCGGAGGGGGTATACAGGGACGTTAACATCGCCTATGCCAATACACTGGCCCTTTTTTGCCAGGAACACGGCGTTGACGCCTGGGAGGTCATAAGGGCCGCTAACCTCGAAACCGAGGACTATTGCCACATCCACCTGCCCGGGAGCGGGGTCGGGGGTCACTGCATACCAGTCTACCCCTGGTTCATAATAACCAAGGGCCACCAGTACGGGACGGATGTAGAGCTTATCGAAGAGGCCAGAAGGGTGAACGATTCCATGCCCGGGCATCTAAAGAATTTGGTGGATCGGTGTATCGAGGACCAGGGCCTTGAACCATCGACATCCTCCATCGGGGTCCTGGGACTGGCCTTTAGAGCTGGGGTAAAGGAGACCAGATTCTCACCCGCGCTGAAACTGCTGGACCTACTATCCGATTACGGCCAGGTCCTCCTCAACGACCCGCTTTTCTCGGATCAGGAACTGCAGTCGATGGGTTACACCCCTGCCAGCTTTGACCGGGCCCTGAAATGTGATTGCCTTGTGTTGGTTACCGCACACCAGGAATACAGGGAACGGGACAAGCAGCTCAGCGAGATCGGTGACAGGGTCGTCGATGGGAGAAACGCTATCCCCGGCGCATCCTACAGGATTGGCGGTCCGATCAGGGATTGATCCCGGCGTTGCGGATTTCTGATACACCTAATATGGGTCCACGGACCAGTTTTTAAGAGATGATCGAGACCCATTACACCGGTATGGGGCATGGCCAACTCGATGAAACTCAAGGTAATGACCTATAACATATGGAACTACAACGAGCCCTGGCCTCAGAGGCGCAGGATGATCGTGGAGAATATCCTGGAGACAGACCCGGACATAGTCGGGTTACAGGAACTAAGAGACGACAGGAATTTTAACTCCCTTGGTCACCACCAGGCGAAACAGATCGCCGATCGTACCGGCCTCGATTACCAGTTCCAACCGGCAATGGTCTACTCCAGGACCCCAAGGAAGGTGGAGGGGGTTGGAATTCTGTCAAGGTACCCCATAGAATCCACCGCCTACCTGGAGCTGACCCGGGATCCCCAGGATGAGAAGGATGTTCACCAGAGAATCGTTTTCAACGGCACTCTGAACCTTCCCGCAGGGGATCTACACTTCTTCGTCACCCACTTCTCCCTCAGCCCTAAAATGCGGCCTAGAAATGCGGTGGAGCTATTGAGGTTCCTGAGCTCCTTCAACTCCCACCTACCAAAGCTGGTGGTGGGGGACTTCAATTGTGTTCCCCAGGACACGCCGATCAGGATCCTTACTGGAAGGGAAAAGCTGGATAATCAAACCGTTATGGGAAACCTTGTCGACACCTGGGAGGAAGCCCCGGTGCGGAATAGGAGAACTATCAAAGAGGACGACAAGACCCACGAGGAGGGGAGGATAGACTTTATCTTCACCTCACCCTCTCCCTGGACCCGTACCGATGTTGGGGAGGTATCCCTCATAGATGGCCAGGACCCCTCCGGGATCAAGGCCTCCGATCACGCTGCAGTTACCTCCACCCTCTATCTAGCTCCGGATGAATAGGGAGAGACAACTTTTAAGCCCCTCTGCCCAGGCCCTATGCGGACCAGTTGGCAGAAGTGAAGCCGTTGAAAAAAATTGACATTGGCACGGATCTGAAGAATCTCCTGGAAGCAACCAAAAATCATGAAAAATGGCGCGGCGAGGAGACGATAAACCTAATTGCCAGCGAGGGCTGTCCCTCCCCTGCAGTCCGGGAGCTGTACGGGATATCCCAGGACCTATGGCACCGCTACGCCGAGGGCTCAAATGATCTAAAGGGATATCCCAAGGTCAGGCACTACCAGGGCCAGAGATACATGTCCAAGATAGAGAAGGACACGGCCAAACTAATGAAGGGTCTGTTCGGAGCCGATTTCATCGACATCAGACCGGTCTCCGGGACGGTGGCCAACCTGGCCACCTTCAAGGGACTGAGCAATGCAACCGGGAACGACAAGATGGTGGTGGCTCCGGTCAACTTCGGCGCCCACATATCCCATGACTACACCGGCCTGGCAGGGCAGGTAGTGGGACTCGAGACCATAGATCATGCCTTCGACCTCCAGGAGATGAATATAGATCCCGACCAATCGGCCAGGATAATCAAGGCTGCCAAGCCAGGCATCGTCACCTTTGGTGGCAGCCTGTACCTGTTTCCTCACCCGGTCAAGGAGATAGCTG
Source organism: Hadarchaeota archaeon (SeqCode) (assembly GCA_964621445.1). GTDB lineage: Archaea > CAYQAE01 > CAYQAE01 > CAYVLA01 > CAYVLA01 > CAZUNO01. Next base: position 45,079 of record CAZUNO010000015.1, on the reverse strand, counting down.
AAGCTGCAAGGGAGGTTGGGGCCTACATAGTATACGACGCCGCGCATGTCCTGGGCCTGATAGCAGGGGGGCAGTTCCAGAAACCTTTCGAGGAGGGAGTGGACTTCCTAACCGCCTCCACTCACAAGACCTTTCCCGGTCCTCAGGGGGGAGTGGTCATGGCCGACCTAAGAGATGATAAAGGTAGGCTTAGCAAGAAGAGACGAACCGCGGCCAGAGCTGTACAGAAAGGCGTCTTCCCGCTTTCGGTTTCCAACCATCACCTGAGACGACTTCCCGCCCTGGGGCTATCGGCGGTGGAGATGTGGGTCTTTGGTAAGAAGTACGCCGAGCAAACGGTTAACAATGCCAGGAAGGCAGGGGAATATCTCCACGAACAAGGTCTGAAGGTGCTGGGAGAGGACAAGGGGTTCACCATGTCCCATCAAATAGCCGTCGATGTAACCGATCACGGAGGAGGCGGAAAGGTGGCCGATAACCTGGAGAGGGCCAATATTATCGTTAACCGTAACCTGATGCCCTACGATGATCCAGGAAAGACCAAGGACCCCTCGGGTCTGAGAATAGGGTTCCAGGAGGTAACTAGAAGGGGATTCAAGGAACCCGATATCCAGGACCTCTGTGACCTCATGATCCGGGTAATGAAGGGCAAGTCCACCAGCTATAGGGAACTTCGCAACCAGGCCACGGAATTAAGAAAAAGATTTTCGAGTATCGAATACGGTTTCAACAGCGTTGAAGAGGCAAGTAACTACTTCTCATGAAGGGAAAGAACCCTGCCCAAGTCGGGTCATGGGGGCGTTTGGCCTAGCCTGTATTTTGATCGCCTGCCTTACTCTTGGCTGTATCTCGGAAGATATCGAGGACATAAGGGCCATTCTTGACCCCGGAACCCCCGGAGGGGGGTCCTCCGCGCTCCGGATAGGAGGCATGGGCATAAGCCCACACCAGCCGGATGCTGGCCAGGCGGTCACCATATCTGCCCTGATCGAGAACGGAGGAAAAGGCGATTCGGGCACCGCCACGCTCTGCCTCTTTATCGGGGACGAGGAGGTTTCAAGGGCCACCATCCCGAACCTGGAAAACGGTGAGACCGCAAACCTGACATTCGAGGACCGCTTGGCGCTACCTGCAGGGGTGAATCCCATAATGTTGGTCATCGATCCATCGGGGGACACCGTGCAAGGAAAACACGCCCTGGGGGCAACGGTGGTGGTCGGGAAGCCCTCTACCTCAAGGAGCTTTAACTGGACTTTTAACGGGTATACCTGGAAATTATGCCTCTCCCAACCCCTCACCGACCTGCAGGGACTAGAACAGGATAGGGCGCTGTATTCCTACCAGGACTATCTCAAATACCTGAGCCCCAACCACCCCACCGTGGAATCACTGGCCCACCTCCTGGGTTTCTACGGAGAACTTGCAGGACTTGACCCACACCAACAGGCTAACTTCATCCTTTCCTTCGTACAGGAGATGCCCTACTCCGCGGACCAGGAGGCAGAGGGAAACGATTATCCCAAATACCCGGTTGAAACCCTTCATGATGGGGGAGGGGACTGTGAGGACACATCTCTTCTATTTGCCTCCCTGATGTCAAATGAGGAACACCTGGGCTACGGTGCTGCATTAATAATCGTTGACGAGCATATGGGCGTGGGAATAGCGGGGGAAAAGGGGATCGGGGGAGTGTATTTCTCACCCCAGGAGGACTCCGAGCGCCGCTATTACTACTGCGAAACCACGGGTAGGGGCTATACGATGGGAGAACTGCCGGAAGAGTATGACGGTGCGTCCTTCAAGTTACTGGAATGTCCCTAGACCTCACCTGGTCTAGCAACAGATCCTCCAGATTATGGAGGAAAACCTCCTCATAACCGGTTCTGAAAAAAGCGCCTGCCGCTCCCCGGTGTCCGCCCCCTTCCCCTCCAACGCTGGCCGCGGCCCTTTCCACACATACGGATAGGTCCATACCCTCCAGGACCAGGGTCTTTGAGCATCTTGCCGAGGCCTTTGTAGGTTCATCAGGTGACAGGCCGACAAGCGGTCTCCTTATATCTGCTGCTCCACTTCCCAGCACTAGACCTGTTACCGGTCCCACAATATTTCTCGGGACCTCAGGTTCCTTGAAATACTGAAGGTAGCCATTTTCAGCAGTTTCAATCCCGCTGGAAACCACCCTTCGTATGTGGACGGAGAGCTGCTTTCGGTACCTTTCAAGGCCCTCAAGCACCCTCTGGTAGCTTCCCGAACGATCACCGACCAGCATGTCCACCGCATCCCGCTCCAGTCCCATCCTCGCTGCTGAGTTAACGCATGTCGCGAACTCCCTGGCGTATTGAAGGGGTCGGTCCTCGCCCACCATCCTGTAGGTGCTGCCGATGATCATCTTCGGTATATATGTGGATACGTTTGGAGAAACGCTCCCTATGCTCCTCACCACCAACTCCGATGCTAATCTCCTTCTTTCCTCTTTATCCAGATCGTGAAGGGTCCTGAACCTCTTTCCCTCCCGAAGAGGGATATCAAGATCGGCCAAAAGCTGCATGGACCCTGCCTCCAGGCCAGAAACGCCAGGTATTGGCGGGTCGTTAAAGTATTTCAGGGCCAGGTGGAGCGGTCGGCTCTCCTTGCCGAAGAGTAGGACATCCTTCTCCTCCTTAACGGAGCCCTCTTCTACCGCAATCCTCAGTATCCCGGCATTTAAGCCTCTGAGATCCCCTAAAAGGTCCTGCCTGTCCGCTATGGCCCCCACCACCGCCAGCTTGGCCAGACCGCCTCCAGCTCCCAGGCTCCTCGAAAGCAGAAAGGCCATGCCCGCTCCGCTCACCTCGGTTGAACCATCGAAGCCAATTTTGTTGGGGTTTAAATGAACCAGATTGTCGCTCTCCCTCCCCTGAGGAGGGTGATGATCAACCACTAGGGCTCCTTGTTGAAAGCTTTGCAGATGGGAGAGCTGCCCACTTCCCACGTCCACGAACACATCCAGGCCTTTAGAGGGTTCCAAAACCCGTAGGTCATTGGGCAAAACGGATCGTATACTGCAGGAGATCCCGAATTTCTCCAATAGCTGTTTAATTATTGCCGCTCCGCACAGGCCATCGGCGTCCCGGTGGCAGTTTATATTGGCGGTTGAGAAGGATTCCAATAGTTCACGTGTTTTCCTGAATTCGGAGGTCAGCTCCTCCGGAACTTCCATCAAGCGGGTTCCTCTAAATAACTACCAGAGAAGTTCCTCGCCGGAGTCCACCAGCTCGATCATGGCGCTGGATTCTACGTTATCAATCCCGTAGTCTATGTTTCCCGCTACCTTGTAGATGAATCCGGTCTCGGCGTCATCGGGTATGGTAAAGGTAAACTCCAGGTGTGTTTCCTCCCCCTTCTTCAATGGCCCATAATCCTGGCCCTTTGATTCAATTGGCCACTTCTTGGGCGGGGTCAGGGTCACCGACCCCGACACCTCGTCCAGCCTGTCGTTGATGATGGTAACCTTGTATGTGACCTCGTCGCCGGGATTTTGTGAAGAGCTTTTTGGTTCGATCCTGTACTTGATCGGTATCTCTTCCTTCTTGCTGGCGCTGACCTTCGTCTTCTTCGATTTGGACGTCTTAAACAGAAACAAGAGCATGCCTGATCACTTCCCTTAATTGATTTTGTATTCTATAAATATTATCCAGTTTTGCCCGAGCTTTGCGTTCTGGTAACCTCAACCTTTCTGTAAAGTCGCCTTCTTACCATTAACGACCAGGTGATGAAGCCCACCACCATCAAGGAGGCGGTTACCACCGACCATTCTATTACGTATATCCAGAGGAAGGCCTTTTTCTTGAGTTCCAGGGCCTCCGTTTCTATATTCTCCATGGTCTTAAACATTGATTGAAGATGTTGCAAGGCCCCGTCATAGTCCTGTTCGAAATATAGACGCTTTGCCACAGCCCTTCCTTTGGTGATCTCCCTGAGTTCCTGCTCCAGAGGGGCCACGCTGGCTCCGAAGTCGTCTATGAAGTCCACCAGGGACAGGGTCACTCCCCTCTGCATCAGGAAGTTTGCATATTCATCCCTGACTGCCCGGACGATGGATATATCTGTAATTGGATCCTTTCCCACCGACCAGTATACGATGTTCAGGAATAGGTCCCCTCCCCATGGGTTCTCGGTGGTACTCCCCCTGTAGGTCGAACCCCACCAGGCCTCGTCGAGGTCGTGGCCAGTCACCGAGGTTCTTGCCTTCTTCTCGCCGTATTCCCAGCTGATGAAGAAAGGCGCGTTGATTGGCACGGCCCGGGCCCAGGTGGTAGCCCCGGGCTTCTTGTATATTCGGCCCAGATGGGGGCCCTGATACTTCTCTATACCCAGCTCGATGAAGGGGGTGAAGACCGGGGGGAGGTTTGGATCCTCGTTTATCTCCAGGGTCCATGACCTCATGACCTTGATGTACAGCTTCTCGTAGTCGTGGGGCATGGTCTCGGATAGCCTGGTGTCTGCCCACTCCTGGACCTCGTAGTGTTCGTGGGGCAGGGAGTTGAACAGGGCCACGCCCTCATCCTTCACCGCCCGGTACATGATTTCCTGGTGTCGTGGCGAGGTGTACCAGGCGAAGAGCTCCTCCTCCTCGCAAATCACTATCATATCATAGATATCTACCAGGTGTTCGAGGGTCCTGGGAAAATACAGGTTGGTGTACTTGATCAGGTCCTCCTTGACCATCGATTTCTGGGCCATGGGGATCTCGAAGTAGTCGATGATTAGATCCCGGTCCAGCCAGTTGTTTATCGGCGAGCCGGCCCTGCCCACGTCGCCCAGCAGCATCAATCCTATGCCTTCATCGAGCTCGGTTATGGCCTCCGCTGCCGGAATCGTGATCAGGAGCAGTGCGAGTAGGATGGTCCTTGAATTCAAGCTCAATACCTCACTTCAGCCCACCTCAAAAATATGTCCCGGCATATTTATTTTCTAGGGATGCAATTCTCTATACATGGCAGGAGTTGAGATCGAGGCGGTGAACATTGAGAAGGAAGAGGAGGATCAGGTCATCGTGGGCATGGCAAATTTCACGGTGAAGACCTGTGACGATCTCTTCAGGGCCATTGTTGCCTCCGTCCCCCAGGTAAAGGTGGGAGTTGCCATGAACGAGGCGGCGCCCAAACTAACCAGGGTAACCGGTAATGATGACCGTCTAGAGGAACTGGCCTCGGAAAATTCTCTGCGGATCGCTGCCTCCCACGCCTTCGTCATAATGGTTAACGGGGCATATCCCGTGAACCTGTTGGGAGCGGTGAAGAGCGTTCCCGGCGTCTGTAATGTTGCGGGAGCCACGGCCAATCCTTGCCAGGTGCTGGTGGCGGAGACGGACCTGGGCCGGGGCGTATTGGGTTTTGTGGATGGAAACGCGGTGGAGGCCATAGAAAACGAACGGGACGTGGAGCAACGGAGGAATCTAGTCAGGAAAATCGGGTATCCTCTGGGCTAGGTTACCGGGGAGGGTAGGTCGAAGACCCAGGCCCTCCATCTCCATATCATGCTTGGTAGTCTATCCAGGAGGTCCCGGGATAGCTTCTGGGACATGGTGTAGCGAACGACGTCTCTCTCATCCAGGCTCTCCGAGCTTTCCAGGAAACTGGAAACCGTTACGTCATCGCCCTCAAGTAGGACGTACTCCAGGTTCTCATCCCCCAAAATTCCTTTTATCTCGCCGTCCGCCTCCAGAAAAAGGTGCTTTGCCTGGTCCTGTCTGGACCGTGAGAAGCGTGCCTGGCTGAAACCTCCTTTACTGGACCGTCCCAATACCGACTTTCGTTCCAGCTTGCTCTTCTCCAGGGCCCCGTTTAAGAGGCAGACTGCATACCGGTCCCGGTGAAGGGAAATAAACCCCACCCGTGGTTTGCCCAGGGAGTTTTCCAACACAGAGAAGTCGAAGCCGGTATCTCTAATGTTTTGGGACTCCTTAAGGGGGAGAGGGGGCTCAAGGAACACGGCCCTGGTGCCACAGGCGAATACCAGCAGTCCCTTCCGTCCGCCGGCGACCCTCGATGCCCATGGAGCCATGCCCGGAACGGAATCGATCCACTGTGCAAATTCCTCATCTGGGACCTTTGCACTAATGCAAATCCCTGAGGATGGGAACCTCTGTTGGCCCACAAACTCCTTGACCCCATCGCCTTCAACTTCAGCTTCCTCGCTCAGGGTAGCCGTGGTGTTGGTTTCCACCCTCCGGCCCAGCTCCTCGATTCTGGACTCCAGCTTGGCTATCTCCTGCTTCTTTTTCTCCAACTGGTCCTCGACTTTCCCCCGTCGTTCCTCCTCCTTGGCCTTCCTCTTTCTCTCCCGCTTCAATTTTTCATGGGCGCTGTCCAGCTGGGACCTCAGCTTATCCAGCTCCGCCTCCATTTCCTCGAGACGGGCCTTGGCCTGGGCCAGGTTTTCTCTAGCCTCATCCAGCTCGCTCAGCAACCGATCATAGTCCCTGATCTTGGTAAGCAGGCCGGTCATTGCAAGTAATTTTCCTGTAGGTTCTAAATATCCTTTGCCCCCTGCCCGGAGCAGGAATAGTTAAATCGGAGCTTATAACCCCCTTTGACGGTGATGGGATGAACGACCGGGAAAGGTTCAACGCCTGGATGCACTTCAAGGATGCGGACAGGCCTCCGTTCTACGAATGGTTACATTTCTGGCAGGAGACCGTCAATCGCTGGCGCAGGGAGGGATTGCCCGCGGGCGTCGACCACCAGGAATTCCTGGGTTTCGACAAGCGGGAAAGGATAGGATTGGACTTCGGGCCCATTCCCAGCTATGTGACCCGGACCATAAGGGAGGACGAACGCACCAGGGTCACCGAGACCATGGGATCCGGTCTCAGGTGGGTGGCCAAGACGCTGAAGGTGGGCTCGAGCATACCCCAGTTCATTGAGTTTGGAGTCAATACTCCTGGGGATTTTGAGAAGATAAGGGACAGATATGATCCTCATGACATGAGGAGATACCCCAAGAACTGGGGACCGGAACTAATGGAATACTACGAGGTTGTTGAACATCCGGTTGGCATCCACTTTCCTGGCCTTTTCGGCAATGCCCGTAACATGATGGGACTGAAAAGGCTGATAATGATGATGTTCCGGGAACCCGAGTTTATCCGGGAGCTATTCGATTTTCTGGCCCAGTTCCAGGTGGATGCTTGCAGGAAGGCCGTCTCCGAGGCCCGCATAGACTACGCAACTCTTTGGGAGGATATGGCCTACCACAGCGGTCCCCACATCTCCCCCGAGCTTTGGCGGGAATTCATGCTTCCCGGATACAAAAAGATAACCGGTTTTCTGAGGGATAGAGGCATAGACATCATCATGGTTGACAGCGACGGTAACAATGACACCATCACCCCCTGCTTTCTGGAGGGCGGAGTTAACTGTCTGTACCCCCTTGAGGCGGCAGCGGGGGAGAACGCCATAGAGCTCAGGAGGGAGTACGGTCGTGACCTGCTCATGATCGGCAATATAGACAAGCGAAAGATCGCCAAGGGAGGTCGCGCCCTGGAGGAGGAGGTCAAAAACAAGCTCGATTTTCTCCTCCAGGAGGGGGGATATATACCCAGCCTGGATCACTGCGTTTCCCCGGGAATCTCCTTTAGCAATTATCGGAATTACCTTGAGATACTGAAGAGCTACTGGGAATAGATGGCGGGGGAGACCCGGCGCAGAAATACTTTAAGGCCATCAGGCCTCCCTATCTTTGATATGACCAAGCGCTCGTTGGACATCTATTCGATCTTGGAATCCTTCCTGAGGGAAAATTTCTCAGAAAAGTATGAAGAAGGCGAACTAAAGACTCTCATAAGGGAAGCCACGGACATAATCCGGGAGAAGGCAGGGGATCAAGGGGAGAATAAGACGGGATCACCGGCAAAGGAGAGCCAAAAGCGGACCGGGGACATCGAGGACCAGCTCAAACGCTCGTTGGAGATGGGCAATGAAGATGATGGTGAATGAACTTTCACTCCATAATTTCAAAATTTTCCAGGACAGGAATGTCCGTTTCTCACCCGGCATCAACATACTCCAGGGACCGAATGGCTCGGGCAAGACGTCGATCTTGGAGTCCATAGAATTCGCCCTGTTTGGCTCGGTTACCGGTACAACCGGGCTTGCACCACTGGTTAGTATCGGGGAGAACCAGTGCACAGTCTCCCTCAGCTTTCGACCACGTGGCGTCTCTACGGAAGGCTCCTACCGCATTCTCAGGCAGTTAAGTAAAGGTGACGAGGGCGCATCAACCACCCAGACACGGTTGACCAGGAATGGAGATGAGATGTCCTCAAAGAAAACAGCGGTGGAGGCGACCCTGGACGATCTGCTCCCTGTCGACCAGGGCACATACCGGAACTCCTGTTACATAAGACAGGGGGAAATCCGGTCTCTTCTGGAGGCCGGAAAGGAGAGAGAAAGGGAGATTGACCGCATGATAGGCCTCGGGGTTTTCGAGGAGGCCTGGAAGGACCTTAGGAAAAGGCAGTCCAGGCTGGAAGACGAGGTGTCCGGGGCAAGAGAGGAGCTGATAAGGGCCCAGGCCGAGGTGGAAAACGCGGAATCGATATCAGAAGAGCTCTCCCGTCGTATGGAGGAGAAGATGACCCTCCAGGCTGAGATCAAGAAAATGAAGAGCGAGCCTGGTATTTCCGAGGATATCTCTGCCCAAGACCTGGAAGGCGGCAGGGACCAGGCATCAACTAGACAGAGGCTGGAGAACATTGAGCACAATAGAGGGGCCCTGGACGAGCGGATCGACTCCGCAAACGAAAGGCTGAACGAGATCGAAGCTGATATCCTGAGGAGGGAAAATCGGATAGAATCCCTCCGCGAGGAGAAGCAGAGCCTGCAGGAGAGGAAAAAGAGGATAGCGGAGGACCTTCAGGAGCACCAGCAGAGCCTGCAGCAGCTGGAGAATGATGTGCTGAAGCTCCAGGCCGATCTCGAGTTGCAGGAGAGGCTGGTAAAAACCTTCTCCCAGATGGAGGCCGAGGGTGAATCAATCTGTCCTCTGTGTGGATCACAACTCACCGTTCAACACGCGCGGGATGCCCGAGGAAGCCTTGACCAGAAGATCCAGGATCTTCAGAGCTCTATCCGGTCCAAGGAGAAGGATAGGGAGAGATTCAAACAGGCAGTTGACAGGTTTCAGTCCCGTCTTTCCAGGCTAGACCAGGAACTGCGGGAAGCCGAGAGGGAGATATCGGAGGCGAGGTCCCAGAACTCCGGATTGAGGACCTCAAAGGAGGAGATAGAGACCCAGCTCAGCTCCGATCTCCAGAGCAAGCGGGAGATGGAAAAGGAGATAAAGAAGGAAAAGGAAATGCTCCAGGAGATGGAGAAGTCGGCGCCCTCTGTTGGCCAGGAATCGAACCGCTTGGCGAAGTACATGGCCGACAAACGGATGCTGGAGAGGCTGGAAAAGGAGATCTCCCAGCTCATGGACAAACTCGGCCAGGAACAGATGAAAAAGACCCGCTTGAAATCCATTGAGGAAAGGCATTCCTCCCTGGAGGATGAGCTAGAACGGGTTAAGGACATCAGATGGGCATTCAACAATATCGGTCCTCATGCCAGAAAACGGATATTACCAACTGTCGAGTCCCGCACGGACCAGATTTTCCGGGATATATATTCCGGGGATTTTATAGAGGGTCTAGAACTTGATGATGACTACGGGGTTATCGCCCGCACAGCCTCCGGAAAGATGCCTCTGGAGATGTTATCGGTGGGAGAAAGGGTGATGGCCGGTCTTTCCATGAGGATAGCGCTGTCCCGGGTCTTCAGGGAGACGGAGCCCGAGGTCCAGGACCAGGGATTTCTGATACTCGATGAGCCGACAGAATACATGGACCAGGAAAACGTTCGATCTCTGGCCAGCACCCTTGCCGGTCTGGAGGAACTTGGACAGGTCATCCTGGTAACTCATGACCGGGACCTCGTCCAGGGAATGGAATCACAAACCGAGGTTAACACCATAACCCTCCCCTGACAAAGCTTACTTTCCAGCCCCGCTTTTCTGGAGGGCTGAAACCAACTCATCCTCCTCGAAGAGGATGGCTCTCGCGAAGGCGCCTTTCCCGCTATATTTGGACTTGATACCTCTCGAGTAATACATGATCATAATCCTTCCGTTATCAAACATGGTCATGCTCGGATAGCCGATGTCCGTATCCGGCAGGTCGTCGGTGAATATCAACCTGGTCCCATTCCATGATTTGCCGCCATCGGTGCTCACCAGGCCCTGGACCCCGTACGGATGGTGCCGATTTCCAAAGCAGAGAAGGGTCCAGCCGTTGGACAACAGAAGGGCGTCGGCCGGGTGTTCCGAGTCGGCTGTTATCCGGGAGGGCTCAGACCATTTATACCCCTGATCGCTAGAGAAGGAGCCGTAGATGGAAGCGGGATGGCCCTTTTCCGATCTCAGGAAGGCGATGATATCTCCATCGGGCATCGGTAGTAGCGATGTCTCGTTCATCTCACTGGCTATCTCGGTTGGAGTCTTCCAGGTCCTGCCCCCGTCCTCCGATCTGATTATGTAGCTCCTGCAGGGACGGTCCAGAGGAAGTTTCCTCCCTATCTCCGCTCCATAGATCGGCATCAGCAGCTGATCGCCATAGTTGATCATCCTGCCGTAGGGTGAACGTCCCCGGAGTTCCTCTAGGTTCAATGGGTATGGGTCGCTCCAGGTGCCTCCCTCGTCGGTGGAGGTGGTGAGAAGGGTGTCAACGCGATCTCCTTTCACGATATTGCCATCGGAGTCGTAATTTCCCTGGTGGTGATATGCGAGCACCAGATCGCCGCGACGGGTCTTGCCCAGGGAGGGATTCCTATCATCCCACTCGCTGTCCGCTGCCACAACGGGTTGGGACCAGGTAAGTCCGGAGTCCTCGGTTCTGACCACCTCCAGCCTTCCCCTCAGGCCAATATGTCCGGCTCCAGCCCGGACCACGGCGACCGCCTTGCTGGGTCCGGTTTGGACGACCACCGGGAAATAGCCCTTATCCCGGGTAACGGTCACCTCTCTTGAACTCGGTAAATCACGAACATCAATGGATGGCAGGTACTTCACCTCAGGGATTATCCGTAGGCACTTCTGGTCTCCGGATATCTGTCCCTCATTAACTTCTCTAAACTTCTGTTGAGGGAGTTCTCCAGCTCCCTCTGCTTGTCCGAGATAGGGGTGATAGGGGTTCTCGAGTGGAGGATGGGGCCCTCCAGGAGGGCCTCCGCAGAGGACACGCTATCCAGTGAGGCCGGGGGCAGGCCTATCAAGTTCTTGAGTGACTTTTTTGAGCCCGTCTTGAGCATATTTCTCATCGCTTCCTTCTTGACCGGCCTCAGGCCGTAAAAGGGATCACCCACGTCGAGCAGGTCATCTCCGCTGACTCCCTTGAGCCTGGAACCCACACCAGCAAACTTGCTAGGTTTAACCATCTCTCCTTTTATCTGCCAGGACGCTTTCGAGTTTCCTATGAGCTGGGTCGGGCGTCCGGAGGAGTCGCGGCCCATGAGTATTCGCCAATCTTGATCTGGATTCTTATTGTACCTTTTCTGAATTTTTCTTAAGAGCTCCTCGGCATCTTGGATCTTCAATGGGTTGTTCCTCGCTCCTGGCTTTCCGTCGGGAGTTATGAATGTTCCCTCTATTACCATTAACTGCCTATTCCTGTGCCTTTCTACCCCATTCGGGGTCCTCAAGTAGAGCCCGGCCCACGGCCACCAGGTCGATATTCCATTCCGACAATATCCTCTCCGCATCTTCCGGGGTCCTTATACCGCCCACGGCCACCACTGGCACATCAACGACATCCTTGACCGCTTGGGCAGCGTATGCAAAGTATCCAGGTCCCGAGAGACCTGTGGGACGGGAGCCACAGACCCCTCCCGAGACGTCAACTACCTCCACTCCACTGTCCACTAGCATCCTGGCCATCTTGGCCGCGTCCTCTGTGCTATTGCCTCGGGGGTTGCGATCGTCTGCTCCCAGGCGATACCATAGTTGGGCCTCTCCGTTGGTCTCCCTTCTAACCCTATCCACCACCATGAGCGGGAACCGCATTCTATTCTTGATATATCCACCGTATGAGTCCTGTCTGCGGTTCGTTACCGGGGAGGTGAACTGGTTAAGCAGAAATCCATGGGCGCCGTGGACCTCGACGGCATCGAAGCCGGCTGATACTGCCCTTGCCGCCGCCTTGCCGAAGGACTCGACCACCTCCGAGATCTCTGCCTCGGTAAGCTGGTGTGCATTCTCATCGGCGCTTGGTCCCACCGCATACCGGTCTGGACCCGGCTCGGCCTTGGCGCCTGCGTGGTTAATCTGGATGCACACCGGCGTTCCCTCTTCCTTTACCGAACTTGATAGCTCCTCCAGTCCCGGTACCAGGGAATCGTCGTATATTCCCAGTTGTCTGCTGGAAAGCCTACCCTCGGGGTGCACATAGCTGTGTTCGACGATTATCAGCCCCAGCCAAGGTGCCCGGGACGAGTAGTGGTCGATCAGTTCATCGGTCACCTCGCCCTTCTCGGTTGCCAGTCCGGTGGCCATGGGTGGCATCACTATCCTGTTTCTTAATCCCAGAGAACCTACTTCAACTTCTTCCGTCAGTTTCATCCTTATTCCCCTCCTCTTCATCCGATTTTAGAGACTCCACCAACCATCCAGGGAGCCGTCCAGCCCTGTCCAGGCCCCTGGATGTGAGCTCGTATATGTCTTGTCCAACTGAGGTCACATACCCTTTTCTCCGCAGCTCCTCGAGCACCTTGGTTATCTCGTCTATGCCCATCTGGCTCCTGGCAGCGATTTTTCGGGGGGATGCCTCATATGCCATGAGGTACAGGACCTGGACTCCCCTTATGCCCAGTTTCCTGATCTCCGACATGAACCTGTTTTCCAGGATCTTGCCCCTCCATAGAAGGGCCAGGGCCAGGACCAGGAATACCAGGGTGATCAACCAGGGTTTGATGGTCCTGGATAGGTAGTAGGCCACCAGGGACCAGAAAACCACGGAGATTCCGCATCCGATTAGAACGGCTGCGAAGGCCCGAGAGCGCTTCATGTTCACTGCCTTTGTGGCAGCAACCCCCACGAAGGAGCCGAAGGCGAAGACAAAAGCCACCGCGCCCAGAAGGTAATACTTGCTACCCGGAGTCATCACCTGGAACGGAACGCTGGATCTTTCCTCAATGGGTTTGAGGCCCCTTTTCTGCTTAATTCTTATCCAAAGATAGCCAAGAAAGCCCCTGATTTTTTCGATAAGGGGGCTGATCAGCTCAAAGAAAAAGAGAAGGAACAGGGCACTGCCCAGGTGGCCAAAGGCCATAAGTGCCATGGCCTTCTCTATTCCCAGACCCATAATCGCTATTGACATTGGGGCCGCCTGCGGGGGTCCCAAAAGCACCGTGGCGATTATCACCGATAGGGCCTGTGAATCCATCACGACGCTTGGGGGCAATGAGAAGGACAAATATCTTATGATTACTGTGTACGAGTGGTGCGAATCTCCCTGTAGTAACGCCTCTGGATCATCACCGTGTAGATAACGAAGCCGCAGATCATGAGGGCGCCGGTCACCGCGGCCCACTCTATGATATACACCCAGAGCAGGGCCCGTTTCTTCTGGTCCAGGGCCAGCCCGCCGGCCTCCTCAATTTTTGCGAATGCCCCGTCAAGCTCCTCCTCGCAATCCTGGTATCTCTGTTCCAGGTAAAGCTCTTCGGCCTCTCCCTTCAGTTGGTCTGCCGTATCCAGGACCTGCTCCACCGGCAGTAGATTGGCTCCAAGCCTGTCCACGAACTCCACCACCGAGATCTGGAGACTCCTCTCCTCTATGTAATCCCTGAAACGGAGGCGTATCCTGTGAACGAGCGCGGCGTCCCTGGGAAGCTCCCACCCCACGGTGGGCCATATGATGTTCATCAGAACATCGGTCTGCAGGTCGCCCTGCACGCTCCCGTAATACATGCCGCACCAGAACGGATTGACGAAGTTGTCGCAGAGGGTCCAAGAGGACCCCTCTCCGTACTGGTAGTACATGAGCCAGGGGGCGCTCTTCGAGTACCCGGGTATGTCCGGGAAGTTGCCCATGGCCTCAGCTATTATCCGTGCTCCCTCCCTGGGAACGGTGTGGAAGAGGCCCAGGGCCGGGATGTCCTCCAGACCCAGGCTAATCAGGGGTTCCAGGACCTGGGGCTGGGCCTCCGGCTTAACGGAAAGCCTGTACCCCGAGTCGCTGTAGGTCACCTTTCCCGTCTGCAACACGGCCTCCGCATCATTGGCGAACACCTCGCTCATGCCGGAATTAACCCAGAACTGGGCGTACTTCACGTCCAGCCTCAGCCCTCCCTGATCCGTGAGTGCGCCGCATTCGCCGGAATAAACGACCTCCCTCAGCCAGGATATCTGGTTCAGGGTTAGGGGCAGAATGTATGGTATGGAGTACATCAGGAAGTCGTAATCGGCAAGGTCTTCATAGGTCCGAGGGAAGTACTGCTTTACGTACCTCTTGGCATCATCCTCGTTTAGGGGAAGCGCGTGGCTCTCGCTGGTGGGGACTATGGTGTACCTGACTGAAGGGTCGGGATCCAGGAATGTGGTCACCGGGTTGTAGGAGGAAACCACGTGGCCTATGAGCAGGAGGTCGATCCGCTCGGCCGCCAGAGCATTCGGGCCGAACACCAGTAACAGGCAGGTAAATGATATGAGGAATCTCCTATTCAATGCTCTATGCGGTACAGGTAAACCCAATAACTGTTAACCCGGGCGAAATAGTTATATAATAATCGTCGCTTTTTAAGCGAGAAGATTTTTGCATCATCCATCCTCCCAATTTTGGTCTTTGTTGATACTGGTGCTATCGGGAGTTATTTTGATTTCTTCACCCTCCTGTCTAGGAGGAGAACAGATCAAAGTGATGCTCACCGGGCAGATCCTGGATCGCAACGCCCAACTTCCCCACTTTCTGAGGGACGAACCCCTCATTGACATGGTGGCAATTCCAGCTAGAGGTGACTACATCCGAGGTGGAGCGAGTACCATGATCAAGTACATACGACAGTACTTTCCTCGAACTTATGAGGAGATGAAGAGCTTTGACTATATACTCTTGACTTCTCCGGAATACTACCTGTTCACGACACAGCAGGACAAGTGGATGCACGACGTTATAGAGGAAGGAGCGGGGGGTTTTAATGATGCAAGCGTCTTCAGTATAGTTTCCCAAATACATGAGGCTTGGGCCAACTCCCTCACGCAACAGTCATTCCCCAATGATGCGCCAGCAGTCGTTGCGCGGGGAGGCGGTGGAGAGAGCACATATAATCATTTCACAGTACGTGTCAACAAGGACTTCCCCGACCCGGTATTGACTCCCTATATTCCATATGGAATTGAAGAAGTTGGTTGCAGTGAATCGAGGTTATTGATACCACGGGACGGATCTACAATTCTCGCCTGGCAGGTGGGGAACTTCCCGGGGAATGAAGATGTTCCATATCTAATCACCTGGAAATACGGGGAGGGGACCACGATGACAATTGGTGACGCCATGCACAAGGAACTTGGTTTCTTCCGCTATCCCAAGACATCAAATGATAATATATACGCTCCAGACATTCTCACCAACATCATCCTCTACTCCACGGGAAGATCTCTCATCCAGGATGTAGAGGTATTTCATCGCCTAAAGTCTAGCTTCATCGAATTCAGAGCGAAAAAGGCAGTGCTTATCTCGCTAAGCGATTTCATCGATAAGTTCGGAGCCAATACAGAAAAGGTCCAGAAGGCCATATGGGAACTCGAAGACGAAGTCCATATGGCCGAGGAGCAGTACCTGAACCAAGAATTTGTTGAATGCGAAAAAACGATGACACGGGTTTTTCAGGACCTTCAAGAAGCGGATAAAATGGCAAGGGACCTGAGAGGCATTGCCCTTCTATGGGTCTACACCATCGAATGGCTTGTCACCACATCCGCGTTGATGGTTTCGGGTTACGTCCTGTGGACGTTGATGGCCAGAAAACACCTTTATCGAGACGTCGGGATAACCAAATTCAGCCGTTAGATACGTACGTTTTACCCTTCATCACCTAATTGTCGCCAATTATAGGTGCTCCGAGTAAGATCAGTTTATTGGATAGACTACTTGATTGGATATTCTCTAATCCTCTTCCATTCCTCGATCATTGCTTGAACCCTTTCCTTGGTCGCAGGGGAATTATCCCGGACATTGTCCACAGGTGAAAGAATGAATCCCCCTGATGGTCCAAGTATCTTTACAGCTCTCATGACCGCTCTGGTAACATCGTTCCTACTACCCGTCTCCATGGTGATGAAACCATTGACCCCGCCCCATAGGCAGATCTTTCCCCGAAGTTTGCGTTTCATCATGGATAGATCGGTTCCTCTTCCCTGGACAGGGTCAATTCCGATCAACACATCCAATCCAGCTTCAACAAACATCTCGAGGAGTGGCATGGACCCACTGGTCATTATATATCCAAACTTCGCCCCTGCTCTGTGAGTCATCTCAATTTCCTTCTTAAGATAAGGAAATATGAACCGGCGGTACAGCTTTGGTGACCAAAAATCTGTGCCTTCGTACCAGCCACGCCGTACGAAAAGGTCGACGCCCGTGTCCAGAAAAACCCTCATCCTCTTGCGATTCCATGAATGCAAGAATTTTGCGAGGCTTTCCACAAAATCGGGCCGGCGAAGAGCAGCGATTGCCACATTTCGGAATCCGCATAACCATGCAGAAGCATCCATCCCAACTCCACGTCCCCCTGTAACTAGAAGATCACGATCATCAGCAAACTCTAGGGCTTTTTCTGATTTTCTTTGGAATGCATCAATATCCTTCTCAGATGGCGATGTCAAAAGATAGCGAAGTGCCTCGAGATCCTCTTTCTTCTCTACTAGGTACTTCTGAGAACGAGGACACAGATAATCGTCAAGAAGTGGAACATGATCCCCGTAGGGCCAGTCTTCGGTTTGATTCACAACTGTACTCAATACACCCGCAGGCGTGTGGTATTCCTTATGCAGAATGTTTGGTTGCCCTTGTCCCGGTCCTTCTTCAACCCATTCGTCGACCTCCACATCTGGATCATAGCGAATCGGTAGACCAGGAAGATCCCTGTGATTAGGTATATCATCCGAGGAGGAAAGTTCTAGTCGGACTGTAGCATCCAACCCCATCTCGAGCTGTCTATCCACGAATTCAAAGTCGTCGTTGCACTGCTTCCTCAAAGCAGTATAGATCATAAAGGACAGGGGAACATGGTCAGCCTCCCTGCAATCTAGAGCCTTTAGCATTCTTTCTCTTGATGAAAGCAGCTCGGACATGATATCAAAACCGGAGGCATTGAAAATGAGGTTGTGTTTATAAATTGTGGTAGCCCATTTCCTGTAGTTCTAGATTAGAGGAAGGACACTTACCATTTTTTTCATCTGACCGTTGCTCAGGCTACTCAAAGAAACGAGGTAGCCAAACTTTCTGTGCAGTTATCATTTCATCAAGCATTGATTCAGCTTCATCTATCTCCATCGAGTAGCACAGAGGATCCATAAGCAATGCCTGTAGGGCCAGCTGGCGGTCTCCTTTCATGGCAGCTTCAACGGTAAGGTCCTGTACCGTGGCAGAAGTATTGCAGATGCCAGCGATGGCCGTCGGCAGATTTCCGAATTGCACAGGATGATATCCGTATTGATCCACTACGGTAGGTAACTCGATAACAGCGTCATTCAGCACATTTGGTATGGATCCTCGATTCATAAGGTTCAGCTGGAAAACATTGTTCTGGTTTAGAACCGAGGAGCATATTAGCTTGTCGAGTTTCTCCCGGGGTTCATAGCTGGTCACGAACTCTCCTTCCCCCTGGGCCGCGGCTTTGATCGACCTCCAAAAAGACCTTCGTTTTGCTATTCGATTCTCAACATAATTGTGCGTCTGACCCCACTGTTCCAGATCGGTTCCTTGTCGCATGAAGTATGGGAAGAACTCCATGATATGGATGTCACCAGGTGTAGGAAGGCCCCCGAAGATTTCATAGATCAAGCGGCTGATGGGTTCCTGCTCGTCCTTCGCCAACATATCAATGATTTTAGGCAAAACATCTTCACCCAAATGGCGAAGCTCGAGAATGAAGTCACAGTGGTTGACGCCAGCAGCACGGACTTGCAGCTCATGCTCCGGTACTTCCAGCATATCTGCGTAACGGCTCATTTCGTGTTCCAATCCTGGACATACGCCAACGCTTGGAATGCTCGAATAACGTTGGAGCCCTAATATAATGCTCGACATTGGATTCGTGTAGTTAATTAGCTTGGCATCCGGGCAGAGAGATTCCATCTCCTGACCTATCTCAACTATCATAGGAATCGCTTTAAGTCCCTGCAAAAGTCCTCCAGGCCCCACCGACATGCCCTTTGGCGTCTGCAGGCCATACTTCAGGGCTATATTCAAATCCATCGCCCAGTATTCGTGCCCTCCAGCCATGAATGTAGTTACCACAAAATCAGCATCGGATAGCGCATCCTCACGATCCACCGTAGTCCCAATTGTGACATCTGCCCCAAGCTCCCGCTTCATCCGATTGATATACCGTTTCATTACCTGGAGGTGCTCTTCATCGGTGTCCATCAACGTTATTGTGCTCCCAGACAGTTCAGGGCAGCCCAATAATTCCTGGGAAAATGTCGGCATCCAAGTCATACTGGCACCACCGATGAAGGATATTTTTACGTCAGGCAAAGAGATTAGCCTCATTAATGGTTGATAGTCAGGGAATTCAGGAACTAAAGTAGTGTTGGCGAACTATTAGCACTTATCAATTTTGCTCTACTAAAATTTGTAATCATATGCTTTCATGAAATTAATTCAAGTTCCAATATTCCTATTTTCTCTCTTACCACAATTTGATTATCCAAAGAAAGGTATAGAGCATTAACTTTTGCCAGTAATTGTTCCTGTAAAAAAATTAGAATTAAGCTGTAATTACAGGATTAGGCTTTTTCCTAAGATGTGCTATCTGTATAGGGCTAATGTGCTACTATAGTTATTCCCAACATAGTCGCTACTTTATCACTGCAACTGTCACTCGTAGATTATGAATCAGGGTATTTTCCCATGCGTTTGATAATACGTATGCCCTCCCGGGGATTCAACTCTCCTCGGCTTTGGTGATCTCCACCTCGTGGTAGAGGCGTCTTCTCACCATCAGGCTCCAAACGATAACCCCGGTAAGGATGGCCGTGCCGCTCACCGCCAGCCACTCGATGGTGTAGATCCAGAATAGGGCCCTCTCCTTGACCTCTACCGACTGCCGGGAAAGATCGCCAAGGGCAGCATAGGCCTCCTCGAGCTTCTGTAGACTGTCCTCATACCTCCCCTCCATGTAAAGCATATCGGACTCGGCCTTTATCTCATCCACCTCGTCCAGGGTGCCGTAGAGCTTATCGGTCGAGGCCCCGAACTTCTCCACGAACTGGATGACCGAGGTGGCCAGGCTCCTCTCGTTTACGTAGGTCAGGGAATCCGACCTGAGGGTGTGGACCATCTGTATGTCATCGGGAATAGCTAGGTCGGCCAGGTACCACATCTGGTTGATCCAGAAGTCGACCACGAAGGGCCAGTCTGTGATTGCCGCCCCGCTTATCTTGTCCAGGCCAGGTACGCAGGTAAGGGAACGCCCATCGCCGTAATCCCAGATAATCATGGCGTCCTGGTCGTTAGGTTTGAAACGGGCCACCACGGTAGCTCCCGTCCGGGGTGTCTCGTATCCGTAATCGCCCGAACCGAGAAGCCTGTAGCGCCTCATCTCCGGTAGGTCCAGCATGGGATGGGGCTCCCCCGTGTCCGGCATCTTCACCGCGTATATACCCTCCAGCGGCCTCCTCATGAGGGACCCGCTCTTCAGGTCGGCCGGGACCGCCTTGTACACCGCCGATGCCCGGAAGCGGTCGAAAGTGGAGAAATGCCCGGGGTCATAGTTCATCTCGTACTTGCCCAGGCCCATGCCTCCTTCCCTCACCCCCCTCTCCATCCACATGAACTGCTGCTCGGTAATCACGTCAACCTCGAAATCCGATAGCAGTATAATGTCATAGTTCTCCACGAATAAGCCATAGCTCCGGGGCATGTACTGACGTATGAACTTGAGGGCGTCCTTTCTGCTCGCCCCTCCAATCACCTGGAAGGTGGATTCGGCCCAGTTAGCGGGTATTGCCTGGTAGGCTATCCTAGGATCGGCCTTAAGGAGGATTGGTAGCCGGGTCTCGGGGACATAGGACTCCCCTATGCATATTATCCTGATCTTCATGGTCGCCGGGTCCACTTTGGCCGAGGACATGGACAGGGAGATTAGAACCGAAAGCAGGATCAGGATGACCATTTGGCCAGAATTTCCGCATTTCAACGTTACTCTTTCCGTGTTTTCAATAGAAAAGTCTTGCCCCCCGTCCGGCCATTATAGGATTATCTGGAATTCGAATCGGGATATGCGAAAGACTTAAATTTAGGCGAGCCTAACAATGTTAGTTATGGATGAAGGACCCGAGGAATACCTCGAGGCGCTATACAAACTTACCCGTAACGGCCGTCCGGTGAGGACCACCGATCTGGCCAAGTCACTAAACGTTTCCCCCGCGAGCGCTACCCAGATGCTGAAAAAACTGGCAAGGCGAGCTTGCGTTGAATACAAACCCTACCACGGGGCCCGTCTCACCGATGACGGGGAGAAGAAGGGGGAAAAGATGACCAGAAAGCACCGTCTTCTGGAAACCTTCCTTTACTCAATGTTAAACATGAACAAGGAAAAGGTTCACGATGAGGCCTGCGAACTTGAGCACCACCTCTCTGATGAGGCAGAGCAAGCACTGTGCAAAATACTTAAACATCCGGATTTTTGCCCCGATGATAACAAACCCATACCACCCTGCGACAGCCCCTATTCCAGCTGTGTCGAGTGCATAGCGGCCCAGGAACCAAGGAAGGAGAAAAGAGATATGCCCATAAAGCCTCTTACCTCACTTGAACCAGGAGAATCCGCCAAGATAGCGTTCATCCGGGCGGGAAGAGGAGCAGTAAGAAGATTATCCGACATGGGGCTAACCCCCGGAACCAGCGTCAAGATGATAAGGTCGGCTCCTCTTAGTGGTCCGGTAAACGTAGAACTCAGGGGGTCGAGGCTGGCCATAGGATTCGGCATCGCCTCCAGGGTGTTTGTTGAGGTGGAGACAGGTGGATGATGAAGGACCGGACCTCCGCATGGCCCTGGCCGGAAATGCCAATGTGGGGAAAAGCGTAATTTTTAATCAGCTCACCGGTCTAAGCCAGGTAATAGGAAACTGGCCCGGGAAGACCGTTGAGAGGGCGGAGGGCACCCTGTTCTTCGAGGACAGGAACCTCAAGATCATCGACCTGCCGGGAATATACTCCCTATCGACATTCTCGGAGGAGGAGATAGTCTCCCGCCAGTACATCGCCCAGGAGGAGCCCGACGTGGTGATCAACGTCCTGGACTCCACCGTCCTGGAGAGAAACCTGTTCTTCACCATCCAGCTCATGGAACTGGAGGCACCCCTGGTAATAGCCCTAAACATGTACGACGAGGCCGAAAAGAGGGGGGTAAGGATCGACACCGAGAAGCTGTCCAGAGAACTGGGCATACCGGTGGTCTCCACGGTTGCCACCAAGAGAACCGGGCTGACCGAGATGCTCAGGGAGGCCATAGCGGTCGGCGAATCTGAAGGGGGAGGAAAGTCCAAGAGGCTAGAATACGGGCCGGAGATAGAATCAAGGATTTCCCAGTTAAGCCAGCTCCTGGAGGAAAAGGGACCCTGGCCATACCCAACCAGGTGGATCGCCATCAAGCTCCTGGAGAGCGACGAGAAGGTACTTGACATGATCTCCCACCAGGAGATACTGGACCAGGCGGACTCCCTGCGTTCGGAGCTGGAATCAATACACGGTGAGCCGGCGAGCACCGTGATTACCTCGGAGCGTTACGCCCTGGCCAACCGGATATCCTCTACCTGTCAGGAGTTTATCCATGGACCCAGGCGAACCCTTTCCAGTAAGCTGGATGCCCTCACCACACACGGGATTTGGGGATATGTTATCATGCTCCTCATAACCCTGGGGGTTTTCCTGTCCATTTTCACGCTTGGGGACTGGTTCTCGGGCGTTCTCGACTCGGCCCTGGGTATAATAAGGCCCATACTCCAGGATATCCTGGGAACCGGTCCCCTCGGGGTCATAATCCAGGAGGGTTTGATCGAGGGAGTTTTCGCCGGAATTACCATCGCCCTGCCCTATATACTGCCCTTCTACCTCATTCTCTCCGTCCTGGAGGATTCTGGATACCTGGCCCGGATCGCCTTTCTCATGGACTCGGCAATGCACAGGATGGGTCTTCACGGGAAGGCCTTTATCCCCATGCTGCTAGGCTACGGGTGTAGCGTTCCCGCGGTTCTTGGTTGCAGGATAATGGAAACCCGGAGGGAACGGCTTATAGCGGCCTTTGCTGCCACCCTGGTGCCCTGCGCCGCCAGGACCATAGTCATCCTTGCCCTGGTGGGGAAATATCTGGGACCCCTCTATGCGCTATCACTTTACGTCATAGACCTGATCATAGTTTTCGCGCTGGGAAGGTTGGCCTACAGGACCCTTCCCGGGGAGGCCATAGGTTTGATAATGGAGATGCCCTCCTACAGGAAGCCATCCCCCAATATCGTTCTCAAGCAAACCTGGTTCCGGCTCAGCAGCTTCGTCAAGATGGCCTTTCCGGTGATCGTTGGTGCCGGGGTGTTGATCAAGGCCATGGAGGTCGGAGGCGTGCTCCAGATAATGTCGGATCTGTTGGCCCCGGTCACCGTAGGTCTGCTGGGCCTCCCGGCAATTATTGGGGTCCTGCTGGTGGTGGGCATTCTGCGCAAGGAGCTGACCATACTCATGCTGGCCACCCTGCTAGGGACCACCCAGTTCAACACGGTGCTAACCCCGGCCCAGATGTACGTCTTCGCCTACGTGGTAATGCTCTACATCCCCTGCATCGCCACCATAGCCGCCATGGCCCGGGAGTTCGGGTGGAGGGACGCGGCCTATGTCACCGCATTCGAGATAATATTTGCCACCGTCACCGGGGGGATATTATATCGGGTGCTCATGCTCCTCGGCTGGTCCTAGGAGCTCGAGAATCGAAGCGAATGAAGCAGGAGAGGTATGAAAAGCATACGGAGCAAGAGCAGCTCGCCTACGGGTTGGGGCCTGGTCTCGATCATGAACAGGCGGCCTCCACCGGGCTCCAATTTATGGGAAAAGTTGGCCTGGCCCTGAGAGTCGCTGATGGGGATCACCTCACCCGAATGACAGTCTATTACCGATTTTACCGACATGTTTAACGTTGAGAGGCCCAGGGATACGCTGGCGTTATGTGGCGATAACACGTCGGTGCTGGCCAGGAACACGAACAGGGTCCCATTCCGGTGTCTGAAGGTATTAGCAAAGCCATCCGAGGTTTGGGCCAGATTTGCGACCTTCTCTAGTTCGGCTATCAGCGGTGATATTATCTTCATATCCGCGTTGATCTCCCTGATCTCGTCCAGGGCCCAGTCCTCCATGAGCTCCAGGGTCTCAAGTCTGAACCAGGAGATGCCTTTACAGCCCTCTGCCATGGCTATGTATACCTGGGCCCTGAGCTCGTTGGCGGCCGGCCTATCGTTTACCTGGAAGCCCTGGGGCACGACCACCACTGGGAGGTCGTACTCTCTCCCTATCTCAACCCACTGCCGGGCCCGGTAGCGGTAATCGTTAAACCCGGACCCCACCCTGTATCTGAGAAGGTAGCAGTCGTACATTAAAAAGCCGGGCTTAAGTCCCGGGGCCTCCCGGTCCAGGGCCTCCATGTACTCCCTTACTGCCCTCTGGCCGTCATCGTTCCATAGGAATATTCCAGTTGGAAGAGGTGCGTTCTCGAATTCGGAAAGGGCGGAATGCAGCCTAGCAATCCTGTCCATGGTACCGGGAGCATTGCTGGAGGGCTCGTCGAAGGCATAGTAGGCAAGCAGGGATGGGTGAATACCGCGGTCACCGATTTTTTCCAGGACCAGTTCCACCTGTTCTCGCAGCTCAATATCGTTTAAGGGATTCCCGCCATCCGGGCCCTGGTCGAAGGGTTTTGGAAGATTCGGCTCCCTGTACCCGTAGAGCTTGAGCCAGCTAAGGATGTTTTCCCATCCAAGAGGGCCGGAATCCGGGTATGGGGGATCACCGAACCTGATCCAGCAGATGAGGTGTATGGAGGGTATGAAATGGACCCCGCCACTGTCCGTCTCCTCCAGGAACAGGTGGTTATTTTCCGGAGTCCCGTGGAACGAGTTTATGGTGCCCACACCCAGATCCAGCATATCCTTGACACGTGTCTCATAGGTCGAGGGATCGAACTGGGGAGCTAGACAGATCATGCCTTGGACGGGATAATTGATTTCTGATGAATCGGCCGAAATAGCGTTGAGGGGAATTGCCAGCAGGCAAAACAGGACCATGGCTTTCAGCCCGGAACTGGTTGGGATCATCCCGGTTCCTCCACCAGGGCGTAGGTTCTTTCCGCTAGCTCAGATATCCTGGATTCCTGAAAACCCCTCACGTGGCTCCTGACCCTGTCCCCCAGAGGGGATAGCCAGCGATCGGTTATCCCCGAGAGGCCATTCATTGCCCCGTATATGGATCCCGAGGTTGCCCCGTTACAGTCGGTATCCCAGCCGCACATCACCGCGATGCCCACAGTCCTCTGGAAGCTGTCCCTCCCGTAGAGCAGGGAGCAAACCACGTTTAGGGCGTTGTTTATGGTATGTACGGGATGGTAATGGCCGTATCGGGTCTCTATCAGGGACCAACAGTCCCTCCAGTCATCATTTTCAGCCGACCAGGATAGGACTCTCCTAACCGCTTCGCTAAGCCTGCTGTTCCGAGGAATAAAATCCAGGCCCGCTCTGATCACCTCCAAGGGATCGTCCAGAGAAAAAGATGCCGCTATCATGGAAGCCACCATCATCTCGCCGTAGACACCGTTCTTGACGTGGCTCAGTCTGGCATCCTCATGGGCAGCTTCCGCGGCGGCCTCCGGATTACCCGGATTAACATAGCCCCAGATATCCGCCCTGATCTGGGCGCCTATCCACTCCCGGTACGGATTGTAATGGGTGGCGGTTTCGGGGACGGACAGGCCGTTGACGAGGTTCCTATATGCGGCCCTCTCCGCGGTGTAAACCGATCTGTAGGGCAGGTTCTGTAGCCATTCCTCACCTATCTGCTGGCTGGTTATCCCCAAACCGTGTCTCTCCACCATGTGCAACCCGAGGATCGTGTAGTCGGTGTCGTCATCGCGTGGCATGCCATGGATATTTCCCCTTAATGCTTCCGGAGGGCTCGCTCGCCCCGGGCCTTCGGCGGGAGGGATGTAATCCTCAAGGGGATAGGAGCCCTGGCTCCTTAGATATTCCTCGATCTCTCGCTTGTTCCATCCCTCCACCGGTTTTCCCAGGAGGCACCCAACACAGCGGCCCAGCCAGGCAGCATGTATCCTATCCTTAAGCTCATCCCACTTGATCGGTAAATCCCTGGTCGGATGCCCGGTCTCCTCCACTATAGACTCCATGTCCGATGGTTCCAGGTAGGGAAAGTCCGGTGTGGGTTCCATACCTTGAAGCCGGTTCCAGGTTTCTCTTAACCGTTGGATTGAAGTGTCGTCCCCGATCTCCTCCTCGATGCCGGTAACCCGGCACCCCTCCTGCCTTCTCTGCACGATCTCTGCCCGGATCATTTCCAGGAGCCAGTCATTACCATCCAAAAAGCCACCGCTTTGTGAGGGTTCCATCTCCCTGAAAAATCGATGCCGGCCGGGGACTTGATTAGTTCTATTCTACCTTACTATGGTTGCTTCCCTGTCCTTTCCCACGGAGACGATCTCAACCGGGGTTTTTAGGGCGTCCTCAACGTATTCAAGATATTCCCTCAACTTGGTGGGCAGCTTCCCGTAGCCCTCCTTGCATATCCGTTGCCAGTCCTCATTGCTCAGGTCCTCCCACCCGGGCAGTGATTCGTAAACCGGTTCGCACCGGGACAGTACATCTATGCTGGCCGGGAAATTCGTGAGCTTCCGTCCCCCGTGCTCGTAGGCCACGCAGACCTTTATCTCGTCCATGCCTCCCAGAACATCGAGCTTGGTTACCGCTAGCCCCGACAGGCCGTTGATCCTGGCCGAGTAGCCTACCATGATCAGGTCCAGCCAGCCGCAGCGGCGGGGACGCTTGGTAACGGTTCCGTATTCCCCTCCCTTTTCCCGGATCTCATCGGCCACGGGTCCCTCTATCTCGGTCGGGAAGGGGCCCTCGCCCACCCGGCTGGTGTAGGCCTTAACTATTCCCAGCACCTCGTTTACCATTCTTGGTGAGACGGCGGTTCCCGTGCAGGCGCCGCCCGCCGTGGGGTTGGAGGAGGTTCCGTAGGGGTAGACGCCGTGATCGATATCCAGAAGTGTTCCCTGCGCACCCTCCAGTAGCAGGTCCTGACCTTCATCGATGGTCCTATTCAACATTACCGAAGTGTCCTCAACGTAGGGCGAGAGCTTCCTCCCGCTCTCCAGGCAGAAATCCAAAAGCTCCTCCTTGGACATCTCCATCTCAAGGTCGAAGGCGGCCAGTGTCCTGGTCTTCAGCTCGTAGTAGGTATCTAGCTTTCCTTTCAGGACATCCTCTTCAAGTAGGTCGCCGACCCGTATTCCGACCCTGGTGACCTTGTCCCCGTAGGTGGGGCCGATTCCCCTCTTGGTGCTACCGGAGCTCAGGTCCCCCTTGAGCCTCTTCTCGGCCCCATCCAGTATCTTGTGGTAGGGCATGACCACATGGGCCCTGTCCGATATCCAAAGTTTAACCTTGCGGGAGGTCCGGGACTCGACGTCCTCGATCTCATTGATCAGGACCTCGGGATCGACCACCACGCCGTTTCCAATGGCCACCTGTTTTCCCCTGATGGCTCCCGATGGAATTAGCCTGAAGGCGAATTTCTCCCCTTCAGCCACTACGGTGTGGCCCGCGTTTGCTCCCCCGTTAAACCGGGCCACAACGTCGAAATCTGATGCCAAGAGGTCTACGATCTTACCCTTTCCCTCATCGCCAAACTGGGTACCTACCACTATCTTTACCGTCAAATAGTTTCAGCTCAGAGTCTAGCTTCCCGGGCGGTTTATAAGTATACTCGGGAGCTCCCGATCACCAGGGACCCTGGGTCTGACGTAGTATCTCGGCTAGTAGAAGCAGCACGGCGATGCTGACCAGAAACAGGACCATGTCTATGCTCTGAGCGCCGCTGAGTCGGCCCCAGGTATAGGTTATATCCGGATAGGGACCGACCCAAACATCCTGTTCCTCCTTCTTGACCGATAGATCACCCTTCTTCTGGCTAAGCCTACCCAGGGATTCCACATGTTTTCCTTCGGTTTCGCGAATGAATTTGCCAAGGATTTTTCTCAGATCCACGGACCGACTTTCTCGTTTTTCCCAATTAAAGGTATCATTTCAAGCATGTCATTGCCGATCCGCAACGCGGTGATCTACCTTCCACGGGAATTACTGGACAGGTGGGGACTCGCTTCCAAAGCGTCCTCGTCAATTCTCGTCGGTCCTACTAGCACCCTCTCCGTGTGTTTTTCGAGCACGCAGTCCTCACACATCATGTATGAGGGTCTCTTGTTTTTCAGCTTTACCCTTTGCAGGCATGAGCTGTGGAAAAGGCGGAGACAACCCATGCACTCCGTTGGCGTTCCGTTAATCTTCTTACCGCATTCAGCACAGACATGTTCAACGTTTCTCCTTCCCATCATTTTTGCCCCTAATTCCGCGGACCAGCCTCAATAGGCTACCGCCGGACGGATGTCAAGAGAGACACCCGCCAAGCTCGATTCGCCATGTGGGCCTAAAAGACCGCAAACGCTATACTACTATGGGAAGCTGCATACAAAAACTTTGGGATAAAATGATCAATTGAGGTCCCCATGAAGTTACATACGGCCATCGAATAGCGGTTAAACGTGGTCAGGGCTCCAGTGTATCGAATCCCAGATCGAAAAATCTATTCGGATTGTTGAACAACCAGTCAGCGGCAACGGACTCCACGGACTCCCTGTCCAGCCAACCTCTGGACACTGACCCGGCCAGGGCGCCGGCGACCACGTCCTTGGCCACCTCCAGGTGGGCGGCGGCGTACTCCACGCAGTCGCCGTAGTCGGCGCCGAAGGCATGGATCTTGGAGTGGGGGACGGTGACCAGAGAATTAGCCAGAAGTCTCTCGGTATAGAAGGGATCGATTATATTGACCCAGCAGCAATCTATGGATGCGTTGGGGTAGTTCTTACCCAAATACAGCAGCTCGCCCAGATAGGGCCAGTTCCCGTGGAAGAGGTCGAAATTCACATCCCGGTGTAGCTCCAGCACCGAGGTCAGCCCGGCCGCATTGGTCTTCACTATGTCGTTTCTTATCCCGGCCATATGCCCGGTGTGTAGCTGTACCGGCAGCTCCAGCTCCGCCGCCATCTTCATGAAGCTGTGAAACAGGAAATCGTCCAGGGGTTTTGCCCCCGGCCAGCCCAGGGACTTCCTGGGATCCTCGATTATTCGATTAAAGAGGGATTCGGCCTGGCTCCGGGTGGCGTTCTCGTAGATCAGGGCCCTGTTGTAGGCCGACTGGTCCTTGAATCCAACCGCTCCCGCCGTTTTCATGGAGGAGAAAACCTCCCTGCAGGCGTCCAGGTAATCATCCAGATCCACCACCGACCGGTCCACGATCCTCGCGTTGTTCTCCACATCGCCGTAGCTGCGTATGCTATGGAATCCGGGCAGGGGGATGAGGAGCCTGTCCAGGGGGTACATCTGGTGCTTCCCGGTGATGAAGTCCCTTAGGCCCGGATCCACATTCACCAGCCTGCACTTTATGTTTGCCCCTTCCAGGATAGACCGATATGTTTCCTCATCCTTGAGATCCAGGAGCCGGTCCTGGATGGCCTTCAGGGACTCCAGGCTCATTTCATCCTGACCGTAGAAATCCCTGAGAACGATGCGGGTTACCCTCGCATATCCCGTGTGCTTGGTCCTGTTCCACAGCTCCTGAAATATGGGCCACTTCTCCTCGGTGGAGATATCATGGTCCTTGAGCTTGTTCATTACACTCTCCCCGCCGGCGGATATGAGATCGCTCTCGAAGTATCCCTGGATCAGGGCGGCTATGGGCTCCGAGTACTCGGGGGCGCTTTCGGGCCCCATGGTGTGGTCGTGACAGTCAATTACCGGGTAATCGGAGATGGACTCCAGTATCTCTGATCGCAGCTCATCTACGTTCATGGACGCACCGCGGGATGTGGCGAGGGCGGGTTCTAATATTTCTCCTTACCTGGCCTGCATCTGTACCTTCCTCAGGCCCCGCTCACTTCCAATCCTCTTGGCGCCCGATATCTGGGAGGGGCCCCAGGGCGAGATCCTGGCCAGGTTCTCCAGGCCGCCCTTTCCCGGTTCTGGCTTCTCGTACTCCACCGCGTAGTGGAAATTCTCGTCCTCGAAAAACACGAAACATGATTTGGTAGTGATGTTGACCGGCTTCCTGGTGATGGAGAAGGGGCTGGTGTCACCGATGGCGCCGGCGGGAATGTAAAGCAGAGGTTTCACGAGCTTTCCTTCCCTTGGTTAATTGGAAAATCTTACATCGGACTCGAGTCTCGTGGTGGGCGTTGCCTTATACAGCCTCCTGCGTACCATAAGGGTCCAAACAGCCAGGCCGGATATCAGAGCCGCTGAAGACACGGCTAGCCATTCTGAGATATATACCCAGAGCAGCGCCCCGTCCTTTAGCTCCACTGCCCGGGACGATATGTTCTTTACCCTCTGGGACATGGTTTTTAGGAAGGAGATGGCCGAGGCGTAGTCCTGTTTCTTGTAATCCTC
Source organism: Hadarchaeota archaeon (SeqCode) (assembly GCA_964621445.1). Taxonomy (GTDB): domain Archaea; phylum CAYQAE01; class CAYQAE01; order CAYVLA01; family CAYVLA01; genus CAZUNO01. The sequence continues at coordinate 15,070 of CAZUNO010000015.1, read as the reverse complement.
CACCGCGACTTCCATCTCCCCTTCGATATTCTCCAGGGAGTCCGAAAGTGAGGTGGTGTCGGCCCCGAAATCGGCGGCCCACTCCATCATGGAAACGATTATGGATTTTTGTGTCTGGATATCGGCGAACATGCCCCTAGCACGTCTTCTACCAGGGATATTCTCCACCAGGTCACGGCCCAGTGAATAGAAAATCATGTTGGTGCATACGTCGTAGGAGTAGGGGTTCTCGTTCTCGTCCCACCATCCCCCGAAGGTGTGGGATACCACCCACTGCATGCCCGCATCGGTACCCCCGGGCCTCCAGGAAACCATCCAGGGGATTCCCCAGGGCTCTATGTCTCCCCAGACGGTGGCTGCCTGGTCGGCCTTCATATCACAGAACTGGGTTCCCACCACATTCTCGATACCCATATCCAGAAAATCGAGGAATACGGGTGGCCTGTCCCTCCTAAACTTAACCGTGTAGCCCCTGAAGTAAGGACTGACGCTCCCGTGCTCGGTTATGGGAAGCAGCTCGGAGAGTATGGTGGGCTCCCAGGCATAGTCCCAGCCCAGACATAGCCCACACATAGCGGTCATGCCGGCCTCCCGGAAGGCGTAATCCAGGTCCTGGATCTGTCTGGGAGTGAACCCGGTCCTTATATCATGGAAGACCATCAGGTCGTAGTTATCCACCAGCAGTTCCCTCTTCCTGGGGAAGTAGATCCTATCCAGCTTGGATTTTTCGGCCATGGATATGAAGGGAGGCAGAGGATACAGGGAGTAGGTAAACAGGGGGTCACGGGAGAAGAGGACCCGGAAGGGGTTGCCCCATATCCATTGGGAATGAGCCATGACGAAGGCCGATATCTCCTCTTCCTGCTGGGCCTGGGTCGAGGGCAAAAATACCCCGAGCGATATGATAATTGCGAGGATAAGGGCTAAGAGAAAGTTGGGAGTTTCAGAAATGACCGACGTTTTGAATTCCCCAAAGTTGTTCTTTCCCCTTACTTGATATCTATTGCGATCTACCCAAAGCGCATAAACACAGGAATCATTGCAATTTTACATAACTGACAACTAAATCAAAGCAAGCTCTAATGCTCCCCAAAGAGAATAATGGAATCTTATCTCAACTATCTCAGTATTTATGAAACGTATTTTCAAGGATTATAATGATATATAAAAAGGGATGCAAAGATTTTAAGAAATGCATATATTTGGATATGCCTTATTACTTCGTAAGATACCTGGAGATATTCTCTTGAATAAATCAAAGGGAAATCCTCGTAGTTGGATAGATTTGGATATCCACTTAATTAAACAAAATCCCGAAAAGCAGGATTGCGTGCCAATAAGCCTTAAGATGATGATGGATTTCATAAGTCGATGGGATGAAGATATGCCTGAAATGAGTGCTTCACGAATTGCGGAAGCCCTAAACACCGATGAAGAGTTAGGTACAAGTTTGTTCGACATCACAAACCTGAATGAAATCTTAGATGACGAAAACTGCGGATGGAGGATAGAAATAGAAGAAAGGGGCGATTTGGAAAGGGTCCTGGATGATCTTGAAAGAAGTCTTCCAACAGGCGTTTATATAGATAAAAGATTTGATTTAGAGGGAGTAAGCGGCATATTACATCATGCTATAGTAGTAAGAGGTTACGACCCCAAATTGAAACATATACGATGTATGGATCCTCTTGAAGAAGGTGTTAAGGAATATCCGGAAGTCGACTTTCTCCGTCTTTGGGAACGTGGCAGTGGCATAGTACTTCGATGGATTAAAAGTACAAGACAACCAAAATTGACGGACTGGTCCAAAAATAACGATATTATTGAAGATTCTGACTCTAATTAGAGGCAATATTTTGAGCAACTCATCCGTAGAAACCGTTGCTGATGTTGGTAAGGAGGATGTCTATTGGGATCTTTGGAATTCTGGAAAATCGTATCGGGTTGAGTCTCCCAAACACGCTGAATTCATTGCCAATCGAATGATCCATAGGCTTTACGGGAATCGGGTTTCACCTGGTACTATTAGTAAACGGCCGAAGGGAAATTGGCTCATAGATCTAAAGATAATCTATCCTAGACTTGTACGAAACGATTTGGAGGATAGGGAGATTATTAGGTTTCTTGAATTTCCCAAAATTGGGAGGATGGAGATTAGCTCCGAAGGAAAAGCATTGAGATATCCCAAAAGAGCGAACCTTTCCAAATCCGCCTATTCTAATCTTGAAATATGGAGAAACCGAATTGAGTCCATAATTGTGAATAAAACCGCTGAAAACCTCACCAAAATTCACGACATTCGGAATGGCATAAACAAATTCAGTATGATACTCGCTGAACTATACGACAATCGATCGGTTCCATTGAACACAATTTGTTATGAGATATTTCATGGAGAACGGAATAAAATGCACCAATATCTGTCGGTCATGGAGTCGTTAGACTTAGTAAGCCTTGATGAACAATTGGTAACTTACGGTAGCACATTAGAAGGTATATATGAGAAAGCTATGGAAAAAGGGCCAAAAAAGGCCAAGGCGAACTTTAAACGACTGGCTCTCACCGAAATATTGGCACACAGTTACTCCATGCTTAAGGATTATCTCGGAATCCATAATATTGATCCTTTCGTAAGGATTGAAACTTCTATATACCGTGAGTCCATGATCGCCAAAACAGATATGCCGATTTCTGAGTCGAGATTAATGGCCGAATATCTTGAATCATCCCCGCGGAGCGAAGAAATTACTCATGCCTACTTTAAGAGATATCTGGACGAACTGGAGGATGCCGGGACTATCAGACAGATCAAAGAAGGACTTTACAGTGTCGTTAAAATCTTGTTGAAGGATATGCTTGCGTATTCAGAGGAACTGAATCCCCGGGTCATATAATTATCTTGAAAAATCAAACCCCAATTATTATGATCAAAACCCCACAACTCTGGGTCTATTAATTGGTTTACAATAGGATGTTGCTAGATGCCGGGACTATTCTTTGCCAGTGCTGGTATCTTTGTCATGCCCAAGATCAGGCTGAGGACAATTGCAGCAAGGCCTAAAATCAGGGAATAGGAATACAAAACTATCATGAGAAATGCCATGAATGTGCCAAGAGCCCAGCACCTGGCCAGCCGCGAGGATTTATGAGTCCCTAACGGATCCCTCAGGTGTTTAAAGGCCAGTTCCATTCCCAGGATCAGGAGCAGGGCGATTCCCGGGACCAAAAAAATCAGGACAAACAAATCTCCGTGATAGCCCCGCCAACCGATCACCATAAGGGGGATAAATAATGCCAAGGGAACTGCCAACCAGGGAAGGTATCTGGCGAGACGGTTGCGGTAATCTCTCCATCATCTCTGAAGTATAGAACAGGAAGCACGGCCAATACCGAGAACACCGAAAGGAAGTAGGAGATAAAACCCAGGGTCAAGCTCCTCTTGATTCCCGGGTAGGAAATCTGTCTAAGGCTTGGGCCGAAAAATGACCATGAGAACAGAATAGCGGAGTACCAGATAAGACATATCACGAGTATATTGACCAGGGCGGCCATCGGTTTGTATCCTGTATTTAGGAAGACTGCCAGGGAATTCTTCAGGTATATCCCCATGGGCATGGTCCGATTGACGATATCCCCCTCGATGTCAGAGGAGGGATTGCCATCCTCAACGCGCCAGAAGAACTTGATCCCCGTGCCGGTCCTGTATATGGCATCTGGTTCAGGTTCCGGGTCCTCAAGCCATAATCCCCGGGGAAAATCCACCAGGACCTCTATTAGTCCCACCGGCTGACTCCAGGAGGAGGAGGTGCCCAGGGGATACCAGAGGTGTTTCTTATGCTCGGTTATAAACTGCAGCACATAACCCTCTCCTGGGGAGGATAGATAGGACTTGACCAGGGAATAGACGGCTCTCCTGATGTCATCCTTTTCATCCTTGCTCCGGGGCTCGGCCTCCTCCCTGGCCATAACCTGGAACCGCTGAGCTGTAAATTTCAGTTCCATTTTCCTATTTAGAGGACGGAGATGGAATTCCCCCAGGGGACTGCCTTCCGCCAACCACTCGAAAAAGTCGTCCAACTTTGACTCCAGTTTCCTTCCTCAGTTTCGAAGGAGCTGACCAAAGAAGGGGAGGAGTCATCACCCTCGACATCTCCTTCGTGATGGTCCACGAACTCCACAAGGGCTTTTCTGATCTGTTACTTGAGGCTTGTTCCCTTGGACCTGGCAATGCCCACCACTCTGGCGTATATCTCCGGATTAACCTCAGTATGAACGTATCGCATCTTCTTTTTCATAACATGAACTCTCTAACTACATTTTATTTCTCGTTGAAAGTTTATTACGGGTAATGGTTTTGCAGGAATACCAATTTCCCAAAAGTATTGGAGATGATGTCTTACCAGGTTATGTAGGAGCATCTCAATCGCCCTTGAACCCATTACTAACATCCCTCTCCCATTCGCTCAGCTCGTTTACCATCTCACGGACCAAATCTGGATTCTTGGCCGAAATGTCGTTCTGCTCCCCCAGGTCTTCCTCAAGATCGTAGAGCTCATAGGGCCGTCCCTGGTACTTGTCGAGCTTCCAGCGACCTCTTCTAACCCCCCGCTTGTCCCTCATCCCCCAGAACAAGGGCCGTTCGGGAATGGGCTCGCTCTCCCTGAGCAGGTCAACTAGACTGGTCCCATCAAGGGCACGCCCACCAGCCTTCTCCAGACCCGCCAGCTCCGTGAATGTCGGGAAAAGGTCCATGGTCATGGTGGTTTCATTCGAAACGCCCGGCTCGATCTCTCCCGGCCACCAGGCGATGGCCGGAACCCGGTGCCCGCCCTCATACATGTCGCTCTTCTGTCCCCGCAGGGGGCCGTTGCTCGAAATATCCCCCCTGTGAAGACCCCCGTAATGCAGGTATCCCCCGTTATCCGAGAGGAAGAGAACCAGGGTGTTTTCGTCCAGCCCGTGTTCCCTCAGCCCTTTTATCACCCGGCCAGTGCTGGCGTCCAGCTCCTCGATCATGGTCCTCACCACAGGGGCCACGTTCTCGTGGGGGCCCAGCTTGGAGAATTTCTTGGGTACGGTTGGACTCCATTCCGTGTAATCCACTCCCTGCTGGCGGTGTCCGGGTTCCTCCGGGGTCATCCAGGGAAAGTGGATCGCCGAGTGCGACAGGTACAGGAAGAAGGGCCGGTCCCGGTTATCCTCCATGAACCTCAGCGCGTAGTCGGTGAGCAGCCTGGTGTTGTAGCCCTCATCGTTCTCTATCTCCAGGTTGTGCCACCAGTCGAGGTCGCCATGCCTGTCGACGTGTGATATATAGTCGGAATCGCCATAGGTGTGGCCGCGAAACTCTTCGAACCCGTAATGCACGGGGTTGTTCACCAGCCTATCTCCGAGATGCCATTTTCCGAAGATGGCCGTCGAGTATCCTGCCTCCTTCAACCTCTGGGCGATGGTAACATCATCCCTGGAAAGGCCCGGCTCGTCCTTTCCAAGCGCAGTTTCTATGCCCGCGCGTTGGGGGTATCTGCCGGTGAGCAATGAGGCCCGAGTCGGTGAACATACGGCGCCGTTGGTGTGAAAATCGGTGAACATCAGGCCCTGGGATGCCAGTCTGTCGAGATGGGGTGTCCTGAGGTCGGTCCTTCCGTAGCAGGATGGGTCACCGTAGCCCAGGTCGTCGGCCAATATGACAAGAATATTTGGCTGGTCAGGCATGGTCTCAACTTCCGTGATCTGTCAACGAAGCACCCAAATTTAATGGGTTTCCAAAAAGCTTATCCACACGACGAGGAAATAGGGTTGAAACCGAAAAATCTCAACGTTCGCCATAAACCTCAACACCCCCGAATCGCCTTTCCTACCTATATACACAACCGCGAAAATTTACTCAAGAATTGCGAGAGGACCGGATGGATATGAAGGGTGATTGAGGCGGGAATAATGAGAAAATTGCCATGCCCTTCCTAACCCAACCCACTCCCCGTCGCCCCTCGGTGCAGATTAGAGGGACATGCAACACAAGCAGGCCAAGACCTTTAAGATATCCACCAACCTCTTGACTAAGGACAGGGGTCGGTGTAGAACTTGCGGGAGGGAAGCTTGCCTGGTCCGGACATACCCAATCAGGAAACTGGAATGCCCCCTTATCGAGTAGAGCTATGGGTCTGAATATCGAAAGCTTGGGATCCCGGGCATCATGATTTAAGTACGACGCATAACATGCCCTTGTCCAGCAACTCCATGTAGGGGGGCCAGCCTGAACAAAGATGACACAACTGAGGAGACCCCGCCCGTTGACTGGCACGCCATAAGCGTCGAAGAGGCGATGAATCGCCTCAACGCTTCGAAGGATGGCTTGAGCGAAGAGCAGGCTAGGAAACGGCTTGAAAAGACGGGGATGAATCTGCTGGAGGCCGAGGAAGGAATTGGCCCCCTTCGCCTTCTGGCACAACAGTTTCACAACCCCTTGATCTATCTGCTCATGGGGGCGGCAGTGTTGTCCCTCCTTGTTGAGCATCGCGTTGATGCTGTCGTGATTGGGGTAGTGATCGTGGTCAACGCGGTCCTGGGGTTCGTCCAGGAATGGCGGGCCGAAGGGGCTTTAGATGCCCTCCGCGAGATGGCAGCGCCCCAGGCCCGGGTTTTGCGAGAGGGAAAATCGACCCAGATCAATTCGGATCTTGTGGTTCCAGGGGATATCCTGCTTCTTGAGACGGGTGATCGGGTGGCAGCCGACGCCCTGTTGCTGTCGGGAGATAATCTACGGGTTGATGAGTCAGCCCTTACCGGAGAATCACAGTCGGTGGAAAAGCAGCCGGGAGCGATGGACGAGGACATGCCGGTGGCGGACCGTCGAAATATGGTGTGGATGTCCACCAGTATAACCGGGGGTCGTGGCAGGGCCGTCGTGGTGGAGACCGGGATGCAGACCCAGATGGGGCGCATTGCCGGGGAGGTAAGGGCCACCCGCAGAGAGGAAACCCCGTTGCAAAGGAGGATGCACAGGCTGGGCATGGTACTAGGGGTTGGGGGCCTGGCCCTCGCGGGAGCCGTGTTCATTCTGGGCCTTTTGCGAAGCTATGAGCTGATCGAGATGTTGATGTTCTCAGTTGCAGTGGCCGTATCGGCCATCCCCGAGGGACTCCCCGCCGTCATCAGCGTGACCCTGGCCCTGGGCGTGCGCCGTATGGCTGATGAGAACGCGATCATCCGGCGCCTGTCGGCGGTGGAAACTCTGGGGTCCACAACCGTGATCTGTTCAGACAAGACCGGAACGATCACCAAAAACCAGATGACGGTCCGTAGACTCTGGGCGGGAGGCAAGATCTTCGAGGCTAGTGGTGAAGGATATGAGCCGAAAGGCGAGTTAAAGGAGGGGGGTAGGAGGGTTGAGGATCTGCCCCCGTCCCTTGAACTTCTTCTCCGAATCGGGGTGCTTTGCAACAATGCCAATCTTAGGGGGAGTGGAGATCGGTGGAGGGTAGAGGGGAATCCCAGCGAGGGGGCTTTGATGGTGGTGGCGATCAAGGCAGGTTTGGACATACACAATATACAACAGGACAACCAGCGACTTGCCGAGGTGCCGTTCTCCAGCCAAGACAAGTACATGGCCACCCTCCATCCGGGAGAGGAGGTCTCGAGCGACATCGTGTACGTCAAGGGGGCTCCCGAGCGGGTAATGGATTTTTGCTCACATGTCCTCAAGGATGGTGAGCGGGTGGAGCTGGACGAGGAGCTGCGGAGAGAGGTCGCTGAGATAAACGAGAAGTTGGCCTCCGATGCGATGCGGGTGATGGCGGGAGCATACCGGGAGGTGCCCCCGGGCAGGGATGATCTCGAGCGGGGTGATGTGGAGAAAGGTCTGACCCTTGTCGGATTGTGGGGCATGATCGACCCGCCGCGAGAGGAAAGCGCGGCGGCGGTGAAGATCGCCAAGGGGGCGGGAATTCATCCGGTCATGATTACCGGTGATCACGCCGTGACCGCCCGGGCCATCGCCCGGGAGGTAGGAATCTCGGAGAACGGCGAGGCAGTGAGCGGCCAGGAAATCGAGGCCATGGAGAAGAACGACCTGGCAAGGGTAGCCCTCCGAGGTGGGGTGTTCGCCCGGGTAGCCCCGGCTCACAAGCTAAAAATCATGGAGGCTCTCAAGGACCATGGGCAGATAGTGGCGATGACCGGCGACGGCGTGAACGACGCCCCTGCGCTAAAGGGCGCGGATATCGGCGTGGCCATGGGGGAGGCCGGCACCGAGGTGGCCAAGGAGGCCGCCGACATGGTGCTGACCGATGACAACTTCGCCACGATCGTCCGCGCCGTGGAGGAAGGCAGGGTTATCTACAGCAATCTACGCCGCGTTGTATTCTTCCTCCTGGCTACCAACCTCGGCGAGATTCTCACCCTGGTTGCCGCCCTGGCCATCGGCCTGCATCTGCCCCTTACGGCGGTCATGATTCTCTGGATCAACCTCGTGACTGACGGCGCATGCACCCTGCCCCTGGGGGTCGAGGCGAGGCACTCGGATGTCCTGAAACACCCACCACGCGACCCCAAGGAATCCATCGTGGACCGAAAGGTGGCACTGCGTATGGCCCTTCTAACCCCGATTATGGCAGCCGGTACGCTTGGACTGTTCTGGTTTGCGCAGGGAAAAGGGGGGCTGGATTACGCCCGGACAATCGCCTTTACCGCCATAGCGGCCTTCCAGTGGTTCCAGGCTTTAAATGCCCGGTCCAACTACCAGTCGATCTTCTCGATCGGCGTGTTCAGTAACAGATACCTCCTTCTGGGTGTGGGAGCTGCGATCCTACTCCAAATCGGGGTGATTCATACCCCGGTCGGCCAGATCCTGTTCGGAACCACCGGAATCTCCTGGGCGGACTGGCTCTTGATAGCCATGGTATCGAGCACCATCTGGATAGCTGACGAGATACTGAAAATTCTAAATGTCTATGGCAGCCAGCGGGTAATTAAGGAATAGCCCAACGGAATTGCTGAATGATTCTTCGCAGCGGACCGAAGCCGGGGAACACCCAGGGCCGTGGCTGGAAGGCCCAGATCACGGCATCGAGATCTCTAAAAAGATCAGGCCAAGACCGAGGATGGACAGTCCAGCGGCAACAACGTAAAGAGGAGCCAATTGAGCGGAACCTGTATGATTCAGAGGAACACCATAACGGCAGGTTTTACCTATGCCTCCCAGCCAGCCATGAAGTTCGCATTCCATCTCTGTCGGCACGATAACCCCCAGATCGGGACCAAGTCCTACTCTAGAACTGGAGGCGGGCAGCAAGGCGAAAACGTCGTTGAAAAACGCAAGGCCCCTGTAATTGTAAGGGAGGAAGAATCCATAAAACCTTAATATCCCCCAAAGATGGATTCCAGGGCCATGCCGGTGATGGCCATTTCCTCAAGAATCGTGCACCGGATCAAATGATACCGTGGTGGATTGAATATGAAGGGCAGGGACAACACGGAGAAATACCTGGAACGCCAGAACCATGAAAACACTTTGAGCTCTTTTTTGGATCCTCCCATATACTGCCGGCCCCACACCCGCTGGTGGTGGATGGGGAACGCGGCCCTGGAGGAGGACATTACCTGGCAGCTGGAGCAGATGCGGGAGCAGGGGATCGGGGGCGTGGAGCAGATCACCATGCAGCCAGTCTACCGGAAGGGCAACGTCCCCTACCTCTCAGACCGGTTCTTCGAGCTGGTCAAACACGCCATCGAGGAGGCCAGAAGGCTGGGCATGGAGTTCTCGCTCAACTTCGGGGGACCGGGCTGGGTAATCGGCGGAGACTGGCTTCCACCCGAGGACAGGAGCATGAACATGGTACCCACATGGACCCGCATCACTGGATCCACAACCTTTTCTGGAGAGATACCAATAGACATAGGCGATCATCCCCAAACCGGGCAGATACGTCTGGAGGGAATAGACCCGAAGGATGAACTTCTAGCCATGGTAGCGGCCAGGGTTGGGGACGGAGTTTTACAAGAGGATAGCCTCCTGGACCTCACGGGAAGAGTCGATGGTCGCAGTCTGGAGTGGGAGGTCCCTGATGGCCAGTGGCAGCTGATGGCCTTCTGGCTCAAGCCAACTGGACAGGGACACGCCATCGACCATTTCAACAAGGAGGCCATGGAGCGGTACTGCAAACACCTGGGAGGCAGGTTCCGGGAGGAATTTGGGGAGGAGTTCGGGAAAACCGTGGAGTCCTTCTTCGTGGATAGCTTCGAGGTGGCCCTCCTAGATAACGGCATCTACTGGAGCCGGGGTCTCCTGGACAGGTTCCGTGAAACCGAGGGTTACGACCTGGTCCCCTACCTGCCGGCCATTTGGTGGGAGGTGGGAGAGATATCCCCGAGGATTCGCTACGACGTGAACCACTTCCTGCACCGCGTGGGGCTGGAGGCCTTCTTCTCCACCTTCCTTGACTGGTGCCAGCGAAACGGGGTAAGGGGCAGAATCCAGCCCTACGGGTTCACCACTGACATCATTGAGGGGGCGGGCATGACCCATATCCCGGAGATGGAGATCACTGCCGGGGAGAAGGACACCCTGACCCGGTTCGACACCCGTATAGGTCCCAAGAAGTACGTGTCCTCGGGGGCCCACATCTACGGCAGGAATGTCGTCAGCGTGGAGGCCTACACATATCTCCACTGGGAGTCCTACCGGGGTACCCTGGAGGAGCTGAAGATCGCCTCCGACATGTTCCTGCGATCTGGGGCCAACAAGTTCTACAACCATGGCTACAGCTGCACCCCCGAACGGGAGACCGCTCCCTCTAGGAGGTTCCAGTCCGAGGTTCTCATAAGCCACCCCAACGTGTGGTGGAAGTACTACCGCCGTCTCAGCGACTACTTGGCCCGCTGTTGTCACCTGCTGAGGCAGGGCAGTTTCGTTGCCGATATCGCCGTCTATTCTCCACTGGCCAGCCAGTGGACCGAGGACGTGCTCAACGCTCGCAGCTGGCCACGGGGTTTCGAGTGGGGCGAACTTGGCAGGCTGCTTATCGCCAACGGGTACGACTTCGACCTGGTAAATGATGATTCTCTCGTCAACCTTTCCCGCATGGAAAAGGGCACGATCACCATCAACGAGACCGAGTACTCGGTACTGATCCTGCCCAACATCCGGGCCATGCCCCTGGAGACCCTGAAGGCCGTGCGGGACTGGGTCGAGGGAGGAGGCAAGGTGGTGGCCCTGGAACGAGTTCCCGAGGCCTCGGTCGGAATGCAGGACTGGGAGAGCCGGGACCGGGAGGTAAGGAGGATTGTTGAGGAGATGTTCGACCTTCCCCGGTGGCGGGTCAACCCCACCGCGCCCAGGGAGTACGGGCGCGGTAAGACCTACCATATCCATAACGTGATCGACCGCTCAAACCCCCTTGACAGGCACGCCAGCGTGTTCGATCCCTTCCTGAACGTTCTCCGGGAACACGTCACCCCCGACATGGGCATCGATTTCCTGAAACACGACATACGCGAGAACCGAGGAATTACCCACATCCACAGGAGGACCGATGAACGTGATATCTACTTCGTGGCAAATGTACAGGACCGAGCCATGGACATGCCGCTAGCCTTCCGGGTTACCGGTAAGAGGCCCACCGAATGTAATCCCGTGTCGGGGGAGATCCACCGGCTCTGGGAGTACCGGGAGGAGGGGGAGGTAACCCGCCTACCCATCTCCCTGCCACCCTACGGTTCAACATTCATTGTTTTCGAGGATCAACAGAATACACAGGGACACGTTACCGAATCCACCCTGGATCGCGTGATTCGCGTTAACGACCATGCCGTGCAGGGCATCGTCTCCCAAAATGGAATACATGGGGTTACCCTGGATGACGGGAGCTCGGGCAGGACCAGTGTAGAGGATATACCCCCTTACTTCAGGATAGAGGGCGACTGGCAACTCTTATTGAAAGGGAAGGATTTCCCGGAAACCTCCATTTCCCTGTCCGGGCTAGGATCGTGGACCGAGGATGAAAGGACCAAGCATTTCAGCGGGACGGGACGGTACGAGGTAAAGTTCGATCTTCCGGTATCCTATCTTTTCAAGGATCTACTTCTCGACCTGGACCTGGGCTCGGTGGGCGACATCGCGGAGGTTGAGCTAAACGGAATTGACGTTGGGGTCCGCTGGATGCGGGGACAAACACTGGACATTACGGAAGCCGCCAGACCGGGCACCAACTCCCTGGTGGTTAAGGTTACCAACACGCTGATAAACCGGGTCTCGGGGCTGGAGGAGATTCCACCGGTCCCCGACCATCTCAAAGAGCGTCTGGGGGGAGATGCCGGCACCCGGAGAAAACGTGCCCAGGAACTATTCGGCTACCAGCCCTTGCCTCCCTCCGGTCTAATGGGCCCGGTCACCATCCAGGTGGGGAGGAAGATCAGCATTGACATCTGACTCTTCAGGATGGAAATAAGGTTAGTGGATTAGAGTTGAGTCGGTTTCCCTAGCAAGCGAATTCTTCGGGGCCGGCCAATCGAATTTCGGACTGAAAAAAACGCAATTATTCACATTATGGTGGGTGTTATGGATTTATGCCCCACTGAACGACTTCATGGTAGTAATCGGATGGGGAAATGTACGCGGAAAAGCAGAGCAGGTTTCCACCGGTAGATTTCAAAAAATACCAGTTAAGGATATTTTCATGTCTTTGTCGACAAGCTCAGGCAATACTTTAATACCGCTTAAGATAATACTAATATTGGTGCCGGACAGGCGCCGGGGCCGGGATTCGAACCCGGGAAGGCTGAGCCTTATCCGGTTTTCAACCGGACATTTTCGGCCGCTCAGTCACCCCAGCAAGCATCCGGCACCAGCTCTTTTACCCCAAGAAATCAAAAGTATTGTTTAGCTCTATCCCGACTTATTCTAAAACCTCTATCGCATCCTTGCGGACTAATTGGCAATTAGGCGTTCGGCCTTCGGCGTTTTCATCCTCTTAGAGTGAGGAATTCTACACTCGTTGGCGAAATACGATAATCTTGGTAGGACTAAGAAATAAGAATTGGTGGATTAAAAAAATCCTCGTTCCATCAATTCCGGAGGAGTTCATCGATCGCATCGGAAATGCTCCATACCTCGATCACTCCCTCTTCCATTATTTCGGTGAAATGTTTATCATTCGTTATTAGAACTGCACCTTCCTGTAGACATGTGGCTGCAATAAGAATATCCACTGCCTCTCCGGGCTGGAAATATGGCTTGCATAACCTAACAAATCTCTCCGCCACCTCTACCACCCGGAGCCTCGAACAAAGTTCCGCCATCAAAAAGCGCGCAACATCGGAAGGCAGCTCCCTGGAATACCTGGTATACTCATCCACCAGATAGGGATTGGCCACTAAATTGAATTCCTTTCCCAACAATCTTAGTAGGAGTTCAAGGGCCTTCCCTGGTTTCTTGATTGCTGATACAAATGCATTAGTATCAACCAAGAATTTCCGGGTACGCCCCTTTGACCTTTTCATTTGTATCCACTCTCACCCTTTTCAATAGTCCTTCAAGGTCAACATTCTCCAAATCCATGTCGAGCTGCTTCTTCATTTCCTGGATATTCAGTTTCTTCAACACCAGCGTGTCCTCCTTTACCTCGACGACCAGCAACTTGGTTCCATTCTCAATTTGCAGTTTGTCCCTAGTCTCCTTGGGAAGAACGACTCTCCCAACTTTGTCAACGGTTATAATTTCCACAATTACCACCAATTACTAATGCTTCTATTTCCTAATAAATGCCCTCGATTACACTCACGATAATCAACACTGAGGACTTTGGGGGCTTAAACCTCCCTCTCGATTCTCCTTATCTTCTTCTCGGTGAGGGGAAGTGCGCACCTGGACATTATATCGGAGAACATCCTGAGACAGTCCAGCGGCACCCATCTCTCGGTGGAGGCGTCCATTATCACCCTGTAGCCGGGGATGATGGATCTCAGCAACTTCAGTAGGTGCTTCTTGAGTGCCTTAGGGCCCAGGGAGTGGTATTCGTAGTTGACCCACAGGATCTTTTCCGGCCAGGCCTCCAGGGCCTCCCTGACACCCAGGTTTCCCACCGGAGGCGGGGTAATGGCATGGATCACATCGTGCTCCAGGTCGGCTATGGGCCCCTTTAGCCTGTCAAGCCCTCCATCGCAGTGGATGCAGGTGTACTTGCCCTTGGAGTGGGCCAGCCGGGCGAACTGGTTATGGAAAGGGAGTATGTATTCCTCGAAGGCCGAGGGGCTGATGAACTTGTCATCTATGTGGTCCCCGTACATTATCATGTCTGCGGGGGCATCCACGAAGTAGGGCCAGAACTTCCTCTGGGACTCGGCCAGGGCCTCCAGGACCTCCTCCACCAGCTCGGGGTGCCTGTACTGGTCGATGCACAGCCTCTTAGCCCCCACCCAATCGATGAGCAGTGTGGTGTAGGGGGCATGAAATCCAATATCCCCCTTGAAGGCCATGACTATCCCCTCCTCCCCCACTATCTCCTTAAATCTCTCTATGGCCTGGTAGTGGGGCTGGTACTCGGCGTCCTGGGCCATGAACTTCAGCACCCTGTAATCCTCGGGGTCCTTGACCATGCCCCCGGTCACGTATGAACCGATCCCCTGGTAGTCGTGAACGCCCTGCATGGCCCCCATGAATGGTCGTTGGTGGAGGGGCTGCCACACGCTTCCTACCGGGGTGTCGTACCTGACCCTTACTGGTTTTCCGGGAACCTCGACCCTGGTAACCTTCACGTTGGGCCGGCTCTCCCTGTAGGCGGGCATCCGGTAGTAGAGGCTGAGCCCCCTGTTTCTGGCCTCGAGCTCCGCCTCCCCGGTGGGCAGGTAGGGCCACTCCTGGACGAAGGGAATCCTGTCAGCGGGCTTTCCCTGAATGGTGGCCAGGACTGCCTGCCTCTTTGTCATTCTCTTATTTTGGCCTACCTTTGTAACCATGATACCACGGCCTTGGTATCCAAGTCCGGCATTATTACATATTCCGTTCCCTGAAGATCCAAAAGTATGTGTTTAGCTTCGTATTGTTTTGTGCATTTGTTGGTGTGGGTCTAGTCCT
>CAZUNO010000014.1:0-75990 GCA_964621445.1 Hadarchaeota archaeon (SeqCode) | reverse complement strand
GTAACTATATGAAATCCTCTCCGGGCATTGGACCGGATGGGACCATATACATAGGATCTGGTGGAGGCAGGGTCTACGCGATTAATCCAAACGGCACCACCAAATGGCGTTTTAGAACTGGTGACACCGTGTCTTCCTCCCCTGCCATCGGCCGGGATGGAACCATCTACATCGGTTCCCAAGATGGCAGCGTGTACGCCCTCAATCCTGACGGTACAGTCAAATGGAGCTACAAGACCGGTAATGCAGTACTGTCCTCCCCAGCTATCGCGCGCGATGGAACCGTGTACATCGGTTCCTATGATGGCAAAATCTATGCATTTGGTTTAAGCGACACTGGTAACACCATTGCCTTATTGATCGTCTTCTGTTGTTCAGCCATAATGTATTCATACAGATGACAGCCTCCTCGAGGTTGTTCACAGCTATAGAAGCCCAAAACCTCTGTATTGAAAGCGACAACCAAACAAAATAGGTACCATCAACAAAGTAAAGTGTTCACGCTGGATGTGAATATCGCTGCACATTTATGGAACCCGGTCTAAGAATACGCCGAGGTCACTAGTGCGAGTTCAGGCATATGCATTCGGCTTTGGGGTTCAGGGCCCAGAACCAGTGTTTCTACCATTTGCTGGGGGCTTCTCCGGAAGAATGGACTGCGTGGTGCGGCTGAAATGATCGGTACGGGAGGGTGAGGACCAGTTCCGGCCTGGCAGGGTTGGCCCGGTCTCTGGCCCGGGGGCGAAACAAGGGGGAAGTTCAAATCCCTCTACAGGTCTCGGGACCACTTGGCCTATAAGAAGCATCTTGATACGCTCGTTCGCCGAAACTGGGCCCAGAATGAATAGGATAACTTTAACGGGACACATCTACCAAGGGCAATGGCTAAAGAATTGTACTGAATGCAATTCGAACCCATTCCCTAGTAGGTCTCGATATTCAAACCTTCAATCCTGCGATAGTGCCTGGCATTTCTTGTCACCATGGCCTCTCCATGACTCAACGCTACACACCCGGCGATCACGTCCATCGTACCTATGGGCTCCCCATCCGATAGCATATTCGAAATGGTGGACGCGCAAAAGCGAGATTCCTCCCGGCCCAACTCAAGTAGGGTAAGGTTGTCTATCAGGCGCTCCGCCTTTTCCATATTCTCCCCGATCCTCTCCGATCTGTAAGCCCCGACATAGATCTCAATAATGTTCACTGGAGTCGTTGTTATGTCCTCGCCTGAATCCTCCAGACGTTTCAACTTCTCTAAAGCACTGGGCTGCCTTCTCAGTAGGTCAACGAGGATTGTTGTATCGAGGCAAACCATTTCATCGCCCAATCTGTATTCGGTTGAGCTTCTCGTGTGTTTCCTCCACCAGACGGGCTAGCTCCTCGTTGGGTTCAGTCGCCTCGAGTGACTCCGACAATCTCCGTTTCCTGCAGCTTGAGGTGATTCGGAGTACAACATCGGAGAAGCTTTCTCCGGGGCGTTTCATCTTACGAAGGGCATTATAAGCTTCCATCCTTATGGTGACTGTCTTCGTGGCCATCAAGGTAAGTGTATTGAATACACTTATATTTCTTCTCTTCGGCGCCCAAAAACCGTAGCGATCGAAACCTGGGTTCTTCTCTTTCGTCGGAATCTAGGATATTGCTCCCCGCAACGAGTTTGAGCAACATGGCTTCTTTGCTTATCTTCGTCCCGGCCTCTATCTACTTTGTCCTCTACATCCTGACCGCCAAACGCCTCATCTAGGCCAACCCGAGCCAGGTCATTATCACTACTCCCCCCGGCTGCCCCCTTTCACATGTTTCGCTCGAAGCCAACTGAGTCTGCATTTCTTGCCACTTTGTTTCCGAGTTAGGTTAAGAAGTTCTGGGCCCTAAAATTCTCTGGGCCTTATTATGCGTCGATGGAACTGGTTTCAATCAATAGGGATGTCTGGCCTATATGGTAGAGAATAGAACCCGAAAGCCATCAGTCTTCTGTATGTGCCACTAATCCTCGCTCATCATAGGTATCGGTGTATTCTGCAAGGTTCTAACACTACCCCATCTATTCGGTGTGTCGAGTGAGATTACCGAACCCGGTGTTTAAGATGGCTAGCACGATTGGAGATCGAAGAGTTGCAGATCATCCATTTCTACTATTTATCCTGCTTTCGTCCCTGTGTATTTAAAATATGAAGTATGGAGAGCGGACCCGGCGGGATTTGAACCCGCGACCTCAGGCTCCGGAGGCCTGCGCCCTATCCTGCTGGACTACGGGCCCTCCTTCTACCAGATCAACTTTCCAAACATAACTCTTTCCAGTCTACACGCAGAAAAGTTCCGGTTCATAGGCGTAGAAATCGAAAATAAATCGATTCAGGCCCTGGAAGGGCACCACCGCCACTCCCTCGTCGAGCACCACCTCCTCGCTCTTCAGGGTAACGATCAAGGGGTAGAACCTGGTCTCCTTCCTCCTTTTCCCATCCCGGGGGTAACCATGTCTCTTGAACTGTACCGTCCTTTCCTTCTGCTCCCGGGCCGCGGTCCTGGCTCTCGATGTCCCCCCTCCAACCTTCCAGGCCTTGCAATCCACGCAGATAGCCCGGCCTAAACCTATCCCCACCACGTCGATCTGGTATCTCCTTTCCGGGGTCGAGAACCATACATTGCGCTGGGCCCTGTAACCATTCTCGGCCAGGACCTGGCCACAGTAGTCCTCGAATTCCCTCCAGTGGACCTCATCTATCCCCTCATGGTCCAGATTTCTAAGGGATACCAACAGCTCGCGGCATCCTATTCGGTCCTCTCCATCACCATCGGTGGCCATCCAGGTGGGGTCGTCCCCACCGGTCTAAAAAGGCTACTTGACCCCGGTACCTTTCACTTACCGGGAGTTTCATCTTCGCCTGGTGTTCCTCTTGAGCAGGCTCACAATCCGCTTGACGATCTTCTCGTCCAGAGCGCCCTGCTCATGCATGGACTCCACGTATTCGATGGCCTCGTCGATCCCCATTCTTGAAGCCTTGGAGTATATTGAAGCGGAAATGGGTTTGGCCAGGCTCTGGTCCTCAACATCCTCCATTATCTTGTCCAAATCCCACTTGAATAGATCCTTCTTCCTCATGTTGAGGAGCCTCTTTTTGGCCTGTTTCTTCTTCCGCCGCCATCTCCTCCTTGAGTATTTCGCTGACATCTATAGGAGGTATTCTCAGAGGTTCTAATAATGCTTTTGCGGCGCCCCTCTCTTTGAGACAGGAGCCAATTGAAGGCCCAACCTGTTTTCCAGGCCCTAGATGCCGGTTACCGGCCTAGGCGGGTCTGACGGGACCCGTCCACCACCAGGGAACTCATGAAATCCCGGTCATATCCCAAACCCTCGAAAAGGGTGGTTCCCGCCCCAATCACCTCGTCGATATACTTGTCCGCGTCGTACGTCGACCGCTCCCCGTACAGCTCCACGGGCTCCGCCCTCTTCCAGGGGTCGGGGGAGGAGGCATCGGTTATGATGTAGCCAACTAGCTGTCCAGGTTTCACCGTCCTCCCGATCTTGTCCAGTTTCAGGCTCGACACGGCGATGTGGCTGAGGTTCGAGTACTCCCAGGGTGCCTTGGACGCCCGCCTGGTTATCACCAGGTCCTCCACATCCACCTCCCCCTCCCTTAACCTGCGGGAGTAATCACGGATTATGGAAACGCAGTCACCCAGCATCCCCAGGTACTCCTCCACATCCCGGGCCCTGGACAGGACCTCCAGCATCTCAAGCTGTGCCCTCTTGACCAGCTGGGGGGTATCCGATCTTCTCAGCTCTATGCCCCGGGCCTTCACCTCCCCGTCCTCGAAAACCCCGAAATACCTGTTCAGCACCGGCACCTGGGGGTCCATCTTTGAGGGGAGGAAGAAAACCCACCTGTAGATCCCCTCCAGGGATATCCCCAGGCCGGAGCGCTCCTCGATGGCCCGGCACAGCACCTCGTAGTCCTCGGCCGTGGCCCCCTCCCGCCTGAGCCACAGGGAGTCGACGATGCCGTGCAGAACCTCGTACCCCGACTCCTCCGCCACATCCACGGCCCTGAACAGCTTGTCCCGCCCGAAGGCGGTTACCGCCTCGTGGGCCTCCACCCGCCCGAACCTGGCGTTCCTGTATCCAAGGTAGCCGAAGCAGGTGACCAGGAGCCACTTTATGGCCCGCTGCCTCCTGTCGAACTCGGGGGCACGGTCCCCGCCCTTTCTCACCACCTCCTTGTAGTGCCTCCTTCTGTCCAGAAGAGGTCCGATCACCTTGGGGACCAGTCCCCTTCTGCGGGTGCAGATGTGGTACCCGCAGCCAGGAACCCTGGGGGCATCCCCCCGGCAACACTCACAGAGGACGGTCTCCGGCGAGATGTTGTATCTCTCCATTATGCTGGGGTACATAGAGGAGAAATCTATCTCCCCCACCTCGGTGTGGAATCCCTTGCCGGGCTCGAACACGAACCCTCCCCTGTCGTACCTTAGCAGGTGGAGACCGGTCTTGAACTCCTCGGGGTCCTCCTTCCTGCGTGGGACCAGCAGGCCCTCGCGATAGGCCTGGTCCAGCTGCATGGAGCTTATCCCGGTCCCCGGGGAGGTGGTCGAGCACTTCTGCAGGGGGATCTTGGTCAACCGCGAGACCTCGATAAGGCCCGACATGCCGGAATCGCCGTACATGAAGGAGTTCTCGGGGTCAACCCTCAGCCTGCCGAAGAAGGGCCGGTAGGGCTGCTTGTAGTAAACGGTCCCGTAAGAGAAATAGGACCTGCCCTCCTTTTCACCGGACAGCATTCTGGTTTTATCCCGTCCAAAGAGCAGCTCGTGGGAAACGCCCCTGACCTCCGCCCTCTTCGAGATGTGGGAAAGGTCCCTCCCCGATATGTACACCACGTCGGGGTCGATCTCGTCCAGGGTCCTGATGGCCCGGACTATCCTTTCCTCCTCGCTCCCCCCATCCAGGTCGGTGCATCCCTGGCCCTCCAGGGTTATGCTCTCCACGGCTGAATCCGTGGAATTCCCGGGGTGAACCTCCACCCTAACCTCGCTCAGGGGAGGGAGCTCATAGTCCACGGAGAACCTGTCGTCCAGGCTCTCGATCCCCCTACCGGGGCCCAGGTCGACCAGGCCCATGGGGAACAGGTCATGGGTGTAGAGGAAGCCCTGGGCCCTGGGGACGTCGATGTTGAAGAACCGGTAGCCCCTCCTCTCCAGGGGGTGAAGGCTGGAGGCCACCGCCCGGTACATACCGGACTCCACCTCCACCCTGAGCACCTCGCTTCCCTCCTGGTCCCGTATATTCCTCCTCTTACACTCGTACCTGGTGTCGGTGGCCAACCCTTCCTCCTCCAACCTATCCCTAAGGTGGTCCATCCTCTCCCTGGAAGCGACAACGTAGAAGGAGGGCGGGTAGCGAACTCTATGGCTAAGGACCTTACCCTTCCGGGTCTTGATCCACAGGACCAGGTCGTCGCCGTCGGGGTACACGTCGAGCAGCCAGCCCTCTCTCAAGGCTCCTCCAGCTCCGCCCTGAACCCATCCAGCTCTCGCCTCAACCTGGATATCGCCTTCTGTTGCTCCAAAAGTATGGATATAACCATGGGGTCCAGGGGCGAGGTCCTCTCGGCGTTACCGCTGGCCGAGGCATGGGCACGGCTCATTCCCATCATCCTGTCGAATACCTCCCTGTCTCCCTTCTTTAGCGCCCTTCTGAATGAACGCCACCTCGCTATCTCATCTTCTAAAGCTCTCCTGAAAGACGGTACCGTCTTACCCATCTAAACCTCCATCCCGAGCCCCGTTTCGGTGCATCGAAACTCCCTCAGATCATCATAAAAACCATCTTCCATCCCCCCTGCACTTCCAGTTAACCCGGTCATCCCAGATAGGACTCCAAGCCGTGTGATTCCGGCACCGAGTCCAGGCAATTCACGAACTCCTCCAGGGTAGCCATCCTCGGCCTCTCGGGGATCAGGAAGGCCGGTCCCTCCGGGAAGCGTGGATTCTTCAGGCGTGAGATCAGGATGCCCCTGGGCCGTTTTTCGACCCTGTACGCGGAGTCCGCCAGATCGAAGAGCACCCGCTCCGTCAACTTCGCCGCTCTCCTCCTTCTATCCCTCTCTAATCGGCCTCCATCGACGAAACGCGGCACTCCATAGGATTGAAAGACCACCGCCGTCAGGCGCTCGCGGTAGGTGATCCCTAGTAACCTCCGACAGACCGCCCTGAACTCCTCCAGCACCTCCTCCTCGGCGGACCTCTCCACGTAGAGCGAGGCCGGCTCGGAGACCATGACTACCCTTGACCCGAACTCCTCCAGGGCCGGTTCAAGTTTCCTGTTCACCAGGGTTGTTAGCTGGTGGCAGGTGAAGGCCCTGGAGAGATGTATATCGCTCAGGGCCCTCCTCTCATCTATGGAGAAAAGCCTGGCGTAACGGGTGACGGCGTAAGGATCGAAGGTATTGCCCCCGTCTATCAGTATAATTGATCCCTCCAGGCCGCTGGCCATTAGGTAACAACAGTAGGCCTGGGGCAGGTCCACACCTACCTGGTCGTCCACCAGGTTCAGGTATCTCCCGCCGATATCCTCCAGGAACTCCTCAAGGTACTCCCGGCCGTGCTTGGTTATGTTCACGATCACCGCCTTCCCCTGACCCCAATAAAAAGGAGCCTCCACCCCGGGGGGAGGGAAAGAGTTATCCCATGGAAAGAGGTATAAACCAGCTTCGGCCCTTTTTCGGATCACTGAAGGGGACAACTTGGCCCGTAAAGATATCGGCATCATCAGGCAAATGACCATGGATGACGCCCAGGACTATGCCGATATGATGACCCGCAGCGAGGAGGGTTGGCCGTGGCATATGGGGGGCGGGGTCCCCTACACAGCCAGGGCGGCAAGGCAACAGCTGGAGGAGAACGGGGCCCTGGGCCACTACATAGCCCAGGTTGATAACAAGATCGTCGGCGTGTGCACCGTATATCGAGGCCTACGGGATGAGAACTCCGGGTATATAGGATTTTTGAACGTGGAGCCGGAGTTTCAGGGAAAGCGCCTGGGCAAGAGGCTTCTGAGAGCAGGGGTGGACAGGGCCATCCAGGAAGGGGTGGAGAGGATAGATCTCCACACCTGGAAGGGGAACCTCAAGGCGGTTCCCCTCTACAAGAAGATGGGGTTCTTCTGGGTACCGGAGACATCCGTCTACATGATCAACCTCATGCCCCTGATACTCAAACACCACCTTTTCCAGGACTTCTTCGATTCCAACCCCGACTGGTACCGGAATCAGGTAAGGGACCTGTCCGCCGAGCCGGACCTTAGGGAAAGGGATGGTATAGGGATATATCAGTATTCATTCAGATCCGGGGACCAAACGATCACCGCCCTGGCCGACAGAGAGGGACTGTGGATCACCGGGGGCAGTAACCGGGAGTTGGAGGTATGGGTCCACCCCCAGAACGAGGTATGCCCCGAGGGGCTTCCCCAGAGGATGTTCTGGGAGATCGAAAACAGGACCGACGAGGCTCGGGACATCAGCCTGGTGGTGAACGCCCCCCAATCGGTCGAAATGGTAGACCCGCCCCCGGACTCCATAAGCATACCGCCGGGAGAAAGGGTATCCCTGGAGGGTACGTTCAGGATAGACCCCGAGGCCCAGGAAAAGGAGGACTGGGAGGAACCAGATAGGATAATATCCACCCTGACGTTCGGTGACAGGGCCATGAGCTTCAAGACCGGGTTCGGCCGCAAGGGAGCCCTTTCATTTGGGTTCGACCCCCGTTACATGATGGCCCGGCCGGGCTCCAGGACATCCCTTCAGGTCAGGATCAAGAACCGAACTAAAACCCGTCTCCAGGGCAGGATAACGGCCTCGCCCCTGGAGCAAGGACTGCAGGTCGAGTCCAGGGTTTTCGACTTCCAGCTCTCACCCGAGGGGTATGCGGGATTCAGCTGTCAGCTAGCGGTGGATGAAAGCTGCCCATCCCGGTACCTCCCCATCCGGTTCAGGCCACTGGTGCTAGACGACGAGGGAAACGAGGTGGTCCTCAGGGAGAAGATCCTCCACGCTAGCTGCGTGGTTCCCGGGACCGTCCTGCACTTTGAGGAGCTAAATGACAATAACCTTCATCTTTGCAGCGGCCGGGTGGACGCAGCCATCAACCTGAGAAGGGGCGGCCAGGTCACGGTACGGGACAGGGAGACCGAGGAGATGTTGTTCGTCGGGCTCCGGGGTGATGCCCTCGGCCCCCCCTTCAGGCCCACCGAGTTCGATAAGGCCAGGTGCAGTTACTCCCTGGAAACCGGGCAGGGATATGTGAGGGCCAAGCTCAGGATGAAGAGCAAGAGACACCGCGGGTTGAGCCTGGTCAAGCACATAATCCTTCGAAGTGGGTCCCCCGTTCTCACCGCGAGATACGGCCTGATAAACGAGTACCCGGAGCCCAGGTCATTCGACCTCAAGACCTCCGCCCACGCCATGCTCAACCACGCCACCATCTACATACCCCATAGCGATGCACTTCTATGCGAGAAGGTGTCGACCGGATACCCGTACTGGCGGGATGACGCTCCCCGAAAGCCCGAGGATTTCGCCGAGGGCTGGATGGGATTCGAGGGGTACAAGGACAAACTGTTCACCGTTGGCAGCATATGGCCCCGGGAAACCGGGGAGGTGGAGCTTGGACACACCCTTCTGGCCACCCCAAAGATGGGGCTCGAGGTCGGGGCCCATTCAAGATGTACCTCGCCGCCCCTGCACTTCTACATTGGGGAGGGAGACTGGAGAGGTCTCAGGGAGGCCTGGCGCAGACTATCACGGAACTCGGTCTCCAGGCAGAAGACCTACCTGGAGATAGAGAAGAGACCTCCCCTGTCCTTCGGCCTCAGGCAGAACCTCATCTCCAGCTCGGGCAGGGCAAAAGGAGTGCTGTACGTATCCAATCTCCGGGGCAAAAGGTCCACCGGCAAACTTACATTGAAACCCCCCGCGGGCTGGTCGGCCGAACCCGAACGGATATCCTTCCAGGACCTGAGCTGGGACGGGGTCGAGGACCAGGTGGAAATCCGACCCCAGGGTAGTACACCCATCGGGGTCTACCCACTTGGCCTTGTTCTGGAAACCGGGGAAACCAGGACCAGCCGAACGGTTCCGCTGGTCCATACCTCGGGAGACCGTCTTAAAATCTCCTCGCAAAAGGACCAGGATAGGGACATCCTGGTAGTGGACAACGGGTTCCTCAACTTCCGGGTGTGCCCCGCATTCGGGGGAACGGTGTACAGCCTTCAGAGCGAGGCGGTGGAGTACCTATCATCATCCTTTCCGGAACCCGAGCCCAGGGTAACCTTCAACCCCTGGTACGGCGGGGCCACCGGCTGTCTAAACAACTCCGAGTCCAGGGGCTGGTGCGAGGAGTTCGACCACAGAACCGTTAGAGAGGGAAGATGGCGGGGAGTTGAGACCTCTTGCCGGGCCAGCGATCGACTAAAGGACATCAAGGGGGCGGTGATCAGGAACAGATACCTGACCATGCCCTCCTCCAACATACTACGCCTGGAGCAGGAAATAAAAAACGAAACCACGGCAGGCATGGAGATATTCACCGGGGCCAAGGTCTTCCCCTCTTTGGGCGAGGAGGGATTGGAGCCGGTGATTCCCGACAGGGAAGGGAACCCCTATGCCAGGAGCCCTGACCAGCCCTTTGAGATCGAGTGCCCCCAGGGATGGGTGGCGGTCAGGAACCCGGAGCTGGATCGTTCCCTGGTCTTCGCAGGACCGTCCGGGGCAAGGTGTTCACTGAAAATTGACTGGATGAGAGGCCTCGGGTTCGTGGAGGGACATCTAAAGCCCTACTACGGCCCGGGACAGTCCCGGACCTGGAGCTGGCACCTGGCCCTGTGCTCCTCGGATCTCGACGACATCCGGACTCACGGCCTGATCAGGGAGCTGGGGCCCAGAACCGAGAGCATCTACTAGCCACCATCCGCCTGGTCAGCGAATCTTCTCATAATCTGGCAGGCATACATGATTCCCATCCTGAAATCTTCCGGGCCTATGAACTCGTTGGGGGCATGTGCATGGCCATCCGCCGGCGGACACCCGGTCCATATGGAATGGATTCCCAGGTCTTTGGTGAACAGGTAGTCCGGCCCCGAGGCGTGGTGCTTAGGATAGATTACCGCCTCCTGGCCGTAGACCTCCCTGCAAGCCGCCGCCGCAGCCTTGGCTATGGGAGCATCCACCGGGGTATGTGAGGGCTCGAGCTTGGAGAGGCATTTCACCTCCAGGTCCTGGAAACCGTTATCCGATAGGTGTTTCCTCAGTAGCTCGATGCACCTGTCGGCCTTCTGGTCATAGACCAGCCTCATATCCATCTTGGCCCTGGCCTGGGAGGGCAGAACCGTCTTTGACCCCTCCCCCTGGTAGCCGGAGGTGAGCCCTGCTATGTTACATGTCGGTTCGTATAGATACCCCCGCAGGGCATCCAGGCCGTGCCTCCCATTCAGGAGCTCTGACACCCCGTACTCCCTCTTCACCTCCTCCTCGTCAAAGGGTATATTCCGCATCAGCTCCATCTCCCGTTCCCCGGGTTCGACCAGGCCCTCCTCCCAGCCCTCAATGGAGATCCTCCCATGGGAATCCCTCAGGGTGTTCAGGGCCTGCATCAGTCGCCAGGCAGCACTGGGCAGCAATGCCGCTTTGGAGGAGTGGGCATCCCTGTCGGCCTTCCTGGACTCTAGCTCCAGGTATATCAGACCCTTCATTCCCAGGCTAATCATGGGTCGGCCGGAGGGGTCCCTCTCGGCGTCGCAGCAGACCGCGGCGTCGGCCTCTAATAGCTCCCGATGGGAATTGACGAAGGACCTCAGGTTGGGGCTTCCTATCTCCTCCTGGCCCTCGAACATGAGCTTCACATGTAAAGGAAAATCCCCCATCTCGTCCAGTACCCGGATCGCCAACAGGTAGGCCATCAGATTCCCCTTGCTATCGGTTGTACCCCGACCGTGAACCCGTCCCTCCGATACCTCCCCGGAGAAGGGCTCCCTTTCCCATTCCTCCAGCGGCTCCGGGGGCTGAACGTCGTAATGATCGTAAACTAAAAGCACTGGTCCTTCCATATCCCCGCCGATCTCCCCGATAATCACCGGCTGTCCGCCCTCGACCTCCAGTATTTCGGTCTCTATCCCGTAGCTCGACATCCTCCCCGCCAGGTAGTTGGCGCACTCCTCAACGCCCTCCCCGGTCGCTGATACGCTCGGTTTCCTGACCAGCTGGACTAGCTCCTCCAGGTAGCTGTCAAAGCCATCATCCACTAGCTTTCTAGTCTCCTCGTCCATGCCCCGTACTATCCACTCCACCTATATCTCTGTTTTTGAATTGAGATCCACTCAAACTTATAAGCCCCGGTGAGGGATTCCCTTCGTGAAGATCCACGTCCAGTATCCGGAAGATGCCCATCTAGAGTGGGAAAAAACGGAGCGTGGCTATAGATTTACCCTGGACGGGAAGCGTTTCTTCGATCTCCTTTCCACGGATAGGGGGATCAGAGTCGACTCCGAGGCTCCCATGGGAAAAAGAAGGTACTACTACGGAGAACAGGCAACTCTGAGATTCGGTAGAAAACTCAAGCCCATAGTAACCACAAAGGGCCACCCGACAAAGCCACTGGGATATTCGGAGGAAGAATTTGGGATCTAGGGCCCAAATATTGACCATTTTCTTATTGTCCTCATTTCTGGTAGTCCAGACCGCAGGGGCCGCCCGCCCCACGTTCGCAGTTTGGATGAAACTCAGCGGGGTCAAGGGCCTCAGCCCGGCGGAGATACGGCAGGTCCTGGACGAAAACGATATCCAGGCCGTGTTCTTCCTGGTGCCACTCCCTCCCCAGGAGGAGGAATTGGAGAGGATCTCCAATATCAGAAACCAGATGAAGCCGGGAATAGATTTTCACGCCTGGATAACCACCTTCAGAAACCGTGAGTACGTCTCCCGGCATCCCGAGTCCGCCCTGGTCTCCAACACGGAGATATCGGACAGCGGGCTAGTTAATCCCCTTCATATGGGGTACAGGAACGCCCTCCTGGAGTGGATCGAGGGACTGGAATCCAGACTTCAACCCGATGGATTTTTCCTTGACTATTTCACGGTGCCCTACCCCGGGCCCTTCGATAACTCCACCATCAAATCTTTCTCCATCCACATGAACATCAACCTGACCTTGGCCAACATAACCTCCAACCAGAAACTGCTGGGACGCTTCTTCGAGTGGAGAAACCAGGGGATGGTGGACCTACTGAACTCCATTCGCCAAACCACCCAAGGCGAGCTATCCATCTTCATCGACATGTTTCAACAGTCCGAGCGCCTGGCCAGGGGACAGGACGTGGAGGCCTTCTCCACCAGGACCGATTTCCTTGTCGCACACACCTATCACTTCCTCATGCAGCAGCCCCCTAGCTGGGTGGGAGGGGGCGTCAAGGCCCTAAAGGCGGAGGGTGCTGGTGAAGTTTGGTCCGGTATACAGGCATTTGACATCCCGGCCAAGCAGGTGAGGGAGGCAGTGAACTCGGCCATGAAGTCGGAAGCTCAGGGAATCATTCTATTCAGGTTCGGCACCACGACTGAAGATTATTGGAATCAGCTTTCAAGGGCCCGGTCCCCGGGCCTGCTACTACCGGCGGTAGCCATACTGGCCATCGTCTTCCTGATCGGGTTCGGTCTCCATAGACATCGTTCTGGCGATGAAAGCCCGGTTAAATCAAACAGGAAAAGGTAAGAAGGGATTACCGTCGGTAAAGGGATTATAACTAACCGGATGTGATCATGGTGTTCGACGTGATGGAATGGTCAAATGCCCTCATTCAGGGCGCCGGGCTCACCGGCGTGTTCGTGGTTTCCCTGATATCGGCAGCATCCATTCTGTTCTTCCCGGTGGCCGATGTGGTGTACGTGCCCTGGGCGGCCAGCCAGTCGGTGGGCCTGGACCCCACCAGGGTGGGGATCATAGCCGGCCTGGCGGCTGCCCTGGGCGAGATGGTTGCCTATGGTTTGGGCAGGCTCTCAAATAACCTGGTATCCCTGAGAAAAAGGATGAACAGGGAGAGAAATGGAATCCCCGCCCACAGCGCCTACTTCGTGGGCGGGAGGTGGATTAAGAGGTATACCGACCCCAAGGACGTTTCGAGCAAATACGGGTTTTGGGCCATACCAATCTTTGCCTTCACCCCCCTGCCCATGGACCTTCTTGGGCTTGCCATGGGCTATGTTCGATATAACTCGTTGAGGTTCTTCGTGGGCACGCTAATAGGTAAGATACCGAGATGCCTGTTTTTGGCCCACGGACTGAGAGTCATGAGGCTCCCCCCCTGGCTGCTCCTGGTGGGGGTTATCGGGTTCGGGGTTTTAATGCTCGTTCTCAAGCGTGTCAGGGTCTAGACCCTTTAGCTTCAGACTGCGGAGAAGCTCGATATCATTGCTGGAGAACCCAGCGGCAAGAAGTCCATCCTCAGCTTTCCCATTTCCGACATCCTTCACTATATGGGACCCGGCCTCCATCTTTTCCCAGGCATATATAATCCACTTATCGGTCTCCTCCGCGTATATGTGGGGCTCAAAGGTGGACCAGGGCTTTAGGTGGAGGGTACAGACCAGGAGGCTGGAGGGCTCCAGACCCGAAACATGGGACATTGCCTTCTCCAGGCTTGATCCCGTGTCCGCTACGTCATCCACAAGCACCACCTTCTTACCCCCAACATCCCGTCTTAGGGGATGGGTTATCCGCGGCTCATTACCGGTCTCTCCCAGGTCCTGGTAAAAGGCAACCCCCAGCACCGCCACGTTTCGGACATCCAGGTAATCGGAGAGGAGGCGGGTGGGAACCAGACCGCCTCTGGAGACCCCCACGATCATGTCGGGTCGAAAATCTCGCTTCCTTATGGATTCTGCCAGAGTAGCCACTAGGGTCTCGATATGATGCCAATTAACAAAGAGGTATTCCAACCGCTCCCCTCGGCTTCTACTCGATGCTGATCATGGTGGTGGTCAGACGGACCGAGGACATCCTTCGAATCTTTTCACGGAC
The DNA here is from genome assembly GCA_964621445.1 of Hadarchaeota archaeon (SeqCode). Classification (GTDB taxonomy): domain Archaea; phylum CAYQAE01; class CAYQAE01; order CAYVLA01; family CAYVLA01; genus CAZUNO01. The sequence continues at coordinate 61,926 of CAZUNO010000014.1, read as the reverse complement.
GAAACTGTCAAGAACCTGCAGCTTATCGATCACTATGCGAATGACAAGGTCATACTCGCCGTAGACCTCCCAGATCTGCTTAACCTGCGGCATTTCCTCAAGTTCCTGGGCCAGCTCCTTTTCCTTCCCCGGCTCCGACACTATCATAACAAAGGCAGTAACCATTGTGACCAGGGGGGTCCTAGACGATTTAAATGTGATAGAATTAGCCCTTTACGTTTTCAGATATCTCCTTCCGCAGCTCCTCATCAGTCTTTCCCTCGGTGGAGATACCCAGCGCCCGGGCCGCTCCCTTTAGATCCTCCTTTTTCTCCTCGTTCTTTTTGGGGGACTCCTCCTCGCTAAGCTCCTTGGAGGCCTTCTTGAACTCCTTTACTCCCTCCCCCATCGATCTCATGAGCTCCGGTATCTTCTTTCCGCCGAAGATGAGAAGCACGATTGCTAGTATGAGCAACAGCTCAGTAGGCCCTATTCCCGGGAAGAACAACCCAACACCGATGGATAGGTTTCTCTTAAATCTCTTAAATGCTTGTATCGACCTCAAACATGGCCCATTTTTGATCCATCTATAAGATCAATAACCTCGCGATCGCTCAGGTCATGCCATCTCTGGTAAGCATCGGCCACCGCGAACACCGGGCCCCACCTGACGTTTAGACAAAAAACCAGATCCAAATTCCCGGCAAGCCTGGTCACCGCCCTGGCAGAACCGGTGGGAACCGCTACGGCCAGACTTTCCGGGTGTTGATCAACCACGGTTTCTATAGCACACAGCATAGTGTAGCCGGAGGCAAGTCCGTCGTCCACCACCAGGACATCCCTTCCCTTCAGGTCCTGGAGGTCCGTGCTCAGCTCGAATTCTTCCACCCTTCGCTCTATCTTCTCCCTTGCCTCCTCCTTAGACCTGGAGATATCCTCATCCTCGAGGGCCAGGGACCGTAGGAGGCGTTGGTTAAAAACCGTCTTCCCGGTCAGGGAAATTGCTCCGTATCCCGCCTCGGGGTTACCGGGTATGGTCAGCTTCCTGACCGGTAGCATGCGCAGTTGGGAATTCAGATGCCGGGCCACCTCCATGCCAACCGGTATCCCGCCCGAGGGTATGGCGAACACGTGGGCTGGTCCCTCCAACCGGGAACCAATTAAATCTTCTAACCTCTCTCCGGCCTCAAGCCTGTTAGAAAATACGTTAATAGAGTTCCTCAGATCGGGGTCATCGATCACGTTTTCCGGCAATTCTCGCCGGGCAAAGCTCATGAACCTACCTTCACCCCGTTCTCTTCCAGGAAGGATTCCAGTTCCTTTACAAGACCGCCGTGGCTCAGTTCCATGACGTACTCCCCTTCCGAGGAGGGGATATGTACCCTGAGTCTGGCCATGGCCTGACCGACCATTCGCAGGGTCAGAAAGGGAAGTAGACCCATGAACATGGCGGTCACCATGTCCGAGGCTGGCACAAATAGATATTCTGATCCCTGAGCGGATTCGCTTATCAGGAATATCATTCCCAGGCTGACCTCCTGGCCGGAAGCAACCCCCTCATATATTGCGAAGGCCAGGAAGGCGATGATATAGGATACGAGGGCCACCTTGCCATTAAAAATGAAGTCCAGGATTATGGGAAGGGAAACCAGGACCGGGAGTAGAACCATCTCCACGGGGGATGAGAAGACTCTGGGGATGAACATATAGGAGAAGTATACTGCCAGGACACCGGAGGCCAGGGCCGCTAGGAACCTTACCCTGGGTCTTGACCTCTCAACCTGCATGGACCCTCGGGTACTGATGGCCCTCCTCTCGCCCGAACTTCTCTCGGTTACCGTGACTCTATCCCCCTTCCTGACCAGGATATGGTCAGGCAGCTTCAATTCTTGGGTCTCGTTCATCGGCTTTCAGCTAAAGCGGGTGTTTTACCTGATATATCTGTGCTCCTAGCGGTCAGTAGACGCCAGAACTTGGCGAAAAGGTAATATAAAAAGAGGGGTTGAAGCCAAAAAAACTCGGATACTCCAACCCGTTTAGAATAATTGAAGATCAACTGATTTTCCGTTTGGGCCATCTACTCCTCTATTACGATGGCCTGAACGGGACATTCCTCCGCCGCCTGTTCGGCACAGTCCTCGGCATCCTCGGGTACGACATCCACAATTGCCACGCTGACGTCTCCTTTCATCTCGAATACCTCTGGACAAGTTTCAACGCAGAGTTCACATCCCGTACAAAGTTCCTCATCTACCACTGCCTTCACTTAAAGTCACCTCGAAAAACTCAAAAGTGGAGCAATTCTTAAACGTTACACTAGGAACTGGTGTTTGAACGCTTATTGGTTACCTATCTAGGGACTGAGGGTTTCCCTATCTATTAGTGCCTCGGCTATCTGAATTACATTGAGAGCGGCGCCCTTTCTCAGGTTATCGGAGACGCACCATAGATTGATCCCGTTTTCAACAGTTGGATCATTCCTGATCCGGCCCACCAGGACATCGTCCCTGTATTGGGGCTTACTGAGGTCACGGGCCGTCGGATAGGTCCTTTCCAGGGGATCATTTCGCGGATTATCGGGGTTTGGTTCATCGACCACCGTAATCCCTGGGAAATTCGATAGCAGGTCACGCGCCTCATCGGCATCGATACCATCCCTCATCTCCAGGTTGATGCTCTCGCCGTGACCTATGGGGACCGGGACTCTCACCGTAGTGGGACTGATGGCCACTGATTCATTCCCCAGGATCTTCTGGGTTTCATGAACCATCTTCATTTCCTCCTTGGTGTAACCGGTCTCCTTGAAGCTGTCTATGTGGGGAATGTAATTGAAGACTATGGGCTGCGCCAGTACGGTGGGGTCGAAGGGGATATCCTCCTTCGATTCCATGGCGTAGGGCAGCTGGTTCATCAGTTCCTGGTTGGCCTTGACCCCCCACCCGGACACGCTCTGGTAGGTTGAAACAACCACCCTCTCCACCTCGGTCTCCGCCTCCAGACAGGAGATAATCATGGCCATGGGTATGGTTGAGCAGTTAGGACTGGAGATGAATCGGTCCTCCTCCGAAACGGCATCCATATTAACCTCGGGGACCACCAGGGGAACCGCGGGATCCATTCGGAAATCCGAACCGTTATCGATGCTTATGGCTCCGGCCCTCTCCGCGCTTTCCCGCCACATTACGCTGGCGCCCTTCGCACCCTCCCTTCCAGCGAAGAAAACCACGTCGGCGTCCTTGAAGCTATCCTCATCGGTCTCCTCGACCAATACGGTCTCCCCGGCGAGTTCCTCCTCCCTCTCGTGGGTGGCGCAAACCACGGGGGGCCATTCCATGGGAAAATCCCTTTCCTTGAGTATGGATAGGATCCGATCCCCCACCATACCCACTCCTACGACCGTGACCTCTAGTGACATATCAACGCACTCTCGACTCTAGCTTCGATTCGGACTCCCCTAAAAGGGTTCAGTTTTGAATCTTTCCCTATTACCGGGCCGGGAAGTGAAAATAAGTAGACCCCAAGGAAATCAGGTAGAGGTCGCCTGAGAAGAATCCCCTATGTTCCCCTTTCCTGATTAAAAATGGAAGCCGACCGCGAAGTCCCTTGGGATCCAGTATATATGTATTTGTTATGAAAATAAAGTGGTTTTGTTTAAAATTAGTGTTATCCCAATGTTTTACACGAAATATTTTAACGCATTTTTCGACACGTATATTTGCCTTTGAATCCCAAATTCGTCTCATGGTTTTATTTGCTAACAATTTTTTGTATATTTGTATATTACAATATATTCTCTTATCTATTGGTTTTCTACTCTTTTGTCGAACTCGCCCACCGACTTCCTCTCGGAAACCTCGGTAATCCCCAATGCCCTGCACTCCTCGACAAATTCACGCATCAACCTTCGCTTCTGGTCACCCTCTTCCATCAGGAACATCCTGGAATAGGCTAGTGGAAGTCGCACCTTCCTGACCCTGGCCTTTTCGTCGGGGTTCCGGCACTTCTTCTCCGCATCCTGGATGATGGATTCGTAGTTATCTATCATATCCATGTCCAGGAAGTGATCCGGGTCATCGTATATCCTTACGTGTACTCCCTTGCTCTCCACGTCGTCGTGAAGCAAATCGATGTACTCCCTGACACCCTTTCCTGCCTCCCCATAGTATCCCTCGGTGAACTCCTCCATCGCCGACTCCAGATCACAGTAAGGTTTCCACAATATCCGGGAGAGGAGATATGACTTCAGGGCTGCGAATGCTCCCCCGCCTCCATCGGAGTAGTTGCCCTCCTCGAATATGCCCTTCACGCTGTTGTAGGCGAAGAACCTCACGTTAGGCTGAAGGACCCTCAGATTTGGGAAGGGCATGAGATAATGCCTGAAGTTGGTGACATAATCCCAAACGTGAAGGGTATGAGCCACCCTCGACCATCCCTGGGTATCGGTTCTGAATTCCCTGTTTTCCGGGCACTCGGCCAGAGGGTGCGAGAAGCAGCATTCGATGCTGCACAGCCGAACCACCACGTTTTTTCTGGGCCTGATGTTCCTGGGCGGCTTGCGGGTGTACTGATAGGCCAGGGTGTCAACCAACTTATCCGGGAACTCCTCCTCGATCCTTTCGGCAACGCGGTTCACGAAATGCAAAAGAGAGCCGGCATGCGTTCCCTCCTCCTCGTCAATCCTGGAACACTCCCTACACTGGCAGGGATTTCGCCAATCATTCTGGCTTACGGAGACGATGTCCGCCTGGGGATTCTCCCTCAGCCAAGATATGGCCCTCTGGGCGGCAATGCGCACCACATCGGGGTTAGTTAGGCAGAGCTGGGTCTTTTCCGAGATCCTCTCCCCGTCCAACTCCGAGAAGTACTCGGGGTGAGAGGAGAAATATTCCTCGGGCGGGACTAGCTTGTTGAATGTGTGAACGAATCCCGCATAGGTTATCTTTCCCCCGTGATAGTCCTGGAGATCGGCCCTGTTTGAGTTCATCCTGTTCCTGGCCGACCAGTCACCGTCAAAGGCCTCGGTAATGTAGGGTTCCCTGTATGATAGAAGCGGCTCAAAGCAGATACCGGGTTCAGGGATCGAAAGGATCCCCTTATCGGGCGTATGTGTACAATCGTGACTGAGCCACCTGACCCCTCCATAACGGTCAAGGAACTCGTACACCCCGTAAAGCACCCCCCGGGGTCTTCCTCCGGATATCCTGATACCATACTCTGCCGGGATTATCGAGAACTCCTCACCGGAAAGTGAACCATCTGCCACCAGTTGAATTACGGCCTGCTTACTGGTGGGGTCATCCTGGTCGGCGATCCCCTCCAGCCACCTTCTAAGCTCCCTTTCTGCGTAATCCTCGTAAATCGTTGGGTCGGCCACTCCTTGTACCTTGACCTGCTCGGGACTAACATCGACCATGAACACGCTGCCCTTCTTATCGATAAAAAGGTGTTCCGTTGAGCCCTGGCTACCAGAAGCAGATTTATGGGCGAATCAGAATATATGCAACCATGACTCAGGACAAATACGTCCCCAAGTGGCCCCCCTTCACCTTCTGTGGTGTCAGGAACCCGCCCCTTCAGGAGGCAAAGGCGGTGATCATCCCCGTCCCCTTCGATTCAACCCAGTCATACCGGCCGGGTGCACGTTACGGACCGGAATCCATAATTGATGCCTCACGATTCATGGAGCTATTCGACCACGAGCTGGAATGTTCACCTGTGGACCTGGGAATACACACCATGAGCGGCGTTGAACCGGTGAGGGGCAATGTCCGGAAAACCATCGATAGGGTGAGCACAGTCCTGTCAGGCCTCCTCCGGAAAGGGAAACTACCAATCGTACTGGGCGGGGAGCATACGGTCTCAGTGCCCGTAACCTTCTCTGCGAAGGAGGTTCATGAAGACCTGGGGGTTCTTTGCCTGGATGCTCACTCCGACCTCCGGGACAGCTACGAGGGCTCCACCTTCAGCCATGCGTGCACGGTGCGCCGGATGTGGGAGGCCACAAGGAACCTCACCGTGGTCGGGGTTCGTTCATGTAGCCGGGAGGAATGGGATCTCATACGTGAAAACGATCTGATGGTCCATTTTTGGAAGGAGAGCCAGCCCAGGAGGCCGAACCTGAAATCCATGGACAGGGCACTGGAATCGGTGTTATCGGAACCGGAACGCCCCCTCCACCTCTCAATAGACCTGGACGTCTTCAACCCAGCTGACCTTCCCGCCGTGGGAACTCCTGAACCCTCGGGGCCCCATTACGATGATCTGCTACCGAGGATAAGGCGGATCGTCCAGGAATGCAACCTAGTGGCAGTCGACCTGGTCGAACTGAACCCCATACAGGGGGATAACAGGAGCCAGTTCCTTGCGGCCAGGCTGATCTATAAGATCCTGGGTTACCTCTTCCGTTCACGTGAAGAAATCTAACCGTCCATATGGGAGGTTCCCAGAACTGCAGAGGCCCCGGAAAAGGGAATTAGTTTAATTCCATGGTGAGAATTTGCATTAGGTCCCTTGTCTTCCGGTATCATATGGCTTTATACACTATATGTAAGGACCGAGGGATCAAGTAAGGAACGGGATAATGGATGCCAAATGTCGAATCTCTAACGCGAACCAAGATACCTCTTGTCCAACCCGAGGATACCATCAATAGGATCGCCCAATTCATAACCAGAACGAGGTGTAACGCAGCCCTCGTTCGGGACGGCAACACCTTCGTGGGAAATGTAATGAGATCCCAACTGCTCCGTCCCCCACTATCACCCGAAACCAAGGCAGGGCGTCTCATCTCCCACCCCCCGGTTCTGGAAAAGTCGGAGAGCATAAAGGATGCAATCGCCCGCACCGTACAATCCAGGTGCGATATACTTCCAGTAATCGATAAGGACGAATTCCAGGGCGCTGTACTGGCCCGAGATCTGGCCTTTCAGGACCGCTCCATAAGAGGCATATCGGTTGAGGAAATTAGCGATCAGATAGTGCCCCCTATCTCATCCGATGTCTCCATATCCGAGGCAGGAACCGCCCTCAGACAGAACGACCTCGAATCAATACCTCTGGTGGAGGGAAGCGGTGACCTAGTGGGTTGGATCTCCTTCTCCAGCATACATAGGTACATGATCTCCCCCGAAAAGGGGGTTAGAGGCACTGGAGAATTCGTTGGGGAGAAGGATCACCCCCTCAGAAACCCGGCAAAGACCCTAGCAAAGGAGGACGGAAGTAGGATAGAAGTCGGGACCGGCGTCCATGACGTGGTGGCTATGATGTGCTCTAGCAAGCTGAACGAGATCACCATCGTGGAGGACGAGGAGATACTCGGCCAACTGAATATACATAGCATCCTAACTGCTACCAGAGAGGAATCAAAGATTCCAGTCCAGGTCAAGGGCCTGGAGGGTGAGGATCCCATGGTTGCCGACAAGGTCATTTCGGATCTCAGGGCCATGGCGGGAAAGATCTCCAGCCGATGGCAAAACGTCGAGACCCCAAAGCTCACCGTCAAGAGTTACCACCACCAGGGGTCCAAGAGGAAGAGATATGAAGTAAAGGTCTCCTTCCCGGTTCCCGACCAGCACGTGGCCCAGGCGGAGGGATGGGACCTGCTAACCGTATGCCAGACCGCGTTGAAGAGGATTGAGAGGGAGCTCCGAAAGGAGAGATCCAAGATAATAGATTCACACCACGGCAAGATCTAGAGGGGATCTGATCCTTGCCCCGTCTGACCGTTGAAATCGATGGAGCGTCCAGGGGCAATCCGGGAAAGGCCGGGGCCGGCTATATAATATCCCTTGACGGAGAGGAAATCGAGAGGGGAAAGAAGAGACTTGGTACGACCACCAATAATGTGGCCGAGTACCAGGCCATGATTCTGGGTCTGGAGAGGGCGAGCAAACTTGGGGCCAAGGACATCTCGGTGAAGACCGATAGTTTGCTGGTGCTAAAACAGATAAAGGGTGATTACCGGGTCCGAAAAAATCACCTCAAACCGCTAAACAGGCGGTGCCTTGATCTCCTGGAGGGATTCGATTCGGTGGAGATGTCCCACGTTTCATCCGACCAAAACCGTGCCCATGAGCTGGCCAAGAAAGCCGCCCTTGAGAATCAACAGCCTTAATCCGTCCCAGTAACCGCTCTTCGATAACCTGGCCCAGGCCAAGCACTATCCCAAGTTTTTTGTGGGCACAAAGAAAAATTATTGATAATGAAGGTACTTGTGGCAGGGAAAACCGGTATCGGGGGCTCCGAGACCCAGCTAAAGCTCACCATGGATCATCTTAGAGAATACGTTGAGGTTATCCCCGCCCTGGACAATAATTTCCCCAAGAAGGTCCACACCCCGGTCGATGTCATACACATATTCCATGACATACTGTTCGCCCGGACCCTGCGCCGCCTCCGATTCGCAAGGGAGCTGGGATCACCCATTGCATTCTCGACCATCTTCTGGCCCTGCTTCGAGTTCGGTGGTGGCAGGGGAGACAGGGACCCCGTGAGGTTGAAGAAGATCTATAACCTTCCTGACTATTGGCTTCCAAACAGTTACAGCGAGTACGGAACGCTGGTCGGGACCTTCGAGATAGCCAAGCCCTACACCGTGGTCCATAACGCCGTTGAATCCGAGTTCCCTGACCTTGCCGAGGTCCAGGTGCCGGACTCCGATATCCTTTACGTGGGTCGATGGGAGCTGAGAAAGAACCTCCACCAGGCCATAAGGGCCGTGGCCACCCTGGACGGTGATCCCAAGATGGTATTGATCGGCGAGCCCGATCCCATGACCTACGCCAGGAAGTGCAAACGCCTCCTTGACAAGACGGGTATAGACTACCAAATCCTTGAACCACGCACCGACCGCTCATTCCTGAGCAACCTAATGCGGAGGGCCAGGGTCCTGGTTCAACCCAGCTACTTCGAGACCCCGGGACTGGCGGCCCTGGAGGCGGCGAGCTGCGGGACCCCGGTAGTGGTGGCCCGTCGGGGGAGCACCAAGGAGTACTTCGGGGACCACGCCTACTACTGTGGTCTGGACCCCGAAAGCATAGCCCAGGCAATAGAGAACGCACTCGCAGAGCCCGGCTCAAAAGGTCCTCAGCGTGCAAAATATATCCTTGATCGATATACCTATGACCAGGCGGCTAAGCAAACCGTCGAGGGATACAAAAAATCAATAGAAATTTATAAATAAATCTTTTTTAAATTTTTTGTTATATATAATTCTACATCGAGATTCTATCTTCGCTTTGTTCAACCACGCTCTCGATATAAGAGGACAGCTCGCTGGGAAGGCCCTCTATCTTGACGTCCAGGAAACCCCTGACGATGGTCGACGCCGCCTCGTCCTCGCTCAGACCTCGGGCCATTAGATATTCGATCTCCTCCTGTGAAACCTTTCCCACGGCGGCCTCATGGGAGAGATCGACGTCGCCTAGCTCCCCCTCCAGCTCGGGAACTGCGTGGATCCTCCCCTTCTCGGAGAGAATCAACCCGTCACACTCCAGGTGACCCTTCACCTTGGGGGCACTGCCCACCAGGTCACCCCGAGCCACTATGTTTCCGCCCGTGGAGACTGCCCTGGAAATTATCTCGGCCCTGGCGCCTTTGGCCTCCAACCTGGCCCTGCCACCCACATCCAGCTCCGATCCAGGGGTGGCCAGCAGCAGGGAATAAAACCTGGCCGTGGAATTCTTGCCTCTCAGGTAGGCCGTGGGATACATCTGGAGAGAGCCAGCGGGCTCGAGGCATATGTAATTGGACACCAGGCTGGCCCCTTCCTCGATTACCATTGCGCTCCGGGGTCTGACTGCGACCTCCGGTCCCCAGTTATGTATCATTGTGAAGCTAAGCTTTCCTCCTTTCTTGACGTAAAACTCGGAGACCCCGAGGTGGAGTCCCCTGCCGAAATCCCTGCTATTTGCACATCCGGTTATCACGTGTAGCTCCGCGTCCTCCTCGACCATCACTATGTTGTGAACTCTCTGCGAGGAGGAATCAGTGGACAGGTAGAGACAGCTCTGAACCGGCATCTTGGCCTTGTGTCCCTTCTTGGCCCTTATGAAATAGCCTCCGCCGTAATCAAGCTCCACGGCCGCGGTGTACTTGTCCGCGTCAACGGGCATCACGTCCCACCAGTAGTCCCTGAGCCATTCATATTTCTCCAGCGCCTGGCTCATGCCCATGGCCTCGACTCCTTCCTCGGTGCTACCCGAGTATACTATGGAGTCGTCAATCTGAACTACGGTTCCAGATCTATTATCGAGCTCGGAGGTAACGCCCACCTGCAACATACGGGACCTATCTTCCTCGTCCATCTGCTGTATTCCCTCTACCTCCGGGACCTCCCCGGCCCTTCGGGAAAATTGGGATATGTCTATGTCCGGGCCCACGCCGGATGGTTTGTCACGGGCCTCCTCGGCCCTTTTCCTCAGCTCATCGCTTTCACTTGACATTTAATACACTCCTCGTATCCCATTCTCCTTATTTCGGCCAGAAGCTCCTGAGGGTTCCCGCTACAGCCCACAACTCCACAGCAGAGAACATGCCCTACATCGGCGGTGACGTACTGCAGTATATGTCCGGTGTGGGTTATTATCAGGGCCGAATGCCCATTCTTATCCTTTCTCTCCCGGTACGGCATGTCCTTTCCAAGGAGGCGGTTGATGCCCTCCCCGATAAGGGCCATGTTTTCAAGATCGACTCCCGACTCCGGTTCATCAAGCAGAACCATTTCCGGGTTCTGGGCCAGGAGCTGAAACAGCTCAGCGCGTTTTATCTCCCCGCCTGAAAAGCCATCGTTTATATCCCGGTCCAGATGCTTTTCCAGGTTCAGATCGACCGCCAGCTGCTCAACATCCTCATTACCCCGGGAGCATATCTCCACCAAACGCCTGGTTCTAACTCCCCGAATGGTTGGCGGCCTCTGGAAGGACATACCGATACCCCTCTCTGCCCTCTCGTTTATGGGGAGGCCAGTCACGTCCTCCCCATTGAGGTAAACCTTTCCTTGAGTAATCTTAAAGGCAGGGAAGCCCATTATGGCCATGAGCAGGGTGGTCTTACCGGAACCATTGGGCCCAAAAAGGAGATGTGTCTCCCCCTTCCCGATACCAATATCCACACCGTGGAGTATCTCTTCACCCTCAACTTCGACCTTCAGGTTTTCAACTCTCAATATCTCGGCCAAGAGATCAATCTCCGATCTTAAATCGAGACCTGACCCATAATTGGACCACGAATCGCAGATATTAGCTTGACAATAGTTTATATATGTGCGAGTCGGACATCCCCTGATCAATACATTGTCATGAATACACAGGCCTGGAATTCAGGATAGCCGCCCAATACCGACGGGATCAATACTGCAAACCGTAAAACCAACAGCTTTGGGACCGAAAACTGATTTAAATACCCGCCCTCACCCCGGAGCCCAGGAGATCCAGGTGACGAAAGTCAAGGTAGGAATAATCGGGTGTGGCGGAATCGCTCAAGGCCAGCACATACCCAGTTATAAAAAACTGGAAAATGCTAAGATCATCGCCTGTTGCGACGTGGTGGAGGAGAAAGCCAAACAGGCGGCATCGAAATTCGATATTCCCCAATACTTCACTGATTATCAGGACCTGCTGGAGATCGATGAGATCGATGCCGTAAGCGTCTGCACCCCGAACTTCGCCCATAGGGGTCCGACCGTGGACGCACTTAATGCAGACAAGCACGTTCTGGTGGAGAAACCCATGGCCATGAACGCGGAGGAGGCCCAGGCAATGGTGGACGCGGCCAGTAAGAGCTCGGGAAATCTCATGGTGGGACTCAATTACCGGTGGAGGCCCGATATACAGGCCCTGAAGAGGTTCGTGGATGCAGGTGAGATGGGCGAGATATACTTCGCCAAGGCACAGTGCCTGCGTAGAAGAGGCATACCGGGGTGGGGAGTGTTCATCGAGAAGGACAAACAGGGAGGAGGCCCCCTGGTAGATGTTGGCGTACACGTCATGGATGCCGCCATGTACCTAATGGGGTATCCCCGGCCGGTATCCGTTAGCGGTGCCGCTTATACCAAGTTCGGTAACAGGAAGGGGGTGATAGGTCTCATGGGGCAGTGGGATCCGGAAAAATTCACCGTGGAGGACTACGCGCTGGGCCTCATCAAGTTCGAGAGCGGGGCCAGTATGTTCCTTGAAACAAGCTTCGCCGCCAACGTTGAGAAGAACGTTTTCGACGTTCAGCTGCTGGGTACGGATGGCGGATGCAGCCTGGACCCACCTAAGATATTCTCGGAGAGAAACCGTACACTACTGGATACCCAGCCCGTGTTCCTTAAGAAGAAATCCAGCACCCACGAGATAGAGATAAGAAAATTCGTTGACTGCATCGCTAATGACCAGCAACCCCCGGTTACCGGGGAGGAAGGACTGATCCTCCAGAAGATCATGGGGGCCATATACAAATCAGCTGAATCGGGAAGAGAGATCCTGATCCCTTAGAGGGTCTCGAATCAGGGGCGGAACTTGTTGGTGATGGGTAACCTTCGATCCTTGCCAAAGGACCTGGGGGTTATCTTTATCCCAGGAGTTGACTGCCTTCGCTTGAATTCGCTGCCGTCCACCATCCGGATGACACGCCTCACAACATGCTCGTCAAAGCCCCGTTCCACGATATCCTCCACGCTCATATCCTTCTCCACGTAGGACTCCAATATGGGGTCCAGGACCTCGTAAGGCGGGAGGGCATCGGTGTCCCTCTGTTCCGGCCTCAGTTCGGCCGATGGGGCCTTCTCCATAACCCTATCCGGTATCAAGGGATCCTTTGAGTTCCGGTATTTCGAAAGCCCGTAGACCAGGGTCTTGGGAACGTCCTTGATTACTGCCAGACCCCCGCACATGTCCCCGTACAGGGTCGCGTAGCCAATCGCCATCTCGCTTTTGTTCCCCGTGGCCAATACCATCCAGCCGAATTTGTTTGATAGAGCCATTAGAAGGTCTCCCCTGGCCCTGGCCTGGAGGTTCTCCTCAGCCCTATCAGCCTCGGTACCCTCGAACTGGGGAGTCAGAGAGTCCAGAAAAGCCTCGAAAATATCGTCTATTGAGATGTGGATCAACCTCACTCCCAGATTTTCCGCCAGCTTGCTGGCGTCCTCCTCACTCTCGGGTGAGGAGTACCTGGATGGCATGTACACGCCGATTACGTTCTCCTTTCCAAGGGCGTCTACGGCAATGGTGGCTACTAGACTGGAATCTATCCCCCCGGAAAGACCGATTACCACCTCCTCAAACCCGTTTTTTCGCACGTAGTCCCTGGTTCCCAGAACCAGCGCCGCGTAAACCTCGGCCGGAAATCCCATCTCGCCTACGGATCTCTGGGGAAGCTCCGGCTTCCCACGCGAATCACTTTTACCTGAGATATGTATCTTCCTCACATTTAGGCCCATGTCCCGGAGCACAACCGAGCCATCTCTGGCCCTGGGCGTATGCAGCCTGGCCTTGAATGCGCGGTCCGCGTCCAGATCGGCCACTACCAGGTCCTCCTCAAACTGCTTGCCCCTGGCAACCACCGATCCCTTCTCGTCGATGATCATTCCATGGCCGTCGAAAACCAGCTCGTCCTGACCGCCCACGATGTTGTTATAGGCCACGTAAGCAAGGTTATCGGAGGCCCGTGCCGAGAGTATTCTGAGCCGTTCCTCCCCCTTGCCGGAATGATAGGGAGAGCCGCTTATATTGACCAGTACCTCCGCTCCGGCCAGGGCCTGAACCGTAGGAGGACCAACTTCCTGCCAGATATCCTCGCATATGCTGACCCCAACCCTAACCCCCTCCACGGTGAATATCTGAACCTCACTTCCCCGCCGAAAGTACCTGTTCTCGTCGAAGACCCCGTAGTTTGGAAGGTGGACCTTGTGATATATCCCTTTCACCTCCCCGTTATGCAGAACCGCCGCCGAGTTATAGAGGTCGGATTGGGAATCGACGAAACCCACCACCGTGGTCAGCCCGATACATTCATGGGCAATTCTTCCCAGAGCCTCCAGGTTCTGGTCTAAGAACTCCCGCTTCAGAAGCAGGTCCTCGGGCGGATAGCCAGTAACCACCATTTCAGGAAAGGTGAGAAGGTCCACGTCGAGCGATCGGGCCCTGTTGATGTAGTTGATTACAAGCTTCACATTTCCCTCAAGATCCCCCACGGTGGGATTAACCTGTGCCATGCCGATTCTTATCGACCTCAATTTAGCCTGCCCTGATCTAGGATTTCTCCCGGTCCTTAAAATTGGTACTCCAACTGAAATGCCAGGTGTTAAAACGCTAGGGATCTGGACATTACTTTTAAGTATCCCCCTCTAGGAAGCAGACGGAGTGATAGTTTGAAATATACGGATTTTATTGACACGGACTACGAGCCAGGTGATCACGATCTTATCTGTGAATTCCTGGTGGAAACCGACGACACAATGGGATTCAGGGAAGCCGCCGGTGGCGTGGCTGCTGAAAGCTCGGTCGGCACCTGGACGGAATTGAGAACCATGAAGGAGTACGTCTGGGATCTGCACGCCAAGGTTTTCGATATCAAGGGACACAGGATCAAGATAGCCTACCCAACGGGCCTATTCGAGCCCGGAAACATGGCCAACATCATGAGCAGCGTGGCGGGAAACGTCTTTGGACTCAAGGGAATCACTGGCCTCAGGCTGGACGATATCCATTATCCGAAGGAACTGGTTGACAGCTTCAAGGGCCCCAAGTTCGGTATTGAAGGCGTAAGGAACCTATTGGGCGTCCCCGATCGTCCCCTGGTGGGTACCATAGTCAAGCCAAAGCTTGGTTTGAGGACCGAACACCACGCTCAGGTTGCCTACGAGGCGTGGACCGGCGGTTGCGATGTGGTGAAGGACGACGAGAACCTCTCGGACCAGTCGTTTAACCGGTTCCAGGATAGGATCGAGGAGACCCTGGAGGCACGTGACAAGGCCGAGGACGAGACCGGAGAGAAGAAGGTCTACTTCGCCAACGTCACCGCGGAGACCAATGAGATGATCCGTCGAGCAGAGGCAGTCAGGGACCTGGGAGGGGAATACGTGATGATCGACATCCTAACCTGCGGTCACTCCGGATTCCAGACCCTACGGGAAGAGGATCTGGGACTGGCTCTGCACGCCCACAGAGCGGGACATGCGGCCTTCACCGTCGACCCTAAACATGGCATAAACATGAGAGTTGTGGCCAAGAACACCAGGCTCATAGGTGCCGACCAACTGCACGTGGGTACCGCGGTTGGAAAGATGAAGGAGGGAAAGAAGGAGGTACTGGATAACGTACACGGACTCACCGAGGACTTGTACGGCATGAAGAAGACTCTCCCCGTTGCCTCCGGAGGCCTTCACCCAGGCATGATTCCCGATCTGGTGGATATCTTCGGTAATGATGTGGTAATACAGGCCGGCGGCGGAGTTCACGGCCACCCTGACGGGACCTTTGCAGGTGCCCAGGCCATGAGGCAGGCCCTGGATGCCCTAAAGGAAGAGGCCGATTTCCAGGAATATGCCAAGCAACACAAGGAACTTGGAAAGGCACTTCAGCATTGGGAAGGGGCCCCCTTCTACTATGATTAGCTAACCCATGAAACAATCGTACAAAGATTGGCACTCCACCTCTAGCCGTGGTGGAAAATGACCAGCGTGGAGTTAACCGAAGGCCAGATCCTGAGTGGCTTACGCCAACTGGAATTGACCGGTAAACACGTGATCGTTCACAGCAGCCTAAGTAGCCTGGGGTATGTTAAAGGAGGGGCAGATTCGGTTATCAGTGCCCTGGAGGGCGTCATTACCGAGCAGGGCACCCTTTTCATGGCTACCTACAGCGGCGAGCTGATCCTCTTCCTGGAAACCCTCGCCCTGAGGAGCGGTGAGCATCCATACGTATTCTCAGGGCACATCCGTTCCCTGTGGAAAAAACTACGGTCCATCTCCCTTGACTGGGGAATAGAGTATCCCTTCGACTCCTGCCAGGAAATGGCCGTGCGTCTCCAGGGGGAGACCAAGCATCTGGAAAATAACTGCGGCTGGGAGGTAGAAGACCTGGAGAGCGATCATGAACCGGGACGCGTGGTTCTCAGGAGAAAGGGACCCGGTCCGGAGGCCGAGGAGGTTAAGCCCTGGAAAATGCCCGTGTCCACGGGACGCATTCCGGAGACCTTCTGGAGGAGGCCGGAGACCTACAGAAGCCACCAGTACTCCGGTTCCTTCACCGGTTGGGGCAAGCTAGCTGAAAAAATCCTCAAGGACCACGACAACAGACCGGGGCAAGGGCTGGAGGACCACCCCCTTTACAGGCTCATGAAGGCAGGGGGAAAGGTCCTCCTCCTCGGCGTTGACCACCGGAGCAACTCCATGATTCATGTCGCCCAGTGGGCCGCCTACCACAACTACCGAGGATCGCTCCCATCCAACTGGAGGGAGTTCCTGGACGACTTCACGGAGGTCGAGAGCCCGCTTAACTCCCAGGGAGGCCAGATACTTTCCGACCTGGGACGGGCAAGGGTACGTCTTGCTGATTCCCGAATGCTTTTCAAAACGGTGGCAAAAATCCTGGATCAAAAGGCCAGCCACGACCTTCTTGGGAACCCATGACCTAATTCAATCCCCGGATGAGTTCTATAGCACCATCTGCAAGTATGTCCCCCGCCTCGGGGGCGAGGCGGCTGGACCCGCAGAGCGTGGTTTCATAGCCCCCGCGTTCGAAGGCCGCACGGTGGGGAACATATCCCACCATCCCGTTGGCGTGGCCAACAACCAGGGCGTGCAGGGGGTGAGACTGCTCCTTTATCCGCAGGGCCAACTGGGAGAAGTACTCTGAAGGGACCCCCGCGTAGGCCGCGTCATCAACCGAATTTACCTGTATTTCGGCCGGCTGTCCGCCAATGGATTCTATCTTTCGTATCAAACGGGGCATCTCCCGCTCGTAGATCGCGGAGTCGATAAATCGCTGAGCGCCCGGCGCCTTGCCCTGTATCTGATCCTCGGTTAGCTCCCTAAAGGGGAGGGTCACCTGTTTGGTGACCGAGGAACACTCTACCTCGGGGGTGAAGGAGATTCCCGATATGACCTCATCCACGTCGTCGGCCAACTTTCTCCCCGCCTCCTCCTTGGACAGGTTGTGACCGCCTCTGGTGGGATCCACAGTGGTCACATTACCCGATGCTCCGTTTAGAAAAACGGTTACCGGGCATCCCCTGCCGGCCATTATGTCGGCCAATACCTCGGGAAAACCACCCGAAAGCTCCCTGCTCCCCCCGTGATGCGCAGGGTGGCAGGCGAAGTTCACGATGCATCCGAGCAGCTTTCCCTCCCCGTTCCTGGCGGCCATGACGTGGACCTCGGGGTCTATGGGTCCCTCCAGGCACAGGGCCTTGGGGTCATCGAAGCTACCGTGGGTGATTACCGTTCCGTCTCTCATAACCACCCTCCGGTTAAAACCTACATTGAACTCGTAGGTATGACCGGTGCCAATTTCTGCCCTCTCCACCTTCTCCAGGGCCTCTCCGAAGGCAGAGACCACGTTTTGGACCATGGATTCAATGTAATCATCGTCCCTGGTCACGTCACCGGCGTTGACCACCGCGGGACCTGCGTGATTATGGGTGGCGGCAACCATGACCTTTTCCCCGCTGAATCCATACAGCTCGCTGATCCTGTTTCTTATTTCATTAACCTGGGTCCACCTTACGCTCAGGGTGTCCAGCTGGACGAAGGCCACCTGCCCATCCCCCTGGATAACGGCCACTTTTGCAAACAGGGGGTCGAGCACAGTGTCCGAAACGATTTTCTTCTTCCATCCAACTTTGAGGGTGCCAATTGGAGGGGTTATCTCCTTTTGGGAAAAGCCAACCTCGCAGTCCATGGCTAATTCTGGGACATCCTTGCTGATGAAGGTTATTGCCGGGTGCGCTTTTCAAGCGGGAATGACCGGATATTCAGCGATATTTAATATGGGATAGGTTATAGTCAAAGATGTAGCCTAGTATGGATTGGCTGTGGTCATTTTGAGTCCCTCTCGCATCAAACAGGAACAGAGGACCATGAATAGACTGTCGGAGGTATTCCGTATACTCGCCAAGCACGGCGTGGACGATATGCTTGACCGGTCCGGCCTGGGGGGCCTGGTTAATCTGGAGAGGAAACACCCGGATAGAAAGGAAGGGGCTTCCCTGGCCCATAGCCTTACCGATGCCTTTGAGGAGCTGGGCCCCACCTTCATCAAGCTAGGACAGTTGCTCAGCACCCGGCCGGATATGATCCCCCGAGAATATGTAAAGGAGTTCAGGAGGCTCCAGGACCAGGCACCGGCCTTTGACTTTGAAGATGTTCGCCTCCTTTTTCAGACCGAGTTCGGGACACGGATCGAGGATCTCTTCCAGGAGTTCGAGAAAGAGCCCGTAGCGGCTGCCTCCCTGAGCCAGGTCCACAGGGCCAAGCTGAAGGACGGTACCGAGGTGGCCGTTAAAGTCCAGCGACCGAGAATCCGTCACCAGATACAGACCGACCTGCACATAATATTCAAGCTCGTAAACCTGGTAAAGGATCACATCTCCCAGGCCAGCGTATATGAACCAACGGAGATAGTACGCATATTCTCAGACGCCATAATGGGCGAGCTCAACTTCATGAACGAGGCCAGAAACCTGAAGGATTTCAGGAGAAACTTCTCCGAAGTTGACTACGTCAAGATACCCAAGGTGCATCCAGACCTTACCTGCACCAGGATCCTGACCATGGAGTTCATCCATGGGAAAAAGCTCTCCCAGCTCGAGAAATCCACCCAGAGGGAAAAGGAGATCATCGCCTACCGCGGTGCCCAGGCGGTGCTTAAACAGATCTTTGAGAACGAGCTGTTCCATGCCGACCCACATCCGGGCAACATCTTCATACTTCCCGGAAACGTGATTTGTTTCCTGGACCTGGGTCGGGTTGGAAGGATAAACCCCCAGACCAAGCAGCAAATCATCGACTTGCTGGACGGGTTTCATAGAAGGGATGTAGATGATATCATTCTCTCGCTAATAGATATGGATGCTCTTGACCCTGATGCCGTGAATAGCAAACTGAAATCCAACATCGAGACCCTTGTATCCCGGTACCACCGAGCAGGGAAGATGGATACCAGGAGCATGATAGGTGAGTTCCTGAACATCTCAGTTAAGAATAACATTCGCATCCCGCCCCGTATGGCCATGCTCCTTCACACCCTCATGACCATCGAGGGGGTTACCATGCAGGTGAATCCTAGCTTCAACATGACCAGGCAGACAAGGAGCTATATAGGAAAGATGAAGGCCTCCAGATATTCACCCTCCGCGATTTTCCAGAGAGCGAAGGAGTTCACCTTCAACACCATACGTCTACTGGACACCCTTCCCGAGGATATAAACTGGGCTCTCAAGACCCTGCGCAAGAACAACTTCAGGTTCAGCCACAGGTTGGAGGATCTGGACGAGCTAATCGACACCATAGACGTGGCCAGCAATCGTATTTCCATGTCCCTAATCGTTTCCGCCATAATCATAGGCTCCTCCTTTGTCATACAGACCGGGCTGGGCCCACTTCTGTACGGCTACCCCCTTCTCGGTCTGGTGGGCTACTCCATAGCATCCATTCTGGGCATGGGGATAGTGATCTCCATAATACGAAGCGGGAACATGTGATCGATCATATACGCTCGATGTTCTCCATAACCTTCCTTATACCTTTGGCGGTAAGCTCCACCGTCTCCCGATCGTTGGGCGATCTAAGCGGTCTGGTCATCCCCGTGTGGGACGCACAGTGTCTCCTGGCCACCGGGAATGAATCCGGGTCGTACTCCACACTCACGGCTTGCGGACACGACCAGGGACACCCCGAACCGTACCCATTTTTGGCCCTAAATACCGTCATCTCGGGCAGGATAAATCCCTGCCAAACCCCGGTCTCAACACCCTCGGCCTTCAGGGCCTTCACTATCCTGTCCCTGAAAGGGGCAGGGTCCCCTGCATGGCCCAAATACTCCATGTCAAATCTAAGGGTATAGTTGTACCAGCTATGCTGGCTGGTCTCGGATTCCCTGGGAAGTATGAGGCCCGGAACATCCTCCAGGCATCCGCTGAGGAACCGGGCATTACTCCTTTGTTGCTCAAGGTAGTCGTCCAGTTTGGCCAATTGGGAGCGTCCAAATGCTGCGGTCAGGTCATTATTCCTGTACATCCAGCCCAGGGCGTAGGCGTGATAGTCCCTATCCTCCAGAGGCGTCCGCGTCTCCCCGAACGACCACACCTGTTTCGCCCTTTCCAACAGAGCCTCATCATCGGTGACGAACATCCCTCCCTCCCCCGAGCACAGAGACTTGTTCTGGTTGAAGCTGAAGGCCGCGCAGTGACCAAGGGTCCCCACCCTCTCGCCCTTGTAAACCGCGCCGTGAGCCTGACACGCATCCTCTATTACCTTGATACCGTGTCTCTCGGCGATCTTCAGAATGGGGTCCATATCTGCGGGCAGTCCGTGAAGGTGGACTGCCACTATGGCCTTGGTCCGGGGAGTCACCGCCTCCTCCAGCAGCTCAACATCCAGGTTCATGGAATCGAAATCGATATCCACGAAAACCGGTATGGCATTGTGGTGCAGCACACAGGTCGCGGATGATGACCAGGTATAGGCTGGAACGATGACCTCGTCACCAGGGCCACACCCGCAGGCTGCCACCCCCATGTGTAGGGCGGCGGTGCCCGAATTGGTGGACACCGCGTATTGGTTTCCATTCCACTCCGCGAATTCTTCCTGAAATACTGCACAGTTGGGACCGAAGGCGTGGTTTTCACCCTCCAAGGAGGACATCACCATTCGTCGATCAGTCTCGTCAATGGGAGGCCATTTCCTGACCGTCCCCTCGGGGACCGCGGGTGGTCCCCCGTTGATGGCTAGCCGCTTTGACATTGAATCACTCCATCCCTGTGACCTCCGGGGGTAAAACGTTTTCCCTCTCTGTATTCCATCAGGGAACCAAACTTAAGGAACCAGCGTGGAGTTATCCCAATGCCCAGACCAAACATATTGATACTGATGCCCGACCAGTTCAGGGCCGACTGCCTTTCCTGCGCCGGACACCCCCAGATGAAGACTCCAAACCTGGATAGCATAGCCTCCCAGGGCACCAGATTCACCCAGGCGGCCAGCGTGAGCCCGGTCTGTATGCCCGCACGGGCCTCCTTCATAAGCTCACGCTATCCTCACAACCACGGCATGTGGCGCAACAGCGGCTGTCTCCCGGCCAATGACGAGAGCCTCTTCCACCACCTTCAGAGAGCCGGGTACTGCACCGCTCACATAGGCAAATCCCATTACTACCCCCATGGAGGAGATCACATGAGGAACTACGAGGACTATATGCACGCCCGGGGGTTGGAGTATGTTCACGAGGTCACCGGGCCGTGGGCCACCACCGGCATGAGGAGCTACATGACCGACCGCCTGGAGGAACACGGGCTCTATGAGGCCTTCAAACGGGACTACCAGCAGAGGAGGGAAGCGAGGAAGGAAAAGCCCCTAATGGTAAAGCCCAGCCCCCTCCCCCCCGATCTCTTTCTGGATAGCTATGTGGGCGATAAGGCCACCAAATACGTCGGGGAATACGAGGACCAGAGGCCAATGTGCCTTTTCGTCGGTTTTCCCGGTCCCCATGAACCATGGGACGCTCCAGGTGAGTACGCTGAAATGTACGACGAGGATAAGACCCCCGACCCCATACCCTGGCCCCAGGAAAACCGGGATCTGCCCCCGGAGACCCGGGATATGGACGACTTCCAGCCCAAGGGCTCCACCACTCCCGAGAACATTAGTAAGATCCAGGCTAACTACTTCGGCAAGATCTCCCTCATCGACCACTGGATAGGCCAGATACTGGGCGCCCTCCAGGAGAGGAACATGCTGGAGGACACCATGGTCGTGTTCTGGTCCGATCACGGAGAGATGCTCGGGGATCACCGCCGGGTTTTCAAGTCCACCTTCCACGAAAGTAGCATGCGAGTACCGTTGATAATGAGCTGGCCAGGACATTTCCAGGATGGTGAGACCTCCGATGTGCTGGCCGAGACGGTGGATATCTTCCCGACAATCCTAGATTCCCTGGGACTGGAAGCCTCTGAACGATCCCTGGGAAGGTCTCTCAACCCCGTACTCAGCGGCGAATCCGATCACCTGCGAACCGAACAGCTCAGCGAGGTCCTTCATGCCGGTGAGAGGAGGGCATGCCTGAGGACCAGAGAGCGGAAGTATGCCATCAGGGAGGATGGATCACCATTCATGCTTTACCAACTTAGGGACGATCTCCAGGAACAGCATAACCTCATCGGGGATCAGGACCCGAGCGACCTTCGTGACCGCTTGTTGTGCAGGTTAATGGAATCCCAGTACTCGATGCGCCACTGCCCCGAGATCTAGTCCCTGGATATAATGGTCACCGAGTCCGATATGCAGAACTCCTCGCCGCCTATATGACCGACCGATCCAAGGTCCTCTATATTGAGTCTTTGGTTGTTGATTGAACCCTCTTTGGCGGTTATCGCGACGACCTCTCCCACCAGGACCGAGTGATCACCACATTCAAAATCATCCCAATAGTTGCATTCTATGTTTATGGGAGCGTCCTTTACGCTGGGGGCATCGACCTTGCTTGAATCGATGGGCTCCAGGCCGATCTCATCGAACTCGCTCTGTTCCCTTTCCAGTTTGACCTCAGTCCTGATTCCCTTTATTCTCCAATCCGCGGTAACCGGGGCCACCACGAAGCTCCCCGTCTCTCTGGCATTGAGCAGCGAGTCCTTGCCCTTACCCACAGAGACGGCGATAAGGGGCGGGTTGAAGGAAACGGGCATCACGAAACTGTAGGGCCCGATATTCCTGGTTCCGCTGGGGGTCTTCGTACACACACATACCGTAGGGCGAGGTGCGATCATCTTGTAAAAAGAAGATTTGTCTATATCCATGAAGTACACCTTGTATGGTATCAATTCCATTGCTGAAAAGTGAAATGCAGACCTCCACCGCTCAGGGTGGTTTTCCACTTATCCCTCCTCAATCTCCAGGGGCAATCTGCCATGGGACTGTATTACCCGGGTAAGTGAAAGCATCCCCTTTCTGTAGTGGTCGGGATGGATATCCTCCGAAATGTCCCAAGCATGGATTTTGTATAGTCCTCTATACCCTTTTTGCCCCTGAAGAATATGGGCTGAAGGAAGTTTATCCAGATGGCTCTGTCACCCCAGGCCGATCGAGCCTCACTAAGTGCCAGATTTCCAGGGGGAGGGGTAACGCCGATAACTTCGTAGTAAGCAATGATCTCTACTGTAAGTCTCCCCAGGAGGTGAAGCTGTGCATGGAGGCCGAGCTATCCCTATTTGAGCGGCTATTCCCCGGCAGGATAACTGCCTTCATAACCCCCGTGGAGGGAGATATCCTGGTTGAGCGGCCGGAAACGCTATAATCCCTGTGCAGCAAATATTCCCCTCCCTACATCTATCTCTATGCCTGGAATGAAATGGCAGACGGCGCCCTCATCAGGGATCACCCCGAGATATGGGAGGAAACCAAATACCTGGTCCAGGGATGAAAAAATGTATCGGGCTACCTATCCATACCGCTCTAAACGTGCCAGCCGTGTCCTCATCCTCTTCAACTGGGCCTCAATCCGGGATAACTCCATGGCCGTATCCTTCAGGGGTTCCTGGGAGATATTGACTATTGCCCTATTGGGACATGCGGTCACACAGGACATGCACTCGTCGCATAGTTCCCGGGATATCTCGGCCTTTCCCGATTCCACGGTGATAGCTCCCCTGGGGCAGGCGTTCACGCACAGCCCACAGCCTCGACATAGCTCCTTTCTTACCTCCATCATATCCAGGGCACTTTCGTGCATAGGCACACTTAAATGTGCCCGGAGTCGGCATTACACATGCCCTGGATAAAGAAAGACGACTGTATCTCGTGTGGAGTATGCGTGGACGAATGCCCGACAGGTGCCATAGCTCTAGCGGATGACGCTGCTAGCATAGACATGACCGAGTGCATCCGATGTGGAAAATGCCACGATGTCTGCCCCCAGGACGCAGTCAGGCACGATAGCGAAAAGGTCGGGGAAGAGATAGAGAAAAACCTGCAGATGACTCTGGATTTAATGGATTACTATGACACCCCTGAGGACAAGAAGGCCTTCATCAACAGGATGGGCAAGCATTTCAATAACCAGAGGGTGATCGTCGAAAAGACCATTGAAAAGCTTGACTCCTTACAATTATGACCCATACCAGCCTAAAGAGAAGTAGGGGAGTTATTTCCGCTTCTGCCAGGGCACGGAACCAGCGGCGTGTATATGTTCCCTCAGTATAGAGGACAGGTCCTGGAACTCCTCCTCCCGCATATCCGAGATCTCCTCTCGTTCACCCTGTTCGGATTCCAGGTCAAATAACTCAAGGGGTTCGAATGGGCCATTATGTAGAAGCTTGAGATCCCCCTTTCTGACCGCGTGCTGGCACAATCCCTGGAAACGCTGGTAGCCATCCCTTCTCAACCAGTACAGGGTACGTGGTGAGGGGTTATGACCTTCCCCAAGTAGAGTACCCAGAATCGAGGAACCCTCGATCTCATGGTCCAACTCCGCCCCCGTTAGTTTGCAAAAGGTTGGAAGTATGTCCATGAGCATCGAGACATGATCGGTGACCGAGTTTTCGGGGATATGGCCGGGCCACATGGCGCAAGCCGGGACCCTGATCCCACCCTCGTACATGTCCCCCTTATTCCCCCGTAGCGGCCCGTTGCTGGCACCGGCCCTCAACAATCCCCCGTTATCGGAGGCATAGAAGACCAGGGTGTTCTCCAGCTGCCCGGTGTTTTCGAGGGCGTCGAGGACCTGACCTATACCATGGTCCATGTGTTCCACCAGAGCCGCGTAGTTAATCCTGTCAGCAGGGGCGTCCGGTTCCCTTCTGCGGACCCGTTTCACCCATTCCTCGGGCGGTTGAATCGGGGTGTGTGGCGCGTTGTAGGCAAGGTAGAGGAAGAAGGGGGAGTTCGAGTTCTTCTGATCGTTTAGGGTCTCCACCGCCCACCTGGTGAAAATATCCGTGGCGTGGCCCCTGGGCTTGACCTCGGTCTCCCCGTCCCTCATGTAATTATAGCCGTGCCTTAGATGGGTGTAGTAGTCGTCCATCATGTCTCCCAGGAAGCCCCGGAAGCTCGAGAATCCACGTCGGCAGGGGTGGTTTTCGGGCTCCAGGCCCAGGTGCCACTTGCCCACCATCAAGCTCCTGTACCCGGCCTGGTTCAGCATTTCAGGAAGGGTAATCGCGTCCTGGCTGAAATACCCCCAGCTGTTCTCTGCATGGGTGCGGATCACTCCTGGGACCCCAACCCGGTCCGGGTATCGACCGGTCATCAGGGAGGCTCGACTGGGTGAACAGACCGATGAATTGGCATAGAAGTGGGAGAACCTCATACCGTCGCGAGAGATGCGGTCCATGTTGGGAGTCTGGATGTTTGAACCGTCGTATGATGACAGGTCACCATATCCGTGATCGTCTGACAGGATGAAGAGGATGTTGGGCCTATCGGTCTCATTGGCCATGCGTATCTACCTCTTGGTGGTCAAGGGGCGTCTTTTATAGATGGTATTGATTCTTGCCGGGGCAATCAATCCAGATCCTGGCCATCGACCATTCTCCTCCAGACCTCCTTGCCCTGCGCGGTCTTCAGCATCTCCCTGACCAGGGGACACATGCATTTCTCGCTACCGCTATCCCATCTAGGACAGGCGCTTACCAACGGGCACCACTGTACCTTTTCCCTGAGATCCTTTACCAAGCATATCCTCTCCGCAGAGCGACCATTTACAGAAAAGCTCCTTGCCGGGGCCTGAAGTGTTTTGCCTTTGGATGAAACTTATATCCCCAAATGAACCCTCAAAAACGTCTTTCCCTAGCGCGAAGGTGAGACGATGGAGGATATTGACCCGGAAGAGGACATCCATCTTAGCAACAACCGAATGAGGGTTACCCTCTCCTCAAATAGAGAGGGCCGGTACCTGCATTCGGTATCGGACAGGAAACGGGATCTCGATTTGGTCAGGGGATCACCGGAAGACCCCCTGTGGACATTGAGTTTTAGGGATGATAAGGAGATCAAAGAGGTCTCCAGTTCCGGACTTCCCGCCTCCGCCAGGCGTAATGGAGAGGCTTTCGAGATTATATGGGATTCCCTCGATGTCAACGGGATTCCAGCAACCGTGAGGGTGAGGGGGGAGATCGATACTGGGGAGGGCCTTCGTCTAGAATTCGAATCCCGTTTTGGGAAAGGGGCGAGGCTCTGGGAGGTCCAGTTCCCGATGGTAAGTGGGCTCCAGGGGAAAGGGAATCTATATGCGCCCTGGGGATACGGCAAGTCAATGCCCTTCGATGAGGATTTGGAGTACGAGGGTAGATACCCATCGCACAGGTGTAACATGCAGTTCCTTTCCTGGAATATCGACTCCAGCTCGCTTTATCTCGGGTGTCATGACCCGGAAAACCGCACGAAGCACCTGATTTTCGGGCGAGGGCCAATGGCCAGCTTCAAGCTACCGGTCCCGGACATGGGGCCGGATAGGCGGTCCTTCAGCCTTCCCTACAGTAGTCTCGTTGACATCGTCGATGGGAACTGGTACGATGTTGCCAGTAGGTATCGCCGTTGGGCTGTAAAGAGGAAGTGGTGCTCTGCCGGTCCCCTTCACCGCAGGGAGATACCAGGGGGGCTAAACGATATCTGCCTCTGGTGCCGTACCTCGGGAGAGGCCGATGATGTCGTCCCCGATGTGCTGGAGTTCGCGGAATTCTTCGAGGTACCCGTAGCCCTTCACTGGTATATCTGGCACCGTATTCCCTTTGACGACCACTACCCGGAGTACTTCCCGCCCAAGCCCGGTTTTAGACGAGGGGTTGAAAGATTGGTGAAGGCTGGGATACGGGTCATGCCCTACATAAACGCCAGGCTATGGGACCCGGGAACCGACAGCTGGAAAAATGAGGAGGCGCAGAAGGCCGCGACAAAGAAGCCTGATGGTAGCACATATAGCGAGGTCTACGGGTCGGGGGTCCCCCTCTCCCCCATGTGTCCCCAAACCCAACTGTGGAGAAACAAGATCAAGGAAATAGTCTCCGAACTGGCCCGTGAGTATGGGGTCAGCGGCGTATACCTGGACCAGATCGCGGCGGCCGCGCCCAGCCTGTGCTTGGATGAGGAGCATGGACATCCCCTTGGAGGCGGCGCCTACTGGGTGGCGGGTTACAGGAAGATGCTTGAGGAAATAGGGGAGGAATTGAGCCCGGATCGCCCGGATTTCTTCATCACTACCGAGTCCAACGCCGAGCCCTGGAACGATCTTCTGCACGCCCTTCTCATGTGCAACTCAACCGAGGGTCAGCTGGTTCCCATGTACCCAGCTGTCTACGGGGACCTTATCCTACTCTTCGGGGCCTACATCTTTCCGGAGGACCTGGAGAAAGTCTGGCCCTTCCGGTCTAAGGTATCACAGATGTTCCTATGGGGCACCCAGCTCGGGTGGTTGGGACCAGATATCCTGAAGCCTGGATTCAGGTCGGAGGCCGAGTACCTGAAGTCCCTTGCCAAAACCAGATTACGGGGCAAGGAGTTTTTGACCTATGGCAGAATGCTGAGACCGCCTGAGACCGACTCCTCAACCATCACAACCACCTGGAAGCTCTGGGATCGGGAGTGGAAGATCCGCGTGCCGGTGGCAGGAGCCACCACCTGGCGGTCCCCCTCGGGCCAGATTGGCCTAGCGGCCTGCAACATGGGCGACGTGGATACCGAGCTGGGGATAGGTATACCTATCGAGAGATCGGGATTATCCGCGGATAGAGCCAGGGAGATATGTCGAAACGAGGATCTCGATGAAGAAAACCCACAGCT
The DNA here is from genome assembly GCA_964621445.1 of Hadarchaeota archaeon (SeqCode). Taxonomy (GTDB): domain Archaea; phylum CAYQAE01; class CAYQAE01; order CAYVLA01; family CAYVLA01; genus CAZUNO01. The sequence goes on along the minus strand of CAZUNO010000014.1, from coordinate 33,980 downwards.
CTCTGGTCAACGTCTTCATCTGGAGCTTGACATGGAATCTAGATCGGCACGCATACTGAATCTGGGATAGATCCACCAGAACTCTGTGGTTAGACTTAAGAATCGAGGTATGGATGTTGGCCCTCACCACGATAAAAGGAGCATTGGATAATGGCTAAGATACCAACAGAGGTAATAGAGAATTATAGGCAAGCTGAAACCGTTCCCCGTAGCCACGGCATCACCCGGGGGCAAGCCCAATCTGATCTACGTGTCCTACCTCAGGTCTCTTGACGACGAGACCCTGCAACTCGCGGATAACTTCTTCTATAAGACCCGGAAGAACCTGGATGCAAACCCGGTCATGGCCGTGACCTTCTGGGGAGATTCGATAGACGATTGCTACCAGGTTAAGGGAAAAGTCGAATTGAAGACCGAAGGACCCGTTTACCAGGACTGCGTCGAATGGGTCCAAAGCAATAACCAGGATATGAAACCCAAGGAGGCGGCGGTCCTTCATGTGGAGGAGATTTACTCCGGGAAAGAGAGACTAGCCTAATCTCTCAATCCATATCTAATAATCGTGGTTCACTCCCCGCTTGAATCCTCATCTTGGTGTTCCGATTCCAGGATCTTGCTTAGCTTACCCGCCAGGTTCTCACCGATCATGATCATCCCGTTATCCCCGGGATGAACCAGATCTGGGGTTAGACCCCCGATACCGGTCAGCAGATCACTTCCCTCCACCAGGTGGACTCTTCCCTTGTCGCAACCGGCCACCGCTTCCCGCAGCTGCTGACGGAACTGACCCGCGGTCGCCTTCTCAACCGCGGTTGGGAATCCGGGGAGGATATCACGAACGTGGGGGAGGATGGTGATGCACACGACGGGACGTTTGGAATTGTTCCCGGCTATGGTTTCGATCATGTAGGACACCCTATCTCTGAACTCCCGGACCGAAAAGCCGCCCCCAATCATGTTCACCGACAGGGAAAGGGTGACAAAATCCCAGTCCTCGCGACCGGCGATGTAATCCGCCATCTCCTTTTCGCAGAATGCCGATCCCCCCGAACCAAGATTGATGAGGTCCACGCCCAGCCTGGTTGCCGTCTGGCTGGCATAGCTCAGATGGGCCCCTGTGGCATGTGCCCCGTGGGTAATCGAGGTACCGTAGGCCAGATACCGCTTGCTCGGAAGGTTCTCCTTCCCGGGAGGTCTAAGGTTCTCCCCCCGGGCCCCGTGAAATACGATGGGTGACCTGTTTGGACCTCCCATAACCAGTCGGTAGACTTCGGGAGAAAAGGGTATCGATTTCCGGAATCTCTCCGGGAGAGAGGTGAGGGCAGGGGGCATAGAGACCTCGATGGTCTCCATGTCCTGGGTTATCCTAAATGTGGTGGTGGTCTGGAAGGGACCATGGAATAGCTGTAAATCGGTTATCCCCTGAGAGGACAGGCTTACCTGGGCACTGGACCCATCGCACAGGAATCGAATCTCGGCCGAGGCCGGTTCCAGCATCTTCTCCTGTCCCCGTGGACTGAGGTTTCTCCGAACCCTTTCCGGGATTCTCTGCAGGCGAACCCCCGGACCGTCACCGAACTTACGGACCTGGGCCACGTTGTGGAGCTCAACGTTCTTGTATATCATGGCAAAACCTGGACCCTCTAACCTCTTTATGTGTTCCCTATCAATAAATTCCTGTAAAATGTCAATTACCCTGACTGCCGGAACCGGAACTAGCGATCAATTGTCTTATCTCCGGACAGGTACAACCTGGTTGTTCCCACCGTCCTATATAGCCTGCGACGGATCATGACCGACCATAGAAAGAAACCGCAGGCCATCCCCACGCCGGTCACCGACAGCCACTCGATTATGTAGACCCAAAGGAGTGCCCTGTCCTTCAGCTTTATGGCATCCCTTTCCATCTCCTCTAGGTCTATTTCCACTTCCTGGTATACCTCCAACACCTTCTGGAAGCGGAGGCCCAGGTAATCGGGCATGATCCCGGATATCCTGTTATCCACACTGTCGATCCTCGCCATCATCTCCTCGGTGTTGGCCCCCACTGAGTTACAAAAGTCAAGTAGCCCCAGGAGAAGAGATTTTCTGGTCCTGACCTCAACCATCTTCTGCCTCACGGTGTGGATCAGTTCCAGGTCCTGAGGCACCGGCCTTCCATCCAGGTAGATCATAAGGTTGCTTCCGAAGTCCAAACTGTATTCCCATACATTTGGGCGGGAGAATGTGTGGATCTCCCCGGTCAACGAAAAGGTTCGAGCGCCGTTGTCCAACTCCCAGGTCACCATGGCGGGGTGGTTTTCGAAATCCAGGCTACGAACGTGGGCTAGGAGAGTCGCCCCCTGCCTAAGCTTCACCAGGTTGTGGTGGAAGTCCCTCCACATGTTCTGGGTCCCCTCGGCCTGGCCGTGCCAGGCCACGCTTCCCATCAACTCGTGATTCTTCTGGTCTATCTCCAGGAGGAGATAGCCTCTAGGGTACTGGACCCAGGTATCGATAACATCCTCGGTTGGTAGAAGTTCCGCTATCGCCGTATCGCTCCACGAGGGCCGCCCAAATACCCCCCCGAAGCTCTCCCAGCCGCCGGACATGAGCAGGGAGAGCCCGCCCTCTCTCACGCTCCTGGCCATCATCTCGATTTTGCGTGACCCTACGGCAAACCGGTTAGCATTGCCCAGCACGATCGCGTCGAATTCCCGGATCCGTTCATAGGTCCTGGGCATGTACATCCTTACTGCCCGCTGCACATCGTCTATCTCCCACCCTCCAAAACCACGCAGGGATGCCGAAACAAAGGTGATGGAAAAGAGAGGATCGGACACCATCTCCCGGAAGGGGGCGGAGCGCATTATGCCACCCGCGTATAGAACCCCGATCCTACCCTCCTGGGCGAACCCCGGCTGCAGGGAAGCAATGGCCAGAAAAAGAGCCAAACACCAGAACAAACGAGACCAACCAGCGGTCATCACATGGCCCTTTACTTTTTACCTTCTTATTAACCTGCGTAGTCGAGCCATCTCTCCGGCTGGGGAGCCGCAAGAATAAAATAGGAAATGAACATCATAGTTGCAGGCGTGGAGATATAATTCGCAATAACCCCGGGGCATTAGTCTGGCTCATAATCACCGTGCTGGTCCTGGTCGTCCCTGGATCACAGGCCCTTAGACCGGAACGGATATCCGGCTTCGTGATTGGCCACTCCGGTTACATGTGGGATAACCCATTCAGAGTTCTGTTCATACGGGATCCCATATTTACCTATGACATCTATCCCCTCCCCCCGGACCTCTCAGGTAGGGGTAAACGAAAGCTGGACAGGGTGTATTATCCCCGTACCAGGGGTATGCTCATCGATCAATACGACGTGATGGTCTTTCACGATGCGCGCATCCAGCATCTGACCACTAGGAAGCTACATGACCTGGACTATGCCTTCCGTGAGGCGGAGATGACCGCTTTCTGTGGCCTGTGCCTGGGATGGGACTACGCGTGGGAGGCCACAATACTGCGCGAGGTGGTCCCCATATCCGAGCATGGAAGCGTGAGTCCTCACTTCAGGAGCTACAAGGTGGATTTCAGGACCAACCGACACCCGGTTTTCACCCCTTTTCTGAAGTACGGAATCGAGGATGTGGTAGGGGACCAGTTCACGGACATGAAGGTCAAACAGGGAGCGACCATATGGGCGGATATAGTTCCTTACGGCCAGCCATGGCTGGTTTCCTGGAGGCCAGGCGGGGGAAACCCGGGAATGCAGTGGGTGGTGTCTCACATATTCGACGACTGGTGGACGGAGGAGAAGAACCCCTACGCCCTGGATGTGGCCACCAACATGGTCTTCTACTCCCTGGAAATGGACCTGATCTCGGACATACCGGCCAGGCGGGAGGCGAGGCGGATGTTCAGGAACATACAGACCCAGAAATCCATCATACTATCCATGATAGAGTGGGCTGATAACTTCGGTGCCAACAGCATGCCCCTGGCCAACGAGCTGATGGTCATCGAAAGCAGCATGGGTGAGGCCATAGACGATTACGCCGACCAGGACTACCAACCGGCCATAGATTTCCTTGAATCGGTGTCCGAGGAGGTCAGGGTCATATCTCAGGAGGCGGCCAGCCTAAAGGAGGAGGCCCTGTTCTGGGTCTATCTTTCCGAGTGGCTAGCGGTTACCTCCACGGCCATAATCTCCGGACTCGTCCTATGGTCCCTCATGATTCGCAGGAGGATGCAGAGGGAAGTACGAGTAACCAGGCTGAGAAGGGTCTAGTCCTTAGCTCGGGCCGAACCCCCAATCTCTATTACCCTGGCGTCCCTGGCATCCATCTCCAGCTCGATCTCCAGTTCCCTTCCATGCAGGTTAAATTGACCGTCGGAAACGTGTTCAACGGAATCCAGGCCGATCTCGCGGATATCTAAAATTACCTTTTTGTATGTCGCCTTTGATGAGAGGTTAAACAGGTTTAGAACCGCCCGCGGTTCGCCGGGCAGGAAATGAAGATGGGCCTCCTCGTCCAGGCCAAGAAAGACTCCTTGGGTGTAGAACCTTTTCAGTTCTAGATAACGTGACATTGCCTTCTTGTGGGCACTCCAAACCTCCGCGTCCTGGTGCTTGCCTCCCACCCCCAGGTGCCTGCAGGTGGATGCATACCACCAGAACTCCAGGGAGTTCCGGTTATCCTTCCTCAGGTCAATATGTATATAGAGGGGCAGAGAGTAGGCCAGGTTATAGTAGTAGAGGCTAATGGCCCTTCCGGATATGAGGTCCTCCATTGGGTCCCACATGTACTCGAAGCCCCATCCCTCGTCAAAGCAACCATCGGACCCATGCATGAAGTGCATGGGGGCGTACCTCTCCGGAACTCCTCCCAGAATGGGGTCGTGCAGCTCTATTATCAGTTCCGGGAACCGGGAGTGGACGGATTTGACCAGCTCGTCTATGGCCGCGCAGTGCTCGGACCTCCTGAGGGGAAGCGAGTGGCCGTGTGAGGGGTCCCAGCACTCGCCGGTGAAGGCGGTACCATCGAACATGAAGTAGACGAATCCCGCCTCCGCCAGATCCAGGAGCTTTCTTCTCTTTGTCTCCAGGTAAGCAGGGGAGGCGCTGCACAGGGAGTCAAGCATCTCTCCCCGGCGGTCCCTCCTATGGGCGGCCAACGGGTAGGCGGTGGGGTCGCACCAAACGGCCAGAGGCATATGTAGAGAGACCCCCAGGCCGTACTCCGTACTCATCAGCTCGACGAACTCCCTCGCCTTCCTGAGCCTGTACTCCGGCCAGATGGATGACCCGAAGCTGGTATCCCACCCCGGGTCCAGGTAAAGAGCCTCGCATCCCAGCTCCCGGGCCTTGCTGGCCTCCTCCCTCATGTGTCCCAGGGTGTAGAGCTGGTTCCTCTCCTTGTATCCGTCGCCCTCCCACCACAGGGGATTATCGTAGAGCTCGTTCCAGTGTACTGGAGGATTGAACCCGGCGGGCGTCCCGTGGCCCATGGAGTCCATGAAATCCCGGAAAGCGTAGTAACCCTCCTTCCATCCGCCCTTCACCACAATGTATCTGGTACCCGAGAGGGCGATCGATGAGCCGCTCTTCAGAAACCCGCACTGATCGGGATCGCCGTGTATCCCGGTCGATCCCCCGAATCTAAGCGCCTCCTGATCCTCCTCTCGTTCACAAGAGAGAACCGAATGCTCGATCATGGTTGGGGAATGCTTGGCCACCAGGAGACAGACCCCATCATGACTCCATATCCATCCCTCCGCCGAGAGGTGATCCATCCGGTGACGTTGTCCCCATGGGAACCAGTAGGAGTCTCCGTTTATGGCCAGCTCCCTGAAGCTGAACTCCCGGTACTCGCCCCTCCTGTCCTGGAGAGCTCGCTTGAAAGGAACGCTAACCATGACATCCCGGGACAGTTCCTCATGGACCCGTCCCTCCCTGCCTATACCACGGACGAAGCCGGTCTGAAGTTTTTCAAGGTACATGTCCTCCTCACCGGTGTTGGTTAGACTCAGCGTCTCCTCCATGTAGGGCTCATAATGGGCCATCGAAAGACGGTGGTTCAGGTTTATAGGGCCCAGCCTCCAGGACATATCCAGGACGATGGAACCGGATTCCCGGGAGACCTGGTATTCCCCTAATTCAGGTGTTCCCAGTTCGTCATCCAACCGATACCGGTAGGGACGATCGGCATAGATTTGGTCGGAAAGGGGGGAGTACAGCCCATTTGGGCCCTCCCCACTCTCAATCCCCACATCGACCACCAGATAATCATTTCCGAGTTTAAGCATTCCCCCCTCCTTTTCGACAAATGCACCGTCTTTATTCATGTTTGTTGTAAGGGTGTCTCAGATTGAAAAAGATCATAGGTCAGGGGTCCTGCCTTAGTTAAGCCCTGTCATCGGGTTATACCTTCGTGGTTCACTGATCTGACTACTAGGGACCAAAACCGGCGATGACATCCATCCTAGATTCTACCCCCTATTTTGGCTTTACCGTCTCGGGATTCCCGGTGATGAACACGGCCACGTCTATTAACTTCACGATCCTCTCCACCGAAAAAACCTCGGCCCCGGCCTCCCGAAAGATCTACAGCCAGTATTCCTCGGTTTTCCAGACCGGTGCAAAGGTCATGAGGGTCACAAACATCCTCCAGGTCCGTAGCAGCTCAAGGGTCAGGAACATCCCCCCTGGCTTCAGCACTCTAAGTACCCCCTTTATCGCTCTGATCTCATCCTCCCTCCCGTGAATCTCGTGCAGTACCGAGCCCATGGTGACTATGTCGAATGTCCCATCCTCCAAGTGCAGGTCAAGGGCGTTCCCATTTCGAAACTGGACCCTGTGAGATACGCCCTCTATCTCAGCGTTTCTCCTGGGAACCTTGAAGGAATTGCCAATGATTCCCTCAAAAATATCCACCCCGTAGATCTTTCCTGATGGCAGGAGCTTGGCCGCCTCGATGGCGATCCTGCCCGTCCCACATCCCACGTCGAGAACTCTCTCGTCTCCACGAAGATTCCAGCCTTCCATGATCCCGGTTAGCCAATCCTTCTCCGATCCAACCCTAAATAGAACTGGGTAGAGGTAGACGTAGGAAAACGCGACCCATAGGGAAACGAAGGCCACGGGAGTCATGATCAGCAGGACTAAGAAGTCCCATAGTGAGCCCAAAAGCCCCGTATCAGGACTAGGAACAGGGAGACCAGGCCGATAGCTCCCATGTATAGGAAGTATTTCAGCGCCATGAACCCGTAATTTGGCCCCTCACCCGATTTTTGTCATCATCCATGGCCAGCAAATCCTACTTTCAGCGGTTCAGGAGATGCATCCTATCATGATAAGTATAGGTCCATTTTCGAAATTAATTTCAACCAGCAGCATTCCCACCCAAAAAAGTGATTATTTTGAGCAAGGAGGTAGATAGGGAAGGTATGTTCTCAGGTCACATTATATCGGTAGCCGAGAAGAACGAGATCGAACTCGGTGATCGGGTGGGCTCCATCGTGGGCATCATCATGGGACTCATATTAATCGGTTTTTTTCCTGGTACACCTGAACAAGCCCACCAGGTTCTTCACGGATGATTTTGGAGACCTGGCCGCCTTTTTGGTATTTGCCCCTCAGGTAATGATGCCGGTGCATCTAGCTGCCAAGGCCATCATCGGCAGGGAGAACGCGGTGCGCCCTCTGGAGGCATTCAACGATGCACTGGGCCTGATATCCATGGCCTACCTATACGTGCTCTTCCCCTTCGACTTCTCACACTTCGCAGATCCCTTCCCGGATTTCCTGGAGTTCACCATCTCCTGGATTAACGATGGCATAGCGAAGTTCATCATGGTGATCCTGATCATAGTGTTCGCCGTGATGTCCATCTACAACCCGGTTCTGTACATCAAGGTGAGGCAGGTACTGAAGGAGAGGGACTCCGGCATCTAGGAACCCAATTTCTCTGCCAGTTGAATACCGGCCAGGGAGTATATCCCCACTTCCTGTAGCTGGATGGTTAGGGTGCCATTATCCTCGCTTAATTCCAGGGGGCGTCCCGCAATCTCAGGGGGGTCATATATCACTCCCCTGTCCGGCTCGAATCCTGATGGCAGTGGCATGTTCAAGGAAACGTCCTTCGCAGGGACAACCGGTCCGGACTCACCCATTCCATGTATGGGGATGTTATAGTTCACCGCATGAATCGCTAGTACCGGCTCTCCCCCGGGTCGTAGATAGGCATTGAACCTCAAGGTCTCCTCGCAGTTCGAAATCCCCACATCCAATCCTGAATTGTAGATCGTTTTCACCAGGTTCCTCCGACGCTTTCCCTCATCTCCCTCCGACCTCCTGATCAGCCCGAATATCCTGTCAATATCGTTACACTCCTGCTCGGAGAGCATGAACAGCTCGAAAGGGGCAGGGGAGAGTAGACGATCAAGGCTCGGGGCCCGAATGCATTGCCCCTCTCCGTGTGAAGCAGTTTCCACCTCACCTCCGTCCTCCCAACTTGACGCGAGTATCGATCCCAGGGCGCCACCCATCCTCTTTTGGCCCCTCTGGTCCCTGGCCCCGATTTCCCCCACGCCCAGCAGAGTTCCTCCCTTCTCGATATACCCTAGAAGTGTCTGCACCTGGAGGTCGGAAATGTTTTCCAGGCCACAGGCGATCACCAGATCATATCCCTCCAGCTCGCCCGGACGGAGGTTCCTCTCCACCAGGATGTCAAAGAGCACGTGCTTTGCCATGAGCTCCTCGGCTACCCTGTATGTATCCTCCATGTGCCCCCCTACTACCCCATGCAAGCTGCTGGTAGGAGAATACCAGTCCCACCCTCGAATAGGGAACAAGACCCTTCAAGAGGCCCCGGTGCTGTTCATAAAAGGTCCTGTACTGGCGCCTCACCGCGGGGCAGGAATAGCCGGGCTGGATGAATGCGCCCCCGCCCCCGGAACTTGCCTCGGCCATGGCTATTGAAACCCCGTGGTAGTCCTTGGCCCCGTATAGAAGGCATCCGGCCCTGGTCGTGTTGGCGAAGGCTAGCTTATACTGGAAAATGAAGTTGGAAACAACCCCTTTACCGAAAAGGCCGGGCTGATTCATCTCCTCGAACATTATCAGGGGGCAAACCGGAGTCCAACTAGAGATGACCTGGCCATTTCCAATTCGATCCCAGACCCCGTCCACGTGCTGGTAAGGACTGAGGTTGGGAATGAGGATGAAGGTATCTCTGCGCCTCCCTCCCTCCCTCCTGAGTTCCGAGAATAGATCGGCCATGCGCTCTCCCCGGAAATTAACCGTTTCCACCCAGAGCAGACCGTCGCCCGGCTTTCCCACCCGCACCTGGCGGGGATTGCTAAAGCCGAAGAGGTCCTCCATCTCCCTGGCGGTGTACCGGGCCGCGAGGTACCTGGCGAAAAGCCTCCTGCAACAGGCATTTTCGCAGGAAGAGGCGTTAACATCGCTGAACACCCCGTCATATCCCACCCTGGCGATGAGGGCCACCACCGACCGTAGGAACCTCCTCCAACCGCGTCGGTTTATGCAGGGCTCGTAAACCATGCCCTCCCATGCGGTATCCATGTGCTCCAATTTCCTGGGCTCACCGGCAATCCAGGTTATGGGGTCCTCCCTGGGCCTGGAACCAAGACCGAGATCGGAGTACTCCTCCCAGTTATCGTAGAACTCCCAGAACCCCTTTCTCCGCTCCGCGTTGCCGAAGATAAACATGGAGCAGATATAGGGTATGACCAGGGGAGAGCCGGCCTCGTGCAGCTCCTCAACATATTTTCCGATCCTCTCCATCCTGGTCTGGACCTCGGATGGGCTCAGCCTCCTGTGACCCCAGGGATCGAAGAGGTCAGCCGGGCCGTACATGCTCTTGAAGGGCACATCGTGGCCAACGTGAAGCAGGACTGGTGGGGCCTCGGCGATCCTTTCCGTATATCCCGGGTCCTGCAGGTGTTGGGGAGAGTAGTCAATATTATAGGTGATGGGGGTAGTGGTCGTGAACTCAGTCTCGGCGTTTCTTGGCTCAAACATGATTAGCGAATGTGGCCAAAGAGAGCACCTTGAAAACCGTTGTGCCACATTTCCCGGCTAGAGCAAACAACCTCTATGAGGTTCCGATGGCGAGGTTTTCGTTCAGTATCCCTTGATACGCCTTAGGAGGTCGAAAAAGGATACCATAACCACAGCCGGCAATAAAATGATGGTTAAGATCAATGAAAACATCAGCGGTAGAGCGATAATCCAATAGAACCAGGGGTTCGGCAAACCCGCCATGGCATCGATAATGAAAAAGATGCCCACGTCAATTGTCACGCCCAGAAAAAATGCGGTGACCGGAAGCCAGGAGGTCTTCCCGTCCAGTCTGGACTCCGTTGGCATCACCTTTCCTAGTATGGGTACCTTACGTGTTGGGGGAAGAATGGGAAGCAGGTAGACCAGGAAGGGCGAGATAGCGGTGCCGAAAAGAAGACCGGTAATCAGTCTCAGTTGGTTGGTGCTGGTTCTGAATCCGAGCACCTGGGTGGTGCCATCGACTATCAGGGGGAGCATCATGGCCAGCGTCAAATACAAGTTGGGCGGCCCCGACCTGCCCTCCCTGCGCATGAGCAGTAGGGCGAGGCCCGCCAGGATCCCGATGTAGATACCGGTGTCCCGGGCGCAGACCGGTAGCAGGGTGGATCCCATGATGAGTGTCCTTTCCGGTAGCTGGTGACAGATCAGACCCCCTATGAAATTGAAGGTCTCTACCAGGATCCCTTCCGTGCTGAGCACCGGAACTACCCATACCCGCCTTTCAACCCGATGTGGTTTGCTTCTTATCCTCTCTCACTATTAGGTAGACGATAAGTCCCAGGATACCGGTTATCAGCACAATGATCAGCCAAAGGGCTCCCTCCATGCCCCTAGCCTCGGCGTCCCTGTACACCCAGACACAGAGTAGGACGGATACTATAAACCAGATGAGGGGAATACAGCAGAACATTCCAGAGAGACCCAGGAATTCTAGACCCTCTATTTGCATAATCTCACCGCGGACGGTGACACGGGGACTCCCTAAATATTTTACTTCCGTAAAGGAAATAGCCCGTGCATCTCACCCTATTGAAGCCATCGCTAGATTCGGATTGGCGCGCGTGGTATGGATATATTCCCGAATAACGGCGGGTAATTTATATCAGCTTAGTACATTCTATCCCGTCCATTGAATGTTTAGGGGGAACATGCAGCCCAAAGAGGCGTTTTTAAGCAGTTTCCAGGTGGAGGACCCAAAAGATACATCACCTTTTCCGCCCTTCTGAAAAAATCCAAATATGGATTTCTTTCGGGAAGCCACTGGGGAATGACAGATGAATACTCCCATTTCATAGAGTGCCAGGTTTGCCACGAGGCATTTGTATAGCAAGGACCGAGAAGGGAGAGAAAAACGGGGAAAAAAAAGGAAAGGATATCGACATCGGGAAGATCTACTAGAATGATCAAACACACTATCGCAACTCAAAAATCTGATTTCAATTAGCAGGTGAGAATCGACTGTGTGGTTTATATCAATATGGTCTGGCCTTCCATTCGAAAAAATATCCCCAATACCTCAAATGGATCTTGACCTGTAGAAGTATTCGTCATCTTCCCCTAAAGCATTGCCCTCTCATTTCCAAGAGATGGAAAACGGGCCTCGCTTGCTATCCATTACCATCTTGGTAATTGGGCTCCGTATCCCTCTCCCATTCCTTCATTCTTCCCAGAAGCCTGGAGGCGGTCTCCTTGTACCGTGGGTCGGAGAGCCGGTTGTCGAGTTCCCCGGGATCCTCCTCCAGATCGTAGAATTCCCCGGGCACGCCATCGTAGGTGATCAACTTGGAGGACCCAGTTCGCACCATCTGAAGGAGTGTACCATCGCTCCCCCGCATCTCGCTGAAGGCCGCATCTCGCCATCCAGCCGGTGTGGTTCCTTCGTCGAGAAGGGGCTCGAGTGATCTCCCCTGGACCGTCGGGGGGATATCCGCGCCAACCAGATCGCAGATGGTGGGGAATATATCGACGTGTTCAACCAGCTCCTTTCGTACCCCGGGTGAAACTCCCGGGATATCCACCAGCAGGGGCACGTGTACCGAACCCTCATACATATTGAACTTCAGGAATAGCTCGTGCTCCCACATCTGATCACCGTGGTCCACGGTCCATATCACGATGGTCTCATCGCGAATACCCAGTTCATCCAGGGATTTCAGGACCCTGCCACAGTAGCCGTCGACCAGCTCAACCAGGCCATAGTAGCCGGTCATCATCTGGCGTACCTCGACCTCCGTTAGGTGGCTCCACTCCCTTCTTTTCCTCAGGACGTATTCATGGGGCGGTCTGTGATCGACTCCAGACTGCTGGGGCAATTCAATATCCGCCTGCTCAAACTTTCGATAGATCTCCTCGGGCGGGTAGAACGGCGGGTGTGGCTCGTGAAAAGCGGTCCAGCAGAGAAATCTCTCATCGTTATCTACGGCGGACTCGATCTTTTCCACGGCCTTTTCGGCAATGAAGTGCCCCGAGTACTGGTCAGCGGATCGGGTGCTTGGACCGCCCGTGGTGCGGCGGGTCACGTTCTGGTTCTCCCAATCGTAGCGGTCCAGAACCGCCTGGGGCATTGTCTTGCGCCAGTCCCCAAAGGTCACCCAGGGCTCGTACCCGGTGTCCATTTCCAGGTTCTTCCAGTGCATATGGCCCAGCTGGAAACGCCTATAGCCCAGTGGCTGCACCGCGTGCGCTATGGTCACCATTCCGGGGTAGGGCATATGGCGGTTGGACATCACCCCATGGGCGTGGGCATACCTGCCGGTTGCCAGAGAGTGACGCGCCGGAGAGCACACCGGGGCCTGGTTGAAGCAATTCTCAAATCGTAGGCTTCGGGAAGCCAGCTCGTCAAGGTTTGGGGTGTTTGCCAAAGGATTGCCCAGACAACCCAGAGCATCGTAACGGTGATGATCGCACATCATGACTAATATGTTCGGTTTTTCCACCATACTCCTTCACTGCCGGGCGATTTTGGCGGGGCAATCTTAAATCTTGGTTCTCTCCCAGCAACCATTTGCTGATTTTGGTGCTATGAGGTGGGTGGAGGGTTTCTTGGTGATGGCCACATTGATGGTGTGTTTTTCATCCTTGAATACCACGGGGAACTTGGAGTTTTGTTCTAGGAACCGGTGGGTTATCTTTAGAGGTCTCCATCGTAGGGTTCCTCCTCTTATGAGGTATGTAGGATTTACCTGGTCAAGAGGTATGGCGGTGAAGCTTCCTATTGACCGGAACCCGTCCACATAGAGATCTCCGTTCTTTTGTTCCAAGTGGGTTATATACACGTCGATGCTCTGGGTTCTCGGCTCAGCAACCACCTGCATACGGGTTCCCGTTGTTGTCCTGATGACCTCTGGTTGCCCTATATTGAAGCAAAACAAGGCTATTTCTCCTTTTTCAAGGGCAGGTCTTTCTCCCGCAAAGAGGAGCTGGTTTAGTCGAAATTGGTCTTTCCGTCTCCACTTATCCGATCTGAAATCGGCAACGGCCTCGGACCGCATTTTATATGTACCCCTGTTGGTCGTGATCTCGGTTAGGTACCTTAGTTCGTTGGCCATTATCGACCCGGCTCCCCTTGGCTTCCATCTTTTTGGCTCAGTCCTGACAACCTGCCCAGTGGCCCCTCCCTGGTCCAGCATAATCAACCTTGCCTGGTTTTGACCGATCCTCTTGATCCCCCTGGTTCTAGGGACTCTTTCCACCTCTCTCGCCAGGGTGAAGGAGAGGAGTCTGCTCCGTTCCAGTGTATTTGCTGAAACCTTCTCGCAGACGGAGAGCTCCCAGGATTTGGCATCATTTAACTGGCAGAAGTTTAGCCAGGCCGTTGGTTTGTTATAGAACTCTCTAATTGGCAACTTCCTACCGCTGATCTTGATTCTCCCAGTTTTCTGTAGATGAGCACGCCCACATCTCTCCATGAGCTCCCCAACCCGCTGGTGGTAGAAGGGCATAACTCCTATACTCGAGATTACCTCCCCACTCTTTCCTGCTTCCCGGGTCACCACCGCAACCGTATCCGGGAACTCCTGGGCTTGAAGCCTCACCTCAGGCCTAGAAAAAGGAAGCCATAGAGATATTCCATGGCTTTCCATTCGGAGATCCCCTACCTCCTGTAGGAGGTCCTTCTCGCTCGGTGACAAGGCCTGTTTGGCGGTTACAATGAATGGGGAGAAGAGTCCACACACTCTCAATAGCCTCACCCCATCCATTAGGAGTAACCCCAACTCTATCTCCCCGTCCCCGACACCATATCTTGTTCGTCCTACAGGTTTCAATTCCCTCCCCTTTGGTGAACCAAGGGGTAATGTCCTCAATCCCGGGAGAATGCAAAGAGAATCCTGATTACATGAAACTAGCAACCCTACTTTGGACCAGGACCCATTTGAATCATGCTCAAAGATCTCCTTCCCACCCACCTCTAGAGATACCGGTCTAAACTCAAACCCCTCTAAATCCCCGGGGTCATTCACCCTTCGCTCCTTCCAGTAAAGCTCCTGCCTAATCTTAGGATCGGGATAACACAGCTCCAAAGAGAACACCACCTAGGTCGAACATCAGGCCCCGGAGTGAAGAGATCGACGGAAAGGCCTACATATCCCCAGGAAGCTCCACCAAAAACCGGGCACAGAAATGTCAACAGTCGTCTGTTGACAAATACTTATTAGTGTTTTGGCGTCAGGATTCGTCGTTGTCTACACTTCTAACCCGCGGTCAGAGGAAGATCTGGCAACTCCGCCTCGAGGGATTAAAACCCATCGATATATCCAGGGAGATTGCGAAATCTAGGCAACATGTCAGCAAGAGCCTGCAATCGGTGGATTCCAAGATATACAAGGCTATGGTGGAGGCCGCCGAAATGAACCGGGTCATGATAAGGACCATGGACCCTGAGAAGGGATTCCTTATCGGCTATAGCCAGGAGTTCCAATCCAAGGTTTTGATAACCTTCTCACCGAGCCGAGGCATAATGGTCTGGAGGCCACACCAGGGTCAGTGCGAGCAGTGCCCGGAAAAAGACTCCTGCCGTTCCCATCTGCTAAGGGAAGCGGACAGACTAGGAGTTTCCATAAACAGCAGGGAGAAAAACTACCCACCCGCCAAACTCGCTGGCATAATCTTCACCAGGGCATGGCCGGAAACTGACCAAACCTTCGAAGAGGTGGGCACTTGAACATCCACCTCTGCCCCACGGGGCTTAAATCCAAAAGGTTAAGGGTATCTCTGATCTGTTCCATAATCAAAGGGGTCACCGCCCAAAATACAGATATTAATTGCATATCGCACGAGATATCTAAACGATTCGGATTTCCAGCAGAGTTCGAGGCAAAATATTCCGGTAAAAAACATCTCACCCCATCTAAAAGCAAGAGCCCTGAAACCCGGTCTCCCGGCGACCGTAGGGCACGGTATTACCGACACAGCAAAACAAGGAAATGGGTTCCCAAACCCAACGGCAACCTGTCAGGCCAGGGAAAAGACGATCTTGACTGGGCATTTATCCACAAAGAGGGCGAAAAACCCTACTCCGAACAACTTCCTACAAGAAAATCGGTCTCCGTATTCATCCGCAACGCCCATGATCCCTGTATTCCCTGCACCTTCCTATGCCCTGGATGTGGAAAGGGATCGGTCCAGGCCACTATTTCCGGGATGAGTCCCTACGGCATAGACAGCGAGGTGATATGCGAGTCGGCTATCACTTGCCTAGAATCATGTCTCCAAGGCCCAACCAAAATCGAGTACGCCAAGAGGGGAATTATATGGACCGGTCATATACCTGCCAACGTACTGCACTTCTCCGGACCCTGGCAAAATATAGCTATACTCGACCACCTCCACAAAAACTCCGAGATACTCT
The DNA here is from genome assembly GCA_964621445.1 of Hadarchaeota archaeon (SeqCode). Classification (GTDB taxonomy): domain Archaea; phylum CAYQAE01; class CAYQAE01; order CAYVLA01; family CAYVLA01; genus CAZUNO01. The sequence goes on along the minus strand of CAZUNO010000014.1, from coordinate 18,060 downwards.
CCGAGTTCAGCTACTCACCAAAAACCTAGAAACCCAGAATCAAAATTGATCGCCCTTTGCTACCTTGAAACTTGATATCTCTGAGCCAACTTCCACAATTAGCTTTGAAATATCTTTAAGCCTCAAAATATGCCGCTGACATAGGTCGGTCATAAATGAGCTTGAACCCAATTTCATCAAGGAAGTCATTACCCAATAGACTTGGCAGCGGAGAATTTGCCGGATTTTCTAGCACATTAAAGCTTTTCATAGATAGTTTCCAAGTCCCTCTTGCGACGGTCTGGAAAGTAAACTCGATCCCATGAGGTATTTGATAGAGTTTTGCACCTTTTCCAACTCCCCTAGGTTGGCCTGTGCGATTGAATTTTTGATAATTGATGCTATTCCTTTTTGCATCCATGGAACTCATGTTTGTAGCAGACGCACCAGTGTCAACTAGGAATGATAGCTTTCCCTGAAGTTTCAGAGCCTCCACCTCAAAATGAACCGGCACGAAAGAGAATTTAGAAGCACCCCATTTTGTGAAATAGGTCCTTATTCGCATAAAAACCACAAAACAAGAGCCAATACTACACAATTAGCAATTCTGGTTTTTCCGAAATATAATCTATCGCGGTCTTACTTGGGTCTATTCCCTTTTCTTCAAGACGACGCAATAAAGTTTCCAAGTCCTTATCAGAGTCTACTATTTTTCCTTCTTTTACGGTTATATACTGCCCAGGATATTTTTTACGTAGTTCTTCTAGCCTATCACTTATCAAAATAAAATCAGACATGTACCTTTCTATTTCTGTCTCATTATCTTCCAAGTCTCTTGACTCTTTAGTTAGAACCAAAGTCCTTCCCTCGAACCCCAAGACGGCATTGTAATTGTTATTTGAATAGATATATGTGTTTATCTTTCATTTCTTTGAAAAAGCAGATTTCCCCAAGAATATGGATTTTTAATTATAACATATTCTTATAATATTTTTCTTATAATTCCCTTTTCTATCTATATGGAATTTATAAATTAATAAATACGCAATTGCTTCCGTTTTTTCATGGAAGAAAGATGGGGATGTGAGCTCCTATACCAACTACAGAAAGATATCTATCGGGCCGCCAAGGAATCCAAGCCCCATGACGGAGCCGTAGCGAATTAGTAAAGGCTACTCCATCTGATTAACACGAATACGAGACTTCGAAGTGAGGTCTGATATCCCGGGATATCATCTTCCCTTAGTCATTAATGAGTTGAATCTTGATTCCACCAATGAGCATATCTGACAAAGGCCAATCCACATCCCAGAGGGGTGAATGGTTTAATTTCAAATCATCTATAACGAAATTCCCGCAATAGTCCAATTTGATTAGCCCCATCATTATTATCCTAATTCTTGGATTTCCGCCGATTATCATGGATTTCTCGAAGCGGAGAGGTCAAGCTATAGGGATACGAAAAACTCTCCAGCTTTGTAAAGATATTCAAATCAGGGACTCGTTTTACCAGGGAAGGGGAGGAGAGGAACTTGACCAAAGCTAGAATCTTCTACGACGATGACGCGGACCTCCGGTATTTGGAGGGCAGAACTGTATCCATCATCGGTTATGGAAACCAGGGCAGGGCACAGGGTCTAAATATGAGGGACTCCGGACTGGAGAACCTCATAGTGGGAAATATAAGGGACAAATCATGGAAACGGGCGGAGGAGGACGGTTCGAGGTCTACTCCATACCCAAGGCGGTCAGGAAAAGCGATGTAATACTCCTGGTAGTCCCCGACGAGGTGGCCCCCGAGGTATATGCCGCGGATATCCAGGGAAACCTTGAGGAAGGGGACGTTATCAACTTCGCATCGGGATATAACATAACCTACGACTACATAGCTCCGCCGGGATATGTTGACGTAACGCTGGTTGCACCCAGGATGATCGGCGAGATGGTCGGGGAGCTTTACCTAAATGGAGAGAGTGCACCCGCCCTCCTGGCCGTGGCCCAGGACCATTCGGGGGAGGCAAAGGAGGTCGCCCTGGCCCTCAGCAAGGCCATAGGTGCCACCCGATCAGGGGTCGTGGAGGGCACATTTGCCATGGAGACCAAGACCGACCTGCTTACCGAGCAGGGACTGATGCCTATATTCCTAAACGCCCTTATGGCCAAGTATGAAATCGAGATGGAGGAGGGGCTACCCCCCGAGATAATACTGACCGAGGAGTACCTTTCCCGTGAAATGTCCTACATATTTGACCTGATGGCGAAAAGAGGAGTCATGGGCCAGATGCCCCTTCACTCAAGGACCAGCCAGTACGGACAGCTGTCAAGGACTGAAGAGATACTCGAGGGAAAATCCGATCTCGGTTACCGTGGTATCAGGAAGTTCATGAGAAAGCAAATGGACAAAATCGATTCCGGGGATTTCGCCCGGGAGTGGAGCACGGAGCAGCAAAATGGCAGGCCACGACTGAAGGAGCTATATGAGAAATTCTCTTCCTCAGATTTCATAAAGGACGAGAAAAGAACCATGCGTAGGCTTGGCCTGAAGGAAGGGGAATGATTTTAGTTAACATCGCTGCAAATGGTCCGTGACAACCAGGTCCTATGACATACCCCCTATTTCCAACGCCATTATCGGGGGTTATCCGGATTTTCAGCCCTGCTAACTATGTTCTGATCAAAGGTAAGGGGATTGGCCCTTGCCTTCCTGCACCAGACCGGGACGGTACAGTCCGCCAAACTAAGCTCACCGCCCGCTTTGAGATAGGTCTTCCAGGAATAGCCCCTGATAACTAGCTTTCCTCGTGTTCGTTCTGAGCCTTACTTTTGACCCGTTAATCGGAATCAGCCGGGAGGCTCTCCCTGTAGGTGACTTCCTTTATTTCAAATCAGGTCCGATCATGTGACCCCAAGTTCAGGACCTCTCTCTGAAGACCAAGTCAAGGTCGAGAATGAACAGAGAGGGAGATGGCTCAAGATGGAGGCCAGGGGAATCCATGGCAGGAGGGAGAAGAGGAAGGCCCTGATGTGGGTTTACGTTATCGAATGGCTGGTCTCTTCCTCGGCCCTCTTCATCTCTGAGTTCGTGCTGTGGACTCTGATAATCAGACGAAGGCTCTACAGAGCGGTGAGAACCACCAAGTTTAGGGACGAGATACACTAGTTCATGCCGAACTGGAATCAATGGTACACGGCATACATCACTGTGTATTTCGAGACAGGTATCGTCTAATGAGGCTGTATACCTCGATACCGGGATACCGAGAGAAATTCCTGACGTTATCGGTAGCGATTTATCTCTCCATCTCCTCCATATTTACGGAATGGATCGCATGGAAACCAATGGGAATTTGAAGTTAGTTACCTTGAAATATTCCAATCCCAGAATCCGAGTCTCCAGGAAATGACTAGTTCGGTGATACCTAGTCCCCGAACCTACAACGGCTTCAATCGTGATATCTCGTTAGACCCACCTGCCGGAAGAGCCTCCTCTGGATCATCAGCAGGTAAACGGCGACACCAACCACCATGCCTGTCCCCGTTACCGTGGCCCACTCTATGATGTGGACCCACATCAGGGCCTCGTTCTTGAGTTCGATGGAATCCTCCTCGAGCGAGACGAGCCCGTCTATAGCATCATGTGACGCCTCCAGGGCCTCCTGGTATCGACCATCGAGGTAGAGGTCCATGGCGTTCCCCAGATCCTGATCCAGCTTCTCCCTGGCCTCGAGTATCCCCTCCGTCGAGGCGCCGAAATTCTCAACGAACGCCAGGATCGAGGTGAGCCCCGAGTCCCTCTGCTGGTACCTACGGAAGCTCCTTCTCACGGAATTTACTAGCACTACTTCGTCAATGAGTGGTCTATCTAGGGAATGGTAGGCAATATTCATCAAAATGTCGAGGCCGTACTCCTGTTCTGAGGGTTTGTAGACACCCCACCACCACGGACAGTCCAGGTCATCGGCCACTGACCATGTCATGCCCTCTCCATACCTCCAGGAGAGTAACCATGGATGGGGTGCGCCGGTGACCCCTGGATACGCACCCACGGCCCTGGCCCAAACCGTTGCCCCTTCCTGGGGGAGTATCAGAACTATGGTCCAGTAACCAGGCACCTCCTCTATGCCCACGGGCAGAAATGCCTTCAGCACCGGCGGAAGGCTCTTTTCCTTCTCCAAGATGACCTTGTAGGGAAGGTTGCCTTCCTTGCTGCCCGCCCACGTCCCGGCCGCCGAGGGATCGTTGGGGAAGATCTCGGCCAAGGTGGATTGCAGCCAAGGAGTGTTGAGGTTAGTCCAGTCGATGGTGATTCCCCCCAAGGTCTGGAAGGCACCGCTCCCGCCCTCAACGACCGCGGAGCGTAGATTGCTCACCTGCACCGATGTGAAGGGCTCGAAATACGGGTTGATGAACATGAAAAAGTCGTAATCCCACGCCTGTTCCCTGTTCCGGGGGAAGTAGATCTTGATGAATCGCCGGGCATCCTCATGGTCCATGCTGTAATGGATTTTTGTTGGCACCATGGTGTAGGTAACAGCTGGCTCGGAGTCGAACCATCCTTGGAGGGGACAGGTCTCGGGAACCACCTGGCCTATAAGTAGCATATTGATACGCTCGTTCGCCGAAACTGGGGCCAGAATGAAAATGGCAACTAGGATCAGGAACAGGCGCATTGGCCAGATTAGTGCTTCAAGAAATAAAAGCTTGTCCTTACCAATATGTTTCGATATTCAAAGCTTCAACCCTGAGATGATTTTAGCCTCTCCTTTCACCAAGGTCTCCCCACGACTCAACCCTACACACCTGGAGATGTAATCCATACCACGGTTACTTAGAGTCTGAGACTTCACCCTGAATCTGAGTGGACTTATTGTTTGTCGAAAAAATTAAGGTAAGATATTCGGTGCTTTTTTCCAGATTTCTAGGCTTTCCGGGACACTAGGTAAAGCCTTTTGGATCCTAGCTGGAAAGGCTCCTTTTCCAGAGAGCCGTACCCCTGTATATCCTCGAAACCAGCGCGCTCAAGCATGCGCCGGATCTCTCTGTAGGTATAGACCCGGATTGAACTGTGCTTCTCCTCTAAGACCCCGTCCCTTATCAGCAACCATTCCTCTTCCACTCGACCGGTGTTAACATCGTAACTCCGATCCTCAACCAAAAGTACATCTCCCATCCACTGCCAACCCCGACGCTCAAACTTCGGCATAAGACCCTCCGCGGCATGAACATCCAGCACAAAATTGGCCCCCTTCTTGATACACCCAGAGACCGCCTTCAGGAATTCCGCGTTACCCTCATCATCGAAATATCCAAAGCTCCCCCACATGCAGAAAGCCCCATCGAACTCATCATCCCAGGGAAGATCCCTCATTTCCCTATTCTCCCATTTGATTTCAAGCCCCCTATCTGCCGACATCCTACTGGCCTCCTCAAGGAGGTGCTTGGTCATGTCAACCCCGGTAACCCTATGGCCACGGGAAGCTAACTCCAGGGAAAGCCTTCCATTCCCACATGGAACGTCAAGAAGCTTCGAACTCTCCTCCAGATCGAGAAGGTCCTCGATAAATTCCGCCTCTGCCTGGTTCTGCTTCGGGCTTCTCGCCTGCCGCTGGGCCTCCAAACAAAACCCTGAGAAGAAATTCTCCCACCATTCAATAGCCATAATACGTAAAAATGGAAAACCCCCCAAAAAGCTTTTCACGAAAAAACCTATCTGGGCAAATACGAATAGGCATGCCTTGAATTGAAAAAGAAAGAGAACTGCGATGCGGGAAACCGAAGTGACTTACCTGATGGCAGGAATTAAGGGTAGACACACTGTATCAAAGGATCGATGGTGATGTAATTGTGCTTGGACTCGGACATTAGCGTACAGGAGCTGAAACCAATTTTTAGAATGGATAAGCTCCGGGTTCCTCTGAAATTCGGGCAGGTTGTGGTGAGGAACTCGGTATCCATGATCGTGGAGGCCAGGGTCAGGAACAGGGAAGGAGAGGTATCCCAGGGATGGGGGGCCATGCCCCTGGTTGCCAAGTGGGCCTTTCCCGACCCCGAAATCGGCCACCAGAAAAAGCTTGAGCTAATGAATAAAATTGGCAAGGAGAGCTGTAAGACCTTGGAGGAGAACTGGTCGGGAAAATATGGCCATCCCCTCGACATAATGTGGAGGGAGAGGAGCGGACTTTTCAGCCTATCCGAGAATATAGCTAGAAAGCAGCAACTTGGATGTCATCCCCCGGACCTTCTCGTTCTGGTTTCAACCTCAGCCCTGGACCTGGCTCTCCACGACGCCTTTGGCCGGGTCAACGGCATCTGCTCCTTCGATGGATATGGCCCGGAATACATGGACCATGACCTGAGCAGGTATCTGGGAACCGGCTTCCAGGACAGGTATATCTCGGAATATCTCAAACCCTCCTACAGCCGGGACCTGCCGGTTTTCCACCTAGTTGGCGCCCTCGATAAGCTTACCGAGGACCAGGTAAACGAGGAGGACCCGGATGACGGTTTACCGGTTAGCCTCGATGAGTGGATCAGGCGGGAGGGCATCTACTGCTTTAAGGTCAAGTTATCCGGGGTCGATGTCGACTGGGACGTGGAGAGAACGGCCGATGTGGCTCAGGTTGCCTCCATGGTCCTGGAGGAGCTGGGCAGAGAGGAATTCTATCTCTCGGTTGATGCCAACGAAATGAACCAGAGCCCGCGGGCAACGGTAGATTATCTATCCAAGCTCAAGCGCCGGTCTCCCGAGGCATTCGACAGACTGGTGTATCTCGAACAGCCAACCGAACGGGATATGGAACGCCACATGTTCTCAATGAGCGAGGTGGATGCCATCAAGCCCGTAGTCGCGGATGAGGGGGTCACCGGCCTGGAAAGCTTCGAGCTGGCAATGGAACTGGGATGGTCGGGGGTGGCCCTGAAGACCTGCAAGTGGCTCTCATCGGCCCTCCTGCTTCTATCCAAGATGGGTCCCAACAACCTCCCCTACTCGATCCAGGATTTGACCTGTCCCGGGATAGCTCTCGTCAACTCGGCAAGCCTCGCCGCTCGCACATCTCCCATGGGCTTTGAATACAACGCCAGACAATACCTTCCCTTTGCCTATCCCGAGGTCCAGGACTCACATCCTACCCTATTCAATGTCGAGGAGGGCCGGATACGAACCGATTCCCTTTCCCCTCTAGGGCTTGGTCTGGATGAGGAGGCCATTGGCTATTTCGATGAAGGAGCTTTCCAAGAGAACTGAAAATTTGAATCCCGTGACATTCCTCAGAAAAATGATTGTTCGCAGTGTAGACGTTTTTTGGTTAAGGTCCGGGGGATAGGGATCGGGATTACTCTATTGGTTCCAATCCTCTATTGAGTAATCCACGTTCTCCAAATGGGGACTGACAGTCTTGAATTTGACTTCTGCTTCCAATTGAGACTAAAATCCGTAAAGATTCTCAATTTTCATCTTGTTCCTAGTCATTTACCCATGAAACATTCTGGCGATTTGCATTCCGGGGGTTTGTTTATATTCCACCTCTTCAAATGCCTATTTATGCAGGCGAGGATGACCCTTACCGTTCTATTGTCCTTGGTAATCCTAGCCTCCGGGGGAGTCCTTGCCGCCGAGACCCAAGAAATCACCAGGGTCCTGTTCATGTCCCGGTGGGCCAAGTTTCGGAGCCGGACCGACAGGATGCTTGCAGCGGACCCATGCCTAAGCGTGTTCTCGGTTCCCATGGTGGGCACCTTCTCGGTGGGCAGAGGGTACATTGACCCCGATCAGGTAAACCGTAGGATGAGGATCTACATGCCCAGGAACCTGGATCAGCTTGTAAACTCCAGGGACGTGATCATCCTCCACGATGCTCCCTGTGGTTATCATTATCGGCCCGAGGTCTTTTTCGACCCCCGCTGGGCCTCCTGGTTCGTCAGCGGGGTAAGGGATCATGGCATGTCGCTGACCATGTGGGGAGGGGACTCCTCCTGGGGAGGTGGGATTGAGGGGGATTACGTATCCTGGGGCACCACCGTGCTGGACTCCATACTTCCCTATCGGTCATTGGGCGGTTTCAACCCCGGGTCCATGAGTAACTGCGATCGCCACTTCGTGGATGAGAATGATCCTCTAGGCCTTATACCTTGGGATGAATCCCAGCCCATCCAGCTCCTGAACAGCGTGAAGCTGAAGCCAGGGGCCAGGCCGATGGCCGAGGCCCTGTGCGGTCAGATTTCCTATCCCTGGATAGGGTGGTGGAGATCCGGGGAGGGGAAGGTACTGGGGGAGACCGAGGTCTTTGGGAGCCTATGGACCACCAATCTGCGAGATCGGATGACCGTGGAGTGGCCCTGGTATCAGGACTTCCGAATTTACCTGGTCTATTTCCTCGTTGACCGATCGATCCCCGATGACATCCATCGTGCCCACGTCATAAGGGAGAACATCAACATGCACTCGGTCCGCGCAACACTGGCCATATCGGTTATGGATTTCGTGCAGGGCATGGGAGCAAACACCAGGAGTCTATACTCCGAGCTGGATAACCTCAATGACCAGAAACAGGAGGCGGAGGAGGCATACCGGGAGGGCAGATACGAGAAGGCAGCCAAAATATTTGCCGAAATGGATCCAGCATGGGAGCAGCTAGAGGCCAGAGCAGTGGAGATGAAGAGGAGTGCCCTGCTATGGATATACGTCATCGAGTGGCTGGCAGTGACCGGAACCGCCTTGATTTCGGGAGTTTTTCTATGGATGGTGATAAGCCGTAGGATCCTGTACAGGGAGATGGTCACCACCAGGATGACCGAAGGCTAGTCAATCTTTGAATCAAGACCAATATCCACGCTGTTTTGGTAGATCCAATCCCTCCGGCTATCCCCAAAGCTTGGAAACCGCGAATATTCGGAAGGTCTCCTTGGAAGGCTGGACAAATGAATCGAGATTTTTCCTGTCGAAGGCCTCCAACAGCCTGAATCCATGGAAAGCTAGTAGCCCTTGGATCTCCTGTAAGGAATAGATCCTCATGGAGTGTTCCTCGACGAAGTTCTCACCCAGTGCACGATCCCTGATTAGGAAATGATGTATGGATATCTCCAGGACGCTGCGATCGTGGAAATACCTGGATTCCGATAGATTGAGATAGGCGCCCTCTCCCATATCTACCTTCATCCACGTTCTGTAAGGAGAATCCTCCAACCCTCCAATATTCCAGAATTCGAAGAGAAAAAGCCCCTCCGGCTTCAATATCCTGGATAGCCCCGAGAAGAAACGGGATAGGTCCCGGTCGGTATCCAGATAGCCGAAACCTCCGAACATGCAAATTGTCATATCAAATCCATCATCCAGATCCAGGCTTCTCATATCCTGCACCAGGAAGACCGGGACATTACCCTTCACCTTTTCCCTGGCGATGGATATCATCTCCTCTGAGACGTCAATTCCCACACAATGATAACCCCTTTCGCTAAGCTTCAGCAGTGGGTCCCCGTACCGCATGCAATATCCAGGATCCTCGCGTCACCGCCTAACCCATGACGTCTGAATACCTGCTCAAGGAAGTCACACTCCTTATCATAATCCAGCATCCCCGAATAGTAGAGGTCATAGAACATGGCAGATTTTCGAAAGGGCTCTCCCATGCTGATCGATTTGGCTCCGAATTGGAAAAGTGTTCCTAGCTCAAGGCCTACTGGTACATAGGAAATGAAATAAAAAGAATGAATCGTGGGATGGAAAAGCAATATTAGATGAATTCAGGCTGGCATAGAATGTTTAACTCCTTCTGCTTCCTTTCCAGGCGATTCATTTGATAAACATGGACTCGAAATCTTTGGAGGGTAATAACCTGTATCACTGTTTTCTAGATGCAATAGCCAGGAAGGCAAAACACTTGCACTGTGATATTAGAGACTATAGCCGTTTCAACCAACCAGAGAGCTCCCAAACCAACATGGTGGGAAAGTACATCCGGAGCGGTGGTCCGCATTGTTAAGATTCCTGATAGCTCACCGCGGCGCAAACGGTTACCAACCCGAGAACACTATCCTGGCTTTTCGCCAGGCATTTCAGGACGGAGCCAACGCCATCGAACTCGATCTGAGGATGACCGTCGATGGCCACATAGTGGTTATGCATGATCGTACGGTGGATAGAACCACCAGTGGGGAGGGAAAGGTCGAAAACCTCACCCTCAAAACCATTGGATCTCTTGATGCTGGACATGGAGAACGGGTGCCGACATTCCAGGAAGTGATAGACCTTGCCCAAACGTGGAGGGGAACGATCTTTGCCGAGATAAAGGTGGGGGGTATCGAGGAGCAGCTTCTCTCCATCGTTCGCCAGAAAAATGCCCAGGACATGATCGTTTTCTTCGGCCTCCAGTCAGCAATCGGAAGGGTCCACGACCTCGACCCATCCATATCCTGCACATACCCCGGGAAATTCAGAGTCGGTATCGAACCGCTCACCAAGGAGAACCTAGATCAACTACACGAGCAGGGCCTATTCCTCATTCACGGCGATATTGACTATGAATCCGAGATGTCAAGGCTGATCGACCTGGGTCTGGACGGAATAATAACTAACTACCCCAATCGACTAGCAAAGGTCCTCCATAGGAAGGGAAAATAGGATTTGGGCCAAGGAAGAATGGGTTTTAATTTCTCAAGTTGTATGATTCAACTCCATGACTGTGTGTATATTCCTATAGGTGCCTGCCTCCTTTTCATCAACAGTCTTCCAATCATGTTAACTTTATCTAATCTCGACCTCTTGGAGGTCTATATCCAGATTCCTCTGGGAATTATTGGCATCGCACATTGAGACGTGGATACCATGGAGAACTTGGCAAAAAGAAAGCTTGAATCAGGCAAGGCGGCCATAGGATGCAACCTAACGGTCATGAACCCGGATGCAATTAAGGCGGTATCGAATTCCGGTTTCGACTGGGTTCTGTATGACCTGGAACACGGTCCTCGTAATATTGAGACCGTTAACGAGATGATAATGAGGAGCAGCCCTTCCAGGGCCAGCACCATAATCAGGGTTGTGTGGGACGACAGAAATGCAATAAAGAGAGCACTGGACACCGGGGCCTTCGGGATCATAGTTCCCTGGGTGACCACAAGGGAGATGGCCCGGGACGCGGTCACCTATGCCAGGTATCCTCCTCTGGGACTGAGGGGGTGCGGACCTGGCCGGGCCGCCAGGGCTTGGGGGATGCCCACCGAGGACTATATCGAGATAGCGAACGAGGAGATCATGGTTGCCATCCAGATCGAGAGGAAAGAGGCCGTGGACGCGGTGGAGGATATAGTTTCCGTTGAGGGCGTGGACGCCACCTGGATCGGCCCTGCTGACCTCTCCCTTTCAATGGGCCTCAAGGTTACCGATGCCTTCACCCATCCCAAGGTGATCGCGGCCATGGACCGGGTGATCGATGCCTGCAACGATGCAGGGGTGGCTCCGGGAATAGCTGGAGCGGGGGACGCGGAAAAGGTCAATGGTCTGATCGAAAGGGGCTTCAGGTTCATACTGGCCCAGGGTGACCTGAATTTGCTGGAAAAAGGGGGCAAGGAGTACCTGAAATCATTAACAGTGTGACGATTCAGTTTGCTACGGAATAAAGACGATGGAAGCATCACCTTTAGATAACGTCTCTTGGCCTACAATAGGTCGCTCCAATAACTCAAGACTTGACGGATTTATTAGCAATATCAGAAACGGAGCGGATCACCGTGAATTGAGTTCTCTTTGTATTAGTTCTTGGATCTGCTCTTCGAATTTGTAAACATCATTCAGATTATAGGATTCTGCCCTATTGAATCCTTTAGCCGAGATTATGTAGTTTGCCAAGTCAATGCAGGCCTCGATGATCTCAAGGAGAGAGTGCTTGGCAGCCTGTATATCTCTGTAGCTGGCCAAAAAATTCTTCTCCCTGAGGGATTGAATCTGCTTCAGGAATTTGAGATTGCGATCAATGATATCGAATCTCCCCTCTAAGACAGCTCTATCGAGATTCACTTAGCAATCTCTCCCTTCGCTTCTGATCATACTGTTCATAGAATGGCTTGAAATCGAGATAGGAGTCAACTACCTGCATCTCGAATTCCACCCTCTTGGATTCATCCCTTGAAAATATCAGCTCCCCGTCGATTACTTGGCGCAGAAACCTCGGGGGCATACCGTTGAGTATCCTCACGTCCAGCTCACGATCAACATGAGTTTCCATCTCGATCTTCCTGGCAACACGAACTGAGTAGAGGGGGCCCGGGTCGAAGCCCTTCTCTAAAAGGATGCCTATATCCAGGTCACTATCGCTCCTGGAACCCCCCTTCACGGATGACCCGTAGATGTACGCTAGTACGATCTCCTTTTTTGCCTCGAGAACTTGGCTAATCTGCTCCTTGAGATCCATCACGTATTTCTAGGGCCATTTGTTGATTAATACGTGCTTCGCCTTGAGTTTTAAGTGCAAACGAGAGAAGGAATGGAAAGCCACCGTCCTGTGACCGATCTCCATCAGGACTACCGGCCTATCGAGCCAGGTATAAACGAACTTCCTGCCCCTCCATGGCGGTGACCAGTCCATCCCCAGAGTCCCTCAACCCATCGCTTGGTTCGAACATGGGGACGAGATCTGCTGCTTCAACCCAATCCATTCCGGTCACCGTCACATCGTGCCCGGTGTAGTCCTCGTTGACCAGGGCCAGTAGTGTCCCATCCCCGTTTCGTCTCGCAACCGAGGAAATGCCCGAGACCGAGGGGCACCGCCTCTCATGGGTAATTGCTTGCACGGTGTTGATATTCCCGGCGTCCAGGAAGGGCTGGAGCTCATGGAGTTCTTGGACCACCGTCATGAGGCCATCAAGCATTTCCGATCTATTTTCCAGGAACCTGGAGCCAAACCAGAGGAGGCCGTTGGCTCCGTGGCATATCGAAATCCAGGCCATGAAGCGAAACTCCTCAACGCCTGGAAGCGCCCCGGAATCCTCCTCGGTCGCCGGGAGCCAGGTATTCGAGTTGTACTCGTGGATCATGTCCTTCCCGTCGAAGGAGACCTTGCTTAGGTCTCGCCAGGAGAAGGCCTGCTCAACGACCCACAGGTCCTTTGAGAGAGCAGTTCTCCTAAACCTGTCAGTGAAGCCTCCCAGCATTTTCATCTGCCTTCCATTTTCCGGGTGTTCGGGAAGGGGGTAGTAGTCGTAGCTTACGATATCCAGATACGGAAGGCACCTTGCCAGGGTCTCCTGATCGCTCTTGGCGGCCTCGTTCAGCCAAAACTTTCTGGCAGGATCCAATTCACGCACCATGGAGGATCCCTTCCTGAGGCCTTCAACCAGGTCATCGAGACGACGACGTATCTCCTTCCTGATTTCAGGAGGCTGGGCCCATATGCTATTGGTCACCACTCCATTCTCGAGCCGACAAGCGTTCCAGATGGCCTCGTCCTGTGCCTCCCATGCCACGAGGGCTGGGTGGTCCCTCAGGGAACGAATCCTCTCCCCAAGGATCTCCTCGTCATCAGAATTCCTGCATATTATGGGCACTGAAACCCATCCCATCATCCCCGCTCGGCGGGTTTTGTCAAGATCTTCCTCGTTCCCGCAGTGTAGTAGATTAATCCCCGACTCCCTCCACTGTGACCATTCCCCAGCATCCCGGGGCTGGTCGTACATCCCGAGGGAAAATACGGCCTCATTTTCATTAACTGTCAAAATTGGCACCTCTTACTGAAAGTTCTGACAAACCCGGATGTGTAATAATGCTTGGCCTCCCTTGGTCAGCGGAACGAAAATCCGGTCTCTAAGAGGGATTATTCCCACTGTAGGTAATTCTTCACAGAGTCCGGATGATTAATTTTCAAGTTGGCCCCATAATCTAGGGATCGCCTTTAATGTATCCTAGGAATTGATATCATGCCCCCATCTAGAAACCTCAAGGCAAAGACGAGTGAAATGACCCAGGCCGTCGAATGTTTGAGGATAGAGGATAGCAATAGACTGGAATTCGAGGACATCGTTCCTGCCGAAGAGGCCATAACTATCCTGATAAACGGGGAACACCGGATCGATGTCACCATTAGTCCCGACCATATCGAGGAGTTTATAATCGGGCATCTGGCCTGTCATGGGGTTATCCGGGATGCCGATGATATTGATGAGATCAGCGATGGTTCTGGATGGGTGGACGTTAAGTGCAGGAAAAGTAGGAATATCTCTGGAATCAATCAGACCATATTCAGTTCCTGTTTCGGACAATCGGGCATTATGGTTGAGGAAAGACGGAAAATTAGGTCAAACATCACGATTCCGGTGAGCGATATCCATAGGGCGTTGAAAAAAGTAATAGACTCCAAAATCCATCATCTCACCGGCGGGGTTCACAGCTGTGGCCTATTCCGAAGACCCGGCAATCCAGGTGACCCCGCTGCAGTTGTCAAAATCTGCAGCGATATAGGAAGGCACAACGCACTTGACAAGGTGATCGGAGCAGCCATGCTTCGGGGGGTCGACCTAGAATCATGCTTCGCCTTAACCACTGGTAGATCCAGCTCTGAGATGGTGGCCAAGTGCCATCAGGTTGGGATTCCCATACTTGCATCACGGGGAGCTACGACATCTTTGGCCATCCAGCTCTCGCGGGAACTGGGACTAACTCTCGCAGCCTTCGCCAGGAAAAATCGAATAAACGTCTATTGTAACGACCATCGTATAATCACGGAGGATGCGAAATATTGAAATACGGTCCTGGAAAGCTTGGAGATATGCCCAAAATAATCATAGTCTCTCACTCCCAGTCAGGTAATACCGAACATGCAGCAGGGATTGTGGCGGAGGGGGCAAGGACCGTTGAAGGTGTTGAGGTTTTGTCAAAACCTGCCCTGGAGGCCACGGCTGATGACCTCCTGGAGTGTGACGGCATTGGAATCGGTACACCGGACTATTTCAGCTATATGGCCGGTGGTTTGAAGGACTTCTTCGATAGGACCTTTTATCCCACCAAGGGACAGGTCGTTGACAAGCCCTGCGTGATATTTGTCACCCATGGAGGGGGTGGGACTCCCGCTGCCAAGAGCGTTCAATCCATCTGCAGGAGCTTCAAGTTCAAGCAGGTGACGGAACCCGTCCTGGTGAGGGGTAGACCGGATGAATCCTCAAAGGAATCTCTTATTGAACTTGGGCGCTCCCTGGCTGAGGCCTGCACTAGTTGAAAAAAATAAGCGGTATGTTAAGCGGGTTCCTACTGTGGACACTAATGATAAAAAGAAAACTCCACAAACAAGCAAAAGCAACCAGACTCAACTAAACGTAAAATAAGAAGGTCATGTTTCCCTAAAATTGCCAGGGAATTTTCTCCCTTTTATTCCCGCTTAGGATAATGCCTCCTCAAGAACCCGTTTAGCCTTCTTCAGACGTACCGGGATATCCATTCCCGTGGGGCATTTCTCCATACACTGCTTGCATTCCGTACAGGCCTCAGGGGTGACTTCCAGTGATTGGTAGGTTTCCAGCCCGACATAGCTGAGGTTATCGGGATAACCCTGGTACTCCCGAAGAGCCCTGAACACCTTGGGAATATTGATCCCGTTTGGGCAGGGCATACAGTAACCGCAACCAAGGCAGGTCTGATCGTACTTCAGTGACAGCCCCAGCTTGCCGATTTTGTTCAGCAGGTCCCTACGCTCTTCCTCGGACAGGGGCTCGATGTTATCCCCCACTGCGCAGTCCTCCTCCACCTCTGATAGCCTTTCGATTCCGGGTATCACGGTGGTTACCGCTGGATTTGACAGTACGTACCTCAGATTTCCTCTAACGATGGGATCGTACTCCGGTTTTGGCTCGTCCTCGGCCCTGGGTGTGGCCATGGCTCCCCCTGATAGTGCCTTCATGATTATCACCCCAAGGTCATTTTCCCTTGCCAAGGGTAGAATCTCGTCCTCCACGTTTTCCTGGTCAATGAGTGAATATGCCAGCATTATGGTCTCAAATTCCCCACACTCTATGGCCTCTTTCATGACACTCTGTTCGCGGTGCACGCTGATCCCAATGTGATCCACGTAACCCTCGTCCCTTGCCCACTTGGCCGCCTCCAGCGCGCCCCCCGGCCCCATCACCTTGTCCCACATATCCCGGTCGATTATGCCGTGAAGCTGCCAGAGATCGATCTTCTCCATCCCCAGCTCGGAAAGGCTGGTTTTGAGGTCCTCCTTGGCATCCTCAAAGGTCCGCCCGGTGGTCTTGGTAGCCAGGTAGAACTCCTCCCTTCTGCCCCTGGTGGCAATTCCGATCTTTCTCTCGCTATCCCTGTAATCCCTTGCGGTGTCGATGAAGTTAACTCCAAGATCCAGCTCCCGGTTGATCACCTTGGTGGCCAGATCCTGACTGATTTTAGGTAGCTTAATTCCTCCAAACCCTATAACCGAAACATCAAGGCCCGTTCGGCCGAGTCTTCTATACTCCATGGAAGTGGGCCATGCCGGAGCTAAAATAATGTTCTCCCATCTCTTGGAAGCAATAGCTTTTCGCCTTTCCCCCTTATAGGCGCAAGGTCTCATTTCTAGATCATTTAGGACGGAAGACGCCAACCCCGGCCACATTTCCGCTCTCAGTCGTATATACGGTACCGTCCTCGGAGACGGCAGCGCAGGGGTTTCCATTCTTACCATCATTTGGCCCGTATTGCCTAAACCTGGTAATCAGGTCACCGTTATTGTTGTACTTGTCGATGCTCTTCCTGCCTTTCTCCCTCCGATCCCTAGACATGAGATATACATTGCCCAGATTATCGGAAGCCATATCGTGATATCTATAGTACCCATGAGCCGATTTACCGTCCTCAACGGGATTTGCAAACTGGATAATCGGGTCCCCATCGGAACTGAGTTTCTGGCACCTTCCCTTGCACTCCGCCACGAAGACATCCCCGTTGGGATCGATCTCTATTCCGTGAGGGGCAATGAACTCGCCGGGGGCGGTGCCCTTGCCTCCCCAGCATTCGATCAGGGAGCCGGTTTCATCGAAAACATCGACCCTGTTATTATCAACATCCGCCACGTGTATCACTCCATCCTCTGAAATGGCCATCGCATGCGGTCTTGCCATGCCTCCCTCATCGCTTCCCTCGTGGCCCCAATACCTCAAGAATTCTCCATGGGCAGTGAAGACCTGAATCTGGCACTTGTCCCCATCTATAACGTAGATATCCCCCGATGGATGAACCTCCACATCACGTGGTCCCTTAAAACTGCCGGGCTCACTGCCCTTCCCGTTACCGATCTCCCCCAAATACTCCCCCGAGATTGAGAAACGTAGGACTCGGGCAGCAGAGGGATCGGTGATTAACAGGTCCCCGGATGACTCGATGGCGATGCCATGAACTCCCTTTAATTCCTCATTTCCTTTTCCCTTCCTATTCCAGTAATCAACGCATTCATATAGTGTATTAGTGTCTCCCAAAATCACGGTTGCCCATAGCCTTTTGGTTTCGGTGTCATCTATCTCAGCGCATATTACATGTTCGGCGCTCGGTGTCTTTTGGGGAGGGGTGTATAGTCCATTGGGGTCTATGACCCCAACCTCCTCATTACCGCCCTTAATGCCATCTACCGACCAGGAAACGGGTCCATGATCAGGTTCGACTGAGAATTTCTGTTCTGAATTGGGTTTGAGTCGAATGAAACTTGGCCGAATGCTTGATTTAATCGACTGCATTATGGCGCGAGACAAATCGCGCCCTTATAAATGCAAACACCAAACAAAAATCAGCTTTGACTCAGCTGGGAAAAAATTAAGAGTAATCAAGTCCAACTCTTGGTATGCTTCGCCGAATTCTAATCCTGCTAATCCTGTTCTCATTACCAATTGGCCACGCGGAACGCATCAATATCCTTCTCCTAACAAGTGCCGAAGGCGTTTCTTCCATTGGATCCATGTTTAACGCCGACCCCATGATCGACTACGTGGGAGTCCCCTGCCGAGAGGCAAACCTAGTGGCTAAGGGTGAGGACCCCAGCGAGGTGATGAGGTTTATCCGCATATACTTCCCGCGAACATACGAGGAGATGAAGGACTTCGACGTCATAATCCTCAACG
>CAZUNO010000013.1:0-80256 GCA_964621445.1 Hadarchaeota archaeon (SeqCode) | reverse complement strand
CTTTAGGAGGTTTATTAAAGATCTTCCCATTCAGATTTCTTCTATAATGAAGAGGTAGGGTATGGCCCTAGTTCCCCATTTTTATCCTGAGTTACGCCCGGTGATATTTTATTGAATTAAGGATAGTGTGGGCCCGCAGGGACTTGAACCCTAGACCATTCCCCCGGTGCATCGCACCGTCCAGGTTATGAGCCTGGCGCTCTACCAACTAAGCTACGGGCCCTTTCTCGAAAGGCGCCGCCGGCTTAGCCCCGCCGAGACAGCGCTCCAACGGTAGGGCTCGAACCTGCTTGTGGCGTGGGAAGGAAACCCTGCCCACGTGACCACATGGTGTCTGCTTGGCTCCAAATGGAAACCGAGTAACAGCCATGCGCTTCAGGCGGGTTCCAGCTTGGAACCCCTCTACCTACTGAGCTACGGCGGCACCACGAGATATATGCCTCTTCCACGTCAGTTAAATATTTTCCCACAATTCATGAAAACTCTCGGGTGACTAGATAAGGGTCTTAAAAGCGATGAGAATGGCGGCTGCCAATGTCGTATATGCAAAAATCTGCTTAAGTCTTCTTGGGTCGGTCTCCAATGAGAATCGACTACCAAGAAGGCCACCAACAAGGGCGGCCAGGCCCAACGGCAGGACCAAGCTGAGATCTAGATCGACACCCATGGTGTGTCCCAGGAAGCCGGTAAGCGCTGTCGCAGCAACCATGGCAGAGGATGTACCAACGGCTATGCGCATGGGGACCCCGCATGCAAGAACCAGGAGCGGGATTTTGAATGAACCTCCGGATATTCCCACCATCCCAGCCACGAAACCAGTAGCTGTAGTTACCGGCAGGGCGAGTCATAAATTGACCGTATATTCATGCTCACCGTATTTCCTGGACCAATACCCGAATTTCCCCTCATCTTTCTTCCTGTAATTAACGCGTCGTAGCATGAAGAAGCCCGATATTGCCAATAAAAATACCAGAATAATCTTGATTTCCGTGCCACCAACCTTATGGGCATAATAGCCGCCAACAAATGCCATTATGTCAGTGGGTGGATCTATCACCAGGGCCAGCTTCCAGTCCACGGTTTTGTTTTTCTGGTAAATCAGAAATGCAGCCGCGGAGGTAGTCATCAACATGAATTGAGCCGAGGTGGCCGCCTGGTGGATGGAGATGCCTACAAGTAAAAGCAGGGTCACGTAGAAGTTGCCTCCACCCTTACCAACCATGGACATGATTACTGCTAGTGGGATAACGGCCAAGCAGGCCAATAACACGCTCATCATGGTGTAGACCCTGGGTTTTATTAGCAGGCTTTTGGCATATAACGTGCATAGGCACACTTAAGTGTGTGAGAAATGGAATTTGGTATATCTCCAACTTCCAGTTGGTGGCAGTTTGAACCTGAAGATACTGTATGATAACGAGGCAAGGGAGGGTTTGAAAAGAGGGTGGGGCTTCTCATCCCTGGTAACCATGCCAGACGAGAAGATTTTATTTGACACCGGTTGGGACGGCGGTGTCCTGCTTTCCAATATGAGGAAAATGGGGGAGAACCCCGAGGAAATAACCCTTCTGGTGCTATCACATTCTCACTGGGACCATGCCGGCGGAATCAGCCATCTTCAGATAAGGGATCGGGAGATGTGGATACCTAAGTCATTCTCAAACCACTTGAAGAAGGAGCTAACCTGCCGATTCGATATCCATGAGGTTGAAGAACCTCAGGGTATACGGGATGGAATTTGGACAACCGGTGAGTTGGGGAGTGAAACGAGGGAGCAGTCGCTGGTAATCGAGACGAAAAAGGGTCTTCTTGTCCTTGTCGGCTGCTCGCATCCCAGTGTACCCCGGATCCTTGAGGCGGCATCCGCCTTTGGAGATCCCTGGGGAATTGTTGGCGGCATGCACGAATTCGAGGAGTACGATGCTCTGGAGGGTCTTGATCTCATAATTCCCACCCACTGCACGGTTCATAAACAGGAGATCCTAACCCGTTTTCCGAATTCCTCCATGAAGGGCGGCGTCGGCCTCACCCTGGATATCCATTAATTTCCAATTCATATTTGTGGACTGGTCCATGACTTTTTGGCTCTCTGAAATTGGAAAGCTGGCGATGGAAAAGCGCTATTGCAGGTGAGCTTGATGGTTTATTTTGGTACCGCATCATAATTTTCGATCCAACATGGCGAACGGTGTTAAAGAGTTGAATTTGCGATTGGAAAGATGCTGAATATTTGCTAACCGGAAAGGTCGATAATAAGGGTTCCGCTATGCAGGCGGAAGCTTTCCCTCTTGATACCAGGATATTGATAATGTCGAGATGACGCGGCAATTAGAAATTAATACTGGGAGAGGAGCGGGGATAGGGGAAATGAGATATGATGTCCTGGCAATGGCGTTGATTATTACCCTGGTAATTCATCCGGTGCTTTGCTGGGCCGAACCCCCTCCGATCAGGGTGATGTGCCTGGGGGCAGTTGGAAGCGACATGGCCCCATATATTAGCTGGTTCAAAATTGAGCCCGGGATCACAGGGCATTATGTTCCGGCTCGTTTTTTCAGCGGGGAATGGACTGCCCAATTCGGGGAGAGGATAAGGCGATCGGTCAGGATGTACTTTCCCCGAAGCTATAGCCGACTCACCGAGTTCGACTTTCTAATCCTCGACGGGCCCGTTATATCCTATTTCGGGGACGATGGTGTACGGTGGGTACAAAAGGCAATAGAGGAAGGAGAGGTGAGTGCTACAACCATGGCCAGTGTCCTCAGCAAGCATCGTTTTGTGTTTCTGCCCTTCGTATTGTCGGAGCTCTCCCAGTGCTTCCCGGTGGACGGAATGAAGGTTGTCGAATACGGCGGCGGCCTCGATAGCGAGAAGCTGAGTTCGGCAATCGGCATGGCCTACTCCGGCAATTTTCAGGTGAGGATTAACCGTGATGCCCCTCCGGTTTTTACCCCTTTTCTGGATTTGGGCTTGGAGAAGTACTCCAAGGGTGGCGGATACCTGATGTTCAAGAGACAGGGCGCTTTTACATGGATGTGGGCCGTTGGAGCACATCCGAATGTGGCACACGAAACGCCCTACTTGATTTCCTGGGAGTACGGAAAGGGAATTACCTGGTCGCTGAGCGATAACATGAGGATGGGGTGGTGGGGCTGGAAAATGCCAGGTGAGGGCTATGATGTCAGCGATAATCCCTATGGTCTGGATGTTCTGGTGAACTGGATCAGGTACGCGACTGGAAGGGAACCCATAAAGGACATTTCCGCTTTCCACAACCTGAGAGTCAGCTATGGAAATTATGAGGAATTGAGGAGCATGGCTTTCTCGATCATAGATTTCGTCTCCAAGTTCGGGGGAAAGACCTCAGGATTGGAGTCCAGCATAAGGGAAATCGATCGATTCGTGGAGAGGTCCAAGGAAATGTACGTGAGGAATGACCTTGAAGGGGCGGAGGAGGAAATCGATATCGCCCTTGAAAAACTCGATTCCGTAAATGAGGAGGCAATGAAGCTCAAGGACAGGACCTTTCTATGGATCTACGTGACTCAATGGCTCGTGGTTACCTCAACAACCCTCATCTGTGGGTTCGTTCTGTGGAGCTTCATGGTGCGAAGAAGGGCCTTTAGGGAGGTTTCAACGACCAGAGGTCAAAAAAGGAGTCCTTAAAAAGGGAGTATCCTGCAGTAGAATATAGGAGATCTTTGCTTTTGGAGGTAAATCTTCAATACGGAAGGGGGACTCTTGATCTCGAGATACCCCGGGAAAATTTTGGAGGGTTAATGAAGCCGACCGGGTCGGAGGTCCAGGAACCCCATACCTCATTTGAACGTTCGCTCGAAAATTCCAGGACAGGCAAACTCGAGGATATCTGTAATGGATTGGATGTCGTTGTACTGGTAGAGGACGACACCAGGGCTGAACCACACGCCCAGATAATATCGGCACTCACCAGTCGACTGTCCAGTGCCAGACAGGTTAATTTCCTGGTTGCTGCGGGGTCCCATGATACCCAGACTCCGGGGAACAGGAGGATCGTGGCGGATATCGAGCGATTAGCCGAATTAAATGATGTTTCCCTGTCGGAGCTATGTATTAATGACGCCATGGCCAACGATTTTGAGCTTTTGGGCGAAACCAGTAGGGGAACCCCGGTGGAGGTTAATCCCGTAGCCCTGGAGGCGGATCTCTATGTTGTAGCAGCTGACATGAAGAATCACTACTTTGCGGGGTATTCCAACGCGCTCAAGGACTTTCTTCCTGGAATATGCAGCTACAGTTCCATCGAGGCAAATCATTCCATGGCTCTGGACCCCCGTTCAACGTTTGGAGTTCACCCCCTTCACCCGGATGCCGAGAGAAGGGACAATCCGTTGGCCTCGGATATGTTGGAGGCGGAGAGGATGATCACAAAGGAAAAGATGGTTTTCACCTTGGGCATGGTCACTAGCCATGACGGCGTGGTTTGGTCCTCGGCGGGAGGTATCGATGAGGTGACCCGGGCTGGAATCTCGGTTGTTGACCGGATAGCATCCTTCAAGGCGGAGCCCCGTAGGCACATCGTTGTCTCTCCGGGGGGATATCCACAGGATGACAGCCTTTATAATGCCCAGAGGGCATTGGAATTGACCAAGAACTGCATATTGGATTCAGGGAGCGTACTTCTACTGTCGGAATGCGAGAATGGAATAGCACCCAACATGAAGGCCAGGCAGAATTTCTATGATCGATTAACGGAACCAATTGAGGATGTGCTGAAATCAATTGAGGGTGAATATCAGCTATATAGCCACAAGGCCTATAAGTTCGCTAGAATGTTGCAGCGCCTTGAATCCATTGAATTATACACCGCTCTTGACGGGGAGATCCTGCGGAGAGCCCACCTGGGAAAGGTCGATGACCCTCAACGGTGCATTGACCGCTGGATCGGTGATGATCCAGGTACCCGAATCACCTTCTTCGATGACGGCAACAAGATAGCAGTGTATGAAAATTGACAGTTTTTACCTAGAGGGTTTTCATAATTTTCTGGGGATCGTTGGTGATGATGGCGTCCGCGCCCATTGAGATCATTTCCCTAGCCTTCACCCCATCATCCACGGTGTACACGAAAACCTCTAGGCCAAGTTCATGCGCGGAATCCACCAGGGGACTACAAACCTGGGACTTATGGGAGCCGATGGCGTCGAAAATATCCGTGTTTAGGTCACCAAGATTTTCCCGGGTTACACCAAGTGCCAGGGTTTGGATTTCGGGGGATATCTCCCTCATCTCGTAAAGACGCTCATGATTAAAATCAAATATCACGACCTGTTCCAGACACTGGTGGGTCTGAACCCGGGCCAGGACTTCTGAGGGAGCCGCATCCTTGACCTCGATACAGAGCCCGCAGGTTCCCCGTACCGCCTCTAGGGCCTGGTCCAGGGTCGGGATTTCCTCATTCAAGAAACGAGGAGAAAACCAGGACCCAGCGTCAAGTGAGGCAAGATCCTGGATCGTCAGCTCGGATACCAGACCGCTTCCGTCGGTAGTCCTGGAGACGTCGGAATCATGCATTAGAACGATTTCACCTTCCCACGTTGTTCTCACATCAACCTCGATCATATCCACGTCCAATTTCAAAGCCGCTTCTATTGAGGACATGGTGTTCTCGGGAGCCAGGGTAGAGGCCCCACGATGAGCAACTATCTTTGTTCTCCTGGACACGGTATCACCCATTTATGGATCTATAAAGATCGGGTCTTAGACATCTGGGAACGAAATATGTGTTTCTCCGCCTTTCCGCCATCTTTTCGGGATCTAATTCCGCTATTGCCATGGCCTCCCCCCGTCCGTCTTCACGGGTGAATTCAGCGATCTTGCCGTGGGGATCTATAATTCCCGCCCATCCCGGAAATGTCCTCTCCTCGTCCTCCATATCGCTTTTCTCCCGTTTTCCGGCATTGTTGGCCAGTATGCCGTATGCCCCGTTGATATAGCAATGCACCCTGTAGGTTAGAGCGGTCAGGTCCTCCTCTGGAAATTGGGCCCGGGGCCCGGTATTATAGGCGAAGGGCATGACCAGAATCTCGGCGCCTTTGAAGAACAGCGTTCTGGCCATCTCGCTGAATAGGGAGTCATAGCAGATGGTTATCCCGATCCTGGCCTTTCCTATGTCTATTGTATCTATCTCAAAACCCCCCCGCCAGTATAGATACTCGTCTCCAGGCATGTGTATCTTCCTTTGCTTGCCCATGATACCATCCCCGTTAACGACGACCTGGGTGTTATAGACCACGTCGGCATCCTTTTCCAGTATTCCGAAGCAGAGAATTACGTCCAGACACCCTGCCATCTCTATCAACCGGTTCACGGATGGCCCGGGCACCGGCTCAGCCACATCCCATGTGTGCGTAGAATGGAAATATCCATTTACCCCTAATTCAGGAAAAAGAATGAATTCGGCCCCCTTCTTGGCGGCCTTTTTGGCCCATTTTTCCATATTTTTTATGCTTCTATCCTGCTCTCCAATCCAGTTCCGGGTGGATACGGCGGCAACCTTCATCTTCTCCATGATGACCAATCTCCTCCTGAGGAGTAGTTAATGGAGCTATATGTGTTCTGTAGGAATGCTGGGCGCTGGTTTGGGGAAGAACTAAAAGGGGAGGGTGATTTGTTGCATGGATGAATAGCAGAGAACGGTTTATCCGATCGCTGAATTTTGGAAATCCGGATAAGGTGTTTCTTACCCACCGTTTCGGGCCTCGGGAGTCGACTCTTAGACGTTGGCATAAGGAGGGACTTCCGGAGGATGATAGTCACATCCGGATACACGGCCTGGAACGAACCTCGGGATTGCCCGTGAACTTCAACCCTTTACCCCCATTTGAGGAAAAGGTTCTGCGGATCCAGGGTAATC
This sequence comes from Hadarchaeota archaeon (SeqCode), assembly GCA_964621445.1. Classification (GTDB taxonomy): domain Archaea; phylum CAYQAE01; class CAYQAE01; order CAYVLA01; family CAYVLA01; genus CAZUNO01. Next base: position 73,361 of record CAZUNO010000013.1, on the reverse strand, counting down.
ATAGGATAATTAGGGATAAAATGGGGGCTGTGGTGGAATATGAGAAGGAACCGGCTACCCCAGGGTTCGTGACCCGGAAATGGCATGAATTTCCCGTGAAGAAGAGGGAAGATTTCGAGGATATGATGTGGAGGTACAATCCAAGAAGCCCGGCCAGGTACCCGGATTTCTGGGAACAGGAGGCCAAATCATTAGAGGATCGCGATTACCCCGTTGGTCTCAGCCTGCCCTCGCTTTTCTGGCGTACCAGGGACTGGACCGGTCTAAAGAACCTGTCGATAATGTTTCACCAGGATCCCGACCTAGTTCATTTGATGATGGATTTCTGGACGGAATTCGTCCTGGATGTCACCGGGAGATTACTCAGAGAGGTTGATGTCGACTACATAATTCTCAACGAGGACATGGCGTATAAGGGACGTTCCATGATATCGCCGGACATGATGAGGGAGTTCATGCTTCCAGGCTACAGGAAGTGGGTGAGACGGTTCAAAGAATACGGCGTGCCAGTAATCATGCTCGACTCCGACGGATACATACATGATATCGCACCGGTATGGTTGGAGGCCGGAATCAACTCCACATGTCCGGTGGAAGTAATGGCCGGAAATGATATTCTAAAATTACGGGAGGAACTCGGGCATAAGATTTCGTTCCTGGGAGGAATAGACAAAACCAAGATCGCCAAGGGCGGAAAGCATCTGGAGAGGGAGTTCGAAAGCAAGGTTCCCCAGCTAGTGGAGGACGGAGGTTTTATTCCAAGTTGCGATCACGGAATGCCCCCTGACATTAGCTACCCGAATTACTGCCATTTCATCCGGCTTATGAAGAAGCACCTGGGCTGGGAGCAATAATCCATTGAGTCCTAGTCCAGATTCTGTTCCTCTTTCGTCCGCTCATAGATGAATCTTCTATTACGCTGGCTTGCAAGGGCCTGTTCGGTGATCCGGTCCGGGTCGAACTGCTTGAGGGTGACCTGTTTTAGATCAGAAACTATCTTGGAGTATCTATGATCATCAATCAGGTTCACATATTCGTCCGGGTCCTCTTCAACGTTGTAGAGCCTTTCCTCGTGGCCATGCACGTAGATATATTTGAATTCGCCCCATCTGGTCATTATGCAGGGGGCATGAACTCCTTCGCCGTGATATTCACAGAAAACCGGCCTCTTCTCCGGCTCCTCTCCCTCCTCGATGGAGGGCATCAGGCTTTCGCCAGCAAGTCCCGGCGGGGCCTCAGATCTGGTCATTTCCGCCACAGTGGGGTAAAGGTCAACCAAAGATACCGGGGTGTTTATCCTAATCCCCTCCTTCCAATGATTCGGAAAGGAGAAAATCAGCACCACCCTCACCGACCTTTCGTAGAAGTATCTCTTCTGGAGCATCCCCCTATGGCCCAGCATATCTCCATGATCGCTACAGAAAACGATGGCGGTGTCTTGATCTAGCCCTCTCTGCTTCAATAGTTCTAGAACCTCGCCCACCTTGTGATCCATGTCGTATGTCATGCCATAATAGGTCTCGTATAGCCACCTTAGGTTTTCCTCCCCCATCATCTCCTCCCGGACCTGTGGCACATAGTGGAAGTCATCCAGCCATTTGTCCATGGGTCCGTGCCGGGTCTCGACTTCTTCAGGGATTCGGGGTAGGGGAAGCTCTTTGTCACTAAAGCGATCGCGAATCTCCTCCGGAATCCAAAAGGGGTTGTGGGGTTGGTGGTAGGAAACGCAGCAGAAGAAGGGGTCAGAACCAGGGCTCTTCTTCTTTAGATATGAGAGTGCTGCTTCATGTATCTGCTCATCCGCGTCGTAGTGTTTCGGGTAGTAATCCCATTCCTCTGATTTAACGTAGCTCGGGCCCATCCATTCTGGGCCGGCCGGGTTGCCCCCTGAAGGTTGGGTCCAGTCATATGCCAAGAGGTATTCGAGCGGGTCATATTCGGTTGTGTAATCGGTTTGAAGACAGATCCTTGAGTCAAATCCGTGTTTCTGGTCATGGCCAACGAAATGAGCCTTCCCGATGATGTCAGCGTCGAACCCGGAAGCTCCTAGGGCGTGGCCGATGGTCGGCCACTCGGATGAGAACGCGCTGGCATTATCGTAGCAGTTCAGGTCTGAACAGTGTCGCCCGGTGACCAAGCTCGCTCTGGAGGGTACGCAGAGCGGTGAATTACAGTAGGCATTATCAAATACGACGCCCCGGGAGGCCAGCTGATCAAGATTGGGCGTACTGCCCGCCTCATCTCCATAGACCCCGGTGAAATGGGGTGCAAGGGAATCGGACATCAGAAAGAGAACGTTCATGGGTGACTCATACTGGCCGTAGTCAAAAAGGTTTTGTGGGGTGAGGGTTGACGGCTATAGCTGCAAGTTTCATGGGTATGGGGATCATCAACTCCCGGTGGGCTTAGTTTATCTCGACTTTCTTGTCCTTGCTGGAGGATTCGTATATGGCGTTGAAGATCTTAACGGATTTCTTTCCCTCCTCACCGGATACCGCTACCGGTTTGCCTTCGTTTATCGCCCCTATCATGTCCTCGATTATATTGTCCGGTCCTGGTTTAATGGATATGTCCCCTATCTCGAAATCGGCGGAATCCTTGATCTCCAAGCTCGATCCCTTCCTATCCCAGATTGCAGTTCCCTTCTCGCCGGTTATTTCTATGCGTGTTCCTAGGCTTGGGTAGCTGCAGGTGGTTGTTTCTATCATGCCCCAGGATCCGTTTTGGAAGGTGAGTATTGCTAGGCTGATGTCTTCTGTGGATATGTCGTGTCCCATGGTGCCTGCTCTTCCGTAGACTTCTTTTACGGGTCCACAGAACCATTGTAGAAGGTCTATGTAGTGTACTCCTTGGTTTGCTGCTGATCCTCCTTCGTATTGGACGTCTTTTTTCCAGCCTCGGGGGAAGCCGCCCTCGTAGTAGTCCTGGTCTCTGAACCATTTCATCCTGAGGTCGCCAAGTATCAGTCCCCCCAGACCCTCCTGGGATAGAAATTGGTGGAGTCTTCGATTGTCATCATCATAGCGGCACTGGAAGTCCACTGCAAGTATTCTGTCAGCATCCCTGGCCGCGGAGATAAAGGCATCGCACTTCTCCAGGCTGATGTCCATTGGCTTGGTGGTGAAAACGTGCTTTCCTGCTTCCAATGCCTGGATGCCAACATCTGCATGGGTTCCACTGGGGGTCATGACTCCCACGACATCCACATCATCTCTTTGGAGGACTTCATCGAGGTCCGTGTAATAATCACAATCTAGTTTCTCGGACAGTGATTTTGCCTTTTCCTCCTGGAGGTCACATACACAAACCAGGTTAGCTCCATCAGTGTTTGCGGCGGTTTTTGCCCTGTTTGCTCCCATGCCGAGGCCAACGATCCCAAATCCAATGTCCTTGGTCATATTCATAACCAGGGAATCTCGTTCTCCACAAGTTGAAAAATGGTATTAATCAGCAATCTTAAATTATAATGGGATAGGGCTTGGGTTTTCCCTTCCAAGAATATTCCAATCGCAAAATATAAGAGAAAGAAACGATCGAGTCCTGGTGTTGGCTGGTATCGATCCCAGGCTTGTCAGTATCCTGGTCACCGCGGTCATTCTATCGACACTTATAGTATTAACGATTTTCGAATTCGAAGAAACGGAGGATATTCTTCTCCTTAGGAATCAGTATCCAGAGATATTCGTCAAGAAGTCAGCCCAGAAAGGAGTCGACACCTCGTTCTCGTTCGCCGTGATTTCAGGACGTAAGCTCGGCGAGATGGAGCTAAGATTTGCATCCCTTTACGAAAAGGAGCCGGGTTATGACTGGAGTGAGCTGACCTCGGAACCAACCGCCGATGTGGTAGATTTCGCTGAGCATATCAAAACCATAGAGGTCATGAGGGAGAGAACTGAGTCCCTAGGAGGGAGTCCAGAGATAATCGTCAGGAGCCTGGTTATCAACGAAACGAGATACGATGCAGTTCTTTATGACTTCAGCCGCTTCCTGGGGCTTTTCTGCAATTCAGTTCAGGAACTATCGGAGTGGCCGTCACTGTTCCTTGTCTTGAAGGCAAATAGGACGGTGAGGTACTTCGAGGGACGAACCGGTTTCTTCCTGGGTGCCCCCCAGACCCTGGATTACCTGCTGATATCCAAAGATGGGAATAGGAGCGAGTATATTGGGTTCGATCTGGAGTCGGCCCCCATAGGCATACTGAGATATGAGGATCTGGAAAAGGACCAGAAGATATCGGTTATTTTTGAGGTGCAGGTGGAAGTGGAGGAGCTGCCCGAAATTCCCCTGGGAGCCACCGAAAGACTGGTAATTCAGGTGGTAGAGGGATACGCCGATGGCAATCTTACCCTTCTCCAGGTAAAGGGGATACCAATAGGTAGGTGACTTGATGAAATCCATTCTCAGAATTGCGGTCATTCTCCTGGCTCTTGTCTTCCTCGATACCTGCATGGGGGGAAGCGGTGAAGGCCTGGTCCTCATCTACAGTTCCCGGATGCCGGGTTTCGCGCAGGGGATATCTGATATTATTGCTAATAGTTCCGAGAACGGTTATGAAGTAGTGGTGGTGGAGGATGCCAGCGTGCTCTCCTGCATGCTGCCCATGCCCGATGTGGAATGCGTTATCCTCCCGGTTCTAATGGCCACCGAAGTTAAGACCCTGGTCGAACCCATGACAACCTACTTCCAGAGTGGTGGTGCAGCAATAGGGTTTCAAGGCTGCTGTAGCCAATCCAAGGTAGGCACTCTAGCCCGGGATGTTTTCCCGGTCTATGGAAACTCCACGGGTTCACCAACCATTAAGGAAGGGATGAGCGTTAACGAGTACGTTCGTGATGAATCAATGGAGGGCTTCACCGACCTGCCAACGGAAATGGACCTGGTCGGCCAGTTCTTCACCTATTCGGGTACAACCTCTCGAGAGGTTATCGAACCTGAACACGAGGGCGGCGATAGGTCAGTGCTCTACAGGGATAGGAAAAGTGGGGCACCCCTGGTAATTGCCTACGAGTCAGATGGAGGGTCAAGGTCCGTGTCCTTCACGGGCTGTTTCGTGAGGTCCAGGGAGGATGCGAGGAACTATTACGGTAAGCTACTGGGAGATGAGAACTTCCAGATGTTGTTGATGGATTCCCTAGAATGGACAGTAGATGGTACAACCAGAAACTCCAAGTACGGTTCATCCTATCCGGAAATTATTTCCCAACATAGGGAAAGAATTCAGGACCTTAGGCTGGAAAGGGATGAAAAAGAGGAAAAAGCCGAAACCAGGAGGTTAATAATGCTCTCAATTGGGTGGATTGCGGGCCTAGCCCTCAGCATCGGCCTGATATACAGGAGCTTTCGTGGAACCAAGAGTTGACAAACCTGGAACCCATCCAACGCACTAGAAATCATTCAAGGAAGCTTTCCCGCTTGTATGCCGTGGGCACAAAAAGAATCAGGGCCGCAAATATCTCCAGTCTCCCCAGCCACATACAAATGGCCAGCCATCCCTTTGCAAGCCCCGGCACGGCGGCGTAACTGAACTCGGGTCCTAGCATACCGAGCGCTGGCCCCACGTTCCCCAGACAGGACGCGGCGGCAGATGCCCCGGTGATGAGGTCCAATCCTAGTCCAAGTAGGGCAGCGGTTGAAAGAACGAACAGGAGCAAATAGGCGAAGAAGAACATGCTCACCGTGTGCAGGGCCTCATCGCTGAGGGTCTTCCCCAGCCTGACGTTGAGAACCGCGTGGGGATGGAGCAATTGGCGGAGCTTCTTGTTGAGCATCTTTAGCAGCAATAGAATTCGGACCTGTTTCATTGCCCCGCTGGTTGACCCCGCGCAACCTCCCACGAACATGAGCATGAAAAGTATAAACCTGGAAAGGTTGGACCAGGTCTCATAGTTGGCGGTGGTGAACCCTGTGGTGGTCATAATGGATATGGTCTGGAAAGCGGACAATCTTATTCCCTCCAGGTCGACATATCCACTTGATATTAAGTCAAGGGCCACCAGAGCTATGGCCACCACCATCACCAAGAGGTAGAACCTGAACTCCGGATCCTTTCTATATTCCGAAAAACGGCCGTGAAGGGCATGATAATGGATGGTGAAATTGGAGCCAGCAATGATCATGAACCCAATGATAACCCAGTGTACGGCCCCCGAATAATGAGCCACGCTTTCGGTGTGAATGGAAAATCCACCCGTTGACATGGTAGTGAAAGCGTGATAGACCGACTCGTATGGAGGGACCCCCAGGAAGAGTAGACAGAGTATCTCGCCCACGGTGAAAAATACATACACCAGCCAGAGCAGTTTTGCCGTCTGCATTATAGTTGGCTTGAGCTTGTGAAGAGATGGGCCAGGTGCCTCCGATTCCATAAGTTTTCTCCCCCCCTTGGTCAGCCTGGTCAAAACGGCGACGCTGAGTACTATGATACCCATTCCCCCCAGCCATTGAAGCAGTGCTCGCCAGAAGAGAACGCTCTGTGGGTGTTGTTCCAGGGGATAAGGGAGGACGGTTGCTCCAGTGGTGGTTAGGCCGGACATCGACTCGAAGTAGGCATCGGGCAGGGATGCCAGTGTCCCGGTGAGTATGAATGGCAGACATGAGAATAGAGCAACAATCAGCCATCCACCGGAGACGATGGCAAAGCCCTCTTTGTCCGTGAAGTCCTCGGTGCTACCTATACTTTGAAACAGGAATCCAGTGATTACTGAGATGCCAAAGCAAAGGATAAAGATCAGAGCTGATAGTGGCAGACGGCCCCAGGCAAGGTCAAAGCCCTGCTCGGCAAAGTAGAAAGCAGCGATAACCGGAAGGAGAAAGGCGAGGGAGAAGAATTTGAGAATAACGCCCACAGTTCCAAGAACTACCTTAGCTCTCAATTCTGGATCATCCCACGAGCCATCTTTTCACCGTGTCGTATTCCCTAGACCTGTAGAGAACTATCAGCTCGTCCCCTTCAGATATGATGTATTCATCATCGGGCACGATACTATCCTCCTTTCGAACAATCCCAGCGATGAGGAAGCCTATTGTAGAGGGCGTAAAGGTGCCGACGGTCTTTCCAACGCAGCGGGATTTGGACAAAGCCTCAATTTCGGTAATTATTATCTCATCCGTCTGGAGATTTCTCCTCCTCAGCGGGCCACTACCTTCGAGAAGTGTAAGCAGGGTCTTTACCAGTAACAGGTCGGGAACTATGACGTCGTCCACCAGGGTCTCCTCTATGGATTCCTTGAGGTCTATACGATCAATCATGGCCAGCGCCCGGGGAACTCCAAACCTTTTGGTCAGGAGGGAGATCAGCATGTTCCTCTCCATGCTGCTGCCCATGGCTAGAAAAACGTCAAAATGTTCGATCTCCTCCCTCTTTAGAACGTCATGCCCCAGGGGATCGGCTCTTATTATTGAGGCCTTGGGAAGTTGATCTGCGGCCTCTCTTAATTTCTCCTCGGAAAGGGCCATGATAGTGACCGAGATTCCAGATTCCATCAGCCGCCGTGCCAGGGTCATTCCGGTATCCGTTATTCCAGCGATAAAGACATCCTGGGACTCCATGTATGGTTCCAGATTGATTCCCAGGGACTCCCCTATCTTCTCGGGTTCTCCCTTCCGGTCGACAAAAACACAGAGCTCGTCCTCCGGGCGCAGGACCAGGGAGCTTGAGGGAATTATATGTTCAACCCCCCTGAATACGGACACGATTCTCGAGTTACCGGGCAATTCAATGTCCGATATGGGAGTCGAGCAGCAGTTAGAGGTGGATTCGACCACCCCATGATGGGCATTTATCCCTTTCTTCTGTATATCCCTTAGTTGGGATGGAAATGCCAGCACGTGTGATACCTGGGAAGCGGCGATTAGAGCCGGGCAAAGGGCCACGTCAACCCCCATCCTGGCGTATCTTCGAGAGTAAGGTTGACGCAGGAGTGATGAGGACCTTATCCTGGCAATGGTCTGGCAACCGAAATAATTTGCCAGAGAACAGCTGGCCAGGTTACCGCTGTCCTCGGTGACCAGCCCCACGTAGTAATCGCAGCTCCTGATGCCGGCATCAATAAGTTTGGATGGATCGCACACGTCGCCCTCTACAACCAGGGCGTCAATATCCTTGGCTTCTTCAGCGGAACTGTGATCCCTCTCGACAAATGCCACCTCATGACCACCGCTCCTCAACAATCTCCCTAGCTGAATTCCCGCATCGCCCGCTCCCCCGATGACAACGTACAATCATTTCAGCTCCTACTCAGATCTCGATTTGGATACTATCTCGATTCCCTCATCCTTGAATTCTCGAAGGATGGCCTGTGAGATAGTGGAACGTATCTCGAGTCTCTCCGATGCGGGGCAGAAGTATCTTAGCGTGATTTGAACTCCCTCCGGCTCGAGGGAGGTGGAAGTGGTGGGTATGGAGGGGACCTTTGCTCCTGCGGGCAGCTCCTGGATCATGGCCTGCCGGTGTTTTCTCATCACCGGACCAACTGCACTCTTCGCTACCTGGCTGACGATCTCCTCTGCCAACTGGTTATCTGCCTTGGAGGCCAGCATGACCTTGATCTGGTCCCAGATCAACGCGTTCTCCGAACGAATGGAAAATACTGGCTTAGTAAAGAGATAACGGTTGGGCACGGTAACCTTTCTTCCGGTTCTATTCATTTCACCTGCCATATCGCTTATCTCCTCAAGCACCACATTCATTGTAGTTACCTCAGATATTCTTCCCTTTATCCCGTCGATCTCGATGAGCTCGCCTCTGCGAATCGGACTCCTGAATATGATTTGAAGCCATCCCGCGAAATTGGCTATCGCCTCATGTGATAGAATTATGAAAACTGCGGCAACCAACCCCAGGAAAACGGTAAGGGTGACTATGTTGCCCAGCAACAGGAAGGAAAGGAGGATGAATGCGACTATCCACACCATATACCTGACGAACTGCCAGGTGTGTTCTACATCATAGGAGGAGGATAGGTACCGTGGCAATGCCCGGTTAAAAACGGGCTGCAAGACATAGAGAAACAGCTTGGTGACCATCAACACGAAAATTACCGTAAGTGCCGGTGGGAGAATGTCAGAGACTATCTCGTCCAGGTTCAAGGACTCAATTTCAACCAGTTTGGGGGCATAGGTAACGAGCACCACAAGTAGAAAAAGAAGTACGATCTCCCAAAGAATGAGCTTTCCTAGGTGCCGACTCCCCTCTTCCATATAAATAGGAATGACAACTTACTTTATGTAGTTTTCGATTCAGTAACGACGATTGACTGAAAATCTTTACAATCTAGCTCATATGGGGCATTTCGACGGTTCCTGGGAGATATGATATGTGCGAAGGAGGCCATGGCGTTGGCTCAATCAGGGCATTAGAGGCATCGTCAATATATTTTGAGCGGAGGGAATGTTATCATCCGGTTTTGGTCCCGAGGCGTTCCGTCCGATTCCGCCCAACACAGAAGTAGCGTTCCGGGCTCTCTCAACGGCGAGGTGATTTAGACGAAGAAGAAAATTACCGCCTTGACGGTCATGTTGGTCGCCCTGTGTGGAACGCTGGCATTCGCCGTCGAGGTCAACGAGCCGAAAGAAGAAATTGAAAAAACCTCGGAGAAGATCAAGGGGAGGTGGGTCTTCTTCCTGGGTCGCGCCGAGCCCTGCGGGGCGGAGCCAACCACCGAAGCCGTTGAATGTCTTCCAAAGGTCAAGGTCAGGGCATTCGTAGCGGCGGGTAGGGCCAAGGGCAAGTTATCTTTTGATGGAGATACACACGACCTGGTCGCCCGCAGAGATAAGAACGGCGTATGGCATGGCGTTCTGTACAAGGATGGAGAGCGGACCGGTGCCCTGCGGGGAAGATACCTTCACAAGAGGAAGGCCTTCGTTGGGGGCATGAAGCTGGGAGAGGACAAGTATCGAATCGGCCTAAGGCGGGTTTACCCAAGCTCGGAAGAGGCGCTGCCGGTAGAGAATGAGTGAATCCTCTCTTTTTTCTTTTTTTCCCTACCATCTTCTTCGGGAAGATATCTAATGAGGTGTGACCTGTCCATAAAGGAGATATTGCCTGGAGAAACCTCAAAGCAGGAGGGGGTGATCCTGTTTCTGAATGGGGATCACCGCGATCTGCTCGAGAGATACAAAAAACTAGTTCCCGATAGCCGGTGGGAATAGGTTCTACACCTTTACCCATCGACATGGATCGTTTCTTTACCAAGATTTTGGGTAACTATATATTCAAAAATCCTGGGCCCAGTAACGTGGTAGAGCAGGCAAATTACTCTAAAATCCGGGAACTCGGGGACATTGAGATAAGAAGATATCCGCCTCTAATAATTGCTAAGGTGGAAGGTCAGAAGGACGATGCCTTTAATATCCTCTTCAGGTTCATAAATGGAGGCAATAGGCGAAATGATAAGGTTCCCATGACCGCTAGCGAATTGCATTACTTCGTACCAACCATGAAGCTCGGTGCCAAAGGCATATTCTCCATGCTTTACAACGCCCCTTACGTGCCGTGGTTTTTAAGGAAAAATGAGGTGGCCGTTGAGGTTGATTCTCCCTAAGGGGTTTTCCCCAGAAATTAAAGCAAGTGTTCCCTTTTACGCTTGACATAGTAGATGTAATCCTCGTAACCTACATCTGCAGGAACCCTATGGTCGACATGGGGAACGTATCCCCCGTCCTCCACCAGAGGCTTAACCCTTTCGATCTCGGCATCAATAGCCTCTCTACCCTTTGCCAGTGCCACCTTGTCAACTCCTCCCATGAGGAGGACATTTCTTCCGTATTCCTCACGTAGACCCTCAGGATCGGTCCCTCCACGAATTTCCAGGGGAAACATACAGTTTATCCCGGCTTCAATCCAGAGAGGAACCAGGGCAGTTATATCGCCATCACAATCGAGATAATTGATATCTACCCCGTGATCGTAAAGCACGCGGGTGATTTTCTTGTATTGGGGCACCATGAACTCCTTGAATAGTTTGGGGGAGATGAGAGGGCCGCTGTTATAACACATATCCTCCCACCAGGAGGAAAAATCAATATCAACTTCTGATACGGCTTCTTTAACCGACCTGCGCATCATCTTGGCCCTGAAGTCGAATATATCCTTTACCAGATCAGGGTCAGAGTAGAATGTACGTACCGCTGTTTTAACGCCCATCATGCCCCGTATCCAGCCAAAGAATCCTCCACCGCCCACTCCCAGAGGATAGTCACGGTTCTCCCACTCGTCCTTCAATTCCTCCCAGTTTTCCGGTTTTCTAATTCCATCCAGGTCAAATCGATCCCTATAGGATTCCCAGCTCTCCCTGTCCTTAACCGGAAATTCGAGGAAGCTGGGTATGGAGTTGGATACGCCCTTCTTCCATCTTTTTTGGACGACTCCCTTCTGGTCACGAACTACCTCATACCTGTCGTTTTCCTCAAGTATTTCTCTCTGGAATTCTCGGAATGGAATATGAATGGGGACATTGCGCCTCTGCTCGAAACCGAAGTAGAGATTGGCGAGATGGTTATCCGTAACCCACATTGGCAGCCCTTCCCCGTGCCATCGGTCCAGGGTATCTACCCAGTACCCGAATTCACAGTCAGGTACGCGATCGACTTCCTCAAAATGGAATACCTTAAGGAACCTTTCTCGTGGTGTCATGGTCATCTAGTCACTTTGAGATATCTTTGGGTGATAAATGGGTACCTCAGTTTTCATCCCAGTGACCAATATGTTTTTTTGGTCAAACTTATTTTTTATCATCGTTGGCTTGCTTGCGGCGTTTCGATTTTAGGCCTGGCAAGTGATAGCCTGATGCGAGAAAGGACGGTCTCGAATTTGCTATGGGGTCGGGCTTCCCCGATTCTCTCATTCTTCTAGCCTTCCACCTGTCCATCCTCTCGGCGAGAATTTCAACAATCTCGGGCCTCTCATGAGCAATATTGTTCATTTCTTGAGGGTCTTCCTTGAGGTCATAGAGTTCCAGGGAAGGAAGTCCGTAAAGGTCATTTTCCAGTGCCTGTATGAGCTTGTATCGAGACGTACGCCAGCCCTGTTTTCTCATCCAAGTACACTCCGTCATGTAGAAGCCTGAATCCCTTACCGTTTCCCCTCCTTCTAGTAGTGACCTCATGCTCCTCCCGTCCATATGAGATTCATCGTTTTCTTCCTTACTCCCCATTAGATCCAATATGGTTGGAGCGAGATCCTGCTGGAGCACTAATTCCGTATTCCTTGCGCCGGGGGGAATCTTGCCCGGAAAGTGCAGTATTAACGGAATATGGATTGTTGGTTCGTATAGCCCATGATGATCAAAGTATATGCCGTGCTCTGTCAGGGTTTCGCCATGATCCGAGGTAATTACGATTAGGGTGTCCTCTAAGACGCCCAGTTCCTTGAGCTTTGTAATAAGGCTATTGATACAGACATCCATATAGGCTAGAGCGGAATCGTACTGTGCCACGACCCAGTTGATATCGGTTATATCAGGGGGCATCCAGGATTTGAAGAAATCACCGAAGGACTTTCTATCTAGTACAGATCCCATTGTGTCTAGCTCCGGATTGCATGGGTCGTCCCCGTAAAACATGTCTCTAAAGGGGGGTGGCGGTAGGTATGGGGCATGAGGGTCCATATGCCGTAGGAACAGGAAGAATTGTTGGCCTGCCATTGATTCCAGGAGTGAAATTGCCTCCTTGTTTAGATTCTCGGCTTTGTTGGCGGGAGCGTCTTCCCAGGACCTCCACATTTCATAGGTCCTGTAAGTATCAAATCCTCGGAAGAATGAATCGTCAAAACCGACACATGCGGATACATAGCCCTTAGTCCCTAGAATCTCAGGCAGCAATTTGATTGATGGAGGTAAGGGGCTTTCCGGTGCTAGACTTACCGCTTGATTTGAGATAACATCGGTACCTGTCAGCATCGCCGTGTATCCAGGGATTGTCGGTATATGGGGGCTGAATGCATTTTCGAAGAGCAGTCCTTTGGAAGCGATGCCATCAATGTGAGGAGTTGTTAGTCTGTGGTAACCATAGCAGCTCATGTGGTCGGCTCTAAGGCTGTCAACGGCTATAAGGAGGAGGTTCGGTTTGTACAAACCATTCTATTTCTCGCTGTGTGCTGAATATAACGGTTTTCGGTCTCGTAATTTTGAAGGCTGATTAGTTAGCGGTAACTTACCTATTCATCTATTATCCAGGCCCCGTCTCGTATGATGGATCGGTGGTGACAACACCACGCAGTTTCTGGAGCAATTTTCAAGTTATTTATTCTACCATTTTAATCCGCCCGCATGGACGAGAAGAAAGAACAAGCACACACCGTGCTTAATCTTATGAACACTCTTAATGATAGAAAGGAGCCATTCCGACCCCTGGAATGTGGAAAGGTCAAGATGTTTACCTGTGGACCATCCACCTATCAGAGAGCCCATATAGGCAATTTCCGAACCTTTCTTTACGAGGATATACTCCAGAGATATCTCGAGTTCCTTGGATATGAGGCAGAACGTGTATTGGTCTTTACCGATGTAGAGGACAAGGCCATGGAGGAGGCCGAGAAGAAGGGAGTTTCCCTCTGGGAGTTAACGGGTGGCATTAGCGAGCGATTCCACAACAATGCCAAAACGCTTCATATAGCGGAACCGAGCGTCAATCCGAGGGCCTCGGAGACGGTTGACAAATGCGTTGAGATAACAAAGCAGCTGATTGATGACGGTTACGCATACTGGCACGGGGGCGACGTTTTCTTTGACCCGCTGAAATTCGATGACTTCGGAAAGCTCTATGGACTAGATATGAGTCGGTGGCCAGATAAGAAAATCAGATTCAAGAAAGACACCTATCCAGGAATGAGATGGAACCGCGGGGACTTTATCCTGTGGCATGGCTATGAGGAAGGAGATAAGGTATACTGGGATACGGATATCGGAAAGGGGCGTCCTTCCTGGAATATTCAGGATGCTGCCATGGTAATCAAGCATCTAGGTCACCGCATAGATATTGCCTGTGGCGGTATTGACAATCTATATCGGCACCATGACTATACCATAGCTATCGTTGAATCCCTTTCCGGCGAGAGGTATGCAAATTACTGGCTCCATGGGGAACATCTGTTTCTGGATGGGGATAAGATGTCAAAGAGCAAGGGAAACGTTGTATACCTTGATGATTTGCTGGCGGATGGATACTCTCCAGAGGAAATCCGTTTCTTCCTTATATGCGGACATTACCGTTCACCCCTTGACCTTACCGAGAAAGGCCTGGAAAGAGCTGCCGGGAGGTTATGCAGGTTCAGAAGATTTGTATCAATGCTTGAACATGTGAATGGGAAAGGAAGCCATGAGCGAGCGGAACGAATTATTTCCCAGCTTGATGATGATTTCAGCCATCACATGAATGATGACCTCGATGTTGAAGGTTCGTTCGATGCTCTCTTTGGGGACCTTAAACAGCTCATGAGATTGGAAATGGATGATGAACTGTCATCTGAGGAGGCGGAAAGGGCCCTAGGGAAGCTAAGGGCATATGACGGGGTGCTAAGGGTCATATTTCCAGAGGAGTAAGGCTAGATATCCTGGTCCAATTTCTCGAGGAACTCATCAGCCATTTTAACCAGTTCCCTCCTTCTGTCCTGGTCCATTCTTTGTAGATTGCTAACAATTAGAGCTGTGCGTGGGTTTTTCCTGAGGAATTCCCTGTGTTTGTCAACAAATCTCCAGAATAATGCATCCAAGTACTTGCACCAGTCTCCCGAGGGGAGATCGCTCATCTTCAGTATATAGTTGGATGAGCATATGTAGGGCTTTGTGGTCATCATCCCACCGTCTGCATACTGGCTCATGCCAAAGAGGTTTGGAACCATGACCCAGTCATATGCATCGATGAACATCTCCATGAACCATCTATAGGAGTCCTCGGGGCGTATCTCGCACAGCAGAAGAAAGTTACCTAGCACCATTAGACGCTCTATGTGATGGGCATATCCCGAATCCAATACCCGTTTCAGGACGAGGTCCACGGGATCGATACCAGTATTCGCTTCATAGAAGGAATCTGGCAGAGGTCGAGAATGATTCCAAAAATTGGAATTTCTTTGCTCCTCTCCGCGAAGCATGTAGATTGCCCTGACATATTCTCTCCAGCCGATGATTTGTCTAATGAAACCCTCCAGAGATTTGATCGGGATGTCATGCCCTTCAGCAAATTCTAGGGTTCGGGATATGACCATTCCTGGTGTCAGCAGTCCGATATTCAACAGGGGGGAAATCAAAGAGTGAAAGAGCAGGGGTCCTTCCCCGGAAATGGAATCCTGGTAATCCCCAAATAAGGCCAACCTTTCATTGAGAAAGGATTCAAACCAGGCCCTGGAGTCTTCGTGTGTAACGGGAAAATTGAAGGGGTTTACCGTTCCTGGATTTTCCGGGAACTTGTCCTCCACCCAATCGATAGCCGTGGAAACTTGTGGGGCCCTGGTAACGGACGGTAATTGGGGAACGGAATTGTCCCTAGGCAAGCTCTTGCGGTTTTGGGTGTCAAATGTCCATTTTCCACCGGCCGGTTGCTCACCTTCAATTAGGATTCCAAGTTCCTTTCTCCTCTCAATGTAGAATTCGGTAAACCGATAACTGTCTTTTCCACCCATTTTTTCTTCTATCCATCTCCTTGAGGTAAGAAAGGAGGGGGTCTCAAGCTCCTTGATCAAAATGCCGTGCTTATCGGAGAGATTATACAATTTTGAATTTAGGAGGTGATCCGAAATATCAGCGACCAGGGCTATTTCTATTCCTTCCGCCTCTAAGGCCCCAAGGAGATCGTAGGTTGTTCTATCGGATAGTGGAACAAAGTGGACCTGGTTCCCACGGTCCCTAAGGTAGTCGATGTATGCCAAAATCGAGGCTTTATGAAAAACCAGCTTTTTCTTATGAAAGCGAAAGTCGGTGAAATATCTCTTCTCCTCGCATACAAAGACCTCTGTTTTGGAATCCAGGGCCGGGTGGCTTGCAAGAAGTTGATGTGGAAATACTACTGCTGCTTGTTTGGTAATGGCCATCACCAGACTCAATATTGGGGATTTTTTTTGCAGAAATCCATCTTATCGGTTCCCTACCTATAGATGAAGAGCTAGTGCTAAGTTATTGAAAACGGGAAGAGATGAAAGCAGGGTTATGACTACCAGACCAGTCAGACGAATCTCTTTGATTCTTCTCACCGCTTCCAGGTCTGCCTGGTTTGCCTTCCTAATCTCCTCGAGATATGTAGCGGCAAGAAAGGCGATTATGAATAGCATGGATATACCCAACATTATTGCAAAGCCCAACATAAACCCCCATTTCTCTATTAATATTTCGGCTATGGGATTTGCCTCGCCTATCCCATCGATTAGTCCCTGGGCCGGGATATAGCTGAGCACTCCATCGGCAAGCCGTAGGGCCAGGATGGTTATAAGGAGGAAAAGTTCGTTATTCATATTGTCCTGTTGTAAGGCCTTTTTGATAAACACCCTGCCATCTGTGTTTGCTTCGTGCTTGGACTTCATTTTTAATCTATTTCAGGAATTTGATTGCCGTTTTTCCTATAAATATCGAAGTTTCGATAACCTTAATTCAAATCAAGCTTTTTATTGGCGGGTCAACTACAGCTGAAAAAAGGATTTACTCCCTTTAAACCTCCCTTCTCTCCAACTGATTAACGTATTTTTAGAGTTTGATTTTATCTAAAGGCCGAAATCACTTTATAGATGGACTGAGGGATTTATATGGGAATTACAGTGGCAGAAGAGGAAATTATCATCGTTCTTGACTGTGGGTCGACCAATCTTAGAGCAATTGCGGTCGACAGATATGGCCACATAATCTCTCAACATTCACACCACAATAGTACCACCGAGCAGCCCGGGAATCCGGAATGGAGGATATGGAACCTGGACGAGATCTGGGATAAGCTGTCTCGGTCAATGAGAGAGGTAACCTCTGATTTACCGAGATCACGGATAGCAGGTGTTATCGTGGCCACCTGGGGCGTTGATGGCGCACCCGTAAGAAGGGGAGGAACCTTGGCCTATCCGGTGATATCCTGGCAGTGTGATAGAATGGCCCAGGTGGTTGAGGAAGTCACGGAACAAATGGATAGTTGGGAGATGTATCGGATTTCCGGGAACCAAACGATGGCCATGAACACCCTATTCAAGCTAATTTGGCTGAGAAAAAACGCCCCCGAGGCTCTTGAGGGAGGCAATAGGTGGATGATGATGCCGGGACTAATAGAATCAAGATTGGGAGCTGATATGCATATTGACCCCACCTCCGCCTCGACCACCATGATAATGGATATGTCCCGGAGGGAATGGTCATCTAAGCTCCTTTCTCTGGCGAATTTGACGCCGGAGTTTCTGCCGGAGTTACGGACGCCCGGGGAAATAGCTGGCGAGGTTAGCAGGAAGGCCTCCGAAAACACGGGCCTCCCGGAAGGTCTACCAATTCTAGTGGGTGGTCATGACACCCAGTTTGCAATCCTGGCCAGCGGTGCAAGCACCCGGGAAGCGGCTCTCTCGAGCGGGACCTGGGAGATACTTGCTCTCAGAACCGGTGAGTTCAGGCCGACAAAGAGCGGGTTCAATGGAGGGATGATATGGGAGGTCGATGTAATGGAGGGAATTTGGGACCCCCAGGTATTGATGATGGGATCGGCGGTCCTAGAGTGGGTTAAGAAGGCTTTCTACCCCGAACTGCCCGATGGGAGTTACCAAAAGCTGATAGAGGAAGGTTCTGAACAACCTCCTGGGTCGAGCGGAGTCACGGTAATACCCAGCTTTGTCGAGGACAGCGGACCGACCCAGCATCACAATACGAAGGGTACCGTCCTGGGATTAGATCTCCATACGGATAGATCGGCCCTGTACCGAGCGTCAGTGGAGGGTCTCTGTTTTCAGCTGAGACAGGCTCTTGACATCATTATTGATTCAACGGGAGTAAAACCGAAGAGGATAAGGGTTGTAGGCGGGGGTTCAAAAAATCGGCTCTGGAATCAGATCAGGGCTGACGTTACCGGAGTTCCCTTAGTTGTGGGTAGTTACAGCGAAGGGACGGTCCTTGGAGCGGCCTTAACCGGTTTTACCGGTCTCGGGATCTATTCGACCATCGAGGAGGGCCTTGAGGCCGTAGATATCAAGCATCAGGTTTTTCATCCCTCGGAGAACTCCGGGATCTATGATAAGCTATACGAGAGATATCGAGAACTTCCTCTGGCCCTGGAAAATTTCTATACCCAAAAACAGGATAAGGATAGGTGCTAAGCCATGTCCATGAAATTTGGAATAGCCCTCCCCAATTTCGGAAGGCTGGCCTCCTCGGAAACCATCAATCGCATATCATCGGAAGCGGAATCCTTGGGATACCACTCCCTTTGGGTTGCCGAGCGCCTCCTCGTCCCGGAGCCGCCCAACCAATCCTGGAGCAAGAGGAGTCCAACGGCCTTCGAGCCTCTAATTACGCTTTCACATATAGCCAGCAGAACCAGCTCCATACGAATTGGCACACAGGTCCTGATCCTACCTGTGAGGAATCCCGTGCTCCTTGCCAGGGCAACGGCAAGCTTGGACGTGATTTCCCAGGGGAGACTGGATCTGGGGATAGGAATTGGATGGATGAAAGAGGAGATGCAAGTTTCAAATGTGAATTATGATGACAGGGGTAAGATATCGGATGATTACATAGAGAGCCTCAGAGACCTCTGGCAGGGAAAGGCCCATGAAGGCCGGTTCATCAAGGTCCCCGCTCATAACTTTCAGCCCCGGCCAGTTAAAGGAAGCATCCCCATCTGGGTCGGTGGTAATAGTGATGCCGCCCTTAACAGGGTGGCTTCCCTGGGGGATGGCTGGCTTCCCATGGGGCAGTTGGACCCAGGGGATTTATCCAAAAAGATTGGGAAGATACGAGAATTTGCTGAGGATTCCGGCCGAGATGCTGATGTGATTTCCATATCATGTAACTATACATTCTCCATGGACGAAATGAAAGACGGGTCAGCAATTGATATCGTGGAGAAATACCTCTCCAGGGGAGTGACCCATATGATTCCCAGATTCGAATTCGAAAATGTAGATGAGATGGTGGCATCCATGCGCCAGTTTGCCCGCAAGGTGGTACCAAGCTTCTAGAGAGATGCGCCTTTCAGATCCCGTTCCTCGAGCAGGGAAGATAAGGTTTCCATATCCTCCAGGAAGGGCTTTCTTCTTGAGGGGAATCTCATGGCAGCCGCGGGGTGGAATGTTGCCAGAAGCAGGCGATCGTTCTCTTTCACAACCCGCCCTCGAATATCGGTAACCTTGTTTCTACCCAGAAAGCCTTTGGTGGCGATTCGTCCAAGAAGGACTAGAATATGGGGAGCTATGATTTTGATCTGTCTATCCAGGTAGGGTCTGCAGGATTCCAGTTCCTCTGCCTTGGGATCTCGGTTTTGTGGAGGATGGCATTTAACGGACCCGGTGATGAAGAAATCTTTGCGCCTCAAGCCCGACTTCTCCAATGATTTATTGAGGAAATCTCCGGATCTTCCAACGAAGGGTCTTCCCGTATTGTTCTCTTCCTTTCCCGGGCTCTCTCCTATCAGCATACATGAAGCGGAGCTCGGCCCCTCTCCCGGCACGGCTTCATCTCGAGATTTCCATAAGGGACAGCGACGGCAATTCCTTATTTCATCCGCCAGCGAATCGAGCTCGTTAGTCAACGAATCCTGGTAAACGCAGGGATTATTAAGATATTCTTCTAAACCTAGGTATGGATGAGGATCCGATTTGGCCCCTCAGGACTTCCTGGAGATCAAGGATTAACTGAAAGCCTCTCCGACTTGAAGGATCAAGGTTTCGATGCCTGCGAGCTTGATTTCGTCAAGGAATTTTGGGTCGAAAAGGAAGACGCCTCACGGGCAAAGGACGAGATCTCGGAAATGGGGATGACCATAAGAGCCCATGCGCCGTTTTACGGGGTTCTTAGCCAGGGGGACAGCAAGAAACGGAAGATGGCAGTGGCCATGATGCATCACACGGCAAATCTTGTCCATCTCATGGGCGGGGATGGGATAACGGTTCATCCCGGCTTCTACATGGAAAGGACACGATCGGAGGTGATGTCCACGGTGGAGAAGAGGTGCAAGGAACTGGAAGAGAGACTTGAAAGTAATGGGATAACCGACGTTATCGTGGGCGTGGAAAACATGGGGAATAAACGGGATTTCGGCGGGTATTTGGAGGATATAATTGACATCTGTAGTCTTTCCGACATAATTTATCCCTTGATCGATTGGGGTCACGTGCAGGCTACGTGTAACGGATGCCTCGAAAATGAGGAATCATATATCGAGATACTTTCGGATATAGAGGATAATCTGGGTAGTGAGGCCCTGGATAAAACCAGGCACCAGTTCTCCGAGGTTAAATACGAAGATGGGAAAGAGAGAAAGCATCTACCATATGGCGAGGGAGATATGGACCTGAACCACCTTCTGGATGCATTGGATGAAATGCAAATCAAGGATGCGACCGTAATTTCGGAAAGCCCGACCATGGAGGATCATCGCAAGATGCTTGAAGTAATAAAAGAGAGAACCTCTTGATTCCTCCTGAGTTAGGACTAAACGCTAAGATCATAAACCTTCTTAGGGTTCCCGTAAAACCATTTCTCGGCAATGCTCAAGGCATCATCCTGCGAGAGAAGCCCTGCATCAATCCTTCTACCAAGAACCCTGGCAATATTTTCCTTTGCCATCCTTAGATGTCCATATACCTTTTCGACCGGCTTCCCGTAATCTCCCCCAAACCCGATAATCTTATTTACAGGAACCATATCCAGGTATTCGTCCAGGGCCGAACAAGTCATCTCCGGGGATACGATATGTGACCAGCAAAGGTTTAGATACACGTTTGGGTTGTTCTTTCCTATAAGCCCAGCTTCCCTTACCCAGGGCATTCCCATGTGATAGATGTCGAAGGTGGTCTGTCGGTGCCTGGCTACGATGTTAATCATGAATTTGGGGTCCAGGGTACGGAAGTCCCCCCACACACCGGTGTGGACGGCAACCACGAGATCCAGCTCGCATGCGATTTCCAGCATTTCATCCATTAAGAAGTCTCTAAGAGGGTTCATCTCGGAAAGCTTTTTTTCAGGTTTGCGTTTCAAATCATCGAAAATAGCAACAGCATTGGTCCTTTCGGGCCTCCCGTAATCCATGGAGACCATCTTTATCCCCACGGCACCATTGCGAATCCACCTTTTTAGGCCTCTACGGGTGGTTTCCAGGTAATCGTCGAGGGTCTCAGAGCCCCCACCAAGTTCCTGCGATCTTTCCTCGATATCGCTCCATCCTGTCACCCTCGCATAGTTATCAAGGGGCATTAAGGGAATCATGAAGTCAAGATCATAGTCGGTACGGTTGGCTTGGGTCAGGGCGGCCTTGATGTTGCAAAGATCCCCTAAAACCTTACGATATATCCCTGGCTGGTTCTCCTCCTGGAGCCTTCGTGATATCTCTTGATAGTTATCCTCGGTAATATCATCAAATCCAAGGTGTTTGGCATATATGAAGGCAGGTCGTGCATAGGACCCATATCTAATGTGCTCTAGGTATTTATGGAGGATTTTCCAGCGTTTATTTAAGGGTCTATCCTTGTCGTGCATGGCCTCCCATTCATCCTCCGACATGCCCGAGCAAAGAAAGTCCGTCCTGGTATAGTGAACAAAGAGATCGCATACGTCCATTTCTTGAGAGGTCCTAACTCTTTCAGGAGCCAGATGTTCGTGAGCATCTATTACCTTCATATCCTTGAATTCGGAATATAGCTGACTTGCGGTGGTGCTGGGGTGCATTTTTCTTACCGATGTTGTCAATGCGGCTAGATCTGAAAAAGGTTCGGCTCTCGAAGATTTTCTCCTTATCTGAATCTAACATGTAATTCCCTCATCGCGAGGTGGCCAAATTATTAAGCGGGGCCCCGATAGAATAGTGAAGTGCCAAAGAAGAAAATCTGCCCAGAATGTGGAGACGCCGTCAGCAAGAGCAAGTTCAGGCGACATATGAGTAAATATCACCCAGATAGGATGGGTTCAAGTGGAGAAGAAGAGAACCAACTTGAGGATATAAAGGGTTATCTGCCATATATCGTTGTCATCGTTGCTTTGGTGGCGATAGTGGCATTTTTTCTTTCAAGAGGTGAACCAAAGGTGAAGAATAGTAAGATCGCGATATTTGAAACAAATCTAGGTTCCTTTGAGGTGGAGCTGGATACCGATAATGCTCCGGTGACCGCCGGGAATTTCATCGACCTGGCCGAGAGCGGCTTTTATGACGGTTTGACCTTCCACCGGGTGGCGGAGGATTTCGTCATACAGGGAGGAGACCCGGAGGGTGATGGGACGGGGGGAACCGAGACCATTCCCTGGGAAAACACGACGCTAAAGAACAAGAAATACACCATTGCTATGGCCAGGAAGGGAAACGACCCAAATTCCGCATCCTGCCAATTCTTCATTAACCTAAAGGACAACGAGAATCTCGATAACTATGATCCACCTTTTGTAGTCTTCGGCAAGGTCATAGATGGTTTCGATGTCGTGGATGAGATAAGTTCCCTGGTGCCCGCAAGCGCGGAGAGGTACGATGGACCCCCAACTGAGGACGTAACCATGAACGTGTCCATAACCGAGAGATGAGACCCTAGGGTTCATGAGGGCTTGGAGGCCATTGCTTTCTCTACCGCTTTCAGCGAGGCCTCGGTGGCCCTTGCGCCATCGGTGGCGGTGGCTATGGGATTGCCCTCGGAGCTTCCGGTGCGGACCACCTTGAGAAAGGCATCATAGATACGATCGAATCTCTTCTTACCACCAAGAGGCAGTTGAACGCTTCCCTCCGGGCCATAGACCTTATTGTCGGCTATCAAGCCGTCTGATCCAATTATCTCTATTCTGGATGATGATGGAAGCTCCTTAGTTGTATGTCCGTATACATAACTCATCTCAATGAGGCATAGTACGCGGGAATCCAGCCTAGAGGTGCATATTACATGCCCCGGGTAGTCAAATTGTGGTTCAACCCACTGTCCCTCGGCCTCCAAATCCGTTATTTCCATACCTGTCAAGTAGCGGGCCAGGTCGAAGAAATGTACCCCGTTGTCAAGCATGGGACCGCCACTGCGCATGAACCGGGCCCTCCTTTCCCCCTTCTCGCCCCCGACGCCGTGGCATCCCCAATTGGTAATGAAGCGAAGAATCTCGAGCCTTCCAATATCGCCCTTTTCTATATGCTCCTTCATCGCCAGCACGTCCTCGGATAGCCTAAGATGAAAATCAACGGCCAGAAAACCGTCAGTTCTATCCACCGCTTCAACTATTGCCTGGCAATCCTCAACCGTCGAAGCTAGAGGCTTCTCGCAAAAAACGTACTTTCCGGCCTCGAGGGCATCTAGGGATATCTGCTTGTGGGTTTCTACTGGTGTGCAAACCGAGACTGCGTCGATATCCTCTCGATCTAGTAATTCGGAATAATCTTGAGTTCCAGTTGCTCCGAACTTTTCCTCGGCCCTACTTAATCGGCTTTCCGAAATGTCAGCGACCATGGTTAGCTTACAATCATCCCTTGATGTTATCGCAGGCAGATGACCATAGTCAGCAACCGTTCCAGCTCCTATCAGGCCAATTCCTATCTTCCCTTGGCTCATATATCGGACTTTAACGACGACTAGAAAAATTGCTCCCAGCAGAACGGATTCCTTGACCCCGATTCATGACTGGGAGATGAGTAGTATTTTCAGGCTAGAGAACCTTGAAGACCTCATCATTCTCCCGAACTCGACTCTTGACCTTCAGGCCGATGGATTGGCCAGCTCCAGCCTCCTCAATATCTTCGTGCTCGATCTGCATGCTTTTTGCTTGCTGCTCGAAATCCGTGTGAGCACCCTTTATGTGTATATTCTCTCCTTCCCTGATTGTATCTGTCAGTTCAATAACGGCGACTCCGATATTGGAGAAGTAGTGAGCCACCCTTCCGATCTTCTTCTCCTCGCTCATTTCGGACCTCCGAATAATCATAAGCCAGGGGTGCTATTAATGTGTTGACCTGGGTAGGAATATTCAAGCGATTACGCTGGTAACGAGTTTGTTTTCCGCCTTTCTTAGATGCTCAATTAACGTTGTTTTAGTTATACCCAGTTCCTGAGCGATTTCCTTAGTTGATGCAGCCCGTGGATACTGATAATAACCCAGTCTTCTGGCGGTCATCATTACCTCCCTTTCCCTCCCGGTCAGGCATGCTAACAAATCAAATTCCCCGTATGAGGGCTCTAGAAAACGGACGGCTTTGACCACATTGAAAAACCTGAATATGTTAAGAATGGCCTCCGTACTTTTCTTATCTCCTATGAAACTAAATACGGTCTTTTCCTCGGATATAAGAAATGGCGGCACTGGTACGAATTCCACCCGCTGTTTCAGGTGTTCAAGTGCCTCCGAAAATGGCGGCACCTTTTTAATTGCTTGCCAGCCCACGCCTAACAGGCCCTTGAGAGATACTTGGACATCCGATTTGAGGAGGCAGGTGTATTTGCTTCCCTTTTCTCCGAGAACGTAAAGAATGGTGGCTCCTTTAGGGAATTCAAGTTTCTTAAGGTCGTGTCCGGGCTTCATCATGATGTCGGCAACTACAACCTTCAGTCCTCTCTCATAATCTAGCTTCACGAATTGTTTTGGTTCTATATACTTGGCCTTTTCGAAAATGGAATCCATTCCAAACTTGGATATCACCTCGGGTTTTAGTTCAATAACCACCTTCCGGAGCCCGTATTCCTCTTCCATCCTTAATTCCCCGTACAATAACGGCGGAAAAGATATAGGTTGTCCTTTAAATGATTACTCAGCAATTGGCAAAGGAATCAAAATGAGGAAGGATGTGTTGAGTTGCAGGCTCCAATAATAGCCGATAATCTAACCTTCTCTTACGATGATCTAGTGGCCGTTGATCACGTTAGTTTTGAGGTTCAAGATGGTGAAATCTTAGGTTTCCTAGGCCCAAATGGGGCAGGGAAAACGACGACCGTCAAGTTGCTTACGGGACAACTAAAACCGGAGGAAGGGAAGGCCAGCGTGCTTGGACTCGACATGGTGCATGAAGCTCAGAAAGCAGCGGCAAAGATAGGCGTGTGTTTTGAGGAAAAGAACCTATATCCCCGAATGACCGCTAAGGCCAATCTCGTGTTTTTCGGAAAATTGTTCGGGGTTGAAGCGGACACGGATCGCATCCTAGAGCGAGTGGACCTGGAAGGCAGGGGCGACGAACGGGTGGAGAATTTCTCAAAGGGAATGAAGCAGAGGCTGATGATAGCCAGAGCCTTGGTGAACGAGCCCGATGTTCTGTTTCTGGATGAACCCACCGATGGATTGGACCCTGTGTCAGCTAGGAACATAAGAAGGGTTATTGAAGAGGAGAGGGATAGAGGGGCATCGATACTTCTCACCACACATGATATGATGGAGGCGGACAAGCTCTCGGACCATGTCGCTTTCATAAATGAAGGAAAGATAGATGCCTTGGACACTCCCGAGAATCTGAAACTAAAATACGGTAGGAGATCAATCAAGGTTAGGCCCAAGGGGGGAATGGAGGATGATGCAGAGGAGTTGGACCTCGATGACCCGGAGACCCCGGAGAGGGTGAAGTCAATACTCCAGGAAGGAGATTTCGATACCATCCATACCAGTGAGGCCACCCTTGAAGAGATCTTCATTGAGGTGACGGGAAGGGGGTTATAGACCTGGTTTTGCGATCCATAGGGGTGTTAATCGGTAAGGATTTCGGGGAGATATTTAGAAATAGACTAACCCTCGTTATTACCATCCTTATTATCATCATGTTGCCTCTCTGGTACCATTTCATGCCTTCAGAGGTGGAGGAAAGCCTTCACCTGGCCGTCCGGGCTCCCGGTCTTGAGGGAGTATTTGATCAAATCAATGCTTCAGACGAGGCTTTGCAGATCTCTCGATATAATGACACTGAGGCCTTGAAAGGGGCAGTGGAGAACGGAGATGTCATGGCAGGAATAATCCTTCCTCCGGACTTCGTTCAGACTCTGTTGAAGGGAGAAAAGCCTGAGGTGGACCTCTACTTTTCTTCAGTCGTCCCCGAGGATGCGAGAGAGCCCATCAAGGCTCTTTTTGAGGAACTTTCATTCAAGGTGACCGGACAGGTAATGCCCGTATCCCTCAACACGGAGATCATCGGCAAGGACTATGCCGGCGAACAACTTCCATTTAGGGACCAGGCCAAGCCCTTGTGGATCAGTCTCGTTCTCCTGGTTGAGATGATGGCTCTGGCCTTCCTGATTATTGAGGAAAAGCAGACGGGCGCAATAAATGCGATATTGGTAACCCCGACCACGGCTTCTGAGGTCTTCACTGCAAAAACCGTGGTTGGCACGGTTCTGACATCGGTGGAAGCTGGGTTGGTTTTGACGCTCATGGGGGAGATTGGAGCGGGAATTGTTCCGGTAATGATGAATATTGTTCTGGGAGCCATCCTTGTGACCGGGTTTGCCTTTCTTATCGCCACGCCGGCGAGGGATTTGAAATCTTCCTTTTCGTGGATCATGATACCATATATCGTTTTCATGGTTCCACCCATGACCGTGATCTATCCCCAAGTGGCATCACCTCTCGTGAAGGTACTGCCTTCTTTCTACCTTGCAGATACCTTCAACAAGGTCCTGAATCAGGGAGCCGGGCTCGGTGGTGTCTGGATGAATCTGGCCATACTTGCGGCCTTTGATGTAGTCATACTTCTGGTCGGTGCATGGGTACTAAGGAGGAGGATAAGATGAATTTTCGGGTCATTGCATCCATTATACAAAAGGACATACGCCAGGGATTGAGGAGTTCTATCTTCATATTCGTTCTGGTATCCCCATTCATCTACACCTTCTTCCTGGGAATGATATTCGGAGGTTTCATGCAGGATGAACCGAGCTTGGGAATAGTTGATATGGGCGAATCTGACCTGGTACAGATCCTCGGGGAATCCAAGGGGTTGGAAACCAGCATTTATGATAGCGAATCGAATCTGCTCCAGGACCTAGAGATAAACAAGATTGATGCCGGAGTAGTCCTAAGCCAGGGGTTTGATTCTGCCCTCGCCCGCGGGGAGGCGCCGGAAATGACCGTTAGTTTTTCAGGAAAGAGCTATGCTTCCCACAGGATTATGATTCAAAATACCATTTCAAAGCACATACGAGAGATGGCCGGACAGGAGATACCTGTGGAATTCAACCTCACCGTACTTGGCACCGAGCAATCACTTACCATGGGAGACCGGATAACTCCATTTATATTTCTGGCCGTAATAATGGTGAGTGGCTATTTTCTAACCTCCTTGGGGATAGTAGAGGAAAGGGAGGAGGGAACTGTCAGGGCCCTATCGGTTGCACCGGTGAGCAAGACGGATTTCGTGTCCTCCAAGGCTATTTTAGGATATCTCATGGCCATAGCTGCCACAACCTTGACCTTCTTCCTGAATGGTATAACATCCCCAGGATATCTTGTACTGCTTATGCCATTCCTATTACTGGGAGGAGGTTTTGCCGTATTCCTGGGTATAATTTTCGGGGCTTTTACGGATAATTCGACCGAATTATTCGGGACCGCAAAAGGAGTGAATCTCCTGCTTTTTGCCCCTGCCTTGGTGATCCTATTTCCCAGCCTTCCCCAATGGATAGCCAAGTTCTTCCCCACGTATTACATAATATATCCGATTCTGGAGATAAGCATGATGGGCGCCAAATGGGGAGACGTGTGGCAGGATTTCATCATTCTAGCGGTAATCGTCCTGGTTACGGGAATTATATCTTTGGTATACGTTAGTAGGAAGACAAAGGAATTCTAGCCGTTCCATTTCATTTTTTTCCTGATTAATTTTGAAGTTCGGCAAATTTAAGAGAGAGCAGCGACCCTTCCTAGTAGGCCATGAAAACGGGGCGCTATTTGGCAACTGGAATGTTTATGCTTCTTCTAATATCCATTTTCTCCGGGGGAGTTGGAGGCAAGGTTGACCCGGAGACAAGCAAGATTAGACTTCTCATGATAGGGGAGATCAAGGCCCAGCACCAGATAGCAACAGCTCACATGTTCGCGGACCCCAAGGTGGACCTCACATTGATCCCCGCCGGGGATATCGCCGATGTGAGGACGAGCAAGAGGTTCGTGCGTATATATATCCCTAGAACCAAGGACGAGCTCCGCTTGGAAAATGACGTTGTCGAGCTTTTCGATTTTGTACCCTACGTACTGGAAGCAAGACACATCGATTGGATCAGGGACGTCGTTCAGCAGGATGGTGTTGGTCTCGGTCTTACCGAGATGGGGTGGTACGACGTAACGGATTGGACCGGGAATGACGCTGAAGCCTGGAAGTCCAGTTCACTTTACGAGGCCTATCCCGCAGACCTAGTGCTAGGTAAGCAGAACAAGGAGACGGCATTCATGGATATAGTGGAGCCGGGGCAGGATCGCGAGCCGAGTCTCCTAGTTGATCTTCCCCAGTTCGAGCAGACTCCTCTGACCGAGGTGGGTCACCACGGCATACAGGTAGCAAGACCGGGGTCAACCGTTCATGCGGTTTGGAGGGTTGGCCAGGAGGACGCCATCGTCTCGGGGATGTTTGGAGAAGGAACCACCCTGATGATACCCATGGGATGGGATAACGTTCCCCGCGAAACGGAAAGGTCATGGTACTACTATGTGGATTTTGTCCTCAATCACGCCTATTTCCTGGCCCAGGTGGAGATTCCAGAGGATATCGAGCGTATACACAGGTTAAGGGCGGCGTTCTACGAGTATTTTGA
Organism: Hadarchaeota archaeon (SeqCode); assembly: GCA_964621445.1. GTDB lineage: Archaea > CAYQAE01 > CAYQAE01 > CAYVLA01 > CAYVLA01 > CAZUNO01. Next base: position 44,512 of record CAZUNO010000013.1, on the reverse strand, counting down.
CCATATGGCAATGACAAACGGATTGCTGGATTTCATTGACAAATTTGGGGCCAGCACGAGGCCCGTTGAGAGGATGCTCTCGGATCTAACTGCTGAAAAGGAGCTTGCCGAGCAGCTTTACCTGGGCGAGGAGTACGGGGAATCTTGGGAATCGATGAAAAAGGTAATGGAAGAGTTCGACCGCATATCCGAGGAGGCGGTCAGGATAAAGGAAAATGCTCTAATGTGGGTTTATATAACCGAATGGATGGCGGTAACTGGGACTCTTGCCGTGTGTGGTTCGCTTATCTGGGCCCTGATGGTCCGAAGAAAATTATATCGGGAGGTATCAGTAACCAGATCAATGAAATGATTGGTGATCACAAGACTGAAGATTTAAGGGTAGGGTGATCATCGTAGGAGGAGAGCGATATGGTCAGATTGGATCGGGGACTTCTTGGTGTTTTGCTGATAGCCATAGTTATTTCCACCATCATCATGAGTTTCGTGAGTGTGGAAAAGGCGGAAAAGAAAGTTGAGATAATCAAGAACAAATACCCATCCGTGATAAAGACCACAATTCAAGAGACCAAGAGGTTCGCGGTAAATACCATATCCCGAGATCCCCATAAGCAGGTTGACATAAAGTTCAATCTCCTAATGAAAACGGATCCCCCCTTATCGGCCTCTAACCAAATTGGAGACCGGGACGTCCCGCTGAGCCAGATGGCGAGAGATATATCCCCAATAAAGGCATGCCTATCCATGGCGGAGGACTTCCCGGTTGCTTACGATAACGAAACGGTGAAAGTCATGGTCAATGGGACCTCATACGAGGCCCTTTTCTACGATTTTGGCCCCCTGGTCTCCTCTGGACAATCGGGAATTGATATGTCATTTGCCTCAACAAGCTTTCTTCTGTGGATGGATGAGAACCTGACATACTATCAGGGCTGCTCGGACTTTTTCCTTAACAAGAAGGAGACCATGGAGAGCCTGTCCATCAGCCATAATGACCAAGAGACGAATTTTGGGTCGGCCAAAGGTTCGGCAGGGACAAGTGAGATGCCAACGGTTGCCGACGCTCCAAGATTGGGGACGGTTACCTATGAAGACGTGGAGAAGGACGACAGAATGTATATCCTGTTTGCGGTGAGTAGCCTCTCGGTACCCGAGCACCAGGGCCTGGCTCAGGTAATCCGTGTCTACGGCAACGGGCAGCTCGCCGATTATGCGATAAATCTGATAGCACCCACTTGATTGAGATTATTGGTAACCAGGAAAGATTTTATTGCCGCCCGGTGGAGCCCGAGGCTGATTGAGTTGCCAAAGACCTTAGCAGAGAACATACTTTCCGAGAAGAGCAATCAGGATGCAAGCGCTGGCGATGTGGTCATAGCCGATGTGGACCTGGTTATGGCTCAAGACGGAACCGCTCCTCTGGCCATAAAGGCATTCAATGATATGGGAGGGGGCAGGATCTGGGATGGCGATAGGGTGGCTTTGGTACTCGATCATAACGCCCCCAGCCCCAGCGAGGGGGTGTCAAGCCTTCACGCTAGCATGAGGGATTTTGCTTCAGAACATGGAATATCGAATCTCTACGATGTTGGCTGTGGGGTTTGCCATCAACTAATGCCGGAACAGGGTCATGTCCTTCCCGGAAACCTGGTAGTCGGTGCTGATTCACATACCTGTACCTATGGTGCTCTCAATGCCTTTGCCACGGGAGTAGGCAGCACGGACGCGGCTGCTGCCATGAGGACGGGGAAACTCTGGTTTAAGGTTCCGAGATCGGGAATGATAGTTCTTGAGGGCGATTTCCCAGAGGGGGTCTATGCCAAGGATGCAACCCTTGAGGTTGTTGGACAGGTGGGGGCGTCCGGGGCAACCTACATGTCGGTGGAGTTTACCGGGGAGGCCGTTGAAAACCTGTCAATCGACGGTAGGTTAACAATGTGTAATATGGCAGTGGAGATGGGGGCCAAAACGGCCATAATGGAATTCGATACCAAGGTTAATGAATATCTGCCGGGCGAGAAGGGAATGCCGACATCCCCCGACCCGGGAGCAAATTACGAATGGTCCAGAACATTGGAGGTCGGGGATATCGGACCCAGGATATCACGGCCCCATAGGGTGGATGATGTGGTCCCCCTGGAGGAAGTGGAGGGGAAGGATATTGATCAGGCCTATCTAGGTACCTGTACCAACGGCAGGCTTGAGGATCTAGAGATCGCGGCCCGGATCCTGAATGGGGAAAGGGTAGATGCTGAGGTAAGGTTCATAGTGGCACCGGCCTCAAGAAAGATCCTAAAGCAGGCAATGGAAACCGGGGTTTTCCAGAAACTGGTATCTGCGGGGGCGGTTCCAGTCACCCCAGGATGTGGCCCCTGTGTCGGGACCCATGCTGGTGTGCCCGGGGATGGGGATGTGGTAATATCCAGCGCGAATAGAAACTTCAAGGGGAGGATGGGGAATAACCGGGCGTTCATCTACTTGGGGTCCCCAGCCACGGTCGCCGCATCAGCAATGGAGGGAAAGATTACCGATCCGAGGGAGTTCACATGAAGGGCATTGCTCACAAATTTAATGACGACGTGAATACGGATTACATAATTTCGGGTAAATACAAGTTCAAGACCCTGGATATGAAGGAGCTCGCCACCCACCTTTTTGAGGACCTGGATCCGGAATTCTCCGAGAAGGTTGAGAATGGAGATATCATTGTGGCCGGCGATAATTTTGGATACGGCTCGTCAAGGGAACAGGCTCCCCTGGTCATAAGGGAGGCCGGCATTTCATGTGTAATCGCTAAAAGCTTTGCCAGGATCTTCTACCGTAATGCAATCAACGTGGGTCTCCCGGCTATCGAATGCAACACGGACCGAATTGAGGATGGAGATTTGCTGGAAGTTGACCTGGGAAAGGGTATCTTGATCGACGAACAACGTGGTCTATCACTAGAATTCAATCCACTCCCGGATATAATGCAGGAAATACTTGACCAGGGAGGACTGGCTCCCTATATAAAGAAATTCGGCCGTTTACCCGAGGGAAAAGGCAGATGAAGAAGATAACCCTCATCCCAGGGGATGGAATAGGGCCGGAGGTCATCGAGGCCACCCTTCTGGTCCTGGAAAAGACGGGAGCAAGCCTTGAATTTGAGATGGTTAAGGCAGGTGCAGAGACCATGGAGAGGGACGACACGCCTCTCCCGCAGGAGGTTTTGGATTCCATATCCAGGAACAAGGTGGGCCTTAAGGGACCCATAACCACTCCCGTGGGGTCAGGCTTTCGTTCGGTAAACGTGGAATTGAGAAAGAGGTTGGATCTCTATGCAAATGTCAGGCCGGCAAGGTCTTTTATAGGTGCTAGCAGTAGGTACCAGGACGTGGACCTGGTTGTGGTGAGGGAAAACATAGAGGGATTGTATTCCGGCGTGGAGAGACGTGTAGATGAAGATCATGGAGAGAGCGTCAGGATCATAACTCGTCCCAACTCTGAAAGAATAGTGAGATTCGCGTTTAACTACGCAGCCCGACACGGACGTAAAAAGGTCACCGTGGTACACAAGGCCAATATAATGAAGGTGACGGGTGGCCTATTTCTGGAGACCGCGAGGGAAGTTTCAGAGGATTTTGATGAAATTAAGTATGAAGAGAGAATAGTTGATAACATGGCCATGCAGCTGGTGGTCAAGCCCCATCTTTATGATGTTATCGTGACCAGCAACTTATTCGGAGATATACTTTCGGATCTGTGTGCAGGTCTGGTCGGCGGTCTTGGGGTTGCTCCTTCCGGTAATATTGGCGATGATTGCGCCGTATTCGAGCCGGTCCACGGCTCGGCACCGAAGTACAAGGGAATGAACAAGGTAAATCCCACCGCCACGATTCTTTCAGCGGCAATGATGTTGGAGCATCTGAATAAAGATACCCAAGCAAACAATATAGTATCCGCGGTTTCAGAGGTAATTGCCGAGGGAAAAACCGTAACCTACGACCTCGGGGGCTCTGCTGGGACCATAGAAATGGCGAGAGCAATAGCAGATAGAATATAAGGGGATTTAAAGGCCCCTGACCGAAGGCCGACCGCATATGGGCCAGGGGCCAGCCCCTTACTTAGGAAGCTTCTACGTCCTTTATACCTTCAGTTGTTATCAAGAATCTTGCCTCTCCTAGAGGCAAGCAGGGGGAGTCAACCACTCTGGCAACCCTGGTTTCTCCCTTGGATTTGCGGAGATAGATCCGGGTGGTAGTCGAGTGCCCCAGTACATTCCCTCCGATGGGGGCAGTCGGGTCTCCGAAGAGTATGTCAGGGCGGGATTGCACCTGATTTGTTAGGACAGATACCAGCTGGTATATGTCGGTAAGTCTGTGTAGTTTTGAAAGGTGCTGGGCAAGTTTCTGCTGTCTTTCTGCCAGCTTTGCTCGTCCCAGGTATTCCGATCGGAAGTGCACCATCAAGCTGTCAATTACGAGCATCTTGATGTCCTCCTCCCTTATCATCTTCTCGGCATTTTCCAGAAGTAGCATCTGATGCGCCGAATTATACGCCCGCGTGGTCAGAATGTTATCCAGGACAGCATCGGGATCGAGACCCATTCCCATGGCCATTTCGTGTATCCTTTCCGGCCTGAAGGTGGCCTCCGTGTCCAGCCAAAGGACCTTGCCCTCGATACCCCCCTCTTCCGGTGGGAGTTGCACATCTACTGCTAGTTGATGACAAATTTGGGATTTGCCCGAGCTGAACTCTCCATAGAACTCGGTGATGGATGTCGGTTCCAATCCGCCGGCAACCATATCGTCCATCTCCTTGCTACCGGTAGTTATTCTTGGAAGGTCCTTACGTCTTTTCATTACCTCGGATCCGCGGTGCCATTTCACCAGATGATCCGCGTGTTCCTTTGCCGTGGATATTATCTTGAGCGCGATGGTATCGGAAATCCCCGAGATTTCGCATATTTCATGGGGAGAGGTAATAGCAAGACTTTCGACTGAGTAGTAGCCGGCATTCTCTAGGTTTTTAGCAGTTCTAGGCCCCACTCCAGGAAGGTCTTCTATCTCAGTGGACATTATGTTCACTTCGATATGCGCTTGGCTGGAGAGGCTTATAAGCGTTCTTTGGACCCCCCCTTGCTGTGAGTTGTTAATTAACCGTCTGTATTTAAAGGGAAATGGAATCATGGGACCTTTGAGGGAAAAATAGGAGGTCATAACAATTAACAGGTAGGGGAGGGGGTTACACTTACATTTATATTCCAGCTGCTGCTATTAATCTCTTATGAACGGGAGGATGGGCGAAGTAGACACGATGGTCGAGGACATTCTGGGCAAGTCCACCATTTTTAGGGAAGAGTCAAAGTTGGATGCGGCCTACGTGCCTCAGTACCTTCCCCACAGAGAGGATGAGCTAAAGGAGCTGGTGGAGTACTTCAAGGGCTCGATATCCCCGGCACCGGTTGCACAGACGGTGACCATTTTGGGGGGTATTGGCACCGGAAAAACGATGTTGGCCAAAAGATTTGGTAAGAGCATAGAACAGGCCGGCTCTAGACGTGACATAAACCTGAAGTATATCCACATAAACTGTCGGAAGGAACGCACGGATTACATGATATGGGCTTCCATGGCCAAGGAACTCCAACCCGAACTAGAGCTTAGGGGTTATCCGGCCGAATATGTCCAGAGAGCGGTCGATGACATCCTCGTGGACTCTAATACCATCCTTATCATATGTCTGGACGAGATAGACTACTATATGAGCAGAGATGGCAGGGACATAATATACTTCCTGTCAAGACCACTTGAGAATCACCGACTTGACAGCGTTGCCAGATATAGCATGATCCTGATCAGTAGGGATTTCTCCTATTACTACAAGCTGGATGAACCTACCCGTAGCTCCCTGAAGAAAAACGTGATCAAGTTAGACAAGTACAACGCATCCCAACTCTTCGATATATTGAGATACCGGGCCAACGAGGCCTTTATGGAGGGCGCCATGTCGGATGATGTGGTGAACTTCGTGTCCGAAATCGCGGCACAGACGGGAGACTGCAGGTTCGCTTTGGAAATGATGTACTACGCGGGCAAACGAGCGGATAGAGGCGAGAACCCGGAAGTATCTTTCGAGGACGTTAGGGCTGCCAAGGCAGAGGTATTGCCCGTAGTTTCGGAGACAGAGCTCCGGGAGCTGAATCTTCACCAGAAGCTCACATACCTGTCCGCGGCTAATTTATTGGGTAACTCGCAGAGCGTTTTATCCGGAGATATATTCTCGGAGTATGAGAGCCTGTGTGAGCAATACAACGAACCGTCAAGATCATACACCTCATTCGCGTCCTACCTGAAGGACCTGGGCAATCTGGGTTTCGTCGAGGCCAAGACTGAGATCGGACTTAAGGATACTGGAGGTATGTCTACCCGAGTCAGCATCCAGGATATACCGGTGGAGATCCTCTCCCAAAAACTGGAGGAAATAATAAGCGAAGAGGTCTCGAGCGGGGACTACGTGAAATACAAAGCCTAGATCTTCCCCATATACTTGGCCATGATCTTTGAGACGCTTTCTTGGATCTTTTCCTCGTCCAGGGTGGAAATTCTTTCCGGCCTGTAAATCCCCATTTCTAGCACGATATTGCTGACTAGACGAGAGCTAGTGACATCAAATGCGGGGTTGAACAGCATGATCTTGCCCGGTTCAAGCTCCTCCGAGACCATTTCTTTGGGAGGCCAGAACTCCAGCCCGTCCTCTGCTATGACTCCATCCTTCTTCCTAGCTAGGGCCTCATAATGATAGGGAAGCGAGATTTCATCGGTTGATCTCTGTTCTATGGGGATATCGTCTCCCTCGTTTTCAAGATCCAGGGTTGAATACGACGCAGCCACGATGAAGGGCACCTGATTAAAGGCAACCATCCTAGCTATGTCCTTGGTTCCCACCTTGTTGGCCACACAACCGTCCTTGGTGATTCGATCAGCCCCCACCAGAACACGATCGATTCCAAACTCCTCAAAACTGCTGGAAACCATGTTGTCGGTAACGGCAGCGACCGGTATCCCGGCGGTCGATAGTTCCCAGAGGGTTAGCTTATATCCCTGAGATCTGGGACGGGTTTCCTTGGAGACAACGGTCACCTCCTTTCCCTGTGATGAGGCATACTCCAGTATTCCCAGGGCACTTCCACCATAGGATGTTGCCAGAGATCCAGCATTGCAATGGGTAAGTATGGTCTCTCCGTCATCTATCAGTCGGGTGCCGTTCTCGGCCAGGGCCCTGCTGATGAAAATATCCTCGGCAAATATGAGGTCTGCCTCGTTCTTTAGGTGCATATAGACCTTCCCGGCCGTCTTAAGAGCATCCTTGGCTGCCTTAGACATGCGGTCCACGGCCCAGGTCAGGTTGGCGGCCGTTGGTCTGGCTTCCTTTATCTTATCCGCGGCTTTAAGAACCTTCTCAACCGTACCCTTCTTCGTTTCGTCCTTATATTTGGCAGCCACCAGAAGCATGCAGTAGGCACCGGTGACGCCTATTGCCTGGCTTCCCCGGGTTATCATTCCGGCAATTCCCTTCTGGGCTCCCTCTTCCCAGTCACCCGTCCGCCACATATCAACTTCATACGGCAATTTTACCTGATTTAGCAGGCAGAGCTCTTCAGCATCATCATCATAGTATAGGCTGAGAGGAAGGTCCGTCTCATCGCTGACGTAACCTCCCAAGTCATCGTCAAACTCCATGCTCAGCCAGTCCAATATCTTTTCCCTATCCACGTCATAGTCTTCGCTCAACATATCACTACCCTAGGGTATTACCTTCTTCAGGTCATATTCGATTATGTCCTTTGCCCCCGCCATCTTCATCCTTGGAATAAGTTGGACGAGGTCCTTTTCATCGACCACCGTTTCCAGGGCGTACCATTCTTCCCCGTAAAGTTCGCTAATCGTTGGCTGTTCCATCGCCGGAACCAGATCTGCGATCTCCTTCAACTTGTGTGCGGGAACATTGAGTTTAATGAGCACCTTTCCCTTGGCCAGAATTGCCCCGGCGATCATTATCCTTACCCCCTCAATCTTCTGCTTCTTCCAGTCATCCTTTAGGGCCTCCTTGTTAGCAAAAAGCCAGGCACTTGAATCCAATACATCATCTAGAATCCTTAGCCTATTCTGCTCCAGGGTGGTACCCGTCTGGAAGCCGTCTATAATGGCGTCCGCGTCCTCGGGAGGTTTGGCCTCGGTTGCGCCCCAGGAGAAATGTATTGATGCTCGTGTTATGTCCTGCTCGTCCAGATAGGACTTGGCCAAACTAACATATTCGGTGGAAACCCTTGCCGGGTCCAGGTTCTTTAGATCCTCAACCTTGAACATATCGGATTCTTCCGAGACGGCGAGCACGATGGTGAATCCCCCAATGCCTAGATCTATTATTCGCTCCACGTCCGATCCCGTCTCCATGATCCAGTCCATTCCGCTTATTCCAAGATCGTATACACCTCTGTCAATGAGTGAGGGGATCTCCTGGGGCCTGAGCATCTTCACCCAGAGCTCGTCGTCATTTGTGTCCGGACGATATGAACGCTCCTGGAGTTCCATTTCATATCCAGCGGCACGCAGAAGGTCAAGTACGTCTTTTTGTAAGCTTCCTGTCGGGATGGCCATTTTAAGCCTATTTTTCAAGGGATCTCCTTGTATAGAGGAACCTCAGCGGAGTTTGTAAATCTATTCCTGAGCCCTTTTACTTTGAAATATGATGATCGAATTGTATTTCCAGGCTGAGCCTGATTTTATCCATTGGAAGGTAGGAAATTAGACATTGAAGTAATATCCCGATACATTTAAGACAATTTCGGCCAGAGGCTCTGGTTGGATGTCCTCTCCCGAGAGCAACCTTTCCTCAGAGGAACGAGCCCTGCTTCTAAGAAAGGGCTATGTCAGAAATGGCGGCTACGCCTTCCTAATAATGGCAATTTTTGTTTTAATTGGATATCTTTTCCCTCCCTTTGCCATGCTCCGTTCATATCTCATTCTGGCCGCTCATCTGGTTGCAGGAACTGCAGCGGGATACTATTTCTCCCAGGATCTAGATAGCAAGGACATAAGTTTTCAGACTAAACAGGGAGTGACGCTATGGCTCATATGCTCCGTGGCCTTCATTGGTGGAATACTTTTAGCCGGTACCTCCTCCCTGCTGGTCAAGGGAACTGCATTGGAAACCGCCCTGACGAGGGTCGCCAAATCTTTATTCGATCCCGACAGCTTGATGACCACTGCCGCATCGCTAGTGCTTGGCCTTCTGGGAATCGCTTTAGGCAGGGATATATACCTGGAACAATTCACCATGCTCAGCCCACTGTCCAAGGCGAAGGCCAAGGAAGTCAGAGAGATAACGCACTCGGTTCAGCCACTGATAGAAGCTAGGCACAAGTACGGCAGAAGTTTTACCAAGAATCAGCTTTCCGAGTTTTTCGCGGAAGAGCCGGAGGTTTCCATGGATGAGGTCCTATCCGACCTTATGGATCAGGGAGTTCTCAGGGTGAGCGGGGGGAGCATAACCATAACATCCAAAGGTAGCAAGCTTCTCTCAGTTTCCCGTTTTGTGGAGGGTATCGAGGACGCTTCGGGGGAGGGGGGCATATGCGCTTACTGCGGGAGACCAATCAGGCTATCGGACAAGGTGATGCGGATAGAATACTACGGCAAACCCTATCTGATGCATTACTCAGAGCGTGAAGGGGTCAGGATCTTCGGTCGGCTGCCCTATATTGATCGGGTTCTGGGGCTGAAGCCTGCTCAGGTCTCCAAACCAGTTTACCGGGAGGCAGAGGTACTTCCGACCATCGATCACAAGGTCGTGGTGGCCCTGGGGCTTCTGGGTGCCGGTTTAGCGCTCGGTTCCTACACATGGTTGATGATAAATGCCGACCTCTTGCCCGTGGCAACCGAGGTTTCCTTTTTTGGTGGAACTCTGCTCTCGGTGAGCCTCATATTTGCCTGTTGCGGGCTCCTGGGAGCCTTTTTATCCTATTTTAAGCCCGGTAAATCATACGGCGGTGGAGTGATGATCGGCCTCTTCCTATTTGCTCTCCCATTCATAGTAATGACCAGGCAGATCGTATTCGGAGGTTATTACGTATCGGTGGTACTGATAGCGATCGGTGGAGTGATCTCCCTCAAATCCCAGACCAGGATCAGGGACCAGCTTGAGTAAGAAGGGTCTTGCTTGATAACACCCGGGCTAATTTTTCAAGATTATTAAGTCCCGAATACCTTTATATTGACCCAGAAGAGAATATCCTATATGTCTGGTCCGATTGTAATCGGCGGTTCTGGCTCTCAAGGTCTAGCAGCCCGGGTTGCCCACAAGATGAACGCCACATTTGGCAACGTTGAGATAAAGACCTTCCCTGATGGAGAAAAATACCTTCGAATCCACACTCCAGTTGAGAACGAGGAAGTAATACTGATACAAACCATGGGATTTCAGCCTGATAACCTACTAATGGAGATGCTATTTCTCACGGATACCCTTTCCGAACTTGGAGCTGCAAAAATACGGGGTGTTATTCCTTATTTTGCATACTCCAGGCAGGATGTGAGTTTCAAGTCGGGAGAGGTGGTCAGTTTCCGGGTTGTCAGCAAGCTACTGGAATTCTCGGGACTGGAGGAACTGTATACCGTTGATATTCACCTACATCGGGTTGCGGATGTCGCCAAGATGTTCAATATAGAATGCCATAACCTGACGGCAATGCCCTTAATTGGGGATTTCATACTCAATAACTATTCCCTCGACGAACCGGTGGTTGTCGCCCCTGACGAGGAAGCGAAACAGTGGGCCAGGGCCATGGCCAAAGAGATAGACGCTGACTTCACGGTCATGAAAAAGGTTAGAAAGGGCCCCGAGGATGTTGAGATATCTGCTGGAGACCTGGAGGTTAAGGGAAGGGACGTGGTAATCGCCGATGATATCATCAGCACAGGGGGAACAATGGCAGAGGCCATTTCCCTGGCAAAACAGGCAGGGGCGAAGATGACCATTGCTGCGTGTACCCACCCCCTGCTAATCGGGGGAGCGCTTAGTCTAATTCACCAGGCGGGAGCTTTAGAGGTAATTGGGACCGATACAGTCCCCAGTAGTGTGCGGGTTGTATCTATAGACCAGCTCTTGGCCGATAGCCTCAGCGAGTGAATCCGGGTAATTAACTAGCCTTTACCAGTAAACCCCTTCACTCAGGCTCTATAGGCACCAGGATCATCTTCTTTACTATCACTCCGCAGACGATAAGGCCTGCAGCCCATACACCTATCAAGAAGATCAATCTCTGGGTTTCCTCCTTCCTACGAGCCTCTTCGGCCTCTTCCTTCAGTCTTTCGGCCTTGCCCTTGGCCTCTTCGATCTTCTCCTCGAGGCCTTCCTCAATATCCCTAAATCTAGAGCTTTCCTTCGCCGTCCATTGCACTATGTTACTGAACAGGGTCTGGAATTCCTCCTGGGCAACGAGGTTGCCGTAGTAGACATCCACACGTGAGTTGCCTATGGTCCATATACCAGGGAGACCTATGGATTTGCCTCCATTTTCATTGTCGTTAGCTATTACCAGCGGCGAGCCGATCTCCTCATCCTTATAGGGGATGTGTTTATCCTGATCGATGCTTTCAAGATAGTTGCCCTCTGAATCGGCCGGGTAATAGGTCCCCATGCTGATGAGATCAAATTTCTCTGGAAGACCCTCAGTGAGGCTGGTGTCCTCCTGCTTCACATAGGTCCTGGCCCGGGTTTCCCTGGGGCTCATCTGTCTTTTGGACTCATTAGCATGAGTCGGGAAAACCTCGGTTGCCAGTTTGCCGGCATAGGGCTCGTAGCATGCATCCCTAATGCCTATAACTCCACCGCCCTGCAGGAAGAAGGTCGTAATGGCGTCTTCCAGCCCCTCGAGTTCAGCCTCGTTTGAGGCGTATATGATTATGCACTCGGTCTGGGGTAAGGCCGCGGCTATACTAAGCGTTTCAGGCGATGTCACCACCTGTACCTCGCTATCTATATCCTCATTCTCCTCTATCAGGGGTGCCAGCATCTCTGCAAAACCCTGATCGATCCCGGTATATACCAAAATAACCGGTCTAACCTCTTCGGATTGTGCATATACAGGTAGTACCGAAAGCAACACAGAAGCAACCAACAGAGCCGTCAAACGTTTCATCGATATCACCTCAATCACTCAATCAAATTGAATATTGGATCCTCGAACAGCTCCCCGTCCAGGTAGGCCCTAATGACTTGGATCAGAACCAAGTTCATTTCCTCCTCCTTAATGGGGATGGAGAATCCAGGGGGGCTTTCCGTCATTTCCACGGTGAATATGACGCTGAAGGTGTCGTCCTTATCCACCGATCTGTATTCCAGAACCCCGGTCGGGGCTTCCGAAATCGGTAACTTGACGTCTCCCCAGGCCTGATCCTCGGGCAGATAGCTGGTTTCGTTTTCGTTATGGGATGTGGTGAGGGAGACGAGGTTCATTTCCGGTTCGTAGAAAAAGTCCGATTTTCCCTCAAAATAGTAACTGTATCCATTCTCGTCAATTATCGCTGCGTATAGCAGGGGAACGGAGACGGCTATCTCCTGGCCGGAGAGAGATCCTAAGATAGCAGTATAGTCATACAGTACCATATCCCCCTGCACTCCCTGGAACTGGAATTCACGTTCGAATTTCTCCGCCTCTATTCCCAGCAGGGAGGTCTGGTTCATGAGCCAGTCGAATTTTACCACGTTATCCAGGACATCCTGGGGTGAATCAGTAACGTTAAACTCTTTCTGGGGGTCAATCATATCTGCGGCCCTCAGGGACTCCCGGCTCAGCATGGCGAACCTCATCTCGACATTTTCAAACTTTTCCCTGGAAACCATGGCAAAACTAAAGGTCGTCTTCCGACCACCGAGCTTCCTTGGGTACTCGTTCTTCAGTATCTCAACTGGTTGTTCTATATCTTCGCCGGCAATCGTGATCATAATTAGGGTTGATAGGATAACTGACAAGAGTGCCAGGCCGATTACCCTTTTGTCAACTTCCACCATATTTTTTCTCTCCTGGAGTGTTTTCCTGTAGGAAGAACTCTATATTTACTCCTATAAATTGCTTTTGCGTATTGGTGGGATAAAAAAGTTTAAATATGGGGCCTTCGCCATTACATAGGAAGTGCGTAGTGATTGGTGAATTAGATGCACAAGTCGGGACTACTTATCATTGGAATGCTCGCGGTCGTAATGGTTTCTCCTGTGCTCCTGGCTCAGGAGGAAAAGCCCGTGATCTTGATTTATCATGGGCCGAAAAAGGGCGATCAGGACCTCAGTCTTTATGGTGAGGCCCTGCAGGACCTTATTGAGGCCGATTCCAGACTTTCGGGCAAAGCGGAAATCGTGCTGGTGGGGAACCAGGATCTCATGAATACCCTGCTCTATTTCCCCCAGGTCAAGTGCGTGGTCGTTGCCCTGACGACATGGGAGCTTAATGCTGAGAGGATGGTTCCCGCCCTGGAGTGGTACTTCAATCAGGGGGGTTCAATAGTTGGTATGGGAAGCGTGGGACATGAGGACATTACCCTAGAATTGAACGGGACCATATTCCCCATCTTCGGCACTTCATACCAATCGGTGAGCCCCACATTCATTTGCCGTAATACGGAAACCGGGGAGACGAGGGTAGTTGAAATCCCCAGGTGTGAGGAGAACGAGGTTCGTGAAATGGTCAGAAGAACATTCTATGTGGAGGCAGATGACCATCAGATCACGGAAGGGGTTGCTGACGAGTTCTCGCTTCAGGACAAAAGATTCGTTGCCCACCTGAATGAGAGCACCAAGGAATTTACCCATCTCATGCCTGAGGAGGGCGATTACACCATGGTTTATGAGGATCAGGAACTGGGCGCCCCCTTGGTGGTCGTTTACGAGAGAAATGGAACCTCGATTACCTTTGCGGGAACGGACATGATTTCGACGAAGGAGGAGGACCCCACGCACTTCAGCAACTTCCTCCAGGACGAGAACTTCCGGAAGATATTGCAGAACTCCATATACTACGCATGGGAACAGGAAAACAAGTACGAGGATTCTATGGCCCATGCTGAAGAGAAGTTCGAGCAGATGGAGGAAGAGGAGAAGCAGCTACAGGAGGAGGTTGAGGAAAGCCAACAGCAGGAAAAGAGCTCCAGTCTGATGAGGTCAGTGCTGCTGATAGTGGTGGGAGTAATACTGATAGCCATAATCTCCTACTTCTGCTTCATCGTCCCTGCCAGGGAGAGGGATCAGGAAGTGGAAGAAGCCGCTGAAGGGGAAGAATAGTTTGGTGGCAATTATTCATCGAATTGATGAGGATAGGTTGGGACAAGAATGAAGGTTGATAGAAGTCTTGTCGGCGTAATAGGTATTGCAATCGTGCTCTCGACACTGATAACCCTGTTCATCATTGGTGAGAGCGCGGAGGAGGATGTGACCATACTGAGGAACGAGTACCCCTCCACACTCTCGACAATGGAGCAGAAGTATGCTTTCGTGTTGAGCATGATAAGCAGAAGGCCGCTTGAACAGGTGAAAGTGAGGTACAATACCCTCAAGAAGATTCGGGATGAGGATATTGCGTACCTGGATAGCAATGTCACCACCGGGGATACCCATGAAGAGACCATAATGAACCTGGCCAAGATAAACAGAATGATGGATCAGGCCCGATACATAGGTGCGGATCCGGACATGTGGAACGGGACGGTTGAGTGGAGAAACCAGAGCCGTACATACGAATTCGACATGTATATGTATGACTTCACCGATGTTCTAAAGGCAAGCGCTCCCGGAAAGGCAGGATTGGGCGCCACCTCCACCTATGTGGTTTGGCTCAACCAAACCAACGGCTCCGTATTCTACTATTTCGAGGGTGTCTCGGACTACTTCTTCAACCGCAACCGGACCATTGTGGACCTTACTTTGACCCATAACAACCAGTCCCAACGTTACAGGGCGGTCAGCGAGATAGAGGTTGAAGGAAAATACGAACAGATCATGGAAGCCCCCATGTACGGTACCGTGAAGTTCGAGGAGGTGGAGAAGGACGACAGACTGTTCGTGATCTTCTCCCTGAAAGGCACGACAATCCCTGCCCATAACGGAATGCTTGAGTTGATCAGGGTCTACAAGAATGGGAAAATGGAGAGCTTCATGAAGAATTACATGAAGCCCAAAACCTAGTTTCCGGGATTAAAGGTTAATCATTCGTCCAGAGCTGCCTGGGATTCCAGTTCCAGGGGCTCTACCTGTTCCCCGTTTTCCGAAGACCTGTAGATAGCTTCGATTAGACGTGAGGAGGCGAAGGCCTCGTCTATCCCGGTTAGTGGCTTTTTACCGCTAACGATGGATCGCCTGAAGTCCTCGATCTCCCTGTCGTAGCCCAGATTTGTTGATAGAATTTTTTTCTCTTCCCCATCCTCTCTGGTTAGAAGATCCGTATTATTTTCGATCAGAATCTCCAGGTCTTGACCGGTGATCCAGGCATGGCTTGATAGCGTCGATACTCCGCTGGCGGTTATGGAGGTAAAGGAACCGCTCCTATGCTTGAGGATCATGGCCGCGTTGTATTCAGTATGCATTTTGGAGGCGTCGGTGGTGGCCAGCACCGATTCTACCGGTCCCAGGATATACTCCATGGCATCGATCATGTGAATGGTGTGCTCATTGATGAGGCCCCTTCCCAGGTTTTTTGAAAATACGTATTCATATCGTCCCAAAAGGTTCCCGGAGTACCGGCAATCGGCCATTCCAATCCCGCCTAGAAGACCCTGGGATACCATCTCTTTTGCCCTTCCGTAGGTTTCCGTATGTCTGAGGACCAATCCTATGGTAAAGACTATGTCGGACGACTTGACGGCATCCCTTACTTCTATGGATTCCTGGAATGTGGTTGTAAAGGGCTTCTCGCAGAAAACATGTATTCCGACTTGACAACATTTCATTACCACCTCTCCATGGGTATTGGAGGGAGAGGCCACTATGATTGCCTGGGGGTTCTCCTTTTCGATCAGCTCGTCGTAGTTTTTAAAGGCAATAACCCCGAAATCCTCCGCTAATTTATGGGTCTTAGGGCTGGGGTCAGCGACTCCCACTAGATCCATTCCAGGGTTATCCGAAACCGTCCTAGCATGACCCTGTCCCATGCCGCCAAAACCTACGATACCAGTCCTGATAATATCCGGCATGGCGCCAAGATCAACAGGGGTCTCCTTATTTGTTTTTGTTTGATTTTGGCATTGCCCATATTTTTACTTGGAATCCGATCTACACTTTGGTGACCCTATTCGGGAAGGTCTCTTTTTTTCCCAATTTTCAGAAGCGTGACCAGGATGATAGCCACTCCCAGAATGCCAAATATTATCTTGCTTAGGGGTTCGCCCACCAGGAGGAGAAATATGATCAGAAATGAGAGTGCCCCCAGACCGGCGGAGGTCATGGTTATGTGGTCCCGGAATGGATTGCCGGTTAGCCAGCGATCAACTGGAACCACCCAAAGGAGGGTGATTCCAAATAAGCCGGTCATGGAAAATATAGGGGGCTGCTCCCAGGTAGGAACAAGCCAGGCGAAGATCAGGAAGAATAAAATCGCCCATATCAAGCCCGACATGAAGAGAAAAGCTGGTCTAGGCCGGGATGAGGTCTGTCGGGTTCCATTATCTTCCCCGATTCCCCTTCGTGCTATGGCAATCAGAACCAATACGAGGAGGAGAAATCCGCCATATTGAGCTGCCCCCGTGATATATCCGTACTTATCGGTCACGAACAATAGCCAGAGAGGCCCACTAACGAGAAATACGGCTAAACAGGTGAAGTCGCCTTTCTCAGATAGCCAAGGTCGATCCCGCAGGGATGGAAATATAGTGTGGACTACGAGAATGGGAATTGTGATGCTATAGATGGCGTGGAAGATGGTCAATTCAAATGCCCAGGGCCAATTGACTCCTAACCAACGACCGTAATTGGTCATGGGACCCAGATCAACCCATTGGGGATTGAAGAAACTCAAGAGATAGAGAGCTTCCTCGACTATCCCATAGGCCGCACCCATGATAAGCAAGAAACGCCAGGCATTTCCCTGCTTTCCCCACCGAACCATTGACTCCCGGATTTGGAGGGCACCAAATCCGTAGAGAGCAATCAACAAGAGGAGGGTCACGGGCTGGAAGAATTTATGAACCGGGGTCGATGTGGATATGCCCTCCCCTATAAGGGGTGCTAGAAAAACCAGAGCCATAAGGGGAATGATGGTCCTGTCCGTTTCCATCGCCATATTCCAGCCCAAACGGGACGTTGCTGCTCTTGTCTTATGTATTTATGGCAATTATGAAGATAAGCAAAGAAAGCATCTTTGCTAGTTCAGGCAGGTTGAAATGAAGGACCAAAGTCGTTCCGAGTATTTTATGGGATATCATTATCAATTGGGCATCGAGCGTGGACTTATGCCAAAAATGGATCTTGGTCTAATAGTAGGCATATCGGATGATCCCCTGAAGAGTTTCCGGAAGGTCCTTGACCTTGGGATACCTACCTGTCAGCTATCATGCACTGCGGAAATGATGGTGGACAGGATTGATGTCAACCTGGTTCAAGAGGCTGCGGAGAAGACCGGCATCCGAATTAGTTCCTTGTTCCTACTATTCGAGGGACAGGTATTCAATCTAAACCGGGGACCTGAGACCATGGGCCTTGTGCCTCCCAAACACAGGAAGAGGAGGCTGGAGCTTGCCAAGAAATTCTCGGATCTGGCCCGCGATATGGGGATAGACAGCATAACCTCTCATATAGGGTTCATACCGGATGATGAGCAGGATCCGATATATTCGGGTTTCGTGGATGCAATGCGTGAATTAGCTCTCCACTGCAAGGGCAACGATCAGATTTTCTGTTTCGAGACTGGCCAGGAGTTGCCCTCCACGTTGAAGAGAACCATAGAGGATGTGGACACCGGCAACCTGGGCGTTAACCTGGACCCGGCCAACCTTATAATGTATGGGATGGCGAATCCTCTGGATGCAGTGGAAATATTCGGCGAATACGTCAGGGGCATGCATGCCAAGGACGGTGTTTGGCCGAATCGTGATGAGGACCTGGGTCATGAAAGGCCACTGGGGGAGGGCGAGGTGGAGTTCGAACTCCTAATGAGACGCCTAAAAGGCGCGGGTTTTGGGGGACCGGTCACCATAGAACGGGAGATAAAGGGACCTCAACAGAGGAAGGATATACTGAAGGCTAAACGTATCCTGGACCCCCTGCTCTAGTATGCCCCGCCGGTTACCCATCGTACGATTGGGATTTCGTGCTTGAGATCATAGCTCGATTGCTCGTCCGGTATCGGCTGATTCTACCATGGCCGTGGCTATCTCTACACCTCTCAGACCATCCACGGCGGTAACCGAGGGGGTCTGATCCTTACGGATGCAATTAACGAAATGCCGGTCCAGCTGTTGGTGCCCCCATACACGGGTTCCCGTTGAGAAGAACTTCCAGACCCTCTTATCGTATTCCTCCTGGTGTAGCTCGATTATATCGTTTTCCTTGGCGTAGATCGCTCTGTTATCATCGAAAAGCATCCGAAGCTCAGAACCCTCCATGGATCGAGGACTGTTTTCACTCCTCTCCAGCACCCCGCTCACCCCATTTTCGAAGTTTAGGTGTAATTGGCAGTTCTCGGGCGTTACACCGCCGTATTCGGGCTGTTCGATCTGCTGTATCGAGGCATAGACCCTCTTAACCTCGCTTTCGGTCAGCCACCTCATGAGATCTATGGCCCACACCGAGAGGGTGAAGCTAGTGCCCCCGCTCTTCTCCTTATCCCAGGCCCAACTACCGGCAGGCCACTGATCGGCAAGTATGGAAGGTGCTATGTATTCCCGACCGTAGAACATCGTTGGTTTACCAACCTCGCCCGAATCCATCAGTTTCTTCATCTTATTGAAGTTCGGTGTGTACCTGAATGTGGCCCCGGGTACTGCAAATCTGTCCACCTCTTTCGATTTGGAGACAACCTCCTTGGCCTCTTCAACCTTGTTAGACAGGGGCATCTCGCAGAAGACGTGTTTTCCGGCTTCCAGGGCTTCCAGGGTTACCTTTGCATGTAGGAAATTTGGTAGGCAAACCCACACCGCATCTATATCAGGGTTTTCAAGAACCTCCTTGTAATCATGGTAGCCCTTCGCTCCTCTCTTGGCGGCCTTTTTTACCCTCTTCTCCTCGAGGTCGGCCACAGCTACCAGCTTGGCTCCCTTTATGCCCCTGAGACTCGGCACGTGAACTCTGGTCCCAATGAAGCCTAGCCCAATAACGCCGCATCTTACCTTCTTTTTCTTCATCTCTGGTACCACCCAAATTTTCTCTGCCCTCTAAGGGGTCGGTTTTGAATGTATCGTTCCTCCGACGACTTGCCTAAATAAAGTTGATTGCCCCGGTGATATCAAGCCAGTATATTATGAGCACTATGATATTTAGGGCCAGCAGGGCAATCATGATTCTTACCTGTCGGCTGATGCTCTCGAGTCTCCTGCTGGTGATTTCCGCCTCGCGCAGGAGGTAGGCGAGGTAGGCCGTGCTCTCATCGGCATCATATTCCTCTACACCAGCATCTTCCAGATCTATCGGAGGTAGCTGGTTTCCCTCGCTGGTCTTGGCTTCGCCGCCTTCCTCCTCATCTCCCAATTTGATCTCTTTCTCCTTGCTCTCCTGGCTGAAAAATGAACCCCCTTGATTACCGGATGTGGGGTAAAAGATATTTGAGAGCATGCGTTTGCCCCAATCATAGTGAGTAAACTGAAATTCATTCTTGCCCGCTCCCGTCGTCCTCTTTTGAAAGGCATGATTGCCATGGCGCTGGGAGTCATATACCTGGCAATGGTGGTTCCCCAGGCGGTTACCGCTACCAGGAACGTGATGAGGATGAATCAAACCATCGATCCCCGCTGGCCCCCGGCCTTCAGGGAACAGCTAGAAAGGGAGATGGACCAGACCTGGGAAAACTTCTACCTGTGGATTGCGGCGGTTATTCCTGGGGTATTATTGCTTTCCTGGGGAACTGTCTCCTCGGTTAGATACCTTCGCAGGTGATGGAGCATTTTTCAAATGGCACCCCATCGACCTTAATAAGTGATTATTTGAGAGTTGCCGTTATAGGCGTGGGAGGAATTGGTAGTAGTCACGTCAGGAACTTGCGGGAAATGGATGGTGCCGAGCTGGTTGCCATATCCGACTTGGATGATGAAAAGGCATCGGGCATCCAGGACAAGTTTGACATCCCCAATCGTTATACAGATTACGAGGAGATGATGGATAATGAGGACCTGGAGGCGGTCTTTATCTGCACGCCTCCCTTCGTTCATTTGGAGCCCATTAGGGCCGCGGCGGAGAGGGGCTTACCGGTATTTGTGGAGAAACCCCTGGATTCAAAAATCGAAAGGGCCAAGGAAATTGTTGATATCTGCCAAAAGACCGGAATAATCAATCAAATGGGTTATCACTGGCGATTTGATGATGGAAAGGTCGAGGCTAGGGACCTACTCCTCCAGAAAGGAGGGCCCATCGCCCTGGTCCAGGGCAGGTGGTGGGGTGGAATTTACCACGTACCCTGGTGGATCCAGAGGGACAAGAGCGGAGGCCAGATCACTGAACAGACCACCCACATCTTCGATCAGGCAAGATGGCTGGGAGGAGATGTCGAGTCCCTACAGGCTCTGCTGGCCACGGAGATAAACACCGATATCGAGGGATATGATATCGAGGACGTGTCAGCCGTCCTTATGAGGTTCAAGAGCGGGGCGCTTGGAGTGGTTACGTCCACCAATGCCTCCGTTTCCTTTCGGGCGGGGTTGGAGGTGGTGTCCAGGGACATGCATTATATCGATGATTCAAGCAAAGTAATCATCGAGTGGAAGGATCATAAGGCAGAATTCGAGGGAAAGAATAATCCCTACGTGGCTGAGGAAAGGGCATTTCTATCAGCCGTGGAGATCGGGCAGCCAACGGCCGTCGATGTCAATGAAGGTCTGCGGTCCGTCGAGCTGAGTCTGGGCGCGATAAGAGCGAGCCAGGAAGGATGTAGGATCGACCTGCCCTTATAGATGGGATACCGCCAGGAGGTAGAAGGCGTTATGGGGAAGCCAGGGCTCATTGCTGTGGTAATCCTCCCTCCCGGAAACCCCGAGATCGAACCGGGGTATATCCTCTTCAGGAGATAACCGGACTATACCATTAGGTATACATCCGGGAACCGCGCCCCTGTTTCTTCCTGGTATGGTGTCGTAACGGTGGTGGTATACCCCCGGGTTGGCCCGGCCTTCACCTTCCATCATGCACAGGCCAAAGGGATTCATGCCCAGGACCCAGTTAATCTGGGATAGAGCGTAACGCCTGTATCTGGAGTTACCAGTTAATCTATGGGCCAATAGCGCGGCCCAGGCCTGGGATAGATACTGGCTGTTCTGGCCCACATACCAGCTTTCCTGATCAGGATACCTGTGGAAGAATGAGGTTGAGCCATCACCATGGTAGAGGGTCGATATCCGAAAGGGGTTACTTGCCATCTTCAAGGAGAAATTCCAGTATCTTGATAATCCCTTCTCGATATCCGCTTTCATTATTTCGGTTTCCAGGGCCGACTGGGCTAAGGCAGCTGCCGGAAGTCCCATCTGGGTTATGGAGTTGAAGGGTTCTCCCTGCCCGGTTGAAAACCATCCTTCGCTTTGCTGTGAATCCAATATGAAGGCTATTCTTTTTTCCATATCCTCCATATAGACATCTCCGCTCCCCGAGGCTTTTAGGGCCAGATCGCAGATGATCATGGCCGCTTCGGATTGCAGGAACCTCTCCCTTTCCCTATTTCTCATCCACAGATTCCTTGCCGCCTGGAGATAGCCATCATCCGGCCTCCAGGAAGAAAGTTTGGAAAGTGATGCAGCCGCCAGGGCAACTGGACATGCCCCTGCCTCGCCCTCTATAGGTCTATCGTCCTCATTTTCACAGATATTATCGGTCTCGTTCTCCGGTCTACCCCAGAAGGAATACCCGGAGAAAACCCTATCCATAAGCTTACCGGGTTCGGGTTGCATCTTCATCAGCCATTGGGCACCCCATAATGCCTCTTCTATGATAGTGGGAATGCCCTCATTGGCTCTCCATTTCCCGAAATACCCCGGCTTCATCTGGTAGCTCCAGGTCAGGGCCAGAACCGATAGAGGTGTAAAACCGTTGTATTTGTTATAATCACCGGCATCGTGCCAGCCCCCCGAAACATCGATATGGGATCCGTTCCCCATTTTTCCATCATCCAGGTGGCACGAACCGTGCCACCCTTCAACCCGGCACCCGCATCTCTGGTAGCGGAAAAAGTCCGAGGCCGGCCTACCTGTTTCGTTAAGGAGAAGATCCTCCGATATTTGAAAGGGAAATGAATTCAGGGTCTGACCTTCTATCTCCATGGTGACCATGAATTTTCCCTCCCTCTGAAGCGGAGTGAAGTCCCCTCTCAGATACCACTGCCCCCACTTGTCTACTTCCCCCACATCGCGGGCAGTTCCGGTAAGGTATAATTCACCGCCCAGGTCGATTACCTGGAACTCGGTTTCCTGTCCTCTCTTCTCGAGCTGTACCAGGAAGCTCTTCTCCTTACCGAGGTCATATCCGACCTGATTAACCAGAATGCGGGGGTTTTCAGCCACGGTAACAACCTCTGATCAAGAGTGAAAGAAGGGTCAGGATGGCTGGAATCAGGCAGGGCTCGGGTATTCTAATGGAATCTATCGATATTTCGGCGCCGGTTGAGTCCGTGGGGTCGAGCCTCAAGCCCCTTATGACCCCGCTCCATTCCTGGTTTTCTCCAAGATCCAGGATATACTCATGGAAATTACCATCGGCCACAATGTCAAATGATATGCTTTTGGATTCCGAGTACATTTTGGAATCGCTTCTTGTCCAGAACAGCTGGGCTCGCTCTCCCCTAGATATGCTCATGTTTATACGTGCGGTACAATCATGGCTGGCCCTCAGCCTAATTGATGGTCCCAGGATGAAGGGGTCATTCCCCGTGGATCTCGCCTGGATTTTACCCTCCGAGACGGACAAGGGCTCGAGCATGTTAGGCTCTCCCCATCCCTGATTGGATGCCGGGAATTCCCAGGTGGAGTTTGATGAGAAGCGCAGGTGGGTGATGGCCCTGGACCCCTGGATATCTATTAGGTCCTCTCGGGTGTGGTTTATCTTCAGTAGAAGTACCCCCTCCGGGAGGTATCTCCACCCCTGCTCTACCTTTGAAAGCTCGGTTGCCGGGGGCAGCGTCTGGTGGTTTAGGGTAACCTTGGAGGGTTTGGAGATGCAACTGACCAGAGAATAGGAGACATCCCCCTGGGGGTATTGGACCTTGAAGTGAAAGCCGTTCTCCTCCTGGCCAACCTGGGTCAGGTTACCGACGGTGTTGAAGTGCACAGTTCGTCCATCAACCTCGATTATCCTGGTCCGCGTGGTCTCATCCCTGCCGCTTAGCGCAAATGCGCAGAGGGATATGAATCTAGGGTTAATATCGAAGTAATAGGGATCCGTGCCCAGAACGGCGCTGAAAGCGTCGGGATACATCCCCAACATCTCATCGTGGGGCCCGCCGGGGTACCTCTGCATCTGCATTCCGCACACGGTAATACCCTCGGCTATCCTATGCCAGGGGAGCGAATCGTCGTACTGGGAGAGCCTGTAGAGGTTATACGCGTAGTCCAGGCCATTCCACTGTACTATAATGCCGAACCATGGATGGGTATATGCGGTTGCACCGAAGACGGGTATGGACCCATATCTCATTATGGGCCTTTCGGTAGGGTTCCACATGTATACGAAGGGCAAGCCGGTGAGAGCCCAGTACCTTGCCTTTTCAAGGTATTTTGGCTTTCCGGATATCTCGTAGGCCTCTAGGTAGCACTCCAATATGTAAGAAGAAGCCAGGATATCCGGGACGTGGAGCTGGAGTTCCCAGGTCTGTGCTCCCTCGGGCCTAAGTTCGGAATCCAGGTAATCAAGGGCCTTAAATCCTGTCCTTATGGCCTCCTGATCCCCGGTTATCCTTCCAAACTTGAGCAACGATCTCGCCTTGCTGGCCACCCAGCCGGAGGAGGTATCCCCCGTCTCACCCAGGGACCCCTTGCCGGTGTATGGCCAGGAACCATCCGGGTTCTGGGAGTCCGCAAGTGAGGCCACCCATCCGTATTTTGAGTTGAGGGCTCGTTCCAAACCACCTATGTGCAGGGCAAGGTCCTCGTCCGAGTTCCTCCATTTCCTGGCCTCCAGCGCCTCGTTAACCTGATCCCTTATTTGAGATCTCAGTGTAGCGTTATCCGTATAGGCAGAATGATGCCAAAGTGCATTTGCTACCATGGGGTCCCAGAATATCCATTTCGGGTCGTCGAGGTGGGTATGTTTCCAGGCCTTGTCCTCGCTAACCCAGCATATATCATTGTAGCACGTGGTGCAGAGATCAAAGGTCTCCTGCCAGCTTCTGGGCTTCTGGGGGGGTTCGGGGGTTCCATGTTGCTCTAGCCACCACTGGTAGGTATCAATCACGCTGGTATTTGATCGAGCAAATATGCTCATCTCGAGTATTATTGGATCATCGAAATCATATGGATTCTCGGCCTGATCCTC
The DNA here is from genome assembly GCA_964621445.1 of Hadarchaeota archaeon (SeqCode). GTDB lineage: Archaea > CAYQAE01 > CAYQAE01 > CAYVLA01 > CAYVLA01 > CAZUNO01. Next base: position 19,828 of record CAZUNO010000013.1, on the reverse strand, counting down.
ATTCTCGTTGACCCATCGCGGGATGGAGGGCGCGAAGATGGACATCAGGTGGTTATCCTGCTTGTTTACCCAATTGGGTGAGATGTACTTGGCACAGGGCAATGAATTCTCGCCATCCCAGGCCTGGAGCGGATCCCAGAACATGCCGACCGCATTTCCCTCATTTTCAATTACCATTAGCGGCGCCGTGATCTTGAGCGGGTGGGGAACTATTCTCATATTATCCGGCGGGTCGACGAAATCGGTCCCTGAGGACCTCTCATTGGGTAAAAGGTATTCTATACCCGGGAAAAGGCCTTGGTTCCTTCGTCCCCCAAAACTGGTTTCTCCTGCAAGTAAACGAGGACCTGAAAGACGGAGAAGCGTTCTGTTGGAACTTGGAACCACTCGGAGTTCCATTTCTACCTGGGTTCCGGAAGAATTAAGATGGAAATAATAATCGAAGTCCCAGTTGACGCCTTCAGAGTCCTTTGTGCTGCCGCTGAGAGTTAACCAGGTACCATCCGTTTCATTTCCCGATTTGAATTGGCTTGGTGTGAGGAGAATCAGTTCCCTAAGCCCTGCCGAAGGTAGGTTCAAGGCATGTCCAATTGGGGTAGCGACTCCCATGGTGAACCAGGAGCCATTCCAACTCTGGATTGCGAAAAGAGGCATGCCACCCTCTGTTCTGGGGAAAACGATGCGTAGATGTTCATTTTCCAGGGCTATCTCCGACTCGGAGATAGTGCACCTGGCCTCCGGGGGCCGGGTAACCGGATGGGAGAAATCGGCAGAGGATATGACAAGAATCATGGGGTCGTGGAGGCTTTCGTTTAGTGGACTCCAGGAATTGATTTCGACCTGGTATATTCCCTCTTGGCTGGCCGATAGTGACCAGTTTATCGTATAGTCAACCCCCGGCTCTACAACGTTAATGGATTTCTCCGGGCTGCCCAACACGGTAAGGTCCTCTGGTACTTCCATTTTAGAGTGTAGGTCATAGTAGAATGCGCCCCCTTGATTTTCAACCACGAGCTGGACCCGGATGGTCTGACTTGGACTGAAAACCCCCTTCTGGAGGGTGGCCTTTTCCATTAGAATGGATGCTGGACGGTCATACACCTGCACCTCATCGATGAGCCATGAACCGGGCCCAATTTCTCCTTCCCCGTTCACCGAGAATGAGATTCTTATGAACTTTGCTCTGCGAGATTGCAGGATATCAACGTTAAAGGTATCCCTGTGCCACTGGCCATCTCCCACATGTTCAGCTGGAGGGGAGTGTATCACCTGGTGGACCAGATTTCCCTCTCCATCAAGTAATTCCAGCCTAAACTCCAGATTTTTCCCTGCCAATTCCGAGGAAAGGACCTTATAGTGATACTCGGCCGTTCCCAGGTGAAGCATTCTAAGCACCGGGAAACCAATCTCGCTCTCGTGAATGGCCATAGATGTACCGTTCCCCGTACTGGTAATTTTCAGGGACATTTCACCTTTGTAGGATACCGTAGAGAGTTTTGCCAGTGTCCGCGAGTCATCGCCGGTTGGAATTGTGTTTAGGGACCAGTTCAATGGGGTACCTGATGGTGTCTGGCGTTCGAATGCACCGTTGAGTGGAAGGTGGCCCTCATAGGCCGAGATACACTGGGTTGCCCATAGCCATATAATGACCAGCATTAGTGAACTAATCACATGGCCCGGGATTTTTATGCCGCGGCGGGGCTGCTCCATGATTCCCGATTCCCGTTTCATCCACTTAGATCTTCCGTTTCTCATCGATACTTCCCATATCTCTTTTTGGGTAATAGATTTAGGTTAAGGATATAGGCCTATACGATGCTTCCGCGGAGCCTTCTGGTAAAGCCAGTAAATGCGCGATGTAATCTGGCCTGTGATTACTGCTTCTATAGGATGAAATCCGACCTCTTTCCCCATGCTAAGCTCATGTCAGAGGAGGTATTGGAGGCAATGATATCCCAGTTCATGGATATGTGTGCGGGAAGTGCCTCCTTCAGTTGGCAGGGGGGCGAACCTCTGCTGGCTGGACTTGATTTCTTCCGGCGAGCGGTGAAGCTACAGGAGAAGTACGGCAGGGGCCACGTGGTATCCAATGCCTTCATGACCAATGGAACTCTACTCGACGAGGACTGGATAGATTTCTTCGAGGAATACAAATTCCTGGTAGGGGTGAGCCTTGACGGGCCCAGGAGGCTCCACAACCATTATAGAAAGAGGCCTGATGGCAGGCCAACATTTGGGGAAGTGATGGAGTCAATAAACCTTCTCAAGGACTCCGATGTGGATTTCAACATCCTCACGGTCATTAATGATGTTAACGTTGACTACCCGGAGGAGATATACAATTTCCTGGTCGATAACGGCCTGCACCATTTACAGTTCGTTCCCTGCTACGAATTGAATCCGGAAACCGGAAAGCAGGAGGATTTTAACGTCGACCAAGAACGATTTGGCGAGTTTCTCTGCCGAGTTTTCGACCTGTGGAAGAGGGATTTTCCGGACATCTATATCCGGATGTTCAATTCGATCCTTTCGGTTGAGGTGGGAGGAGAGGCCGGGTTATGCACCTTCGGGCCAATTTGTGCCCACTACGTGGTTATTGAACACAACGGTAATGTATATCCGTGCGATTTCTTCGTTGAGGAAGAAACATACCTGGGAAATATCATGGAGGAGGATCTATCCACTATAGTTGAGAGCACGGAACTAAGGAATTTTCAAAGAAATAAATCCAGGTTACCTGCGGAATGCCTCGACTGTGACTGGGTTGACCTATGTTATGGCGGGTGCCAGTATCATCGGAGGGGCTGGAGATATCCGGACCGGAGCTATTTCTGTCCCTCGTATCGGCGCTTTTTCGAGTACAGCGAGGAGGGCTTTGAGGAACTGGAAAGATCAATATGATCTTCTTGACCTGAAACCTAGATTTCCATAGCTTTGTCAAGGCACCGCAGGAGCTCCGACCTTATCCGCCGAAATTTGCTGGCATCTCTTACATAATCCGTTGGATTTAGGACAATCTTCTGACAGAGTTGGGTGGCCTTCTTGGTATCGTGTTTGGAAAGGAGGTTTAAAAGCTCGTAATCCTGGATGCCGTCCCTCATGGCCTCGTACCGCAAGGATTCTAGGGGCCCGTCCTTTCCAGGGTATACTATGCACATATCACCCGCCGGGAGTGGCTGACCGTTACTCCAATCCGGTTGGGTATCCCTGTATGGATCATCCGTCCAGTAGTTATACCCCCAGTGGAGGTAGCCGGGTAGATGGTATCTGAAATTGATCCAGTGAAGAATTCTCACCTTTAGTAGCGGAAGGTCAATAAACCTGTTCGGGTATCGTCCCTTTGGATTCAGGCAGGTATAGAACCAGACCTTTTCTCCTCGCTTCATGCGATCCATATAGAAATCCATATTTTCGTGGAAATGGTCAAGTTCTGGTACCCAGACTTCGAGGTCACCAATGAGATCGGTGGTCTGAATGGCGTCAATCCTCTTGATATCCGGAGCATATTTGTGAAAAGTCCGGGCCAGATATCGATAGCTCTCCAGGTTATCCTGGGTGGGCTCATCCGCCAGATGCTGCACATATTTCTCGATCCATCCCCTTTCCTCCAGGTGTTCCTGTAACCCGGGCAAGAACTGGGATAGAAACTCCTCGCATTCCTCGGAATCCACGGGCAGGGGACGGCTCTTTTCGTTGTCCATACCCTCGATTTTCCAGGATCTGAGCACGAAATCGGATTCCCAGTCTTTGCCCCGTCTGGCCAGATGGCCACCTTCAATCAGGCCGTCAACCCCACAACTCCTAAACATCTGGATCCACTTGTCAAAACGCGTGAAATCCAGGTCTATTTTTTCCTGATTCCGCGTGATCTTGATCAGGGATAGCGGGGTAAGGATGGTGTCCTGACGGTGTTTTGCCATGCTGTTTGCGTGGGCCCTGAGCAATCTCCAGTGTTCGTTACACCAGTTGGGAATGCCCGAATATCTGGAGATTTGGGCAGGTTTGAGCCAGTTGGTAACATGCAATTTGTTCTCGTCGGGGATAATTGCCCTGTGGACGGTAAGCTCAACCTCCGAGGGCTCCTCGATTTCACCTGCTAGCACCGAAATTGAACCTGAATATGTTCCCGGTGATACCGAAGGGGGCACGAATACGGTAAGCCATATGGGCTGTGTCTCCTCGGAACTGACCCGTACTGGATTTTCCCTGCGGAGGTAATCCGGAAATTCCCCCGGCCTGGATCGTACCTTTTCATCGGGAGGAGTTTCCCTAACAGATTCCCTCACATGCACATAACCGATAAATCTGGGCATGCACTGCAATCTGCGTTCCTGCTGGTCATGCTGGAGCGAGGCACATGCTACCGATACCTCAAGTGACTCCTCGCTTCGTATGGCAAGCTGACCATTCACGAAGGCATTCCTGGCGCACTCCATTCGTATTTGGTCTCCGGGACCAGGTGAATCGTCCCGAAATACCTTTACCAGGGGGTCAACGGGCCAGATTTCCATTTCAATCAATATATCATATAGCAATAGATCTGTTATCTCTTGCCCCCTCAGCCAACAGTTATCAGCTTAACCATGACCAAGAAGGGCGGTGGTTCGACGAATGAACCTGATCTGGATCTGCTCGGACACCTTCCGAAACGACCATCTGGGCTGTATGGGTAGAAAAGATGTCCAAACCCCGCACCTGGATGAAATGGCCTCCAAAGGGGTCCTGTTTGAGGAGGCATACGCCGAGGGACTTCCTACCATACCGGAGAGGTTGGTTCATATGACCGGCAAGTTTACCCTGCCTTTTAGGGGTTGGTCACCCCTCACCGATCAAGATATCACGATGCCCGAGCATCTACAGAGGCAGGGATTCCGCACAGCACTGATGGCGGATACCTACCACCTGTTCAAACCCGGCTATAATTTCCACCGGGGATTTGATGAGTGGCGTTGGATCCGGGGACAGGAAATGGATCCATATGTGAGTGCCCGAAAGGGGGGAAACCCCTGGAATTATCTTCCTGACAGAACCGATGAGGTCCCCCTGGAGAGAAAATTCGGGAAGAATTACGCGGATGCAATCGCCAGCTATCTGGATAACATCGCGGATCGGGGCGATGATGAATCAGAATACTTCCCCGGGCAGACCATAGGTGAGGCCGTGCGGTGGTTGGAGGAGAACAGGGATGTGGATAGGTTCCTCCTGTGGGTCGAGCTATTTGACCCCCATGAGCCCTGGGACCCTCCAAGGAAGTACTACGAGATGTACGGCAACGAGGGATACGAGGGACCGAATATAATTATCCCTGTGATGCACAGTGTTGTCGCCGATGATTACGGAAGGGAGGAGCTGGAGGATCTAAAGGCCCTCTACGCGGGGGAGGTTTCCCTGGTGGATCACTGGGTGGGCGTGTTGCTGGACAAGGTGCAAGAGCTGGATCTGGAGGACGAAACCGCGATCCTGTTCACCTCTGACCATGGAACAATGCTTGGTGAGCGCGGCTGTGTGACCAAGTCCCCCCAGATAAAGAATACCCTAAGTCAGTATATCGCCAATGTACCGCTGATAATCAAAAGCCCAAACGGCCCTTCTGGGCTAAGGATTAAGGACTTGGTTTGGAGCCCTGATTTCATGCCTACCTGCTATGAAATCCTGGGTATGGAACCGCCGGAAACCGTTCACGGTAGTAGTTTCTGGGATATGGTACAGGGAAACCAAACTGGGTCTCGGGAATACGTGATAGCCGGATGGGGTAAGAAGTATCAATATGTGGTGGATGATCAGTGGAGATATGTTGCCAATAACCAGGATGGGCCACCGGAATTATATGACAAGGATTCGGACCCAGAGGAGACAAATAATCTCGCCCAGGAAAATCCTGACATCTGCAATGAAATGGAGAAACGTCTCCTCCAGTTCTGGACCGATGCCAGGGAACTGGATCCTTAGATGATATTTGGAGATGGAGGCTTTTTTTATGAGTGAACAGGAAGCAGGCTGGAATGAGATCGATATTACACCACCTCTGGGTCTTCCCATGGGAGGTAGAGGACCGAGATTCTCCCCTGGAGCATCCGTCTTGGACCCGCTGAAGGCGGAAGCAATATATCTAAAGGACGAGGATGGTGGCCGGGCGTTATGGATCTCCCTGGATCTGGTTGGGATGTCCTATTCCTCTGGATCCAAGCTGAGATATGACCTGGCATCGGTCTGCGAGGTGCCAATCGATTCCATCATCCTCAACTTTGCCCACATACATAGCGGGCCAATGACCAACTTCGACATTTATGCGGCGGATATGGAGAAGCCACAGGCGTTGAGAAACTACGAGCTGACGCTCAGGAAGAAGGTGTTGAACATGGCCCTTACGGCACGCAAACAAGCGGAGCCCGCCGAGATATATCTTCACCGAGGAAAGTCGGATCTGGGTATTAATCGGCGTAACCGGGACCGAGATGGAGAGATGAAGATGAGACCAAACCCAGAGGGCTGCTATAACCGGGACCTTTGGGTACTGGATATTCAGAACACGAATGGGAGATGCGTGGCATTTTCCTACGGTTGCCACCCGGTCATAGTATATGACTATGCCTGGCAGGGGATTTCCTCCGACTACCCCGGGGCCACCCGCCGTTTTCTAGGGAAGGCCATGGGGAATGATGTTGAGCCCCATTTCATACAGGGCCTTGCGGGAAACGTCAGGCCGCGGGTTCTCGCAGATATGAATAGTGGTAGATTCAGAGATTCAAGACCGGAAGATCTTCAGGAAGCAGGGAGAATTCTGGGGAAGGACGTGTTGCAAACGCTTGACCGGCCCGGGGATAAAATTGAACTCGAGCTCAGAGCTATAGAGGGGTTATTCCTGGCAAAAAGGGATCTGGAGGCCACACCTACCTTGGAACATTGGCAGGAAATGGCTACCAGAGACCGGGAATTGGAAAGAAATCTCGGCAATTATTGGGCACGGAGATTTGAGATGGGTTCGCCTTTAGCAAGGGCCGTTCCCTGCAGCATCGGGCTAATCAGATTGAACCATGGAAATCAAATCGTGTGGATCTCCGGTGAACCGGTTGCCGAGTGGAAGGACTTGATCCATTCCTGGCTAAAGGACGATCGAACAACGGTCTGGGGATATACCCAGCACGTCTCGGATTACCTGCCCACCGATGAACTCCTGGAGGAGGGAGGATATGAGGTAGTTTCCTCCAATCGCTACGCGGAAACGGGTCCGGGACCATTCTTCCCGGGCATAAACGATTCCCTGAGGGATTCAATAACCTCTCTGAGTTCGAGAATATCCTGAGTATTGGAGTTCCCTAATCAAGCACCTTACCTGGATTCAATATGCCATTGGGATCGAACAGCGACTTGATCCCCCTCATCAGCCCCAGTTCCTCCTCGGAGAGGGCTAGAGTCGCATATCCTTTCTTGGCCGATCCAAGGCCGTGTTCGCCCGAAACGGTTCCGCCAAATGATGCGGCCTTTTGGTAGATTTCTTTCATGACCACGGGCAAGGTCTCTTCCCATTCCTCATCGCTCAGCTCGTCCTTAAGGGGGTGGAGATGTATATTCCCGTCTCCAGCGTGGCCATATCCGATAATTCTCATGTCATATTTTCGGGAGATCTCCTTGACAGCCTTCATGAAATCGGCGATCCTGGCGGGGGGAACCGCGGCATCCACGAGTTCCGCGACCCTGGCCTTGACCACCGCTTCGTAGAAGTTGCTCCTGAGGTCCCATATCTTGTTCTGGCGTTCAGGGGTGTCTGCCACTAGTACATCTACGGCACCGTTCTCGAAACAGATTTCCGATATCGCTTCCGCCTCCTCATAGAGATCATCCTCCTTGTCTGCCTCTAGCCTCATAATGAGGTAGGCGTTGGCCTGGTCATGGGGCATCTTCTCGTCGAGGTATTCCTCCGCCAGCAGGATGGCATCCCTTTCAACGAATTCCATGGCGGTAGGTGTGATTCGCTTTCGGAGTATCTCACAGACCGATGATACTGCATGTTGAAGGTCATCGAAGGGGACATAAAGGGTCATGAATATCTTGGGAAGTCTTGTTAACTTGACGATTACCTTGGTTATAGCAGCCAGTGTGCCCTCCGAACCCACGATGAGATGCATAAGTTCGTATCCCATCGATCTTTTCACGGTTTTGCCTCCCAGCTCCAGGATTTCTCCTGATGGAAGCACAACTTCGAGACCCAGAATATAATCACGGGTCTTACCGTATTTGACCCCGTTCATACCCCCGGCGTTTGTGGCCACATTACCGCCTATTGCCGAGCTCCGTTCACCGGGGTCCGCGGGGTAGAAAAGACCCAGCTTTTCAACCTGCTCTCTAAAGTCGATTAGTACTGCACCGGCCTCCAGAACAGCCATAAGGTTCTCCTCGTCGATCTCCAGTATCCGGTTCATCCTTTCGAAGACCATGAGGATGCCGCCCATAAGGGGCACCGATCCGCAGCTGAGGCCGGTTCCCTGGCCGCGAAAGGTTACCGGTATTTTCCGGGAGTTTGCCGTGGAAAGTACTTCTGAGACCTCGGCCGTATTTTCGGGTAGGACGACCACGTCGGGTAGTGATCCCTCAATCTGGGGGGTTTCATCCTTCGAATACTTCTCCAGGGTTGACGGGTCAGTTCTAACGTTTCCCTCGCCTACAATTGAAGATAATTTATCAATGACCTCTTGGGTTACCTTTCCATAGTCCATTGGTTTTAGTCCTCCTTCAGCTGCCAGATTATCTCCGGCACTACCTCATAAAGGTCCCCCACGATGGCGTAATCCGCAACCTTGAAGATGGGGGCCTCCGGGTCCTTGTTTATCCCCACTATAAGCTCGGATGTCTGCATTCCGGCCAGATGCTGGACGGCTCCCGATATTCCACAGGCAATATAGAGCCTCGGTCTCACCGTCTTACCGCTCAGACCCACCTGGTGTCTGTAGGGGATCCAACCCTCATCAACGGTAAGCCGGCTTGCCCCAACCACCCCTCCAATTTGTGCTGCAAGCTCTCGGATTATTTCAAATCCATCCGGCCTCTGCAACCCCTTGCCCCCGGAAACCACTATTTCCGCCTCGGTCAGGCTAACATCCCCTGGAATTGGAGATGAGTCAAGTATTTCTACTCGATCCCTATGAAAATCGACATCCCTCTCGATAACCCGCCCTGGGCTGGATTCATCCCTTTCCGCCTTTTTCATAACCTTGTACCTTACCGTGGCCATCTGGGGACGGGTATCATCGCACAGAATGGAAGCCATTATATTACCTCCACAGGCAGGACGCGTCTGGACCAGGTTACCACTTTGGTCGATATCCAGAGATGTGCAATCCGCCGTCAGCCCGGTCTGAAGATTTACCGCTAATCTGGGTGCCAGGGACCGACCTATGGCCGTGGCACCCAGAAGAAATATGCTCGGCTTTGCCTCCCGGATAAATCTGGATAGAACATCGGTATATGGATCATCCCTGAAATCTCCCAGTGATGGATCATCAAATACGTAGACCGTGTCGGCCCCGTGACATGCTAGGTCCATGGCCTCCTCGGACAGGTCTTCGCCGAGGACCACGCATTCAAGTTTTTCCCCTAGCTTGGCTGCAATCTCCTTTCCCTTCCCCAAAAGTTCCAGGACTACAGGAGATATTCGACCATCGACCTGTTCTCCAAAGACCATAACTCCGCTGTAGTCCGAGAGGTCCGCCTTCTCCCTTTTTTCCCTGGTAATTTCTATTGCCTGGCTTGGGCATTCCTCTGCGCATAGCCCACAGAAGTTACAACCCTGCCCTATTACGGCTATATCCTCCATCGATATACACCCGTAGGGGCAGGCTCCGATACATAGGCCGCAACCAGTGCACTTTTCCGCGATTACCTCAATCTTGGCCATCCGATCACCAAACTGGCCTAAACCAGGCCCCTCTCCCTCAGCTCTTGTACGAGGGCCCGGGCCTGTTGCCCGGGATCGCCCTCCAGTTCTTTTCCAACCCGGTCCGTTTCCGGGCTGAAGACCTTCATCACCCATGTCGGGGAGCCATCCGACCCCACGCGCTTCTGGTCAATATCAAGATCCTTGGCCTTCCAGACCGGTATTTTAGCCTTTCTTGCTGCCATCTTTCCCTTGAAGGATGGCAATCGAGGTTCGTTTATCTCCTTGGTCACCGTTATCAAACATGGGAGAGGTGAGCGAAGTACCTCCGTTGTATCATCGAGATCTCTGCGGACGATAATGGATTTCCCCTCGATCCTGGAAATCTCCCGCACGTAACTCACGTGTGGTAGGTCTAGCTGCTCGGCGGTTCCTGGGCCAACCTGTCCCGTATCCCCGTCAGTTGTCTTGAGTCCGCATATTATCAGGTCAACGGCTCCCACATTTTCGATGGCCCGTGCAAGCGTGTATGAGGTGGCGAGGGTGTCGGATCCCGCGAAAATAGGGTCCGATATCAATATGCCTCGGTCACATCCGAGAGCAATCGCATCGCGGATTGCGTCCTCTGCCTGGGGAGGTCCCATGCAAAGGGCAGTTATACGTCCCCCATTGTCATCCCGGAGCCTAAGAGCCTCCTCTATTGCGTACATGTCAAAGGGATTGATCCTGGCTTTTGCCCCCTCTCGGACCAAGGTACCAGTCTCGGGATCTATCTCGATTTCCATGCTTTCCGGCACTTGTTTAACGCAGACCACTATATTCATGTTAGATGCACCGCTTCGTCATTCGGGCCCATTTCCGTGAAAGGACGGGCTTCAAATATCTTCTTAACTCGTGATGACCGGTGGTAGTCCTTTACCAATTCAATCGGAAAGTGCTTTCTCCACTTCCTTCATCTTTTCCGCGATAGGGATGTCCTGTGGGCATTTGTCCTCGCATTTATGGCATTGCGTGCAGGCAGCAGCCCAGGCAGGCACATTTTCTCCATCCTTCTTCCGGTCCTTAAGGGCCTTATATTGAACCTTTGCCTGGCTTTCTAGCCCCCAAACCTTGGCAAGGTTGTAAGCGGCGAAGTTGGCTGGAATGTCGACACCGAAGGGGCAGGGCATGCAGTAGTTACATCCCGTACAGTAGAGTCCCTCCAGTTTCTTGACGTCATCCATGACTTCGGAAATTCTTTCCCTTTCGTGATCGGTTAGGGCTTCCTCCCGGCTGGCCGCCACGGCATTTTCCCGGACCATGGGTTTGGTGTTCATTCCTGAAAGGGCGACGGTCACCCCGGGATTTGAGAGAACGAAACGAATTGCCAGTTCCGGTGTGCTTTCCTTCTTGTCGCTCATGTCCTGTATCTTCTCTGAAAGGGGGATTAACCTCCCCCCTCCAACTGTGCCCATGATGGAAACCCCGAGCCCCTCTTTCTCTGCGTAGGATATTACCGGTTCATTGATACGGTCGAATATATTGTATTGTACTAGAATTCCCTCGAATAGCCCGGTGTCTATCAGCTTCTTGATATTGTTTGGGTCGTCATGGGAGGAGAAGCAGAGATGCTTAATCAGACCATCTTTCTTGGCCTCCAGGGCCTCGTCAATGCAGCCCCCAGGAAGAAGATGTTCCTTGTATTCCTTTAAGCGAAGGTCGTGTAGATGATAGAAATCTATGTAATCAGTTCCAAGCCTGTCCAGGGATTGGTCGAGGAATTCCCGCCATTCTTGGGGATCGTCCCCCTTGTAGTGATTCTTGGTGGAGATGTATAGCTCATCTCTTCTCCCCTGTATGGCCTGCCCGAGGGTTTCCTCGCTCTGGTTCTTGCAGTACATGACGGCGCTGTCGAAGTAATTGACACCAAGGTCCATGGCTTCATGAAGGATATCGACGGTTTCCTCCTTTTTCACATTGTCGTTTTCCATTGGAAAACGCATGCATCCGAATCCCAATGCCGATACCATGGCATCAGTTTGTCCATATTTCCTGTAACGCATTATTTTCCCATATATATTGATACAGCAGAGTTCATTACTTTGATTATTAGACAGTATATTTTGATTTGGTATCATTCGACATTTTGCCGGTTCATGTTAGATTTTTACGGGATGGGTATCTTCCACACATGTCCATGGCCTCGTTGTATGCGATAGTTGCACATGATCTCGTTAAGCTCTTTGGTGAGGTGCACGCCGTTGATGGCATAAGCTTCATAGTGGAGGAGGGCGAATTCTTTGGTTTCCTGGGGCCCAATGGCGCCGGGAAGACCACCACCGTACGTATGTTGACCGGTATCCTACCCCCAACAAGCGGCAGCGTCGAGGTCCTTTCACATGATATGAATAAGGAAAAGCTGATGGCAAAGCAGGGGATGGGCGTGGTGCCGGAGTTGGCAAATGCCTATCCTGACCTTACCGTTTGGCAGAACATGATGCTAATGGCTGAGCTCTATGGGGTGGACAGGTCGAGAAGGGATGAAAGGGCGGATGAGCTTCTGTCCACCATGGATATTGCTGGCAGGAAGAACCAAAAGGCAAAGATTCTGTCAAAGGGACTAAGGCAAAGACTTTTGATTGCCATGGCTCTGATTCATGGTCCTGATCTGTTATTCCTGGATGAGCCGACCTCGGGGCTCGATGTTAAGAGTACCAGGTTGGTACGTCGACTTCTAATGGAGCTTAACCGGGAGGGTACCTCGATTTTCCTGACCACGCATAACATTGCGGAGGCCAACCAACTCTGTGACCGGGTGGCCATACTCAGAGAGGGAAAGATTGCGGCCACTGGAAAGCCCCGGGATCTAAGATCCTCTTTCCAGAAGGTCCAGTCTGTTAAGTTAGAAGTTGAGCCCGGTATAGAGGATTCACTATTCCTAGAAATGGATAATGTTAGAAACCTGGAAAGGGAAGGGGAAGCCATCCGGCTATTCACGGAGGACCCGACGGAACTCGCAGCCCAGTTAGCAGCAATGTCCCGGGAGAATGGTTGGAAAATTCTTTCCCTTCAGATTCTACGTCCCAGCCTGGAGGATGTATTTGTGGAAGTTACGGAGGAGGAATCATGGCCAACACAAGATGGGTCATAGGTAAAAACTTCTGGGGTATGCTTGCCGTAGCCAAGAAGGATATGAGACTATACTACATCAAGGGCCCCGTGGTCATATTTGGCCTTCTCTTTCCCCTTTTCCTGTTTTTTGCCTTTTCCCTGGGCAGGGATCTATCGGGGAGGATGTTTGCTGCTCCCATGTTGGCGATGGCCGTTTTCTTCACATCCTCATCCGTGGGGCCAATCATAGCTCCCTGGGAGACGCGGATGAGAACCCTTGAGAAGCTGATGACGGCCCCGATCTCCGTCTCGGCAATTGTTTTGGGCGGAGTGTTGGCGGGTTTCGTTTTCGGCATGCTTATATCGGGCGCAACGCTATTCTTGGCCTATCTGCTTGTAGATTTCCCGATCACAAACCCCTTCCCCCTTCTAACCGGGATGGTCCTGGCATGTTTCTGTTTCTCTTCCCTGGGCATACTGCTCTCGGCTCCGCCGACGGACAATCCATCGAACGTGATGATGCTGGCAAATCTTGTCAAGCTGCCACTCATTTTCATAAGTGGAGTATTCGTGCCCCTTTCCCAAATGACAGGGGTGCCCAGGACGCTGGCATATATCTCCCCTCTGACCTATTTTTCGGAGGTTATTAGGAGTTCTCTGGGTTCCGAGGCCGTACTTCAAGATGCGGTTAGCTTGTCTGTTCTCGGCGCCTGTGCATTGGGGTTCCTGCTACTGGCAATCATACTCCATGGGAGAAACCTCTGGAAACGTTTCTAGCCCCGGGTTTGAGCCCACGACTTCTTTCTCCATTTCGGTTAGGCTACAAAAAGTATCTTAAGAGCCGAGTAACAGGTGTATACAATGGGCCCCAAGAGAGGAAGGCGAAGGCGAGGAAGGTTTGGTAGACCCCCCAAGGATAGGGTCCTTGCCGCTCACCCCGTCCAAAGAGGATTTGTTCCCACCCCACCAGCTAAACCGCAGGATGAAGATCAATCCCAGGAATCGGATGCGGAGATCGAGATGAGCGCGGATGAATATGAGGCCTACAGGCTGACCGAGTACGAGTGTTTGAGTCAGGAGGAGGCAGCAAGCAGGATGGGTATCTCTCGTGGGACTCTATGGAGGATACTGCAGTCAGCGAAAAAGAAACTTGCCAAGATGATAGTTGAGGGCCAAAAGCTGCAGATAATAGGTGGAAATTACGTGGTGGCTTCTAACCGGGACCAAAAGGGGTCAGAATAGCCTTACTTCAAATCGGTAAATTACCTTTCCCGGGTCATGGCAGCCCCGCATTCCGGGCATTTCTGCTCGTAACAGGGAACTCCAACCTGGTGAGGCGTTTTGTTACCACAATTGGGACAAACGCAGTTACCACCGGGTCCCATGGCATATCCGCCTCCGCGGCCCCGTCCTTTTCCTGAACCTGCTCCTCTTCCAGCTCCTCTTCCTCGTCCGCTCAATTGCATAACCTCCGAATTATTTTCATATGACCATAAGTGCTTAAGTATCTTTTTCGGCACCGGGCGCTTGGTCATATGCCTGCATTCTCTGCAATATGGAACTCCAAATGCTTCTAATCCTACTGGATACCTCAGAATCCGGGTCATATTCGACGGCAGATTTGGCCTGCATCTGGGCCTCGGTTATAAGCGGGCTGTAAGGAATCTCACCAAGTACCTCCAAATTAGCTGCCTGGCACTGCGATCTTATTCTATCAGCCATTTCCGGATTCAGGTCGTGCTTATTTATCACGATACCCGTGGGGATCCCGAAATACCTGGCAACCTCAAGCACACGGGTCATGTCGTGCAATCCTGCCACGGTTGGTTCGGTGACCAACACCGCGTATTTAGAACCTGATAGTGAGGCTATAACCGGACACCCGGTTCCCGGGGCACCATCTATAATGGTTGGCCCTTCATCTACAACCACATCTCCCGCCTTCTGGCGGACTATGGTCACCAATCGCCCGGTGTTTTCCTCCGCCATTCCAAGCTCGGCGTGAGCCATGGGCCCGAACCTGGTCATTGAAACGAACCATTGTCCATTAACTGAGTCCTCTAGAACGATGGCATCATAATCACATACGATGTCACATACCCCACAACCTTCGCAGGCCACGGTGTCTATTTCGAAACCATCATCAATAGACCTTACGGCATCAAACCGGCATTCCTCGGCGCATCTGCCACAACTGGTGCATTTTTCAGAATCTATATGGGCAGCCACACCTCCAACAAAGGGCCCGTTTTCTATGACCTCCGGTTGGAGAAGGAGATGGAGATCGGGAGCATCGACATCACAATCTGCGATCGTGGTTTCCTCAGCTAGGGCGGAAAAACAGGCGGTCAATGAGGTCTTACCGGTTCCCCCTTTACCGCTGATAACTACCAACTCCTGGGGAATGGATTTAGCTTGGGATCTGACCTGGGCTAGGTTTATGGATTTGGCCTTTTCTCCAATTATCCTTCTCTCCTGGGGTTTCTTGGCCTCCCTTTGTCCTCTAGCGGCCTTACAGACCTCCTGAGCTATATCAAGAAATATGTCATGATACCTGGGTATCGAGCTGACTATCAGGTCCCCGCGGGAATAAACCTCGGCGATTTCCCTATCATCGGGTATTTGGGCTATTATCTCTAGATCAGCTTCCCTGCAGTATTCATTTAGGTCACTTTGGTCAAACCCGGTACGGTTCACAAGCACCACGGGTTCAATGCCCAGCTTTCTAACCATGTTCGCGGCAAGACTTAGGTCGTTGATTCCGAAGGGAGTGGGGTCGGTTACCAGGACAACCAAATCGGTGCCGTGAACAGCCTCTGCCACCGGGCATGCCGTCCCGGGGGAGGAATCCAGGATATTTATTCCATCTATGGCGTGCTTTTTAACCTCCTTGACCAACCTGGGAGACATTCCTCCAGCGGCAGTTTCAAGTGTGGCGTGGTGGAATTCGATGTTCCCCGACTTTCCATGTTCGGAGTTACCTATCTTCTTTTTCTTCTCAATTATAGCATCCTTGGGACATACGAGTTTGCAGGCCCCACAGGCGTGACAGAGCTCCGGGAAGAACAGCACCTTGTCCTTTATCACCGCTATTGCATTATAGGTACATGCCTCGCTGCACCTACCGCAGTTGATGCACTTTTCATCATCTATACTCACCGGAGTGTCTATGGTCACCTCCTCTCGAGACTGGATTACAGGTTTCAGGAACAGGTGGCCATTTGGCTCCTCGACGTCACAATCAAGGTAAGCTACCTCCTCTCCCATCTCCTGGAAGGCCATTGCCAGGTTGGTCGCCACTAGGGTCTTACCGGTCCCCCCTTTACCGCTTGATATGGCAATATTCATTCAAAACGCCTTTCTTATCAATGACCTAACCGAAAGGGACTATCCTCTTCTATGCTGGTCGCAGGCGTCGGCGTCCGTGGCTTCCTTGAGGCCCCCTGATTTGAAATCCTCCACAGCTGATTCCACGGTGCCGGATGCGCCCACAAAGACGTGTATCCCCATATTCTGAAAGGCATGTATGGCCCTTGGCCCAACGGCAGAACAAAGCACTGCATCAACATCGGCTTCCTGGAGCAGTTCCGGCGTCTTTCGCCTGCCACCGAAATGCTCGGCAACGTTATCGATGGTATCCGCCTCGCCGGTCTCGGTATCCACGATTGTGAAGGTTGGAGACCTACCGAAGTGAGCACCCACCTCGGCATTCATTCCATTCCTGTCCATCGTTGGAATCGCAACTTTCATATCTAAATACCCAACCACGACTTATGAGATAGTGCTCAAAAATGGTTCTCCCCAGGGTGTCTTGAAAGTATCCATCTTGCCGGGTAAAACAATTATCAGATACGTGTAGGGGGTATATTCTATGAAGCATCTCTTTGGACCGGTTCCTTCCCGCCGTCTGGGGCTATCCCTGGGCGTAGATCTTGTAAGGCCTAAGACATGCTCCTTTGATTGTATCTACTGTCAACTAGGATCGACAGATAACAAAACGGTAAAGCGGAAGGAGTACGTTCCGAAGGATGAGATTCTGGCCGAAATTAAGGAAGCTTTCAAAGAAGGCATTGAACCTGACTATATCACCCTGTCAGGTTCTGGCGAGCCGACTTTGAACAAATTCTCAGGTGAGATAATTGAGGGAATAGGTTCGATAACCGATACCCCCACCGCGGTGTTGACGAACTCGTCTCTTCTCTTCCGGAAGACAGTTCGGGATGAAGTTAACAAAGCGGACCTAGTGGTCCCTTCCCTTGATGCAGTAAGCCAGCCCTGTTTTGAGAAGGTTAATCGTCCCCATCCCTCCCTTAAAGCAGAGGATATCGTCGATGGTCTCTGCAGATTTGCAGGATCGTACCAGGGAGAGATGTGGCTAGAGGTTATGGTGGTTCGAGGTTTTAACGATACTGACCAGGAGATCGCTCTTATATCAGAAGCAATTTCCAGAATTGAACCGGATAAGGTCCAGCTGAATACCGTGGTGAGGCCCCCGTCCGAGGATTTTGCGAAACCGATTGGGGTGGATGAGTTGAAATCCATATGTAAAAGACTTGGAGCTGAGATGATCCCAGAATTCAGCGGGAAAGGGAAGGGCTATCGTACAGGGATTGAGGATCGCGTAAAGGATCTCCTGTCCAGAAGGCCATGCACCGTTGATGACATATGTTCACCTCTGGGCCTCCACCCCAATGAGGTATTGAAGTACCTGGGAAGGTTGGAGAGGGAGGGAAAACTCAAAACCAAGCGTTCCGGGGGCAAGAAATACTACTTGATGGAATGCTGAGCCATAGGCCGGCCTTTGATTTGAACGGGGTAGTAAAACAATAGCGAAAGGTTTAAATTTACTTACGTGCATATGCTTAATAATGTGCATATGCCCATTGGCGCCGACGTGAAGGGAGTCGGTTGGTGAATGAAATGGAAGATTACGCTAGGAAAGCTACTCAGTGGAAATACATCTCGGCTATCTGCACTCTATCGGATTCTACCGGTCCTGTGCATACAAAGGATCTTTCCGAAGAACTGGAAGTGAGTCCTGCTAGCGTAACCCAGATGATTAAGCAGCTTGCAGAGGAGGGGTTCCTGGAATATATGCCCTATAAGGGCGTGAGACTCACGGAAAAGGGCAAAAGAGAGGCCAAAAAGATCCATGAGCGGAGGGAGGTTCTGATGGAGTTCTTCGAGCTGATTGGATTGAACAGTGAACATTCGAGAACCCAAGCTAAAAGGATGGAGTCGAGAATAAGCGATGAGAGCTTCCTGAGATTGAAAGATCTCGTTGAGACCAATCAAATAAGGCCTTACACTGGCTCCCCCAGCTTTTCCAACGGTAAGAAGGGAAGAGCATTAGGCCAAAGAATAGAAACAAGTTGAACTGTCACTTCTCGGCAATTCTGGTTTCGACAAGGAAACGTTTAAGTGTTTAGTGCATATGAAAGAAAGTGGAGATTTATCATGCCAGGCGGATATCGTTGGATGTATTACGCGACGGGACAACCCGGTTGGATGCGATTTGGATTTAGCCCAGGTTGGGTGGGCAGGAGCCCCACCGGTCTAGGGCCTTGCGCTAGTTACCTGATGAATGGACGATGGCCCGCGTCAAACCCACAGGGGATGGGGTATCCTCCCGCGTATCAGGGAAGCCAAAATCCTGCATATCCACCAGATCAGTGGCCTCAAGCAATGCAGCCCGCACAACCACCTGCTGCACCACAGTTCCCGGGTTTTGGCCCAGCTCCAGCGAACAGGGAACAGGAGATTTCCATGCTTCAGGAGCAAGCCAAGGCCCTGGAGAATCAACTGCAGGAGATCGAAAAGCGCATACAGCAGCTGAGGTCAGAATAGATCAGGTCCCTGTCTATCGCGCCGTAAACGAATATCCAGAGTATATATCAGGCACGGTTATTGTGATTGTTCATGGAGTCGGGCAAGCAGACCATGGAGGAAAGGCAGGCAAAGGCCAAGGAAGCCATGAACCGTGTTGAGCACAAGATTGCGGTAATGAGCGGAAAAGGCGGAGTTGGCAAGAGCACCGTCGCGGCAAATCTTTCCGTCTCCTTGGGCAAGAGAGGTTTTGAAGTAGGACTTCTAGATTCTGATATTCACGGACCGACCATACCCAAGATATTGGGTGTAGAGGACGAGAAACTTGGTGTCAGCGATGAAGGCATTTCTCCGGCCATGGTTGATCCGGGTGTGAAGGTCATATCCATAGGTTTTATGCTAAAGGATAAGAACACCCCGGTGATCTGGAGAGGTCCCATGAAGATGGGGGCCATATCCCAGTTCCTGGGTGAGGTTTCATGGGGTGACCTGGACTACCTAATAGTCGATCTCCCCCCGGGAACTGGAGACGAACCGCTGAGCATAGCCCAACTCATACCCCAGATAACGGGCTCGGTTATCGTGACAACTCCCCAGGAAGTCGCACTCACCAGCGTGCGAAAGTGCATTAGCTTCTCCCAGACCCTGGATATTCCGGTGATAGGTGTAGTTGAAAACATGAGCGGTTTCATATGCCCTCATTGCGGGAAACGCGTCGATCTTTTCAAGAGTGGAGGGGGAAAGAAGGCCGCGGAGGAGATGGGACTGGATTTCTTGGGAGCAATCCCCCTGGATACTACCATTGTTGATTCCGGTGAGAGTGGAAAGCCATTCGTTCTGAGTTCACCGGATTCTCAACCTGCGAAGGATTTCGAGAAGATAGTAAGCGCGATCGAGGATCGTGTTTAGCTCCTTTTCTTCCAGCTGTCCGAAATACCTGCAACTAGGAGCAAGGCTAGTAGCATAGCAGGTGTCCAATTTTCTGGTATTTTTGCTTGGCATAGCCTTGCTAATGAGTTTAGTAGTTTCTTGTTCGCTGCT
>CAZUNO010000012.1:0-80515 GCA_964621445.1 Hadarchaeota archaeon (SeqCode) | reverse complement strand
GGAAGGCGAATCCTCCCGTTGAGTTGAAGAAGTATTCCTCGAAGAAACTGAAGGCGAAGACGTATTCCTCCCATCTTCGCCCGGTTTTTGGCTCCGGGGTTCCCTTAGAATAGATCCAGAAACGGCTGCATTTGGTCAGCCCATGTTGCATATCGTCCAGGAGTTCCTCGGGTGATCTCCTGTTTATCCAGAATCCGGGGAAGTACAGGCAGTTTAGTCCCAGTGATTCTATCTTGTCTAGGGCTGCCTGGACTTCTTGGGGGTGCTCGCCCACCATGTATCCGCTATAAGTTCTTTCACACCAGAGAAAGGTGGGTACTCTTTGGTTATCGAATCCTTTTCTAATCACCCAGCCGAACCAGTCGTCGTAGTAGGCTAGGGTTCCTAGGGCGAAGTCGGGGTTGATTTGGTGTACGAGTTGTTCGGTTTCTCTTGCGTATTGGTAGACTTTTTGTTCTTGCCAGTTTTTGTATTCCTCGATTAGTCCTTGTTCGTGCATCCAGTTTCGTCGGTAGGAGTCGTTTAGTTTGGGTATCTGTATTCCCTTTTCCTCCCCGAATCTGTTCAGGCTATACTGATCCCAGGAATACGTAGGTTCTTCAACATGGTCCTCGTGATAGAGTTCCAGGTCCCAGAATACACCATAGATTGGATAGTCTAGGGATAGGTTGGCCAGTGCTTGTGCTGGCTTTATAACTGCCTCTTTCCAATAGCGCTTATCGGATGGAGAGGGAACCCAGCTTTCTCGCTTTCCGTAGTGAACAGTTCTTGAAAATTGATATCAAGTTTCCTTGACCAGTAAAGGCCAATGACTAATACTGCTCCCTTCTTTTTGGCTGCAATGCTCATATTCTTGGATACTTCGATTATCGTTTCCAGATCGGCGTGATGTAATGACCAGGAGGAATAGATAAGGTTCATTCCCGGAAACCTATCCTGGGGGAACTCGCCCTGGCGCCATCCATTTCGTCCCGTGTACCAAGCGAAAAGATATGGAGGTAATTCGGACCAGTTACCAGCCGGACTGTTACCCTGAACCGCGGTGAGGGGGAGGAGGAATAAGATGAATAGAAGGGATACTATTAGAAGCCGCTTTTCCATAAGGAGTGTTTGGTTCTAATGTTTCTTTAGTTTTTGGAATTCCGTTGGGGTAGTCATTCAATGGATGTCGATGTTGGGTTTTATTGTGAATTGGTATTCAAATCCTTAAGGTACTATCCATTTCAAGAGACCATAGACACGGAAACTATTTTATTCAGCTCCGATTTATGTGCTAATGCAAACATGTGGGAGGTTTTGATTTGAAAGTATGTGTAAGTTCAACTGGACCTGGCCTTGATTCCCAGGTTGATCCGAGATTTGGTAGATGTCCGGCTTTCGTTATCGCCGATTCTGAGAGCCTTGAATTCGAGTCGATTAAGAATGAGGCCGCACAGGCGATGGGTGGCGCTGGTATATCCGCCGCTCAGAACGTTGCTTCAAAGGGTGTCGAGGCTGTTATCACCGGAAACGTTGGTCCAAATGCCTATGCTACTCTCTCCGCGGCCGGGTTAGACATATTGGTGGGTGCTTCGGGAACTGTGAAGCAGGCAATAGATATGTTCAACGAGGGACAGCTACAGAATGCAGGACAGGCTACCGCTTCAGCACACGCGGGAGTGGGTGGCGCCGGTATGGTCCGAGGTATGGGCCGAGGTATGGGTGCCGGTATGGGCAGAAGAATGCAGCCTGGAATGGGCTCCGGCATGGGTGCTGGAGTGGGTACTCCCCAACCAACCCCACAAACGCCCTCCAATAAGGAGGAGGAAATAGAGCAGCTGGAAAACTACCTTAAGTCGCTTCAAACCCAGATTGAGCAGATAAAGGGAAGACTCAACGAACTCAAGGAATAGGCTCAACTATTCAGATCCATTCAAAGGGGTCGAATTCCGAGGGGGGGAGATATAGTATTTCTCCATGGCCTGATTTCAGTATCTCGGCGTTAATGTTCCTCCCCTCCCGGTAGACGACGGCAAGTATTCTGCCGAAATGGTCTCTACTATTCTCATCGTCGATATCTATGCTCACGGTCTTTCCCAGGCATATGGACCGGAGAAAGTCGGTTGCCTCTAGATAGCCCTCTTCGTGCTCCTCGGGGGTGTTTACCCCGACCAGCCTGACCCTGCCCACCCCGGAAACATCGAGTGTGTCTCCGTCAATGACCCTGGTGACCTTTCCATAAACGGTCCTCTTTCCTGGATGGTTCGTTTGCGCCCAATACCAGGGAATGCAGAGAATAAGGGTGGCCATCACGGCCACCACAGTGCGCCATTTCAGTAGATTGATTGGTTCACCCTTTTGTTCCATAACCGGTATCATTAATGGCTATTTTTTAACACTGGACGAAATGATTGGATAGTTCTTTGCACTTATTGGCTATCCTGGGTCGGTAGGTATTCAGAGCTGTGAATGACGGATTCTATCCACGAGCTCCATTGTCCTGGTCGCGTCCTTGAGATTGGTCATCGGCATCTTATTTTCCCTCAACGATTCGATGAAGTGGGCATTCTCACCGAAGAAGCCGTAGAATTTGTGATATAGATCAGACCCCGCGGCTTCCTCGGTGCTTATATGAATGGCTTCCCTTGACCCATCAAATATCTCAGCCTCCGTATTGGGATTTATGGTCGCCGAAAAGCCCTTACTGTGTACTTCAAACCTATGTATCCGGCTACCCACCGACCAGTTGCTCATTAGAACCCCGGTGCCCCCGGACTCGAACTCCATCAATGCATTAAACGCGTTTTGGTAATCAGCATTCAGACATTTTAAGGTGCTCTTAACCTTCGTTGGCTCGCCACAGAACCAGCGCAAGGCATCCACCGCGTGTATCATGTCACAGGTCAACATGTCAACTGATCCATTATAATACGGTGGAGAACCGATCATGTTCTTGTAGAAGGTGGCCACTGCGTGTAGGATCGGTCCCCTTGACCTGGCCCTGTTCACAACTTGATCCAGGAGAGGTATATACCTCCTATTAAACCCCACCATGGTTAGACATTCGTTCTCCTCCGCCTTCATGGCCAGTCTTCTACATTGAAAGGTGGTCACTCCGGGAGGTTTTTCGGTAAAGAGGTCCAGTCCCCGTGAAAGGCAGTTAATGGCGATATCAAAAAGCTGATGGGGAGGCGTAATCACGTATACCGCATCTGGTTTGACCTCCTCCAGCATCTTCTCATAGTCGGTGTATCTATCCTCTATACCGAATCTCTCGCCAGTCCTGTTCAGTTTCTCCTCGACCAGGTCGCAGAGGGCCGATAATTCCACGCCTGGCAACTCCTCAAGTGAGGGGTAATGAACGGAGTTGGCCATGGCTCCTGCCCCAATTAGGGCCAATCTCAAGATATCCAATCGAACACTTCCCTACCTAACGCTATTGAGGTAAACCTTACTTCCACTATCTGCGCTCTCACCCAGTGCATTGAGGCAAGAGATGATCTCTAGGGTGTGGTCAAGTGGGATCGGTGTCTTTCCAGTTTCCATAAACCTGATTATCTGCTTGAGAGTTTCGGGGTAGTATAGGCGGCTTTCGACCGGCATATCCAGGCGTCCACCCTCCCCGTGGGCAATGACCCTGAAGCCGACCTCGGAGTCCCTCAATATCTGGAGGGAGATGGTCTTGCCATCCCGGTAGTGGACCAAGGCCATGTCATGTCCCTTGGTCTGCGAGTTGAACACGTACTCCACTCCGGAGCCAAAAACGGTGCTCATCATCTCAGCTGCGTGTACCCCGTAGAAGATCGTTTTTCCCATTCCCGTTACCGTCCCCACGTGAAGGGGTGATATCTCCTCCAGCTTCTCCTGACTATTGGTTATCTCGGGGGCGAAACGTAGCGCCGAGCAGGACATCAGGGGGGTGCCAGTTTCACGCGCCTTATCCACGATGCTTTTTGCATCATCGGTGCTCACCGCCAAGGGCTTGTCAACGAATGTAGGTATTCCGACCTCCAGGAAGGGTATGGCCTCCTCCAGATGCTTGGTCCCATCCCGGGTAACGCAGAGCACGCCATCCACCAGATGTATCAGGTCCTCCTTTCGTTCAACCTGCTTCAATCCCAGTTTTTTCAGATCTTCCACATTTTCCTCGTCGTAGGCGAAAAAGGCGATACACCTAGCTCCCTCCACCCGCTCCTCCGGCGGAAGTTCCTCTGAGTTTGCCAGACGCGAGAAAACAACCGAATGCGAGTTGTTAGTACCGCATATTCCCAGGTTGATCATTTTATCGATTACAGAGCCTAGCGGCACCGGTAAAAATGTTGGCCTCTCCGATTTGATGAGTGGAACACTTATTATGCCGGGGTGGGCTGGTTTGAATTACAGGTGGCAATTTTCATGTCCCAAGACATCTACCCATCCAATGATGCTAACGAGGTTGCCGGTCACGGTTTTGTGAGCAGGTGGCTGATATGTGGGCCCTTCATTTCAGAGAACGCGGATAGGCTTAGCACACTTCGACATATGGGAAGGCTCGAGGTTCCTGAGGGGGACCCGCTAGGTGGGGAGCTGGATATAAAGCCCTCAAGGGGTATGACTCACCACTCCGATTCGGTTCCCAGCGGGCAGGTAAGCTGGAGCTATAAAGAGGTAGGGTCCACGAGCTTGATTTTTGATTCGGAATTCGAGGGAAAGGACCATGGCCTGGTCTATGCAGCGGCCTATATTGATAGCGAGGATGATCGCCTCCTTATCTGCGACTTCCGAGCGGATATGGCGGGAGCATTAATCGTAAATGGGCAGATGGTCTCGCCCAGTTCGGCACTCGTCCCCATTCGGCTAGTGAAATGTAGTAATTTAATTATGGTAAAGGTGGTCGGAGCGGTTCAAAGAAGGACCAATTGGGGGGCCAAGCTATCTTTTTCCCCGGCCTTTTTGACGGATCGCGGGGATCTGGCACTAACCCGTCCAAGATTCACCGGTTTTTACAGGGGCACGGCCGAGAATCCACAGATCGAGATCGAATATGCTTTGGCTAACCTGACATCCTCCGACTTGACCGGTTCATCAACAGAAATTTTAGTTGAGGGAGAGCCCGTAGCCGAATACAGCGCCGGTATTCTAAAGGCTGGTGAAACAAGGCTAGTAAGACAAGGAGTCCCGGTTAACCGGGAAGAGGGAGGAAACCTCGACCTTGCCCTGAAACTAATGGATGAAATTGAAGTCGAATCACGCGCAGAGGGAATTGATCCACCCTCCAAAAATGAGAGAATTTTCGTGGGGGCTGGATTTCACTGCGACCCCGTCTGGACCCATACCCAATCCATGTACAACGACATCTCTCTCAGTAATGTCAGTCAGTATCTCCAATTCTGCCGTTCGGATCCCGATTTCAAGGTGATATTCCACGAGTTGGATTACCTCAAGCCCTATCTGGATTTTTATCCCAACGATAGGGATTACCTTATAAACCTCGCCCAGGCGGAGAGGGTAATACCCGGCGGGTCCTACTGCCAGCCCAACGAGAAAAACGTGTCCGGCGAGCAGATAATAAGGAATATTCTGTACGGCAGGCTTTTCGCCAGATCGCAGTTCGGAGTCATTCCCACGACCTATCACGCATGGGACGTATTCGGACATATACCCCAGCTTTCCCAGATCCTGTCAAAATCCGGTAACCAGGGGGTTGTATGGTCCAAGAGCGTGAAGGGTTTCCCTCCCGTTTTTCGTTATATTTCGCTGGACGGCACGGATCTCCTGCACAGGCGGGTTGATTACAGCTTCACCACCGGCAGTTTCGATGAGATGAGGCAACGTGCCTATACCAGATTCGAGGAGATGCGGTCGCTGGGCCACGAAGTTGACCTGAGGATGGATTCAACCGATTTCAAGCCGCCAACGGCTTGGAGTCTTGGCAGGTGCTCGGAGCTAAAATCCCTGTTACCTAGCATTGAGATCGCTAATCCAACGGAATTTTTCCACCAAATCCAGAAATCGCCTTCCGCCTCGGATATCCCGTACACATCCAGGGATGCGACCCAGTATCACATAGGAACCTCACAATCTAGAATTGAACTCAAGATTGCCAACAGACTGGGTGAGATGTCGGCCTACAATGGAGAGCTATTGTCTACCCTGTCCTCCCTGCTAGGGAATCAATACCCTGATTTGAGAATCGACAAGGTGTGGAGACAGCTGCTTTTCAATTCGCATCATGACGCAATAACCGGAACCTCCTGTGACATCTCCTATCTGGATATGATGCAGGGGTATCGGGAGGCTCTGGACCTATCGGGTGAGGTGAATGATTCGGCACTGGAATCAATATGCCAGAAGGTCGATACCAGGGATATAGATGGAATTCCCGTTTTGGTGTTTAACACCCTGAATTGGAACCGGACCGACGTGGCTAGAGTAGACCTGAACTTCGACCAGCCGGTTAAATCCTTTGAACTGCTGGATTCCGAGGGCGTGGGAATCCCCTTCTGTATACTGGATAAAAAAGAGGAAGAGGGAGGAATCATCTCCGCCAGGATAGAGTTCACAGCCCGAGATGTTCCTTCGGTTGGTTTTGAGACCTATATAGTCAAGCCGGTTGAGGATATCGATCTTCCGTGTTGGGTCCAGCGAGAACAATGCTTCACCATCGAGAATGATTTCTATATCGTAGAGGTCGATCCTCAAAGGGGAGGCGGGATATGCAGCATTAAGGATAAAGATGCGGAAAAGGAGATCGTCCGAAAAGAGAATCAGCTTCTCATGAACGAGATAGCAGTCCTCAAGGAAGAACACGATCGACACGAGCCTTCCTGGGAATTTTTCACCACCGGGGAAAGGATGTTCTCCGGGGACTTCCCGGCAGACATTTCCGTCCAGGCTTCGGGGCCCACGCGAAAGATGGAGATACGAAACAGCCTCCGGGAAGGAGTGGACCTCGTTCGTGAAATTAAACTCAGAGATGGTGTGAAGAGGATAGATCTCACAACCAAGATAATGGGCTACGAGGGAGAGGACGACCTCTTCTGCGCCGTGTTTCCCCCGGATATAGAGGGTGGATCTCCCACCTACGAGGAAAGATTCGGCTCGATAACCAAACATAAGGGTAGAAGAAAGTTCGATTACCGGACCTGGCGGGGGGACGCATATTCGGATTGCTCCGTTCATTCGTCGCAGAATTTCTTCGATTACGGTTCCACAACCAAGATACGGTTTGTTGATAACGACGTAAATACGGTAGCCGCCATGAATCTCGGTTCAGTGGGAATTATATTCCCGCATGACGAGCAAGTAAGACCCCTTGCCATCGATATACAGCGCGAGCTGACCAGGCGTGGGGTCTTGACCACCCCATGGTTCGATGACAATGACAGTCCCCGGCGTGGGGAATTATCCTCTACGGATTCCACCCAAGCAAACGAAAGGGACGGAGACCTTGCCAACTGTAACTTCAGAATATCAATTGGAAT
Source organism: Hadarchaeota archaeon (SeqCode) (assembly GCA_964621445.1). GTDB lineage: Archaea > CAYQAE01 > CAYQAE01 > CAYVLA01 > CAYVLA01 > CAZUNO01. The sequence continues at coordinate 73,073 of CAZUNO010000012.1, read as the reverse complement.
CGGGGGAGACAATTCCTATTCGAATTCGCTGCTCGGCCACCTACAGGACTCCGTGAAGGAAGGGTTCCTAGGCCGGGTGGAGAGGTTGGGTTTTGACTTCCTTGTAGTGCCGGATTCCGACTTGCCGGATGGCTGGGAACCTATGCCGGTCCTGGTGATAATGGGAAGGGATGAAAAGGGCCTGAAGTACGCGGTGGATTTCCTAATCGAGGGATTACGAACTGGAGATATCATAATTCCTCGACACGCAAATAGGTTGAGCGATTGCCAGGTTGAGGATTATGGCCTAAGCGTTCTCAATAACGGGAACATGGCCAATACGGTTGAACCAGATGGAACCATGACTCTATTCCTAAAACACACGGCTGAATGGTCACGTAAGCACCTGGATGAGAAGTTCGTTCCCGAGAGAAAGGATCACATCTTCCACTATGCTCTATATCCCCATGCCGGGAATTGGAGGGAGGCCAAATCCTACCGCAAGGGATGGGAGTTCAACTCTCCTATGATCTGCAGGGCCACCGGCAAGCATGATGGGAGTCTGGACACCAATCATTCCTTCCTTAGCATCTCCGGGGACAGCTTGGTGATGACCGCGATGAAGCCCCTTGGAAACCCGGTGGCTAGCTTCAAATCCGGGGTATCGGATGCCAGCGAAGGTTTGGTTATCAGGGTATATGAAGCCGAAGGGAGACCAATCAAATCCCATTTCCGGGCTTCTTTTCCATTGAAATCCGTGCAAAAAGCCGACCTGATGGAGAATCCAGAATCTGAAATGGAAGTTGAGGACCAGGGCAGCTTCTCGACGGAAATTGGGCCCTTCTCTATCCAGACATTTGCACTCTATCCGGATCTGGAACCGAATCAGGATAATGCAATTGAGCCTAAACCAATGGAAATAGTCCAGCCTGTATACTCCAAATACTGGGAACAGAACCTGGGCCCAGCTCCAATTGGCTATCAGCCGGTGACGGTGTCCATACAGGGAACACCCGTAACCGAGGCGGGGGGAAGAGGCACGACCGTTAACTCCCTTTCGGTAAGCATCATGAATAACTACGTTGATCGGGATGTATCAGGTAAGGCGGTGCTCGAGGCCCCTGAGGGGTGGACGCTTGAACCGGGAGAGATATCCTATCAAGTACCTTCCAGGAGCTGTAAGACCTATGATTTTGCATTTTCCTTCTCAGGAAACAGGAGAACGGGTCTTCTTCGAGTGCGACTCAAGCACGGGGGGCAGGAGTATGAGGATGTGATGGAGATAGGGGAGAAGAGCAAGATCAGATACGGCGGCGGCGGGGCGGTATATCAGGATGTTCTCCATGAACAAGTCGAGAAATCCATCAAGTGGCAAACCTATCTCCGGAAAGACGGTCTATCGGTGAAACTTGAGAACCCCTATAATGAGCGGGTCTCGGGAGGGATTGCCCTGATAACCCCACTGGAGACCTGGTCAGAGAGTGAAGTTGGGGATTACTCCATGGTTAAGATGTCACCATCGGTTAATTCTTTCGAGCTTCCTCCAAAAGGGCGACAGGTACTGGATTTTGAGTTTGAGGAGGAGGATCCTCACTTCTGGATATATGCAAAGCTGTTTTACATGGGAAGAACCGAGTATAAAAGAGTGAAGTGATATCTGCTAGGGAATAATGCCAGAAATCCGCCTTTATTCCAAACATTTGACGAAAATTCAACCGGGTATAGAATAGGATTTTAAGTCCTAGATAACAATTATCCTTGGGGTAAAGGTGTTCAAGCGGAGAATTTCCACGGCCACGATACTAGTCCTTCTTATATTGATATCCTTGCAATGCTCGGTCTGGGCTCTCCCGCCAGCCCCTCCAGATTACCTGCAACCCGAGATGTTGTGGATAAAGGAAGGCGGAAAGCCAAGGGAAACGTGGGGAATGTACAACGATACCGGTCCCAACCGCTTGAATCTTTCATATCGCCATTCGGCTGTAAATATCGCTTACGTGATATCCAGCACCGACCCCAGCGATGAGGTAAACGCCACCTTCATTGCCTATCGAAATGTGAGTTCCAGCAATGGGTTCAACTCCACTGGGCATCTCTATCCCGGTTCATCTCCGGTATGGACCACCCGGATGGCCGTATCTTCAGAATCGGAGGCAGGAGATTATACCTATCATCTTTTCATAGCTACCTTTGACCCAGAGGGCAAACCAGGCTTATACCAGGTGAGGGTCAATATCACCGGAACCCTTGAGGGAGGTTCCAACTGGACATATCCTGACGGGAACCCAAATGTTCCCTGGATGTTCTTCCAGGTGCCGGAGGGAACATCCTGGCCAGTTTCAGTATCCGATCAGCTGGGCAGGTATTCCCCATTCTTCTTCGATACCCCGATACCGACAACCCATCTCAATGCCAGCCTGGTGGTGAAGCCTTCAGGGAACAGCACCGGAGAAACACAGGCCCTGGTGAGGTGGAACAATACAAACGGGAGCACAATCATTACCCGTAACACGCCAATATATTACGTCGGAGAGGGCAGGTGGGCCACCCATTGCGTGGTGGAGGCCGATAATTCAACCTTCCCGGCGAACTACACCCATCCATACAGGGTTCAAATATCCATGGGGTCCTATGAGCACTCTGCATCATTCAGTATCTACCCATTATATGCGGCTATCAGGCCGGACACCTGGCTGGTCGAGCCTCCGCCGGCGGTTACCGATAATGAAACCGTTCTCTTCAAGTGGACGGGTTCGGATCTGGACGGCAAGGTAATTGGCTACAGCTACCGTATGGATTCCGGTCCCTGGCAAGAGACTGAAAATACCAGCAGGCTCTATACCGGACTCTCGAACGGAACACACAGGTTTGAGGTAAAGTCCAGGGATGACGATGGTCTCTTTGACCCTTCTCCCGCCTACAAGGAGTTCGTGGTCATTATCAATAGCCCACCGGAGACGAATATTACCCAGCATCCAAATCAGACCACAAGTGTTAGAGACGTTTTCTTCGCCTGGTCGGGCAATGATATGGATGGATCAGTCACTCTATATGAATTCAGGCTCGATTATGGTAACTGGACCCAGACCACGTCACAGAACCTGGATTATCTGAACCTTTCCTCGGGGGACCACGTCTTCCAGGTTAGGGCCATGGATAACAGGGGATTGCTCGATCCTTCCCCCGCCACCTTCAATTTCACGATCACCAAGTCCTGGTGTGAAAGGGAACTGGAGAGACTAAGGGGCCTTGTGGAGGAGTTAAGGCAACAGATATTCGATTTGAATTCCACCATAGATGACCTGAACCATGCCCTGGAGAGCTGTGAGGATGAAAAGGCCGTCCTCTCACAAATCATTCAGGACCTTCAGGATGAGAGAGCGGAACTCCTGGATACGATAGAGGGACTTGAGGAGGACAGGCAGGAGTTGATTGACCAGATACAATCCCTTTCCTCGGATAAGGCCGACCTGGAGGAGATGCTTCAATCATGCCAGGAATCAAACCAGTTCCTGCAGGAAAAATTGTTGAGAATGAACCAGACGATTAGCCAGCTTCTGATGAAGAACCAGCAACTAACTAGGTCTAACCAGTATCTCCTGGATATGATAAAGGACCTGCGAGACAGAATAGAGGAACTCGAGAGCCAGGTCCCGGAGATACCGGCCCGTATCCGGCCTATTCTATTTGCGGCATTGGCAGCTTTTTATCTGGTTTCGGGCAGCCTGATTTCAAACCGCTAAACACCCTCCGGCTGAGGGGATAAGAGATTTACAACCACTAGTCGGTAGAAGTTTTCTATGCCAAATTTCCTGAAAACGGAGTTGAACTGGCTTGACGATATCCAGGAGCGTATAGATAGGGTTTTCATTAACCAGCTGACCCATGAAGGACGATTCTGTGAATTGTACACCGACAAGGATGGGAACACACGGCCAGTGGGCATCTGGGGTTGGAATACCTGGTGTGGCATTCATGATCTTACCCCTCTTGTGGGGAGCGATGTGCATGATATCGTTCGAGATACGCTTGACGAGGGCCTTTCACGACCTGAGCCAGGAACCGGTCTACTGCCTCATTCGGTACCCATAGATAGCGATGGAAGGATTGGATATCGTGAGGGGCGGGAAAATGTCTACTACAGGACCTATTCAGGGGTCCATGGTGAGGATTATTGCCTGGACAATATTATCTGCTGGGCAAAGATGGCACTGGAGTTCTTCCTTTACACCCGGGACAGGTCCTGGTTATCACAGGATAAGCTTCAAACAATCGAAAAGAGCACGGATTATATCCTTGACAACCTGAGAGGGGAGTATAACCCAAACCTGATCGAGTCGGGAATTGAGGGGGATTGGACTGAGAATACGGACTGGCATGCAGATAACTCCAACAATAACGTGTGTATGATTCAGTGCCTCAGACAATTGGCCGAGGTCGAATCCATATTTGGAAGAACGGGAAAGGAGAAGAGATACCGCCAGGCGGAGAAGGAGATCAAATCCGCATTTCTCCTACCGGCGGAGGAAGGGGGTTTTTGGGATTCCGGGAGGGGATACTTCCTGCACGGAAATGATGCCCGGGGCCAAAGAGTATACGGCCATGATTATTTCGAGTCCACAGCAAACTACATGGCACTGCTACTGGGTATTCCGTCGAGAAACCAGTCGGAGCGGATATGGCATTACCTGGAAGCCAATCCCGAGATAGAGAGCCCATTACCCGTCCTAACGAATCATCTTCCCCGGAAAAACGCCCGGAGGGAAAACTACGGCCAGAGCATAACCAACGGTGATGTGTGGCTGACCCTGGGAGCCCACGCAGCCGTGGCCAGGCTAAGATCAGGATACGTTGGCCAGGCCAGCGGGATGTATAGGGCCATCATGGGATTTGAGAGGCGAGAAGGAACCATCCACAACAGCATCTTCATGGATTGGACACACGATGGGAAGTGGTCTCCGGAGATAGGAAATTATGGCTCGCTAATAACACCATTAACGGAGGGAGTTTTAGGCCTGCAGCCAATCGCCGGGGGCCTGCGGATCAAGCCCTGCCGATTGACCGGAATGAAAAATTTGGACACCACGGCTCCTCTTTCCTATGCAGGCAAGAACTTCTTTCTGGACATAAAGTGGAGAGGAGGAACCAGCTTGACGGTAACCGTTGACGGGAAAAAGGTCCCAACGCCCAAAGGACATTATTTGTTGAGACCGGGTTATCCCGACGGATGTCGCGTGAAGATGGTATTCAGCTGACTTTCTGGAAGATCAGGCCAGGATGGAATTGACGATCTTCACGTTCTCATAAACCTGATCCGGCTGGTGCTTGGTATACATTCCCACATCAACCGCATCGGTTGGCTTGATGTTCCTGAGGGCAAATTCGAATGCCTCTCTAGGCTCGTTACGCCCGGCAGCCATGATCTTAAAGGCGATGAATGGACGCTTGATCTTCCTGATCATCTCGCAGGCCTTGACTCGGTCCTCGTGGTCGTATCCCTCGTCCTTTTCGGTTAGATTGTAGAGGGAAAGCATGTAGAAGTCGGGGTCCACCCCCGCCTCCTCGCAGTGGGCGATCACCTCTGGCATGTGGGACCCTATTCCGGCCGTTATGCCCAGGCTTTTGATCTCGTCCACATGCTCGAATACCTCCTCGATCCTGCCCTCCAGATACAGATAATCGGTCCTTCTCCCCTGGTTATAGATGGCAATGGGGTCGTATTCTGCCAACTGATGAATATTGGCAATCACGTCTCGACGCTCGGAGGCGGTCTGGGCAATCCACTGGATCTTCCCGCCTTCAAGGCGGTACTCGTTTAGAACTCGAGTGATGAAGTTATCCCCCCGCGCCTGCCAGGTATTGATTCCCGCCTTTTCGCATTGCCTTAGGGTCTCCTTTATCCTTTCCATAGTGTAGTAATTTCTCATCTCGATGTCGCGTTCCTTGCTGAAATGGGAGTTACCGCTGAAGGGGTTGCCTCCCACAATTAGTCTAGTGACCCGATGTTTTCCCAACTTTATGGTGGGTAGCAAGCTGTTCACCGGGAGTGGGAAGGAAGGGAGGTTGAAAGCTTTGATCCATGTTTGGGGCGATAGTCATGGGTTGAGTTACCGGTCTCCGGTTGCAACAGATTTTTCTTCCAATGGGGAGCAAATGTCAGAGGTGGTCAGGGTGAAGAAGACTATGAAGGCGGTCGTATTGACCGCCCCCAAGAAGCTAGAGGTCAAGGAGGTCGAGATACCTGAGCCCAAAAAGGAACAGGTACTGGTAGAGGTTGCAGCGACTGCCATTTGTCGCTCGGACGTGTCGGGGTATCTGGATAAACATCCCATGATCGAGCCTCCCAGGATAATGGGCCACGAATGCGCGGGCACGGTAAGAAAGGTGGGGCCGGGGATCGATCGCTGGAAACCGGGGGATGAAGTAATCGTGGAGACCTTTTTCGACTATTGCGGTACCTGCCCGGGCTGCCGAAAGGGGAGATACAATGTCTGCAATGAGGTAAAGGTGATCGGGCATAATGTTGATGGCTCCTTCGCCCAGTACACCCTGGCCAATGCGAATCACATATACACCAAACCGGAGGAAGTTAGCTTTGATGAAGCGGCTCTCACCGAGCCCCTTTCCGTGGGGGTCCATGCGATAAACAGGTGCGAAATAGGGGTCGGTGATTTCGTGGTCATCCTTGGTGCCGGCGCCATTGGCCTAATGGTGCTTCAGGTGGCCAAGGCATCGGGTGCAGAGGTACTAATCGCTGATCTGGTGGATTCGAAACTCCAATTAGCCAGCAAGCTCGGCGCCGATTACACGGTTAACGCATCTAGAGAAGACACCGTGGAAGCGGTGAGCGATCTGACTGACGGGGAGATGGCACCATTTGTCATGGAGGCCGTGGGAAGACCAGAGACGATTCGACAGATGGTCGACCTGGCCTGTAGTGGAGCCACTATAATGCCCATAGGGTTCACTGGAAATGATCTGGACGAGATCAATCTCTCCAAGATAACCCTTCAGGAGATGGACCTTCTAGGGATTCTCGGCTTTTGCAGGGACTTCCCGACCTCAATCAATCTAATGCAACGTAAGCTGGTTGACATGCGATCCTTGATATCGGGACATTACCCATTGGAGGATGTGGAGAAAGCCATCAAGTTTTCGATAGATAATCCTGATGAAGTGATCAGATCAATAGTCAAACCTTAAATGGGTGGTTCAATGTCTAGAAAAGTAAGGCTGAGTACTCTCCAGCTCCCCCAAAAAAACGAGGGGAGCACTCCACATGAGAAGAAGCGGGAGAATTTGGAATCGATTAAGGAGAACTTGATCATTGCCGGTGAAAGGGAATCGGATTTAGCGGTATTCGGGGAGATGGCCAATCTAAGAGGGTTGCCCTTCAAGAAGGACATGTTGACCGAATACGCTGATCCAGTTCCCGGTCCTTTCGTCGATTCTATTTCGGATATCGCGGATGAGTATTCCATGAATATCGTCGCCCCGGCAATAATCAAAGTCAATGGCAGGCTCAGGAACGCAGCTCTGATCATGAACAGACAGGGAGACCACCTCGGTACATACTACAAGACCCACCTCCCTGCGCCGGAAGCGGAGGCGGGAATCGTTCCTGGGGACGAGATTCCGGTATTCGAGCTGGACTTCGGGACGATGGGGATAATGATATGCATGGACATAGAGTACCCAGAAGTCCCTCTTTGTCTAATGCTTAAGGGTGCTGAGATCATCCTCTTCCCCCACGTGCAATCCAGCTGGGGAGAGATAGACTGGGAAGCCCGATACCGTTCCAGGGCCATAGACACAGGTACGTACCTGATTTCCGCATCCTACGGGGTGGGCGACGAGGAGCCCTGGCGTCCGGGAATGATGCTAGGCCGTAGCGGGATTATGGGACCAGATGGAATGATACTTGCTGAGGCGTCTCGGCAGGTTGAGGTAGTTACACGGGAGGTAGACCTGGACAGGAAAAGGATATCCAACTTCCATTTTGCCAAGCTATGCGAGAGATCGATTGCGGTGAAAGCAAGCAGACGGCCCGAGCTGTATGGAATTCTATGCGACCATGACACGGTATCCGAGGCCGAGAATAGGGCCCGAGATATCATAGAAAAGCTGGATAGTGCCGATTGAATTCAGCAAGGTCAGCACTGGCACGGTCCTTGGTTATTGTACTGGTCAACAGATTATGAGCCTCTATGGATGTCATTTCCCGAATTTATCGGTATAGATCGGGTTGGTCCAGGCGCGTCTTCCCCCGCCATCAACGCACTCTATACGAATGTACTCGTTTTCTGGCCGCAACTTGTGCTGGGCATGATGCAGCATTCCCTCGCCCACCCGGGTGTTGCTGCTTCCCGTTGGCCCCTTGCTATGAAAGGTTATAACCTCGCATGGACTGGTGAGCACGCTCACGGTGCCCTCCCTGATATCCACATCGAGTATTCTCGGTCCCGTGGAGGCGTAGAAGAACCCATTGCGGATGGCTTCCAGGATGGCGGTTTCCGTTAGTTTCGCTGACTTTACCCAGATCCATCCACCGGGTGCGTCATTGGTATACCTGTGGGCATCATCTACTGCCAGCCCGCTTAGCCTCATGCCGGCGGACAGAAGGTTGTCCCAGTGAACTGTGGAAAATCCCCTTCCCTTCTCGACTTCGCACCCCGTGTTATAAAGCTCGAGGCCATCGATACCTCCTAGTCCCAGTACATCCTTCTCGGTGAGCGCTGACCAGTAAGGGTGAGCGAGAAAGACATATGCATCCATATCTCTCAGAGCATCTATGCTCTCCTGCACGGTATTCTTCCTGGAGAAAGGCCCTATTTCCTTGATTCCTATGCCCACTATGTGGTGATCCTCTTCCAGCGGCGATGTTTCAAGACCGGTGAACACCAGGAATTCATCTCTTGACAGGGGGCTTGGATTGCTTGCCCTCTCGTGGTCGGTTAAAACCAGGAAATCGTATCCGCTCTCCCGGTAGAAGTCAGCCACTTCCCGGGGAGAGAGGTGACCATCCGATTCAGTGGTGTGGGTGTGGACGTTTCCCTTAAACCAGGCTCCCTCAGCATCCCTGAAGGGGTTAGCGAAATCCATGTCTTACGGCAGGTTACCAGATTGATAAAGGGCACGGTCACATGCGCATTTATCAACACCGGAGATGTGGCGAGAGGAGGAGGATGTTTGGTGAATCTAGACCGATTCAAGGAACCACCTGTCCAATACCGTCCCGCTCCCTTCTTTTCAGTCAATGATCAGCTAGAGGAGGAAAGGCTCCTGGAGTTCATAGAGGAATTCCATTGTCAGGGGTGGGGTGGATTCTTCTTCCATGCCCGGACGGGACTAGTGACCCCCTATTTGAGCAACCGTTGGTTCAATCTAGTCAAATCCTGCGTTCGGAAGTTCGAGGAGATCGGAGGCAGGTTCTGGATATATGATGAGGATGGTTGGCCCAGCGGAAAGGGTGGAGGACAAGTCACCAAGCTCGCCCCGGAATTCAGGAGCATGCTTCTATATTGCAGGCCATCACGGGATTCCAGGCCTCCGCTGAATACCCTGGCAAGGAGGGAGATGGAGATCGACGGGGAGATGCAATCCTTCGATTTCTTCGCCAAGGTCATGCCGATGGGACATATCCCAAATCTACTAAACCCCGATGCAGTTGGTTGCTTCCTGGAGTCAACCCACGAACTATATGAGATTCACCTGGGAAACGAGTTTGGTGAAACTGTACCGGGCATATTTACCGACGAGCCGCAGTATGCCACCCATCATTCCCAGAGCGGGAAACTTGTTATTCCCTGGGCAAAGGACATGGTTGATAGGTTTGAGGTGGAACACGGATACAATTTAGCGGATCATATTGAAAGCCTATTTTTCGATGAAGGAGAATTCAGAAAGGTAAGGTACGATTATTACTCTACATTGACCCGGCTTTTCGTGGAGGCTTTCAGCAAGCAGGTCCATGATTGGTGCGAGGAACGGTCACTGAGCTATACGGGGCACTACGAGTGGGAGGATTCTCTTCTGGGCCAGATCCACTGCATTGGGAGTGCCATGCAACACTATGAATACATGCAACAGCCAGGAATAGACCACCTGGGAAAGGGCATACATAATCCCTGGGTAGAGAAGCAGGTTGCCTCGGTTTCCTCTCAGCTCGGCAAGAGAAGGGTTCTATCCGAGAGCTACGGCACCTCTGGACAGGCGCTGGACTTTCATGATAGAAGATGGATAGGCAACTTTCAATACGCGCTGGGGGTAAATTTTCTGTGCCAACACCTGGCTTTATATTCCTTGAGGGGGGCTCGAAAGAGGGACTATCCACCCACGCTATCTCCCCATCAGCCCTGGTGGGAATATAACCGCATGGTAGCCGATTATTTCACCAGGCTTAGTTACGTCCTATCGCATGGAGATAGATTGGTTGATGTGCTAGTCATCCATCCCATAGGAAGCGCCTGGGCCGAGTATAGCCCATCCAGACCGGATCGGGTTGAGGATGTCTTTGAGAAATTTAGAGAGCTGACCTGGAATCTCCTTAGAAGTCAGATAGATTTTGAGTACGGTGAGGAGTTCATCATTGAAAAGCATGGGGAGGTTCGTGGAGGGAAATTGGTCCTGGGACGCCAGAAATACCGGGTAGTGGTCATTCCCTCCATGAAAAGCATCAGGCGATCGACCTTCGAGCTGCTCAAAGATCTCTCGGAATCGGGTGGTGAGATCATCCTGGTTGGGGAGGTACCATATCTGATCGAGGGGGAGGAATCAGGCGAGCTCCAGGATCTGCTGGCCCGGGCGATAAAAACTAAAAACTCCGAACGCAGTCTGGCGTCCAAAATAAAACCGTTTCTTAGCCCCGGCCCTTCCATTGAATGGGTGTCAGGAGCACCTCTACGAAATCTACTAATTCATAGGCGAAGGTTGGGAAATTCAACCATAAGCTTCATGGTAAATATGCATTACTCGAAAACTATGAGGCTGAATGTGGATTTCGAGGATGAGGTCCAGGAGCTGGTTCCCCACACGGGTGAGGTTTTATCTCGTCCACGGAACACGACCTTCGACCTGGCCGGTGGTCAGGGGAGACTATTTCTGGTCAATCCGGATTTTCAGGTGGATGGAGAGGCAGAGGAGGTGCTCGATGAGCCTCTGCATATAACTGAACCCGATTCTTCCTGGAAGATATCCCGTTCTCAACCCAATCAGGCGGTAATGGATTTCGCCAGGTGGAGACCAGTGAATGGATCTGGCGAATGGAGCGAGATTCTGCCAGTGTGGCAGGTCCAGGAGGCGGTTTCCTCCTTGAATAACGGGGCTGAGTTCGAAGTCGAATACGAGTTAGTTCATTAACTAGTTACATTTTTACTTTGGGTGTTTAGGTTGGGTGTGGTACCATGGACAACAGGACTGAGAGCTTCCTTGAATCTAAGAATGAGTCCACGCGGACAGCGTACCGGAGAGCGTTCCAGCTTTTCCAGGGCTACATGGAGAAGGAGCGAGGGCACAAAATCTTGGGAGAGGGACTGATAAGGGTTGTCGCCGAGGACAGGAGAAAGGATATAGAGAAACGTCAAAGGCCTGAAGTCAACATCCTCAAGGGGTTCTTCAACTACCTCCACAGCCAGGCGGAGAAGAAGAATGGAGAAAAAGGTTTCGCTCTTAAAACCTGTCACAAGTACCTTTCGGGCATAACGGAGTTCTTGAACTACAACGATCTCCCCGTGGACAAGAAAAAGTTGAGCTTACCGAAAGCGACCAGAAGACAGAGAAACCGGAAGATGAATATTCGGCGAGACCAAGTCAGAGAGCTGGTGGACCATGCAAAAGCCAACAGAGACAAAGCCATCATCCTCTGCCTATGGCAGTCCGGTATGAGCATAGGAGATCTGCTGGATCTGAACGTCGGCGACGTCATGGTGGAGGACCCGGTAAGAGGTAGCCTGGAGGACCCCCCGCTGCTGGTTAAGCTAGCTAGAAAGAAGTCGGGCGTTGAGTACAGAGCTTTCTTTGGGCAGGACGCCTGCCAGGCGTTAAGACGGTACCTGGAGGAGAGAAAGAGGACCCAGGCCAACGTGGACCGAGAAAGGCCGCAGCTCCCAGACCGAGGGATCTGTACAGTTCCCTGGGTGTTGTTCGACCTGTCCTCATGGCCTCCAGATGGGCCAAAGGGGGGTGAAAGAAATGAAAAGAGAAGCCATCTTGACAGTGATGTTGGTTATCGGCAGCGCTGCCATTGTCTGGGCCATATCTAGAGTAGACATAGACAACACTTCCTCATTTGGTTACAGTGCCGACCATTTCGAAGTGGATTCAGGAGATTGTGAAACTGGGTGCACGTATTGGGCTGGGATATATGGATACATGTACGGAGGATACGGCGATTTCGACAGCGGAACTGGAAGCGGCTATTATGGTTGGGAAGCGTATTGGTATACAGACGAAAACGAGTTGGACGGTGGAGAGTACGCAAAGTGTGGTGTGCTAGTAGACTATGAAGAGAACAGGACACGGCAAGCAAAGCTTATTTCAGGATGTGGCTTTTCGTCTACGAGAAACAAGATGGGCACTGGGTCAACGTGGGAAGCAAGCTCTGGAGTACTACCACAAGTAGTATCCCGGAATCTACGGAGTGGCTTCAAGTCAACTACGATTTCGGCACAGCTGAGTACAAATTCAGGTTCCTCAGCAGAGCCCATCTGAATGGACCGGACTCGAACACAGAGATTTACAACTTGGAGATAGATGACAATAACCAGCCGACCAGAGGACTCTTCGTCGATGACTGAAGGACCTATAAGAAAGCTGAGCCTCCTAGGTAAATGTGATTTTCATGTGGAACAATCCTTCGTTCAGTGGAATTAGGATGACGAAATTCAATTCTCTATTTTTCCTTTTTCTAATTCTTCCGCTTAACTTCAGCTTGGTGTCTAGCCTTGACGTTGATCCTGGAGGTTCTTCACAACCACTCCATGGCAACCATTCCTACATGTCTGTGGATGCCACGAGTAATGGGGTGACCCTGGAGTTGGTTGCCGTTGGGGATGTTGAGGGGTTCAGGGAGGTTATCGTTTGGATGAGACTCCGCAACAACCTGGATAGCTATATGGTTATTGATCCGCGTTTGATGGAGTTTAAGGTGGATGACGGCCCGTGGAGAGATTGTTACTACCATCGATGGTCCCAACAATTTGGTGAAATGGAATGCGATGGGCTTGTAGAGAAGATCTGGAAGCATGGGAGGTATAACCTTAGCCCCCGTTCCTGTATCGGGCTGTGGGCTGTGTGGAGGCTCCCGAGGTATCAGTTCCAGGAGATGAGTCGGGTTGCTCTTAGATACCCGCGGGCCGGTATCACGCTTGCCGGTAACATCTCCGGGTCCAGGGTGCCGGGGGAGACTCGGTACCTGGTTATCACCGAGCCGAACCAGGGAGCGGAGTTAGCTAGACTCTGGTCGGTTTGTTTCCGGGTGTACGATGTGGATGTTGAACCTATTGAGATTGACTGGCGGGTAGAGGTCGACGGCGAGATAATTCTGGAGGGCCATGCCAGGCAGAGCTACATCGGTAATGATGCCTGCCCTGTTGTGGTGGACAAGAAGATTGACTTGGTCTTGCCGGATGGGGTTCACCGGTTGGTGGTATATGTCTCTGATGGTCGGACTGAGGCTAGCGCTGGGGTGAATTTCTCGACCGAGTTCAGGGAACCGGAGGTCCCTCTGCTCGGTGTTGAGTGGATTGTCAATATGAGTGATCTTACCTCCTCGATCGTTGGTCCGGGGCACCGGGGATGTCAGACGGTTTGGGATGTGGACGGTGACGGGGTGATGGAGATGGTGTTCGGTAACGGGAGGGGTGATACCAAGAGGCTGTGGTGTGTCGATGCGGATTCCAGGCTGGAGTGGATGTATCCTCCTCCCGATATGCCTGGGCTTCCCGGTAACCCGGGTAAGGTGTCCCTGGTGGACGTTGATGCCGACGGTGTCTATGAGCTCTGTCTGGCTGGTAGGGGTGGAAGGCTTCATGTTCTGAATGGTGATGGACAGCTTGTGTGGTACTGGGATGAACCCGATCGGGCGGATATGTTTGGTGCCCCGCAGGCTTTGGATGTTGATGGCGATGGTTTCGTTGAGTTCTTTCTCAGCACCAACCATGGCTATATCCACCGCGTTAGCCATGAGGGCGAGCTGGTTTGGACCTCGTTCCAGACCTTGCCGGGTAACGGTGGTCATCCCACTGTCTGTGATATCGACCGGGACGGTGAGTTCGAGGTGGTTTGGGCCTGCCAGGACCACAATGTGTACTGCATTGATGCCGGGTCCGGGTTGGAGAGGTGGAGGTTCGACACAGGGTCCAACATGGAGTTCAACAATGTGATTGTAGCGGATATCGACGGGGACGGGGAGTTCGAGGCGCTGGCCTGGACCAGCCCGCCGATGTCGTCTGTTTTCAGCATCAGCCATGAGGGCGTGGAGGAGTGGTCATGGAGGCACCCCAGGCAGGGCACAATCAGGCTCTGTCAGGCTGTCGGGGATCTGGACCGAGATGGCGGTATGGATATGGTGGTGATGTCCAGTGACGCCGGTTTCGCCCTCAACATAAGCGGGGATTCCCCGGAGGTCATATGGGAGGTTAACTTCACCGAGATGAGCCAGAGCGGGGAACTACCGTGGGGAGCGACCGCCAACTACTGGTCCTCTTACCAGACGATAGCCGATATCGACGGCGACGGCGAGCTAGAGGTGCTTTGGCTAGCCCCCTTCCCGATAGTCACCGATGGCGCCACGGGGAGGCTGGAAGCATACTACATGAACGAGAATGTAGCAGTGAACAGGAGGGCGGAGAACGGAGGCTGGTGGGGCGACATCGACGGTGACAACGTCTCCGAGTGGATAGTCGAGCTAGGAGGACACACCTACCAGGAAACACAGCTCTACTCACTGACCCTGGGCGGCCAATACCCCGCACCATCACCGTGGCCCGAGTACTACCACACCGCATACCCGGCGGAATATCAGAGAGAACAGGAGTGGCTTACCCTTAAATCAGCTGGATCCAACTCGTTGTGGTTCCCGATTACTGAACTTTTACTCCCCCTGCTATTCGTGGGCCTGATTTGTTTCCTAAGGGGTTTCAGCTACCGACCCCCCACGACTAGAGAGGATTAGTTATGTATTCTTGACCAAGTGGGCCGGCCCGTAGGGATTCCCTCGCTGTAGCGGGTGGACATCCAAGGTTATGTTTTTTGGATTTTTTTATTTCAATTTTTGAGCTTGAATGAGCGGGTTTTGGGGGTTTGGACGGATTTTGTTGACTGTTTTTGAATTAGGGGTTTTAATAACTATTTCGCGGTACCGCGGTTCCGGCAATGCGGTGTGTTTTGCTGTTCTTTAGCCAATTACACATGATGACTTGCATGGGCCAAGATGGAGGACAGAAAAGCTTCAAGGGTTTGAAAGAAGATTACTGATGTAGGGAGACGATGACGGAGAGTGGTGCAGAGTACAGAAGGAGATGATTGATGCTATGAAGAGATTGAACCACGTTCTTGAACAACCAATAATTGAGCTCTAATCCTGTTATTGAAAGTTCCCTCCTTCCAGTGGGGCGAGGGAAGGCTGGTGGAGGGCAGGAGGAATCCTTCCTTGAACATATGTGTGGCCCAGAAGCTGAATGTTGTAGTCACCTACTCCGAGACCGGTGAGTAGATAGCGTCTGGAACGTTGTCCACCATGTCTACGGAGGACTTTCAGCAAGTTATGAGGAATGATTATTCGGGCATATCCGCGCCAACATTCCTAGACAGGGATTGATACAGGAGGAGTAGCCAATAGAGGCACTAAACAATGGACGGCGATATGTGGTGAGAACGGCCCGGCGTGATCATCGAGAGGTAGGCCCTAGAATCATGCTATTTTCTCGCAGAATTTGGGTATGAGATCTAGACCAAGCTCTTTCTAGGTTTTCCAGTCCCTGTGTTATCGAAATAGTTTGGAACCCATTTTTGTATCTACGGATGCACAATGTCCTTTAGTCCTATTGTAGTTGGTGTGAAATAGGTTTTGGCAGCAGGCTGATAATCTCCTCCCTAAATTTCATTTATCCATCTTGCTCCAAAGATCAATGGCCGAGAGCCAGGGTAGATGCATTGTCTGACGCGAGGCCCCGACGTCTATCGGGAGCCTTGTTCTTGAAGGCTACAAGTGTTTGGGATGGTACTGCCCTTATTCCAATCGCTCTAACTCCCCGAGATCACTACAATCAGGAGTAATCCTGGCGACCCCCAACTGGGGGAGCACAGTGAACAAAAATAGGGAAAACAGAACCACCGGTCGATAATATAATGCCAAACCAATACCTCCGCTCCTAGTTAAATCCACCCCATGTAAAACCAAGGGCAATAACCAGGGAAAAAAACGATGATCGAAATGCCGAGACCAACAATCCCCATTGATATCGACAACAACATTCGACCGAACATAAACAGAGAGCGTAGACTCCAAGATTCTTTCACTCTCAAGATGAAGTACTCCTGCCAAACGGTAAAGGAAAGCCCTAGTTACAATAAGGAGAAAGGAGATAACAGTATAGAGATACTTCTGAAAATCTCTATCTTTTGCCCTTACCCAAGATCTTTGCACGATCTCAATATTCTCCAAGGCATATCTTCTTTGATCCAGTTTAGAATTATTTGATAGAAGGAAAATCTTAGATTCTTGGAAGGAGTTTTCCAAGGATCTAGTGAAGCCGAGTATCATTCCCATACCGCCACAATTCAAAGAAGTACTCTGACCAGTAATTACTATTATTCGGTTCCCATAAACCTTCTTTCGTACAGACTTCATATTTCTCCCCTTATGTCATTCTCATACCTTACTGTAGTATGAGGCACTGGGAACTCGCTAGGATTCTTGTAAGGATCCATAAGACCACGAACAATCTGATATCCCTCTAGAATCCCAAGTGCGAACAT
This sequence comes from Hadarchaeota archaeon (SeqCode), assembly GCA_964621445.1. Taxonomy (GTDB): domain Archaea; phylum CAYQAE01; class CAYQAE01; order CAYVLA01; family CAYVLA01; genus CAZUNO01. Next base: position 56,117 of record CAZUNO010000012.1, on the reverse strand, counting down.
AAGAGGGCCTGAAAAGAAAACTACTAAGTTGAGCATACCAAATATGATAGGCAGTAAAGTTGCCAGCGAAGCTCTCCCCCCCCGTTCCTCCAAAGTAATACCAATCAAAATTGTAGATATCGAGAATCGCAAAGCCAGGGACTGCGGCAGCCATCACGGCGAATGCTGCCAAGGAGAACCTAACCCAACGTGGATTTGCCTTCATGGGGCTTGCCTTCCATAAATGACAATGCCGCCTTATCCCCCTCCCTTGAAAATGCTTCTACTCGCTCAACGGGCGCAAGCTGAGTGAAGGCCCGCGCCTGCACGGGCGGAGATCGGTCGAAAACCATATCGGCAGGGCACTCCCGTCAGGGGCAACACCTTAATACGGGGCCGGGAAACTGCCCCTGTAGGTGAATGTTGTGGGGGAACTGCCTTTAGCCCCAGTGGAGAGAATTATCAGAGACAATGCTCATGCTCAGCGTGTCAGCGCCTCGGCCACACGTGCCCTGGCACAGCTGCTCGAGAAGCACGGAGCCCTGGTCGCGGTCAGGGCTAAAAAGATGGCTCAACACGCGGGAAGAAAGACAGTACGGGGGGAAGACGTGAAGCTGGCAGTAAAAAGATCGAGGATCTAGTTCCGCCAGCCAAACGTGTGGTAATAGGTCTCCTCCCCATCTTGTGGTCTCTTACTACCGTCAAGGGGTCGGGAACGAAATGCATACTGGGATGCTTTATAATAGGGTCCACCAACCATCTAATGCTATACAGACCAAGGCCGAAAATGGATGACCATCAAGAAGTACACTAGGGCCCTGCCCAGGCAATACCCGGCAATGATTGACGTGTTCACTGTTTGCCCCGCCTAGCAATAGCGTTATCTCTGCCTATTTTGTACCTTTTCTAGGTTGAGCAGGAATCGTTTGTGCATGTCTAGAAGGTCAGAAGTATAGCCAATCTTATATTGTTTCACGAAATCTGTTCACAGCGGAAGAGGATCGGGAAAGCTTCTTCTATGGTTAGAGGTTAACTAGAAAACCCCCCGGAGTTTGTTTAGGGGGAGCAGTATCTTAATCTTGCTTCCATTCCCCGGTGGTAAGGAAATCGGTAGATAGCGGTAGCACTGAGTGTTTTTCATTTGCCTAATCGATATCGGGATGGTTTGGCAGTTTCTTATAGGAGATACCTGTGCTGTCTATAGGTGCTGGGTCAACCCTTTTTCTCATCATAAAGATCCCTGATTGGGGGGCTTCTCATTTCCAAGTTAAATGATCATAATTTCAATATTCAGAAAGTTTTTTTCTCCTCTTCACTGGCGGCTGGTCACCTTTTTCAGGCTTTGTGTTTTTGTCTTCCCCCTTTCCTTCACCGCTAATGGCGAGGGCTTACCGCCTTCAGAAAGGGGTCTCCTGAGCCCATTCCGGGACCTCTACCGCTGCGTACTCCGCGTACTTGGCGGTCATGGAGGGGTGCCTGTGCCTGGCCTGGAGGTAGACATCGCCGAACCTCCATCCCTCCTGCAGCTTGTGGATAATGCTCGAATGCCGGCACAGCTTGTGGAACTTGGCGTTGTGCTCTCTCCTGAAGTGCCTGCTCCATGACTGCGGCTGGAAGGGCTTGACGCCCGGCCTGTCCTCGGTCTCGTAGGTCAGGAACAGGTGCCCAGTCTTTCGCCTCTCCATAACCGGCTCCAGCAGGGCCTTGGTCTTCTCGGTGAACCCTACCTCTCTGGGGATGGAGTGCTTGACCGCCCTGACCTCCAGGGTTTTTCGGTTCATGTCTATGTCGTTTTTCTGTACCTTTACCAGTTCGGCGCACCGCAGGATGCAGTCGTACCCCAGCCTGGTCATGGCCCGGCAGGAGGGGTAGCTACAGTTGGCGGTGTCTCTGAAGATCTTGTGTGCCTCCTCCCTGGTGTACCACTCCGGCTTGAACTGGGGTTGCTGCCCGGATACGAACTGGTCCACGTCCCGCTCCAGGCGGGCCCCGTACATGAGCTGTAGGTAGAGCTTGGCTGCGGAGAGAGCCTGGACCCGGGACCGATACGCATAGCTGTCGCCCTTCTTCTTGGTGGACCCCCAGGGCGGGTTCCGGGGGAGGTTGGCGAGATAGGTGTCGAAGTCGAACATCAAGCCCGGGAAGCTTTCCGGTTCTTGGTTATGGAGCTTGGCCCAGGCCTCAAGCCTCCTGGCCCACACCACGTACTGCCTCACGGTCAGTGGGTTCCACTTCCGGCCAGATATCCTTTCTCTAAACCGTGCCAGCTTCAAGTCTATCTTGTTTTTAGATTTCAACTTCAAACAAATCTCATTTTTTTTTAGATCTCGATTCCAATATCTTTTTCTTTGAATCCTAATAAATATAATTATTGTCACAATTTTAATGGATTTTTTTTATAAAAAATTTTAAATATATCAAGCTATCATCTCGATTAGATTAATATTGGAACAAAAGCAACACTAACACGTGACATAATACGAGTTCCGTAATGATTCGTCATATTCCGTTTCCGTGGTTATTGAAGATGCCCAGAGGTTTGACCTTTACATCAACGAGAGAAAGGTTGAACCCCAGGAGAATTCATGGTGGCTTGATCCGGCATTCAGACGGATTTCGGCGGATGGATGCCTGGTAAAGGGGCGTAATCGTGTCATAATCAGGGGGAGAAAGGAAGAGGATCTCAGTATCGAGGATGCCTATATTCTTGGTGATTTTGCGGTTAGGATAGACGGAAAGTGCCCTCTTCTCACGGAGGAGGAGTCCGAGTGCCCTGATATATCAGACCTTAGAACTCATGGATATCCCTTCTTCGCCGGGACAATTGTACTGGAAACGGAAATAAGGATCGAGAAGCGGAGGCCCGGGAGGCCCTACCTTGAGTTTGAACAGCTCGGGGGTACCGTAGCCCAATTTATAGTCAACGAAAAGAAGGTAGGGAACGTTTTCTGGCGGGAATATCGGATTTGCGTTGAGGATGAACTCAAGGTGGGCATGAATGAAATCAAAATAAAGCTCACTAACAGCCTCCGAAACCTCCTAGGTCCCAGACACTGGGAGGCGGACGAGTTCACAGGGGTGAATCCACGGAGTTTTAGGGATTACCATGGTTGGACCGATGAGTATGTTGGAGTTCCCCTTGGTATCGAGGGGCTGAGGCTGGTATGGAGATGATGTCGACGTAATCATTTCTCACGGGTGGTCTTCACCTCCCTGTAAAGGGATCTTTTCACAAGGACGGACCACAAAACGGCACCAGATGCCAGGATGGTTCCCAGAACCGTCAAATATTCGACCGTGTAGACCCAGAGAAGTGCATTATCCTTAATCTCCATGGCCGTTTCCTGAGCCGACTCGAATTCCCTTTCCAGGTTCCTCATTTTAGACAGGGTTTCCTGGTACTTTTGATCCAGATACGACTCATCGATATCTCTCTTCAGGGACTTCAAGATATCCAAGTGCTGGTCAATCTTCCCGGTGCTGGCCCCGAATCTTTGTATGAATGATATTAGATCGTTTATGAGGGCAAGCCTCTCCGAGTACGATCAGAATCCTTCCCTTATGGCGTGCATCATCATGGGGTCCTTGGGGCATTCAATACCCGCCACGAAGTAATCAAGGTTGAGTACGAAATCAATCCAGTAGTTCCATTCCCTTTGCCAGATGCCCGACCCCCTAGGTGCTCCGTGAAGATCACATGTCCAGGCAAGGCATCTTCCTTCTCCAACGTCCCAGTATGCCATTAGGGGTTTGGCCTGGGGCTCGATATCCATGAGCAAGGTGGCACCCTGTTTCATTGTGACCTCGTTTATTTCCATAAGAGGAGGGGCACTTTCTAGAGGCAGCGATTTCATGAGGTCATTGTCTGGTTCAAGGACCCTAGCCCACATGGGCCCTATTACGAATTGTTTGGTGAGTGAGTTCACGGGGAGCAGTGCTGCGTCAAGATAACTCCCCTCCCAGGTTGAATGGGCCTGGGGACCGCCACCGAAGCCTCGATACCCATCGGTCATGGCAAATCCGAGGCCCTCCTCCCTCGTTGCCCGTGTGAAATCCCGCTGCCATCTGCCGCTGATTACGTTCTCGTTGCAGCCTGATAGCTGGATGAAATCATACTTGGCTATCAGATCTTCATATGTTCTCGGGAAATATATCCTCATGCTCCTGGCGATATCCTGTTCAGGATCTCCGAATGTTTGCCTGCCAGTGGACCAGACGGTGATGGCAGGAATCAAGGTTGGGCGGAACTTGGGGTCCGAAAGGAATATGAGGCCCGGTCTGGTGCCCCAGTAAGAGGATCCAATGTAGAGCAGGCGGATTCTCCCCGTCCGGGGATCGACCTTTTCCTCCATTGGGGAAACTGCGGGCATTAAAAACATGAGTATTATGATGACCAGGTGAATTCTCATGGCCTTAGGAATTATCCATACATGTGGTATAACACTTTTTTACGGCGGAACCCCGGTTGCGAAAACAATATATCCCATTTTCACCAATGACTGCAGCGGAGAATACGATCTTGTCCTCAAAGAAACTGGATCCGGCCTGGGGAATAAGGCTCTACGACCCTGGAGAGGTTGAAAGGACCTACATACCCATGCGGGATGGGGTAAAGCTCTACCTTGAGGTCTTTCGTCCGGACGTGGATGAGCCATTTCCCACCATTTTGATAAGAACGCCCTATCATAACGTAAATGACCCTCCCCAAAGGCGGGATAAGGAATGTCACAGGGAATTCGTTTCCAGAGGTTACGCGGTTGTTGAGGCAGAGGTTAGGGGAACCGGGATTTCTGAAGGGGAGTTTAGCTTTCTCGATCAGGATGGGCCCGATGGATTCGACACCGTGTCCTGGATAGGGGAGCAGTCATGGTGCGACGGCAACATTGGCACCATGGGAGGTTCCTACCTGGGCATGGACCAGTTTTTCCTGGCCGCCGAGCACCCGCCGGGGTTAAAGGCCATGTTCACCAGTTTTGCGGGGGCGAACATGTACAATGAGGCGGCCTATCCCGGGGGGATAATGAACATGTTGATGCTGAGATGGTCCATAAGCCATCTTGCTCACATAGTTGCTCCAAAGGTCCCAGGTATTCATCGGGACCAGGAGTATGAAAGTTTGGAGGGTATGAGGGAAAAGGTTCACTTTGCGAGAGCGAGACGAGTGGCCGAACATGCATTGGGTGGAAAGGGGATCTATGGAGGCCAGTTCCTTGAGCAGATCGTGGAGAACGATACCGATAGTCCTTTCTGGTACGGAAAATCCCCGGGGAACCTGTTCGGGGAGATAGATGTCCCTATCTACTGTCTTGGGGGTTGGTTTGATTATTTCATAAGGGGAACGTTGAGGAGCTTCATGGAGATCAAAGCACCAAAGAAGATGCTAATAGGGCCCTGGCTTCATGGCGGTCGTGAGGGATTTGATCTCAGAAACGTCCAACTCCGGTGGTTCGATCACTGGTTGAAGGGAAAGGATAATGGGGTAATGGAAGAACCACCGGTGAGGATCTTCGTACTGGGCAAGGATGAGTGGAGGTTTCAGGAATCCTGGCCCCCCGATACCCTCGAGAAGAGGTATTATCTGCAGTCCGAGGGAGAAATGGGACCAGGAGAAACCCGGGGAACCCTTGAGCAGAATCCGGCGGGGGACCACCCACCGGACCATATCAAGCACGACCCTGAGAATCCGGTTCCGACCGTTTCGGGTAGAAATTCAGATATCCGAAGGGCGGAAGAGAGGATGTTGGTGTATACCTCAGCTAAAAAGCCCGGTAAGATCGAAATAGCCGGATCACCGGTTGTTCACCTATTCTCATCCAGCGATCGAGAGGATGTTGACTGGATAGCCAAACTGACCGAGGTTAGACCGGCCGGCGAATCAATACTCTTGACCACGGGAAGACTTCGGGGCTCCCACCGGCGATCCCATAGGGATCCTGAGCCACTGGTCCCAGGGGAGATCTACGAATTCAGAATAGAGTTGATGCCGGTTTGGAAGGCGATATCAAGCGATGTTGGACTTAGATTGGATATTGCTAACAGTGATTTCCCGGCCTTCTACCCAAATTTACTTCCCTCCCAAAATCTTGTTTACCACGATAGAAAAATGGGTAGTTATCTTTCCCTCCCCGTAAGGAGATAGGCAGGAATTTGCCAAAATCAACAGTTATTACCGAGAGGAAGGATGGACCCGTTGATGAATCCCAGGGAGAGGTATCTTGCAGTAACTCACTTCGGGGACCCTGACCGACCCTTCCTGTCCTTTGAGGGCATGTGGCCTGAGACGGAGGAAAGGTGGCGAAGAGAGGGATGGAATGGCGCGCCGGTTGGAGATATCTTCAACCTGGATCCCATCCTTGGGATTGATATACCGGTCGGCCCATTCCCTCCATTTAAATCCCGGACTATTAGTGAAAATCCCAAAACCCGTACCTATGTTGATGCTGACGGGGTGGTGCGTCGGGAGTTCAAGGGTCGCAGGTCCCGTTCAAGCATGCCCCAGTTCGTCAGATTCCCGGTTGAAAACGAGGAGGATTTCTGGCGTCTGGCTAGTACCAGGCTGTGTCCCAAACTGGAGGAAAGGTTCCCGGGTGACTGGGAATGCAAGGTTGAGAAATGGAAACAGAGGGACTCGCCTCTCATGTGCTTTGCCAACAGATGGGGCGGTTTCTTCGGTCCTCTCAGGAATCTACTGGGCCTAAAGGGGCTTTGCCGGGCATTTCACGAAACACCGGATTTTGTGGAGGCCATGATGGATCAAAGGGTTGAGGTCCTGTTGGCCATATTGGGAAAGGTACTGAAATCGGTGCAACTGGATGCTTTTGGTTTTTGGGAGGACATGGCTTATAGGAATGGCCCTTTGATATCGCCCTCGATGTTCAGGGAGTTCATGGTTCCCAGGTATAGGGAGGTCTGCAATTTCCTTCGTTCTAGGGGTGTGGACCTGATCTGCGTCGACAGCGACGGTGATGTAAACCAGTTAATACCCCTATGGTTGGAAGCAGGCGTGAAGGGCGTATGGCCTCTGGAGGTCCAGGCAGGAATGGATGTAAAGGATCTCAGGGCCAGGTATCCCTCGCTGGTGATGTTCGGTGGCATAGATAAAAGGGCCCTGGCCAGGGGAAAGAAGGAGATCAAGAGAGAGGTTGATAGGATTTGGCCGGTGGTGGAAACCGGCGGTTACATACCACATGCCGATCACTGGTTGCCACCGGATGTTTCCTGGAGAAATTTCTGCATATATCGGACCTATCTGGCCAGAAAGGCAGGAGTAAACGTGAAAAGCCGATCAACCCGTTCATGAATAAACCAATTTTGGTGGGATATGGAACCATGTCAAGGGATGATAACCGATGAGAATAGGATATGTTCAAACAAGACCAGTACTGGGAGAGGTGGGGAGAAATATCGATGAAGTACTGGACATTATCGGGGATATCCATGCGGATCTAATCGTCTTACCGGAGCTATTCAACACTGGCTACTCGCTGAGCAGGACGGAATTGGTAGATCTAGCAGAGGAGGTCCCGGATGGAAGAACCCTGGCCGCCCTCCAGGAAATTAGCAGCCAAAAGGACAGGGCCATCGTGGCAGGTTTCGCGGAGCGGGCGTCGGAGAAATTCTATAACTCATCAGCCCTCATAACTCCTGAGGGGATTAAGGTACACAGGAAGGTCCACCTATTTGACAGGGAGAAGAAGATCTTCAGCCCTGGATCCAGCTTCGACGTACATTCATGGAGGGGGGCTAAAATCGGAATGATGGTGTGTTTCGACTGGTTCTTCCCTGAATCCTGCAGGACCCTAATGTTAAAGGGAGCCGAAATCATCGCTCACCCTGCCAACCTGGTTCTGCCATTCTGGCCCACAGCAGCCCTTGTCAGGGCCATTGAAAACCACGTTTTTATCGTTACGGCCAGCAGGGTAGGGAGTGAGAGAGGCCTGGATTTCGTGGGCGGGTCCCTGATTGTTTCACCTAAAGGAAACGTTCTATCAAGGGCCGGTAATTCTTGCATTGAGAAATCGGTGGTGAAGGTTGATACCTCTTCCGCCCGGGACAAGAAGGTGACTGGCCTTAACGATATCCTTGAGGACAGACGACCGACCGCCTATCGCCTTGATTAGCCTCTAGGTAGTGGGCAGTGGTATGGATTTCTCTCAAATTCAGCCTCGCTACCCACCAGTTCCTGCACGTCAAGTGGAAGCTTGTTATATACACCGACCCTGCTGTCCATTTTCCAGAGTGCGTCCTCGATCACTCCATAGAGTACTTCGAATATCGGTTTACCTCTTTCCTCGAATCCGAGTAATGCGATGTCAATCATTAGGGCAACATTCTGGCCAAGGGGGTGATCTGTGTGTGGAGTTACCGCTCCGAATCCCTCTTGACACTCGGAGCACCCCGTATTATGGAGGAAGGTATAGGGTTCCGGTGGAGTGTCCAGAGAGCCTGCAATCGTCTTTAGCTCCAGGCGGTCCAGAAACTCTTTCCCTGCCCTATCTATGTGGTTTGAGGGCAGATCATGTTCGGCGGCTTCAATTGTGGCTTCCATCACTACACGATAGAGGTCCTCAACGCTGGTCATGAATTCCCTCTGTTTCCTGGTTAATTCGCCAACCTTAACCGTACGTCTAACAACTCCGTGGTAACCATTGAAGGTTGGGCTAAGACCGAGAGATACCATTTCCCCGTCCTTTATCACCTTATTGGTAGCCGGCCCTATTACCGTGTAATTCCTTTCCCCGGAGGTGATTATTGTTGGAAACCCCGTACGTCCGGCTCCAAGCTCCTTCATTACGTAATCTCCGATTCCGGCCAGCTGCAGCTCAGTCATTCCAGGGCGAAGGGAGGCAAGCATGGCCCTCATGCCAGCATCTGCAATAATGTTCGCCTGTTCGCAGACCCTGAGTTCAGCATGAGATTTCTCATACTTCAATTGCTTCAGAAGCGGGTTAAAGCAAACCGCATCGCCAAATTTTTTTCTCAAAAGCCGATACTGGGAGAGGGGTAGGAATTCCGGGCTGGATACTATGGCCACCATCTTGGGGTCCGTCATTCCAATCGATTTCAATACCTGGTCCAAAGATGTGAAATCCGCGTGACGATATTCCTCATCCGAGATCTGAAATTCGCGTAGGAGGAAGATATCTGCCCCTGACCTATCCGCGGCCTCTTCCAGCACGTGTCCTCCTTCCGAACCGGCGAGGATTACGGGTTTCCCGTCAATGGGAAGTAGAACGCCGTATCTCTCGATGATTGGGTCGAATATTCCGGCCAGCCAGGCCGTATCGGAACGGTCAAGCTCGCTTCCGCAGGCGTAGATGAGGTCAATTTCATTATCTTCCATGGCCCTCTGTACGGAACTCCACCTCTGCTGGTACTCTTTTTTGGGAATCCGGGTCTCGAGGTCTATCTCCTTCCGGGCCTCCTTGATGATATTATCTGCAAACTTACTTTGGTCGCGGAATTCTTTCAATGCCAGCACCCAACCGTTGATAGACGATATTTGATGTTTAAAATTGTGACACAGGGATATTTAGGAGGAATCTACTCCGTCAGCGGTAGTATCTCGTTGAGTATGTATTGAGAAAATTCCTCCGGCGTTGCCTTGCTGAACAGCGTCACCACGCAGCTTCGAGTTAGCCCAATTACCATTCCGTATTGCTCGACTTCAAATACCGCATACCATATCTTCCCGTGATCCAGGTATTGGTTGTAAAGATCGGTATCTGCAATGGAGGAACCCGAAAGGCAGAGCTTTCCTACATCCGGAAAATCGATATTATCGAACCAGATAAGTTTGGTGGCCCTGGGGTTGGATTCATGGACTTCCTTTAGGGTTTCATGGGATATCTTGGTTTCGACGATTGAACCTCTTTCCATGAAAAGAATACCCGCGAGTTCACGGGCGACGTGACTGGTGAGTAGCTTTTTCACACCGCGGGCCACCGATGGCGCGAAGACGACAAGATACGCTTGTCCTTCGGATTCCCGTATCCAGAAGGGAGCCTCTTCGGTCACCGGAGTTTCGATCACCTTCCTCCTGTAGCGCTCGGTCTTGAGAAAATCCTTGCTGAAAACCCCGCTGAGGACGCCTTCTTCCAGGTCTAGGTCAAGGACCTCGGTCACCAGCTTGGTTTCCTCATCCTGCTCGGTCAATACGGACTCCTCCTCCCGGAATTGATCGAGGATATCGGCTATGGATTCAGTATCAATATCTTCACGAATGCGAAATACTTTTGCAGGGCTGACCATTTTTACCGATTAGTACATTAATTACCAGAACTTAAAACTGAGCCAGGAGGACGATGAGTTCATCTGGGCGTCGAAGTAGGCCAGCTTCCAGGGAGTTAAGCATGGAGCCAGTGAAAATTGGGGATTTTCTCCCATCCAGCGGATTCCAGGAAGCTTAAAGTTATAGAGATCGTCTTATAGAATCTGAATATGGAACCCCCAAGCTGGGATAACCTGGAGCTCTTCAACATAGACCTCCATTTTCACGCTGGTACCGAAAGACCCAAGGGCTGTTCGCTTCATGATTTCATTTCCTTTGCAGTCGCCAGTGGCCGCAGGATTATCGGTGTAACGGATCATTTCGGGCGTTTTACCCTCGGTGCTAGCGCAAGGCTGAATCACTACCCCGGGACCCTCGGTGGATATAGGATATTCGCCAAGGAAGTAAGAGAGGAAAAGGATCATTTCCCGGGCGCGATCATTCTTTTCTCCCCCGAAATCGGGCTAGCTCATTTCGAATCGGAAACCGGTAGATCGGCCATGGAGGAGGCCGAGGTGGACTTCATAATAGGAGAACCAAGTAGACCGGATAATGGAGTCGAGCTAGGAGATTACCTCATTCGGGGAATGGAAGTCATCTCGGAGGTAAGGGAGGAGTACGGTGTTCCGGGATTCTTGGCCCATCCTCTAAGGGCATTGATCAATGATATGCTGGGCAAGACCGGCGTTGGGCCTAAGATGCCAAAGCAGGACCCGTTCCCCCCTCTTATGTCCATTGGCGATCCTCTAAGCGATGTACAGGAGCTTCTTGGAATTGATGTTAGAAGGTTAGCAGCGGTCTCCGATAGTCGTAATGTGCCTTTGGAAATAAACCAATCAAGCTGGGGCAGGATATTGGCAATGAATCACCAATCATTTGCCGAAAGGTACATCTACTTCCTGGAAGAATTCATAGATTCGGGAGGAAAGCTGGTGCTGGGGAGCGATATACATAATGTTGAAAATGCTTGTCCAACACCTTTTGTGGTTAGCGAAAAGTTAGGTGTCGATCCAGGTGACATAGGTTTCCTGGAAAAATGGCTGGGAAAACGATAGAGATTGGCAAATAAAGATAATTTTCCGGGAATAAAAGCAAGAATAGCGAGGAGTGGATTTGAACCACTGACCTACGGGTTATGAGCCCGTCGGGCACTCCTGGCTGCCCCACCTCGCTGGATTGAGGAGGGCGAGAGAATTCTTTAATGTTTCGAGGAGGAGACCTATTTGATATTCAATTTGAGCTTGTGGTCTCGGAACTCCTTCTTGAACAATTTTGCGTCCTCTGGTATGCTTAGGATCTTGAAGTACCCTTGATTTCCGGCAAATGCCTTGATCTCGATGCTCTCGGTTAGCTTTCTAATGTCGATATGGTCCTCACTCTTTACACCAGGTAGATCTAGCTCCACTACCAAGTGATCCCCGGCCCATTTGGTCTCGCAGGTCGGTTCCCTGTATTCCGAGATCTGTTTGTACCGGGTTTCCTGTTTCTTGGACCCTTTTTCCTGCTCTTTCTCTTCCCTTTCCTTCCTGTCATCAAGATTTACCTTTTGTTTCTTCATGGCTTTCTGTATCTTCTCGGCCGTCTTCTCATCTATATCACCGAAGGCCTTAATGTCGATATCCGGTGGTCCATCACCGGCCCTGGTTATCTTTACTCGGAACCCTCCCGATCTGAATAAGGGATGTTTCTTGAGAAATTCGGGCTTAAGATCAAAGAACTCGATATCTCCCGAAAGATCATCCTTCAGGGCATCCTTCATCTGCTTTCGGATATCCTCGAACATATCATTAAATGATCCATTAATCTCCTGGCCAGAGGAATTTTTGGAACCTGGAAGCTTTGCTCCACATCGGGGACAGTAGGTCCAACTCTCGCTAATCCTTTCATTACAGCGAGGACAAAACAAGACTAGATCTCCTAGATACATAGTGTTTTGACGTGGCTATTAATGCTTTCTCAGACGCTAATAAAACCCTCTTAGGTTAATCTCAATGCTAAAATTCCAAATGGCAGGCGGAATTCTTTTAATTTTGCAGCATGGATTGGTGCTGTCTTTTAAGATAGCTCCGGTTTAAACCAGAATCTACGATGTCCCAGGGGGTATCGTCAGGAGGTGAAAATATCCGATTAATGGAGTCTCCCTCCCTTTCTGCCGCTCGTTTCCATTCGCCATAGCTCGTGGAGCCGGTATCCATCGATAATAGCACCTTAGCGGTTATGGCCGTTCCTTTGGCCAGATAGGCCTGTATAATTGACTCTCTTATGCTCTGCAAGTTCAGGTTGACGGAATCCGGGGTGAATTTTCTAAGAAAGGAATAATTTGATTTCAGTCGCCCACGTTTAGACATGGGAAGGAATTCCGCCGGCGTGTGGGGTTTAGGAACCAGGGGGTTAACGCTGGCGGTAACGCGGCGTCTTCCGTAAATCCTCGAGAGATCGGCTGACAGGTTTGCGATATACTCCAGGTCTTGGGTGGTTTCTCCAGGAACCCCGGTGATGAAGTACATCCGAAGCTTTTCCACGCCGTAATCAACCGCCGCCTCGGACACATACCTTATGCTATCCTCCGAAATTCCCTTCTTGAGAGTAGATCTAATTTTCGGGCTTCCCTCGGGTGCAATTGTCAAGGTCCTAACCCCAAGAGCCCTGATCAGTTCCATCAGTTCATCGTCCACGCCATCAGTTCTGATCGATGGAAGGGAGACCGAGACCCCGATCTCGGACAGGTAATGGAGTATCTCCTTTATCTCGGAATGATCCGTAACCAGGGCCCCAATCAATGAGACCTTGGGAGATTTAGTGATTTTCAGGCCCTTATCAACTACCTCCTTGATTCTCTGGAATGATCTCTCCCTTTTAGGGAAGGTGCAATGGGAATACATGCAGAACCTGCATCTAACGTTGCATCCCCTCGATATCTCGACCAGAAAAGTCTCGCCCAGGGCCGGATTAACTCCCGACACTGGGCGAGGTTGATTTAGGGGAGCGGGAATTGAGTCCAGATCCATTGCGCGAGCTGCCTTCGTGAGGTTCAGGAGTTGACTTGATAGTAGACCCGGAGTTGAAGACATCTCGTCTGTACCATAGCCCTCGAGAAGACCCTCGACGAGGTCATTGGCCAGAGGTTCAATCTCACCGACAACGAACAGGTCAATGATGCCCGTTAGGGGAAGGGGGTTGAAACAACATGGCCCCCCGGCGATGACCATGGGTCCATTTCTTCTCCGCCTATCGGGTTCGATGTTGCATGACTTGAGAATCTTGATAACATTGGTATAATCCATCTCGTATTGAAGGGAGAAGGCGATGACATCGAATAGGCCCAAGGGGGTATTGGTCTCCATGGACTTGTCCATCCCCAGGAAGAACCTCTCGCAGGCAATTTTCTCATAGGAGTTGAAGAGGGAATATACCGTGTGGAGCCCCAGATTTGCCATCCCGACCGGGTAGATATTGGGATAGACGAGGGCGATCCTTAGATCGGCTTTACGTTTTCTAAAACCTCCCACTTCCTGTACTAGGGTAGTCATAATGAACCTCGTGGAAGGTGAATATGCAGATATATTTATATGCGTTTTTCCGGCATCGCGTCAGAGAACCTATGCCGGGATGGCGCAGCCGGTTATCGAACCTCAAGGTTCGACCGGAGAGCGCGCCGGACTCATAGGAGACCTTAGGGCACGGAGACCGAGTATAGGTTCACCGGCCATGTCACTGGGACATCCGGAGTCTCATTTGAGACGGAAGTCGCGGGTTCGAACCCCGCTCCACCGGTAAAAACCGGGGCGAACGGCATCTTGGACCCGCGACTAGTATTTTTGGTGTGTTTATGGAGGAATCACTCTTCTGGGCCGATCAGAAGGCCGCAGACATAATTCAAAGAAGTAGCTTTCATTTCCTGGACAAGCCAGTCGAGAAGAGGGACCTGTATGTGGTTAAATCCTCAGCCTCTCTATCAGGGGTGCTCCACATAGGACGCCTTAGCGATACCATTCGGGCGGATTCCGTGGTTACAGCTCTGGAGGATGCAGGGGTAGATGCCAGGATGATCTGGGTAGCTGAGGATATGGATCCTCTTAGAAAGATACCAAGGGGGGTTCCCAAGGAATATGAGGATTATCTTGGAAAACCGGTTACCGATGTTCCCGACCCGCAGGGATGCCATCAATCCTACGCGGAGCACCATCAGGAAGAATACCTCGACGTTATTCACAAATTCGTGTCCAACGAGATGGATATCTTCTCCATGCGTGAGCAGTACAAGAAGGGTTTTTTCAGCTCATACATAAGGAGTATCCTTCAAAAAGTGGACGAGGTAAAGGAAATCCTGGGTAAGTACCGGGATTCGGAACTTTCTAAAACCTGGAGCCCCTGGAAACCGATCTGCAGCAAGTGCGGAAAGATAATTACCCCCCGAATAATTGAATTACGTGGTACGAAGGTAAGATACGAGTGCAGGGATTACGACTTCGAAAAGACCACGGCCCGTGGCTGTGGATATATCGGGGAGGCGGAGGCCACTAGTGACGAGGGCAAGCTACTTTGGAAGGGAGAATGGGCCAGTGAATGGGCTCGCTGGAACGTGGCCTGTGAAGGTGGCGGAAAGGAGTACGAGGTTCCAACCAGCGCATGGTGGGTTAACGGGGAGATCGTGGAACGAATACTCGATTACCCCATGCCCGAGCCATTCTTCTACGAGCATCTAATGATCGATGGAGAGAAGATGAGCGCATCAGTTGGCAATGTGGTTTATCCATCCCAGTGGCTGCAGGTTGCTCCCCCGGAACTACTCCGTTTTCTCTATAACAAGAAGTTAATGAAGACCAGAAGCTTTACCTGGCGCGGTCTACCCAGGCTCTATTCCGATTATGACCGCCACGCCGATGTCTACTACGGGATAACGGTTCCCTCAAATGAACGAGAAAGAGCTCATATGAGCAGATTGTATGAGATTTCGCAACTCGGCGATATCCCTGATAAGAGACCTGCCATGGTGGATTTCTCCTTCGCTTCATTAATTGCCCAGATATACGACCCGGAAACCCAGATCCAGGAGGCACTTGAAACTCTTCAGAGATCGGGTATAATCGGTGAGGAACTTAGCGGTGAGGATGTTGAGTTCATAAGAAGGAGGTTGCAGTTCGGCCTTCGCTGGGTGGAATCATATGTCCCCGATCAGGCTCTCACATTAGCCGAGGTTCCGGACCGCGATTTCGTTTCCCAGCTCTCTGAGAATGAAATTTCAGCCCTAGAGAGGATAAATTCCTGTATCCGCTCCTCCCCAGGACCGGGCGAGATCCAGTCCACGATTTTTAGCGAAGCCAAGAATCATGGAGTTAAACCAGGAAGGATGTTCCGAATCCTCTACCGGTTGGTGCTGAAAAAGAAATCTGGCCCGAGGTTTGGCCCGCTGGTAAGTGCACTTGGTAATGAAGCGGTCAGCGATATACTGCAACGGGCTATTGAGGTTGCTAGGTGATGTCGAAGGACTCCTTCAGAACCTCCTCGTTTACGAGGCCAGATGAGTCAAAACTTCCCTCTTCTAGATCGTTTATCTGGACCAGGGCCGGGCTGAATAACCCCTGATCGAGTTTGTAGAAATCCCCACCTGCGGCCTTGAATAGCTCCTCGAAGGGCTTCCCATAATCCGGGGATGAGCAGGAGGGGATGGATTCAATTTTGTCCCTTGCCAAGCTGGCGAGGGATTGGTAATGGGTAATACCGCCGTAGAGAATTGCATCGTTGGTCCTGCCCATCATGGTGAGGTCATTTTTGCAGAGCGGGGGAAGTGGGCAAGAACCTATGCCCGATCGGATCATGCCGATGTCGATATCCAGCTCGTTCATCTTGTGGATCCCGGTCTCCACGATTCTGGAGCAGATCTGCAGGTTTCCTGCGGGGCTTGAGGTTGGGGTAATCACGATATAGAGGTCCTTGGGGTCGATTTTGCATTTCTTGCTGACATATGTAGATACCTTGTGGGAGGGCTTTTTTGAGGTCTCCAGGATCAGCACGCCCTCCGAATGGTCATCATGATAGCTGTATTCATCGAAAACTGCTTCGGTTTGGGCCAGGGCTCGGGCAGGCCCGGATCCCAGCGCACGAAATTTACCAACCTTGATGGACCAGCCTGCTAGCTGTGAAAGAAGGCAGGAAAGCAGCGGGTGATCGGTAGAAACATATACGCCCGGGAACTTCTGGTCGAATAGATCCAAACGGGTGAGATCGACCGAACCTAGCCCTCCCATGGATATCTCCGCAATTAATTCCCCGGCTCTCAGCCCTCCCTGACCCTCCAAACCTCCATCTATGAGGGTAGATCCATCCTTTAGACGGGATATCTCAACTTTGTAATATGCGGCATTATCCACAAGTCTTTGAACCAGGGTCATGGCCTTTTCATTCAGGCTTAAGGAGGAATCATTTGGGCTGTTTTTTGTTACCATTTCCTACAGTCTCCGGATCTGTGGAGAGCAGAAGATATTAATTGGTTACCCTGGGGATGTTATCCAAGCGTAACACTTGCCATCTTCCTATGGTGATTATTTGCCTGCTTCTAGAGATATCATTTGGTGGAGAGGTCAATTAGGGGGAGGGTTGAATTCCGTTTTAGCGGCTGTCTATGGGGATAACGGGATTGTGAAGGACAAGATTTCCAGTTTTGGGGAATTATTGAACCATTTCGAGGATAGATTTGGAACCGATCGCCCTGTATTCCTGGCCAGATGTCCCTGTAGGGTAAATTTGATGGGGATGCACGTGGAGCATCGAGGGGGCTATGTGAACTACGTTACGCATAGCCGTGAGATCCTGGCAGCGGCTGCCAAAAGAGCCGATGACATCGTAAGAATTACTGATGTCAGGAGCGACCGTTTCCCTGACCGGAATTTCTCCATTGGAGATGAGATGGAGATAGGTGAAGGGTCAAGCTGGCTTGATTACCTGAATTCAGATCCGGTTATGAAAAGGGTGTCCGAGCAGCAGAGTGATTGGTCCAATTATGTGAAGGCCGCGGTTCTTCGATTGCAGAGAAGGTTTTCAGATATTAGCTTGAAGGGCATGGATGTGGCCTTTTACGGGGACATCCCCAGATCCTCGGGTCTATCATCTTCTTCCGCCATGGTGGTGATATCCAGTTTATTGACCCTGGCCGTAAATCAATTGGATATTGGGAAGGAGGAACTGGTGGAACTCTGTGGAGAGGCGGAATGGTATGTTGGTACCAGGGGCGGGGCCGGAGATCACGCGGCCATGTTAGTATGCCTGCCGGAAAGGATATCCCATCTTCGGTTCTTTCCCTTCAAAGTCGAGGAGTATATTCCTCTTCCCAACGGATACAGCATAGTGGTATGTGATTCCAGAAAATCGGCGCATAAGGCGGGTGAGGTTCTGGATGCTTATAACCAGACGATAGCCGCCTATAACATGGTACTGATCCTGGCTAAGGAGGCCATGAGGGATCTCGGCTTGGATGATGGACTCATCCGCAGGACCGAACATCTTAGGGATATAAACCCTCTAAGAATTCCACTGGAGGATATCTATAGGATGGTTCTAGCCCTTCCGACCAGGGCAACCAGGGAGGACTTATTGGGGAGATTCCCGTGTCAAAAGAATAAATTGGAGCGGATCTTCCGTACCCATAAACCACCGGACAGAGGCTATCGCATACGTTCAGTGGCCTTGTTTGGAATTTCGGAATGTGAAAGGGGTAGGATATTCGCGGATGTGGTCCGTTCCGGGGATATTGAGGAGGTGGGGAGATTGATGTCCATCGAGCACGATGGTGACCGGGTGGTGTCATACGATGATCAGGAAGAGAGGTGGAGGCCCTTGGACAACACGGTTAGTGATGAGTATCTTGGAGGGCTAATTGCCGATCTGAATAGCGGCGAGGAGAAGAGGGCCAGAAGGGCCCAGATACACCTCCAGTCCGGCGGTTATGGATGCAGCTCTCCGGAGTTGGATGAGATGGTGGACATAGCAAATTCCGTTACCGGGGTGTTGGGAGCCGGCTTGACCGGGGCTGGCTTTGGGGGGTCGATAAGGATCCTTGCCGAGCGTGGGGCGGTGGATTCCCTGCTAAGGGAGATGAAGGAGCGCTATTATGAACCTCGGGGTCTGTCACCTTTTTGCGAGGTAGTTAAACCCATTAGGGGGGCTTCGATTATCGAGCCAGGGGATATTTGATCACAAACGCCTGTGTAGCCGTAAGGGAGCATTCGGTTTCAAGAGGGCAGTTGATGTTTGATTACCGCCAATTCGTTAGGAGTCACCCAAAAGCCAAACTTTGTCAATGAAAGGGGCGGGAATCCCTCACGCCTGTTTGATTCAAGTCTCGCTCACGGGGTTGTGATAAATTGAAGGAGATTCTGTTAATAATCGCTCTTTCCATGTTTCTTTTAGCATCCTCCTGTTCTGGGTTCCTATACTGGGAGGTCTTTTGGCGGTGGTGGTTGTCAGCCTGGGATTTGGGCCGATCTACTATGAACTACGTGAGGAATGGAGTTCCCTTACCGGTAAAAGAGGTAGTGCCCGGCTTTAGGCCCCGGACCCATTTTTGAACGTGGAGTCTCCAAAACATATAATGAGATTCCCCTCATCGGAGGGATGTAATGCTCAAGGTATACAACACGTTATCTAGAGAAAAGGAGAAATTTTCGCCCCTAAAGGAAGGCCAGGTAACCATGTATTGCTGCGGCCCGACCGTTTATGATGAGCCGCATCTTGGGAACTACAGGAGCTTTGTAATGAATGATAACATACGTCGGTACCTGGAGTTCTCAGGATATGAAGTTCACCAGGTGGTGAATATTACCGATATCGATGACAAGACGATTCAGAGATCTGCTGAAATGGGGGAAAAATTGGAGGATTACACCAGGAGATATGAACAGATATTTTTTGAGGGTCTGGACCGGCTGAATATCCTGCCAGCAGAGAAGTATCCCCGAGCAACCGAAAACGTCCAATCCATGATCGATATAGTGGAGGTACTTGTGGAGAAGGGATATGCCTATGAAAGCAAGGGCAGCGTTTACTTTGACATATCAAAATTCCATGATTACGGCAAGCTTTCCGGGGTGGATTTGAACCAGGTGAGGGTCGGGGCCAGGGTCGATGTTGATGAATATGGGAAAAATAACCCCCGGGATTTCGTGCTGCTAAAGAGATCCACGGATTCAGAGATAGAAAGGGGTATATTTTTCGATTCTCCATGGGGGAAGGTACGTCCTGGGTGGCACATGGAATGCTCAACCCTGTCCATGAAATACCTGGGAAAAACCATCGACATTCACACGGGTGGAGTTGACCTGGTTTTCCCTCATCACGAGAACGAGATCGCTCAGAGCGAGTCATATACCGGTCAGACCTTTGTGAGATACTGGCTTCACGGACAGCACCTCATGGTCGACGGAGAGAAGATGAGCAAGTCGCTGGGAAATATTGTGAGGATAGATGATGTGTTGGATAGGTACTCGGTGAACGTGTTGAGGTATATGTTCGCTTCTACCCATTATAGAAGGATACTGGATTACACGCAGGAGACGATCGAGAATGCAGAGAACAACTGTCAGCGGCTTCTAAACGCATACCAGAATCTGAACTTCGCACTTAGAACATCAAATGAATCCGAAGAAGAGATGATGGAGGAGATGGCGGATTTTGAGAAAAGGTTCAGGGATGCCATGGACGACGATTTCAACACCCCTCTGGCCCTCGGTGTTTTCCATGAACTTGCAAAGTCCATTAATGGCTATCTACAGGAGGCTAGGAACGAGAAGGTTTTAGGCAAGTGCAAAGAGGCATTCGATCGATTTGCATCAGTATTCGGTCTTCAATTTCCAGAACCTCCAAACCTGACGGCAGAGCAGACGAGGAAGATACGTGAACGTGAAAGGGCCAGAGAAATGAGGGACTGGGAGACCGCGGATAACCTTCGATCGGAATTAGAGGAGGATGGATTAATAATCGAGGACACGGATTGGGGAACAAAGTGGTCCAGAGCCTCCTGATTTTGATTTTTAAGAGAGCTGCCTTGATCTACAAAAACCTTAAGAGAGTTATCATCTGAGCAGAACACCCGGTGATTGGCTTTGAAGATTATCGACATTTCCGTCCCCGTAACCACGGACATGTTCAGGTTCCCGAGGCCGGACCACGTGCGCGTTAAGGTATCCCAAGAGGGAAACTACGAGGAAGTTGATTGCCGCACGAGCAGAATTGTAATGGGAAGTCATTCTGGCACCCACATCGATGCCCCTTTGCATATGATAGAGGGAGGGACCCCCATTGATCGGATTTCCCTTCAAAATCTGATCGGCCCAGCAAGGGTGCTTAGGGTTGATGTGGAACCCAATGAGGAAATCGATAGAGGGGACGTGGCCCCCGGTATGATCGATCAAGAGAGGATCATATTGGATACCGGATGGTATGAACACTGGGGTCAGGATGACTACTATGATGATTTTCCCCGGGTCACTACCGGTTTCGCGAAGCTTCTGGTGGAGAAAGGGGTGCGGGCTTTGGTGGTAGACCTGCCCCTTACCCTGAATGTCCATAACGTCATCCTGGGAGCGGGCGGGTGCCAGATTGAGAACGTGATCGGCCTGGACCGTATCACGGAAGACGAGGTGACATTAATTGCCCTCCCACTTAGAATAGAGGGTATAGATGCAGCTCCAGCTAGAGTTGTGGTAATGGAGGAATAGAAGGTGAAGTTATTACGTTTTCGGGATGGAAGAAAAACGAGGATAGGAATCAAGGATGGAGACGAGGTTCTTCCGGTTGATTATCACCGTTCGATGAAGAGACTGGTTGCCCGCTTCAACTCCAGTCTTAACGAAATCGAGGATATTGTCCAGGAGCAAAAGGGAATCCCTCTGGAGGAGGTAAATATCCTACCTCCCATTAGCAGGCCCGGTAAGATCGTATGTCTAGGGAGGAACTATGCAGCACATGCCGAGGAATCTGGAATGTCGGTTCCGGATGAACCCATCATATTTCCAAAGGCTTCGAGTGCGGTGGCCGGGCAGGGAGATGTAATTATACATCACGATATTTGTGAAAGAGTGGATCACGAGGTAGAGCTTGCCGTAATAATTAGTGATTTCGCTACTCGTACCCCCAAGGAGGAGTTTCTGGGAAAGATCTTCGGCTATACCATTCTAAACGATGTCTCCGCCCGGGAGATGCAAAAAAGGGATATAGATGCTAGAAATCCTTGGTTCCGATCAAAGAGCCTGGACACATTCTGTCCCTTTGGTCCTTGGCTAACCACCAGGGACGAGATCGGAAACCCACAGGACCTGGAGCTTGAATGCAGGGTGAATTCCCAGGTGAGACAGAAGGCAAATACGGGGGACATGATATTCCCCATAGACGAGTTAGTAGAGTTCATTTCACGACATATGACCCTGGAGCCAGGGGATGTCATATCAACCGGCACGCCGGAAGGAATTAGCCCCATAGTGCCAGGTGATGTCGTGGAGTGCGAGGTTGAGGGCTTGGATGTACTTACAAATGAAGTGGTAGAGGACAGGAGATCCTAAGCGATATCATGAGGAGATATTACGAAACTGAGAGAAACTCTCTGTGATCTGGTTGATCTTGAGAGCACTACAGGTAACGAAGAGAAGATAATGATATTTTTGGAGGAGCTTCTCCGTAAGATCGCCCCGGAGGTATCGCGCATCCCCATGAAAGATGATAGGTTCAATTTGCTGGCCTCCAAGGGTTCAGGTAAACCCGTGTTATGCTTAAACGCCCATTCGGATACCGTCCCCCCTAGTGGTAGGTCGGTCCCGAAATCGACATGCGATGATAATCTGGTGAGGGGCCTAGGTTCCTGCGACGACAAGGCGAGCCTGGTTTCGATGCTTGATGCATTCTCAAGGGTCGATGAGCAGGGTGTTTCAGGACGCCTGGATCTCCTAATTTCCGTTGATGAAGAGGTCTCCAGCAGGGGGGTGAGAACCTGTATCCAGAAGGGATATGATTGTGATCTCGCGGTTGTTGGTGAGCCTACTGGGTTGTCTCCGGTAGTTGCTCATAGCGGGCTAATATTCCTGATCCTGGAAACGACGGGAACCGGTGGCCACGGCTCTTCTCCCTGGAAAGGGCGGAATGCAATAACCAGAATGGTCGATTACTACCGCGATATTGATGAATATGTTTCTGGATTTAAAGATCACCCATTTGTGGGAAAGCCCTCCACCAACCTAGGAGTGATAAAAGGGGGAGACACAACGAATAGGATTCCTGACCACTGCAGGGCAAAGGTCGACGTTAGGGTGATGCCCGGTACCTCTGTCCAGGAGGCCTTAACATCTATCTGCCCCCTGGCAGAGAAATGGGGGGCTCTGGAGGTCTTTAAGAGCGGGGAACCAATGGAAACCAAACATGATTCATCACTATTGGATTCTGTTTTGAGAGCTGAAAAGAACGTGTTGGGAATGGCCATGGATCCCATTGGTTTTAGAGGTTGGACTGAGGCAGATCCCTTCAGAAATGATGCGGGTGCCGATGCGCTTGTATTGGGACCTGGTGAGGTTTCCCAGGCGCATTCACCGGATGAGTTCGTGGACTTGGCCCAGGTTAAACAGGCGTCGGAGATATATCTGGATGTGGCAACTCAGTTACTACGGTGATCCGCATGATCGTATCAGATTTGGAGGTCATTCCGGTATCGGTTCCCTTCATAGAACCCTTTGAGATAACCGGCGGGGTTGCCGAAAATGCCAGGCACGTAATAGTCAAGGCCATCGGGAGCAATGGTGAGGTGGGCTATGGCGAGTCTGCGCCCATGTCCTCCTACTCTAAGGAGACCCAGGCCAAGGTCATCAAAGAGACGGAGGATATTTTACCGAATTTGATCGGTATGGATCCCTTGAGGATCGAAAAGCTCCATATGGAAATGGGTAGAAGGAAGGTAAATACCTTTGCAGCTGCAGGGATTGATATAGCAATGCATGACCTGGCGGCTAGGAGTCTGGGAATCGCGATAAATTCTCTTCTAGGGGGAGCGGTAGCTGGCTCGGTTGACCTATCTTGGGCCATAGGATTCAAATCCGCGGAGAAGATGGCCGATGAGTCACTGATGTTTTCAAAAAAGGGATTTAGGACCATAAAGATCAAGATAGGAAAGGATGCGGAAAAGGACATCGAGAGGGTGAGGGTTGTTCGGGAATCAGTGGGTCAGAAGGTCAATATAAAGGTGGATGCCAACCAGGGATATAATCTGGATACCTCTATAGAGGTGGGGGAGAGGCTACAGGAACTTGACGTTTCAGTCTTCGAGCAGCCGTTACCTAGAGACCACCTTCAGGGATTGGCGGAGCTAAGGAGAAGAATCGACATCCCGGTCATGGTTGATGAAAGCCTCTACAACATGGATGATGGACGAAGAGTATTGGATCTGGCGGCGGCCGATATATTCAACATCAAGATAATGAAACCAGGAGGATTGCACCCGTCGCTCAAATTGGGTCATATGGCGGAAGGGTGGGACATGAGCTGCATGCTGGGAAGCATGCCTGAGCTGGGCATAGGTACCCTTGCCGGCCTCCAGCTCGCCGTAACCTCGGATGTATTCGATTATGGAGCGGAACTCATAGGACCTTGGATGCTTCAAGATCATTTGCTATCCAAAACACCGGAATTGGATGAAGGCAAAATCATATTGCCCAAAGGAAAGGGCCTGGGAATAGATATCGACGAGAGAAAGATCGAAAAATACCGTACATGACTGTCCTGGTCCGCTCATGTCCATAAAGCGAGAGCTTGGTCAATCTGGATAATAGTTATAAGAATAATAGAAGGGGTCCTACTGGAGAGTAGTCCCAAATGGAAAAACAAGTTACCATAGATGCCGGCAATCACGATCGGAAAAATTGCCCGGTCAAGATATCTCTAGGCGAGGATATCCAAAAAGCAGTTCTCGTTGACCCAAAGGGAAACAAATTTCCCGGACAGGTAGAGACCTCCGAGGAAGGATGCACGGTCACCTTTCTGCTGAATGAGCTTAAGGCAGGCGAAAGCCGCAAATTCGTTCTCAAGGATGAGGAAATGGAAGCGGATGGACTTGCCGAGCTTTCAGACGCGGAGAACGCGGTTGATGTCAAGATAAATGGAGAGGCCTTTACTACATATGTCTATGATGGTGAGGATTTCATTCGTCCCTACCTATTCCCGGTCCGGGCTCCATGTGGTGCAAAGGTCACCAGGTCATTCCCCATGATCAAGGACGTTCCGGGGGAGACCGACGATCATCCCCATCATAAATCCATCTGGATTGCGCACGGGGATGTGAATGGCGTAGATAATTGGAGCCAGGGAGAGGGACACGGCTTTACCCTGCATCGAGATTTCCTAGATCGCACGTCAGGCCCGGTTTTTGCCAAAATATCGACCCTAAACGACTGGGTAGATGCCGATAAGAACAAAATTATGGAAGAGAGGAGCGCCTTCACCTTCTACAATGTCGGGGATAAAGGATACATAATCGATGTCGATGTGGATTTCACAGCCACCGAAGGAGATGTGGTCTTTGGTGATACCAAGGAAGGAGGCATAATCTCAGTGAGGGTGGCAAGTTCAATGGACGTAAAGAGAGAGGGGACCATTATCAACTCCTATGGTGGGGTGAATGAGCCCGAGACCTGGGGGAAGAAGGCCCACTGGTGTGACTATTACGGACCCACCGAGGGAAAGACCGCCGGTATCACCGTATTCGAGGACACCGATAACCTGCGACATCCCACGAACTGGCACGTGAGAAATTATGGCCTGATGACCGCAAATTGTTTCGGGCTATCCTATTTCTACGGAGATAAACCGGCCAACGGCGACTATAAGCTCGGTGCAGGTGAGACCCTAAGCTTCCGTTACAGGCTTTACATCCATGACGGGACAACCGAGAAGGCAGAGGCTGGAGAGAAGTATCACGATTTCATAAACCCTCCCTCCGTGGAAATTGAATGAGCCATCCATCGAGAAAAAACCTAATCGGCGCGAGCACTTTTCAGTGACCGCTACCACCTAGGTCAGATGCGCCCAGTGAATAGGGGACTATTCCTATCCGGAGAGGACGTGCTAGTAGTAGCCGACCTACACCTGGGTTATGAATTTGAACTTCTTCAGAATGGCCTAAGAATCCCCTCCCAGACCGGGGAGATGAGGAAGCGCCTACTTTCTCTATCCGAGAGGCTAGATCCCAGAGAGTTGATAATCCTTGGTGATTTCAAGCACAATATTCCGTACGTGGGCGACTGGGAGTTCGAAGAGCTTGAGCAGTTCGCTAGGGCCATGCCCGTGGAAACCACCATAATCAAGGGCAACCACGACGGTGGTTTGGAGTCCATCATACATGCGGATAAGGTTTCATTTGGAAAAACCCGCGGGGAGGTGCGGGGTGGGGTAGGGTTCTTTCACGGACATACCTGGCCTGAACGTGACCTACTGGACTGTAAATACCTGGTTATGGGCCATAGTCACCCGGCCATCGTGCTAAAGGACGCCTTGGGAGTGGAGAAGAGACTCCCCTGTTTCATCGAGTCCAACCCGATCTGGGAGAAACTGGAGGAAAGGTATCCCTCGAGAATGGGGGAATATAATCGGGACCTCAAGGTCATCGTTCTCCCCAGTTTCAATAAATTGCTTGGAGGAACGGGCTTTAACGTGGATAAGCCTCTGGGACCCATGGCAAGCAATTGTCTCGATATTCCAGGGTCAACCGTAATCCTGATCGATGGAACCATACTTGGAAAGATTGAAGACCTTGGTCACCCTCGGCAAGGTGAGGACTGATGCCTGACCCGGAACCTGATATGGGGGCAATAGTCCTGGCCGGCGGGGACTCCATCCGGTTTGGCCCCGGGGACAAGGCTCTGTCCAGTTTGGGCAACGGAAATGCCCTGATACAGGAGGTCGTTTCACGCCTGGATTTCATGGAGCACGTGGTAATTTGTACCAGGGACAGCGAAAGGGAAAAGCTGTACAGTGAACTGACTGGCAAGAGGACGGTAAGGGATGAGGGGAAAGGCATCTTGGGAGGGATATTGGCCGGATGTCTAAGTTTACGGACAGATTTGGTATTTCTGGTCGGCGCGGATATGCCCCTCATCGATGAGAGGATAATAGATTTCCAGAGGAGATTCATGGGTAACTTTCAAGCCACAGTTCCGAAGCACCCAAACGGGTACCTGGAGCCCCTTCACTCGGTAATAAGGAGGGAGCCAGCCATTGGCTGGTTGAATGGAGTCTGCCGTGATCGAATCCTCCGGGTTAGGAGGCTTTTCGATGGTCTTCGAACCAGGTATCTTCCTGTTTTCAGGATCAAAAGATTTGACCCTTCGCTGGGCTGTTTCACCAACATAAATGATCGAGAAACGCTAGCATCGGTTAGGAATAAGCTGGCCAGTTTCCGCCAAGCTCGGAACTCAAGATCTTCTTCATCGGAATCGGCAAGGGCGTTTACCTCATCGCTTGAGCGGGACTAGACGTAAACAGCCGAGGTTTCTCTGGTGCTATTGATGGGCGAGTTCATAACCTTGTTTATTGCCGCCTTCAGGTCATCCTGTATTATATGCTCCCTTCTATCCCTGATTGCAAACATTCCAGCCTCGGTACAGATATTCTTCAGATCTGCTCCCGATGCCTCCTCGGTCAAATTGGCTATGGCATCCAGGTCCACGGATTCCAGATTCATGTCCCTGGTGTGGATCTTTAGTATGCTGAGGCGGGCCTCCCGGCTGGGGAGAGGGAATTCGATGAGTCTATCGAACCTTCCAGATCTCAGCAGGGCGGGGTCCAGGATATCTGATCTATTGGTTGCTCCCACGACCTTTACGTTTCCACAGGGGTCAAAACCATCTATCTCCGATAATAGCTGCATTAAAGTCCTCTGAACCTCCCGGTCGGAGCTGGTGCCGCTGTCCACCCTCCTGGCCCCTATTGCGTCCAGTTCGTCAATGAAAATTATGCAGGGCTCTCTTTCCTCCGCAAACTGGAATACTTCCCGGACCATTCTTGCCCCCTCTCCGATGTACTTCTTGACCAGTTCAGAACCAACGATCCTGATGAAGGTGGCATTCGTCTGCCTGGCCACGGCCTTTGCTGCCATGGTCTTTCCGGTTCCCGGGGGTCCATGGAGGAGAACTCCCTTGGGTGGTTCCACGCCTACCTTGTTGAAGAGTTCAACGTCCGTCAGGCTGAGTTCAACGATTTCACGGAGCTCCTGTATCTGTTCGCTCAGACCGCCGATATCCTCGTATGACACGGGGGGCTTCTCGAGCAGTTCCATGCCCAGGACCAGAGGATCCTTTGGCGCTGGCATGGCCTCGACCACGGTATAATTTCTGCTGTTAAGGGCTACCCTGGACCCGGGATCTAGGTCCTCGGGTTCAATGTACTCGGAAACCTCAACCACGAATTCTCCGTTATGGCACCGGACTATGGCCCTGTCGTCAGTCAATTTTTCTATGACTGAGGCTGAGATAAGCGGTGCTTCGTGCATTTTACGAATCTCGGACCTGAGGGTTTTGAGCTCCTTCTCAAGTCTAAGATACTCGCGTTCGATATTCCTCTTCTCGAACTCCAGGTATCTAATCTTCTTGTGGAGCTGTATATTCGTACTTATCACTTCGTCCGTTTCGCTGGCCGCACCGGCCTCTGACAATACTCCACGCTCCAAAAAGGACAGGAGTTCGCGCGATTTAAATATATTCAGTTGAGAAGGAATTAACGGCAGGCGGTAGAAATGATCTGTGAGATCTGCGGAGCTGATGTGAAGAAACTTACGACCGTCAGGGTGGATAAAGCAACTCTTGACGTTTGCGATCGCTGTGCAAGGTTCGGTAAGCCAGTGAAAAAGAAACAGGCCAAGAAACAGGCCAAGAAACAGGCCAAGAAACAGGCCAAGAAACGGTCCTCGAAATCGGTTCGCCGACGATCCAAGGGTTCCAAAAAAACTCGTCCTCAGGCCAAAAGAAGCAAAATGGAGGTAATCGACGGTTTCGGGTCTGAAATTAGATCCGCCAGGGAACGCAAGGGGCTAACCCAGGAGGAACTTGGCAAGAAGGTAAATGAAAAAAGTTCTACAATCCATAGATTGGAGGCCGAGTCCCTCGTGCCTAGCAATTCATTGGCACGGAAGCTCGAGAGATTCCTGAAGATAGACCTGCTTGAGGAGCCTTTTGATGAGCAGATTCAGATGGATACCCATTCCAACGGCAGTGATGTGACCCTTGGCGAGGTTATTCGCATTAGGAAAAAGGATAAGCAGTGAGTTCGGAGCTGCATCACACAGTATTATAGCGTTCTGGAAAGAGTAATAAAATTCTCTATAGGTCTGGGAGTAGTGAGACTTTTGACGTCAAGCGAAGAAAAAGACGCACACGTATTTGATATCGATAAATCCGATTTCTCTCGATGGTATAATGAGATAATGACCACGGCGGATCTAGTTGACCTGAGATACGACGTGAAGGGATTCGTCGTATATAAGCCCTGGCTAATGAGAATGGTTAAGGAGCTATATTCGGCATGGGAACATGAACTTGAAGAAAGGGGTCATGAGCCCACCCTCTTTCCAGTGGTGATTCCGGAAAGAAACTTTGAGAAGGAAAAGGACCATGTCGAGGGGTTTATTCCCGAGGTCTTCTGGGTGACCAGGGCGGGAGAGGGGGATTTAGATGAAAAATTGGCACTGAGACCAACCTCTGAAGCCGCATTTTATACCATGTATTCGCTATGGATAAGATCCTATACCGACCTGCCATTAAGGTTATATCAAAGCTGTGCAGTATATCGATACGATACAAAGGCAACTAAGCCCTTGATAAGGGGAAGGGAGTTCCTCTGGATCGAGGCACATGACGTATTTGCCACCGGAGAGGAGGCTCTGGAGCAGGTCGAAAATGATATGGAGACCAGTAAGGCAGTCCTTAGCGGTAGGCTTGGTATCCCCTTCCTGTTCTTCAGAAGACCGGCATTTGATAAATTCCCGGGAGCTGTTGATACATACGCTGCCGATGCCCTCATGCCAGATGGTAGAGTGGTACAGCTTCCCTCCACCCATAACCTGGGTAAAGGGTTTGCCAAGGCCTTTGACATAGGTTTTGAAAACGCCGAGGGTGAGAAGAAAATTCCTCACCAGACATGTTATGGACCACCGATATCCAGGACCCTGGGCGTCCTGGCTTCGGTGCACGGAGATAAACGTGGTCTCATACTACCTTTTGCCATCGCACCCACCCAGGTGGTGGTGGTGCCCATTGTTTTCCGGGATCAAAGGGAAGAGGTATTGGCCAAGTCCTGCGAGTTTTTCGAAACGCTTGAAGAAGCCGGTTTGCGTGCTACTCTTGACGATTCTGATAAGAATCCGGGCATGAAGTTCTATTACTGGGAAATGAAGGGAGTGCCCATAAGGGCCGAGATAGGCCCCCGTGACCTAAAAGCGGGGGTAGTGACCCTCGTAAGAAGGGATACCGGGGAGAAGAAACAGGTGGATTTTGAAAATGCTCTGGAAGAAATACATTCCATGGGCGAGGATATAGTTGAGAACCTGAGGGAAAAGGCCACCGCGGAGCTTGAGGGCCACATCTTCAGTGCAGAGAATATGGAGGAGCTGGAAGAAATTCTTTCCCAAAGGGGTGGATTCGTAAAGGTACCATTTTGTTCCAGGGGCTTTGAGGGAGAATCCTGTGCCGATATCATTAAGGAGGATACAGATGGAGAGGTACGTGGTACTCGTTTTGGCCAACCGAAAATCGAACCAGGTGAGAAATGCATAGTATGTGGCAAGCCTGCTGAGTGCATGGTCATGGTTGCCAAGTCATATTAGGCGTTCGAAATGCGCCTCATGAACTATACTCTGGTACAGGGAGAAACAGGTATTCTCGTCAAGACGGATGGGAAGGAAACTAGAGTGCCTGTCGAGAAGGCCATCACGAGCGCTAGGGCCAAACTCAAGGAGCATATAGGACGAATTCCGGAGTTTCATTGGTCATTGGAACCCATTGAACCTCCTGATTTTGAGGTCCCAAGTTTCATTGAGAATATGTACTCAGCCGCTGCAAAGACGGGGGTGGGGCCTTTTGCTTCCGTTGCGGGGGCTTTATCCTGGGAGGCCGCTCGGGCGGCCATGGGTGCGGGTGCCAACTGCGTGTTGGTTGAAAATGGGGGCGACATGTGCATTACCGGGTCCCATTCTTTCAAGGTGGCGATACATGCTGGTTCGTCTCCTTTCTCCCAGAAGATTGCCCTAGATATCCCATCGAGTTCGGAATTCATCGGCCTGTGCACAAGTTCTTCCCGGGTAGGGGAATCAATTAGCTTTGGAGATGCCGAAGCCGTAGTTGCCTACAGTTCGAATTCCCCAACATTGGCGGATGCTGGAGCCACCGCCGTATGTAACGCCGTTAGGGGGTCGGATGGAATCGATAGGGGAGTAAAATTGGCAAAGAAGATAGGAGAGATAGGCTTTCTTATCTTCCAAGGTGACAGGATGGGGATATGGGGAGACCTTCCTCATTTAGTCAGCTATTCCGGGGAAGCCGACCTGATTATAGATCCGAGACTCCACTCCAGGGCAACCTAGATGGGAGGGGGCTTGATTGCACCTACCGGGCAGACCGGAATACAAACTTGGCAGGAGATACATTTCTGGTGGTCGAATTCTATCTCGTGGTCTTCGTCTATCGATATCGCGCTGACCGGACACATCGAGATGCAAGCTCCACAGTGGATGCAACCATCGACATGGACCGAGACGCTATTCTTGAGTTCCTTTACTATTACTCCCTGGTCCTTGAGGTAATCAGCGAAACGACTTATCTTCTCGGCCTTTCCCTTCACATGGGCTATGATTTCGCCGTGGGTTTCATCTATCCTAGCCCTGAGAATGTTGATTGATACACCCGTTTTCCTTATTCCATCGGAAACCACGGGTTGGGTAACTATCTCCTTGGGAAACTCGAGGTTGAGGTAGGTCACCATTTTCGCCTCCCTACAAACCTGGCTATATCCTCCTCGGAGATCATGCCCACTACCTTTCTATCGGCGTCCACGATAGGTAGAGCACTAATTCCATGCTTCTCCAACTTTCGAGCCGCAAGATCTATTGGTTCCCCCTTATGCGCGGCGATTACCTTTGTGGTCATAACCTCCCCAGCCGTGCTCGCTCCCACGGAAAGGGCCTTTGCTATATCCCAGGTGGTCAGGATCCCTTTGAGGATCCCATCCTCGCCCTGAACTATGAGGGTATCCGCTGACCTATCGGTCAGCTTTTTGGAAGCCTCCTTTATGCTCGCTTTCGGAGAAATGGTTACTACCTCTTTTGAGGAAACATCCTCCACGAAGGGAATGGCTGATTCCGCTTTCATAGGATTAAACTCGGTTGACATGGGGAGATTCTCCACCGGCGCTGTGAGGGTGAATTCGCCCTTCTCTAACCATTTCTTAAGTAATAGGGCGATCTCCCTGGCCATCTTGTAGCTTGAAAGCGGAGAGACAGGTACCTCCCTCCCGTCGATCTCTATTTGACCAGATCTAAGCTGTGCGTAGGTTACCTGGGTTACCTTTGGTCTATCGCGTCTTGGAGTTCCATAGTCCATCACATGGGTGTATATGTCCTCATCTCTTATCGCGGTAAATCTGGCCATTTCCGGGTCCAGAATGGGAATTGGAATCCCTATACCTATGTAGAGGGTGGTTCCATATCGTTGGAATGTAGCTCCTCGGATGAATTTGGAAGACATTTCCTTGAGGTTCCCCTTTACCATCAGGGTACCGAAGCCATTCCGGGGGGAGTGCTGGGTACCTTGACCTATAACGTATCCAGAGACACCACCCAGGAAAATTCGAGTTCCCATCCCGATTGTTCTATAATGAGGATCATTGGAAAGAGGGTTCAGGGTCCCGGAACCGGAGAAGGTAACGTTGCGCATCCCGGGTAGAAGTGCTCCCATGTAGGTGTAAATCGTTTCCTCCCGGCTATTGGTTGCAGCATTATACTTCTGGTAGCCATTTCTGGGATTAATCATGATGGCCTGATTGAGGTCTTCGAGGCCAATATCTATCTCCAACTGCTTCCGGGGATAGCAGTCGGTTCCATATGCATCGGCCTCCAAAGTTACATCCTGCCCTTTTACCAGGTCCTCGAGCACGTGGCCTCCCCCGTAGTTAAAACCCTCCTTCCTGCTCATCTGGGCGGCTCCCAGGTATGCATCTACAGCTGCTACCCCAGAATATGCCTGAACATCGTTGAGGAAGACATTTTTCATTTTTATGGGAGGGTCCGAGTGACCAAAATTTAGCCAGGCACCCGACGAGCACATGGCCCCAAAGGTACCGGTGGTTACCACATCTACCTCCCTGGCCGCTTCCTCGGCGCCTTTTTCGTCGACGATACCCGGCATGTCCTCGGCACTAACCACAACTACTTCCCGGTTACGGATCTTTTCATTTATTTGCTCGATGGTTTTGATTTGGCCAGGCACGGGTATTATTAATACTGATTATTCAAAAATGTATGTATTAACTAGACTTATTATTTGTCCTCTAAGTAAAATCAAATGCGGCGGGACTCCCTGGTGATCCCGCCTCCCTGAGAACGGCCTGAACGTTGTTGGGATAAAGCTTGGCATATCTGGATATGTCAATTCGGCGGTTTATGAGGGTCCTCAACACCTGTTTGGTATTGGAGCTCCCGAGAGGTATCTCCATTCCCAGTTCTCTCTGAAGCGATTTCTTCATGCCGAGGTACGCAGACCGGGCCATTATGCTGGCGGCGGCCACCGACAAGAATTCCTCATCAGCCCTAGGAATCATATCTACCTCTTGATGGTCGACCTTGATATCTGCCCCTGGATATCTATCGATAATAATCCTGTCTGGATTTCCAACCTTTTCTATCAGATTAGCGATGGCCTTGGAATAGATACTGTTATGTATCTCGACATGGCTTCCAAGTCTGGATGTAAGGTCATTTATCTCATCCGGTGTAATTGCAATTGTGCTATGTCTGGCCCCGACCTGAGAGAGAAGGGCAACGTATTCCCCAATTCTATTATCGCTAATTCTCTTGCAATCCCTTATCCTTTTCTTCTTAAGTAAGCTCCGTTGATGTTCGTTTATGCAGATGGCGGAAACCACTACTCCGCAGAAGGTATCGCCCGAACCGACTTCATCGGCTCCAATTATTGACATTGTATTCACTTAGTGTAAACGAAACGTGTTCGTGTTAATATCAGATAATATAAACGTTTTGGATGTATAACGATTAAACAAAAGCTTTTTTCGTTACGAGAAACAAAATTATAAAGAAATATTATACATTAAGTTTTTTAATCCTCGTTACGCTTTTGGAGTCGGTGTAGGTTTTGCCAAGGTATCTTCTAGTACCACAGGGTCTCGAAAGGGATAGAATAATTGGTTCGATAACTCATTTGCAGCCGGATAAGGTTTTCGTGATTAGGAATAAGAAAAAATCGTCGGAAATGTCCAGCGTTGAGATCACGGTTGAGAAGATACTAAATGATCTTAAGAAGAGACTGGTTGAGGACCCGATCATTCCCATTGATGAGGACATGATCGACATAACCACCTTTAAGGTTAATTTCTTCGACCTGTTGGATGCGTACCTTGATTTTAGGGCCATAATCTCCAGGCTGGGACCAGAAGCGGATTTTCTGGTCAACATATCGTCGGGTACCCGTATCGTCTCGTGCGCGCTATTCCTAGCCGCCCTTGAGGAAAACGCCAGCATCTACTACGTTAGCCCCAGATCCTATTTTACTCCCGAAGACTCCAGAAAGCGCCTAGAGAGCATAAAGAAACACCTCAAGAGATACAGGGAGACCGGCGAGGAATCTAACCTAGATACCGTGGACTCGATTATTGAGGAGGGTTTGGACGAGTTCGAGATACCGCAGATGTCCCGAGGGGTTAGAAAGGTACTCAAATGCCCACCACTACCCATTAGGATTGAACAGGAAGAGGTAGAACCTGAATACCTTGAAGCCGTGGACAATATGGGGGGCAAGGCACCGTCCATTACCAAGCTGTTAGTGGAGATGTTGGGTAGAAAACCAACGCCAACTGACAGGGTCATGGCCGCCAAACAGATCGCTACCCTGGAGCGCTGTGGATTCGTTAAAACATCATATACGGGGAGACAAAAGGAGATAACCCTTACCGTTTATGGAAAGGAGTGGGCCGAGAAAGCTAGTCCGGAATCCGATTAATTACGGCCTCCTCCCCCTCGCTTTCGCTGATGGTCACCTCGTAGAGAGATATGCCGTCCGGCAGTTTCCCTTCAAGCTGTCTGAATATGTGCTGGCCTATCTGTTCCACGGTTGAGTTCCTGGCGGGAAGGAGGGCCACATCACTGCAGGGTAGCTTATAACGCTTTTGAGGGGTCTTGATCTCCATGTAGTCTCCTGATCTCTCTACTAGCAGATGGGGATTTTCCACGGGAATGATAACCTTATGGTCAAGGGCGTCAACTTCCTCTTTGAGCTTTGATTTCAGTTCGCGGAAATCCATCACCATGCCCTTTTCCTGATTACCGGAAACCTCACTGGATATCAGGAGGTTATGTCCGTGTAGAGATTCAAATTCTCCATCAATCTCGATAAAGTGAGCGCAGGATATCGCGATACCGGCTATCCTAATTCTCATCCTAGAGTCCGGTCAGCGGACAAGATATATATCTAATTCTACGACCTAAGCCCGGATGGTTTGGTGAAAATGCCAAAGAAGCTGCCCAGAAACGAGGTCTCCAGGACCATTATCGAGGCCTTGCCCTACATAAAGAAGCTTTATGGCAGGATTATATTGGTCAAATTCGGCGGAAATGTTAGTTCCGATCCGAATAGTCTAGAAAACGTGGCCAAGGATATCGTTTTAATGAGACTGGTAGGCATGGAGCCGGTTATAGTCCATGGAGGCGGCTCTGAGATCTCAGACTTCATGGAGAAGTTATCCATGAAACCGAGTTTCGTTAATGGTTTACGAGTCACCGACGAGAACACCATGGAAGTGGTTGAGATGGTGTTGGTGGGCAAGGTCAATAAGGCCATCGTATGTGCACTGGCAGGGCAGGGTGGCAAGTCCGTGGGCCTCTCCGGAAAGGATGGGGGACTTATAAGGGCAAAACTGAAGGATCCTAAGCTCGGCAGAGTCGGTATTGTGGAGAGCCTGGACACCGAGATAATTGACAGGTTATCGGATGCCGGATTCATCCCGGTTATAGCGCCGGTGGGTATGGATTCATTGGGGAACAGCCTTAATATCAACGCGGATACCCTGGCGGGAGAATTGGCTGGAGCTCTTGGCGCCGAAAAATACGTTATACTGACGGATGTTAGGGGAGTAATGGAGGACCCAGAGGATAGCTCCACCGTGATTTCCGAACTTTCCAAGGACCGGGCAAAGCAGTTGATTGAGGAGAAGAGGATATCCGGTGGCATGGTTCCCAAGCTGGAATCATGTGTTCAAGCCATAGAGAATGGAGTTGGACGGGGTCATATCCTGAATGGCAATATCCCTCACTCATTGGTACTGGAACTACTCACCGACGAGGGGATTGGTACAATGATCAGTGGGCAGTAAAAATGGGAGAAGAACTTTCCTGTTTGATGGAACTCGCGGCTCGGGGGTGCGATAAACGCTTCATCAAAGTGTCAACCACCGAGATGGGGGAGGCAATAGGCAAATCTCAGCAGACGGCAAGTAGGCTCATGGGTTTCATGGAAGACCGGGGTCTCATAGAAAGACGGATGGAGGGAAAGGGGAAGGAGGTGAGGATCACGCCTAAGGGAATGAGCCGACTTATCGAGACATGCCATTTGCTCTCCCGGATATTCGAGGGCCGGGTCATCGAGGGGAGGGTTTTTACCGGGGTTGGTGAGGGGAGATATTACATTAGCAGGGAGGGATACCGGAGTCAATTTAGGGAAAAACTGGGATTCGATCCCTTTCCGGGGACCTTAAACCTACGGGTTTCCCCCTCCGTGGTCGAGGACCTATCTTCCAGGGATGCTGTTTCCATCGAAAAATTCCAGACCGGCGACCGGTCCTTCGGAGGTGGCAGGTGTTATCCCGTAGATATTGAAAGCGGGGTTAGAGGAGCGATCTTCCTCCCGGAGAGGACCCATTACCCACGGGATGTACTGGAGGTCATATCACCGCAAAATCTTCGGGAAACGCTGGATCTCGATGATGGGGATATGGTAAGGTTGACCCTCCTTCCGCTTTCATGAAAGTCGCCTTCTTATTTCCCCTATTATTCTGGTGGTCTTGGATAGCTCACCCGAATCCCAGATCTCACTCCTCACAATTCTGGTTTTCAAGTTCCTCTCATCCAGCTCTTTCCTGAGAAAATCCGCGTCCAGGTCCTGGTCCCTGCCCAAAAAAATAACTTCAGGGCGTATTCTGGAAACTGGTTCGAACAAATTATTTTTGTTACCGAGACATGCACAATCCACCGGTTTCAGCTGGCTGACCACATTGAGCCTATCATGGTTTGGTTGTACGGGTATTCTTCCTTTCCGATCTTCCGAGGAGGGACCACGGGCTACAACCACAATAAGGACATCAACCTGGTCCTTGCACCATTCCAGAAAGGCCATATGTCCGGGATGGATAAGGTCAAAAACTCCGCCTGCTAACCCCACTCTGATCTCGGATCTTCCCTCTTTGGTCAGGAGCGGCTCGGAATCCTTAGTTAGCAGGCCCTCCTCTTGAAGTTGGTGGATGACCCTAAGCTCCAGTTGCGGCTCGATGGCTTCCATCCCGCAGGGGCTGGAGATATCCTGATCGCGAGAGATTTGATTTGAGTATATATTGCCCAAAACGGTCTTTCCTAGGGATTTCATCCCATTTCGATTCTGGGAGATCGCCCCATTCAGGAGTCCATATGAATAGCTTGCCGCAGCTAATGCAGTGTCAGTATCCCCATCTTCGAGGAAATATCTGGCATCATCGATATATCGCCCGGCTTTATCTGCTATTTCATCATCTATGAGGGTGATGGACTGGGAAAGTAGGCTCTCGGCCATGGATATGTACTTATCTGCCCTTTCGGATTTACCTTCCCCTGGTCCGATATTCACCGACAGCACCTAAGCCTCCTCTGATTCAAGTCTTTCCTGTAAAGATGATACTCTTTCCTTTGCCTGGTTTATGGCCAGCTCCCTCTTCTCGAGCCATTCCAGGTTTGATTTCTGGCTTTTTCTAATTTCCTCTATCATTACTCCAGTTGATTTCGGGGAGGGACCATTTCCTCGTTTGCGACGTATGGAGGTATCGGGGTCCAGAATTTCCTGTAGTTCTTGGTTCCCTGGTTTTATTTCCTTGCCCAGGATTTTAGAGGAAGAATTCACCAATTGCCGGCGGATTTCGGAGGGACCCGCCTGATCATTTAGTTCCTTGGTTAGCGTGGCCACCAGCGTGTGCGCAGTTCTAAATGGAATATCAAAATTTTGAACGATGAAGTCGGCTAAGTCCGTTGCCCAGGGAAAGCCCTTACCAGCAGCTTCTTGGAGGGCCCGTTCATCGATTGTAAGGGTTGAAAACAGCCCGGATGTAAGCGATAATATTCCTTTTACTATATCAGTGGCGGACCAGAGATGAGCGTTTACTTCCTGAAGGTCACGATTATAGGATTGTGGCAAGGCCTTGCAGATGGTCAGAGATGAGAATAGAGATCCCATCAAGGTTGAAATCCGGGCCCTCGAAAGTTCAGCCAGGTCCGGATTTCTCTTCTGAGGCATTATGGAACTGGTCGATGAGTACTCGTCAGCCAGCTTTACAAATCCAAATTCAGTTGAACTCCACAGAATTATTTCCTCAAGAAGCCGGCTGAGGTTTACGCCGAGAATCGATAGGCATGAGAGGACCTCCAATATGTGATCCCTCGAGGAAACCGCGTCCATCGAGTTCTCAATAACTCCATCAAACGCCATTAGTTCAGCTGAAAAAACAGGATCTATATCATAGGTTGTGCAGGCCATGGCCCCTGATCCCAGCGGACTGAGATTCAGCCGTTCATAGCATGAAATTAGCCGAGTGATGTCACGTTGGAGGGCAAAGGCGTGCGATAGAATATGATGGGCCAGGGTGGTCGGTTGTGCATGTTGAAGATGGGTATAGCCAGGCATCACCGTTTCCAGGTGCTTTTCTGAGATGTCCACGAACTTTTCCACCAATTTGAGCAGGAGATCCATGGTTTCCAGGATACGCCATCGGAGGGCGATTCTGATACAGGTAGCCACCTCATCATTCCTGGACCTGGCCGTGTGAAGTCTCCCACCCGCTTCTTCCCCAACTATATCTATGATCCTGCTTTCCAGAAGAACATGTACATCTTCATATTCTCCCTTGGAAAGGTCCTTCCAGGGCTCGCTTTCGATTTTTGATAAAGCCCTAAGAATTGGCCCAGCTTCCTCGGATCCAATTATGCCTTTTCTGTGAAGCATGAGTGTGTGAGCTTTGTCTACCCAGATATCGGCTTCCAGTATGTTGCGGTCTTGCTCTTTGGAGGACAGGAACTGCAGGGCAGAGCGATTCTGTTCCCCATCAAATCTACCTCTTCTAAGGATATCTCGTTCTCCTTCCATGGAGCTCACGACCACTCACTTTCTAGCTGTCAAGCCTCATATTATATTCTTTCATCGAGTCATGACCCTGTTAATGAAAATGGAGGGGAAGTTGAAATCGGGTCATTTCCCGATATCCGACGATCTACTCTCCCACATCTCGAGATCCAGCTCACTAAATTATACGTTAGATGCTAGGAAAAATTGTGGAACGCATTCGGTCTCCATTGGATGAAACCCCCTTAGAGGATCTCTTCCAGTGAACGACACGCGGACCTGAGCTCCTCGGGACCCATACGAAAGACCCGCCCCTCCAAATCGACTTCCAGGGCATTCAAAACCATATCCGGTGCGATGCCGAAGGTCTTCCTTAAGTCCCTCTCCGAATCCTCGATCGCATTTTTTACCTTTTTCTTTTTATGGCAGAACAACATCCTGATTATCTCTCTGCAGGTTTCGTCAGGGGGATCTGCATCCGGGTCAGGATAAAGAAGAACAGCCGCGGAATCCACATTTGGCACCGGGTAGAATGCTTTCCTTGGAATCTTGAGGGCCAACTTGACCTTTGTTGTCATTAGACCGAGCATGGCCGATATTCTCGAGTAATCCGAGGATCCAGGCCTAGCACACAGACGGAGGGCAAATTCATATTGGAAGGCAAGAACTCCAAGTTCAAAGTCATGCTCCAGCAGACGAAAAATCAAGGGAGAGGATATGGAATAAGGCACGTTTCCCATTACTTTATTGAAATGGGAAAGATCGGCCGTTAGTATATCCTGATTCAGGACCTTGACGTTTTCCGGCGCCGTTTTGGATAAATGGGCTGCTAGGGAGTCGTCTAGTTCGACTGCAATGACCTTCCCAGCCCTTTCAGCTATTAGTTCTGTTAGCCTGCCGTCTCCGCTCCCAACTTCCAGAACCGTGTCCGACTCTTCGAGGGAGGCCAATCTAACCTCAGATAGGAGAAAGTGTCTATCGGTCAAGAAGTATTGATCCAATTCCCTTTTTGGCCGAAGGTCGGCCGTCTTCTTGATGTGCTCACTTCCTCATAACGTTAGCGAAAAGAAAGTACTTGTCCTCCTCTTGTATCTCGGAAAGGATCTTCTTTACGATGGATTTTTTCGGGTCGGAGACCAGGTTTATCCTATCCGCGATATCCTGGAACGATTGAAAGGGCTTTTTCTTTCTTTCGTCCAGTATTTCCCACATTATCTTCTTCCCGATACCGGGTAAGAGTTCAAGGGAGTGCATCCTTGTGGTAAGGGAGGGGGCTTTGTTGAACCATTCCACGAAATCATCCTCCCTCTCCTCCACTATTTTGTCCACTACATAGGGCAACTCTACCTTCGCCGCGGAGGTGAGGTCTTGACTGGCAATACGCCGCTTGATGA
Organism: Hadarchaeota archaeon (SeqCode); assembly: GCA_964621445.1. GTDB lineage: Archaea > CAYQAE01 > CAYQAE01 > CAYVLA01 > CAYVLA01 > CAZUNO01. Next base: position 15,876 of record CAZUNO010000012.1, on the reverse strand, counting down.
AGCCGATCTTTTTCCTGCCCTCTTTACCTACGAAAACCCTATCGTAGACATTCATCTTGGCTTTTGGCTTCGGCGTTGCTTCAAGAAGAGTGAATCTTTCCTCCCCAATCAGCTGAAGTATGGGTTCTTTCAGATAGCTGGGCCTGTCATCTTCTGGATACCCTTCCTTAAGGTAGTCTAAGACATAGGCATATTTCTCATACATCTAGATCCCCCGAATCTACTTGGACTCATCAGCCTCTTCGGGCTGTTCCTCGCTATTCTCCTGGCTCTCCTCGATTTCCTCTTCCGCCTGGCTCTCTGTGCCCTCTTCTTCAGCTTCTTCCGTCTCCTCTTCTACAACCCGATTTTTCTCCAGCTCTGATTCGATCTCAGACAGTTCAATTAACTGCGTGCTATTGGCGATTTCCATGATGGAATCGATTTTGTCCTGATCGAGACGGATTCTCTCCTTGGCGAATATCAGCTCGAGGTCATCTTCATCCACGGGAAGTAGGTTGACTATCATCACCGCTTGGTGCTCCTTCACGCCGTCGATTTCGTTAACCAGTCTATTCACTATACCTCTCGCTTCATCTGCGGATGCCCTGGAGAATCTGGTGGCATAATCCAATGCAGTGCGCTGTTCATATCTGAGTTCATCGTCCTCTGACCTATTCTTCAGTATCTCCTTGACCTCTGACGTGGTGACATACCTCTCGGATAGGGTTTCCTTGGCAAGCATGAGAAAATCACCTCTGTGGGAGCATGTGTTCAGGGACAACTATGACCTTCTTCTTTTTGTTCCCATCTGTTATTTGGACTACGTAAGCCCGGCCCCTTTTTTCGGTTACTACTCCCGTACGTCCGTGGAATCTTGGATGGGGCATGCCGTTATGAACGGATGGGTCGAGCTTTATGTGTACAAGGTCTCCTGGACTGAATTCCTGAGTAACCCTCCGTATTCTAGGCATTCCCTTTTCCCGGATTCTCTTTGAGAGCTTGCTTCTCGTTTTTGACCTCGATCCTCTTGATCGTTCAACCATTTGGCACACCCAAAGAATGGGTAGATGAAACCCGTGTAAAATAAAAGCTAGGGCTCCCTTTATTACCTAATATTATTCACATGGAATTCAATATAAATATATCTTATCAAACTGGCCATGAAGCCAAGAAAGTTGAAATATTTAGGCGTTAGGTGCAGTTTTGTTAGTACACCTAGAAAGCACGAGTCTGCCCAACTTCCCTGTAGAGCGCGCGTCGGATCATCAGGGTCCATAGGATGAAACCTGCAAACAGGGAAATTCCGGTTGTGACAATCCATTCCACTACATAGATCCAGAACAGAGCTCGGTCTTTCAGTTCTGCAGCTTTCTCCTCTATTTCAGCCATCCTGCTTAAGGCATTCTGGATCTCATCATAGGCCATGTCGAAATCTCCGTCCAGGTAGGAGTTAGCTGCAGTGGTTTTGGTTGATTCTGCCTGGTCAAGTTGGTCATATTCATCGGAGGGGTTGGCGCCGTATTTTTCGGCGAAATCCAGAAGACTTACCAGGAGGTTTTTCTTAATTTGGAATTCGTACATACTTCTCCTGAAATCATGAACTTTGTAGGAATCCCTGGGGATTTCCCTCCCTGTGCTGAACCAAACGATATTGGCGATGATGTCAAGGGCGTATGGGTTTCCCTGCCCGGTGGAGTATAAGGTACTCCAGAACCTGTTATAGACCATATCCTGGAAGGTGAAGGTTATCGACCTATTCCATCGCCAGTAGAAGACGTGGGCCACCTGTCCCGGGATGGGGTGACCGAGGCCGGCGTTATTTTGGGTGTAGGATAGAATGACAGAGCCCGGTTTGGGAATTGTAATCAGGCCGCCATACTGGGGGAAAATGGCCTCTATCGGTTCCTTGAAGGCTTTCATGATATTAGGGATATCTGGCTCGTCCTTAATCACCAGCTTGCCCGGTTCCCTTTTATCGATGCTTGAAATGACTGCAGGTGCGTCATTGGGGAATGCATCGGAGATTATGCTGTCACGCCAGGGAATGCTCCGGCGCTTGGCTTGGCTCATCACGCTTCTGGTGTTTACCGCGCCCTTCTGGCCTTCGGTCAAGGCGTCGTATATCCATTTCTCTTGCTTGGGACCGATGAATTGCATTTCCACCTGGGCCATGAAATAGAACTCGTAATTGAGTAGGTCCCTGTATGTGCGTGGGAAGTATATACGCATCAGTCTCTTGATATCGGTGGAGGTTATGTCTCCGTAAATTCTAGTTGGGAATATTATGGCATCTGTTGAGGGCTCGGCGGTGAACCAGGAGGCAAGTATCGGTGTGCTCTGGGCCTTTCCTGTTCCTATCACCTTGATGATCCTTGGTTTTTCCTGAGCCACTGCACTGGTGATATAGCTGATGGTCAGTGCGATAACTAGAAGGTGTAGATATCGGGATCCCATCTTTTCCCTTTACAGAATTGCTTTTTTCCTTAATAAAATTGAAGCCAAAGTATATCTTCGGTCTTTAGCCGATTGATGGATCCATTTTTCATCAATTCTTGGCCCGGGTGATCTCAACCCTAGAGTACAATCTCCTTTTAATCATCAATGACCATAGAGCAAATCCCGAAATCATCGCTGCAGCAGTTACCACTAACCATTCCACGGCATATATCCAGAATAGGGCAGTGTTCTTGGCCTCAACTGCCTCCTGAGCGATCCTGGCCAGCTCACTAAATGCCTGTTCAATCCTCTCCATGCTGTCCTCGTACCGGTTCTCCCGGTACAGGCGATCCGCTTCCTTCTTCATTTCATCCGCTTTGGAAAGCTTCTCATAGAGGTATGCGGTGGAAGTCCCGAACCTCTCCGCAAAGTTAATGGAACTGGTGGCAAGCTCCCTCTCTATCGCGTAGGACATCGAGTTTTCCCTTAACTGGTGCAGTATCTCTATATCCAAGGAGATCTCCAGATTGGCTAGATACCACACCTGGTTAATCCAGAAGTCAACCGTATATGGCCAGTGCTCGGAGAGGCTCCAGTCGATTGTATCGTGTCCCGGCACACAGCTCAAGGCCCTTCCCAGGCCGTAGTCCCAGATGATCATTGCCGGTTCCCGGTTGGGGACATATCTCGCTATTACCATTGACCCCTGTCTTGGTCTCTCGTAGCCTGCTTTCCCGCTTCCTATATCCACCGGGACACGACCGTTAGGCATGTTGGGTAGGTCAAATATGGGATATGTATCTCCGGTGCTCGAGAGCTCAACGGCGCGAATTCCGATCCCTGAGAACTCGTTTCCACTTACCAGAAAGGTTGGGAAGACTTCGTGAAGCGGTGAAGCTCGGAATATATCGAATGTCCGCCAGTGGGATGGATCGTAATTCATTTCATACTTACCGATGCCCATACCATCCAACTCCACGCCATTGGACATCCATTCGAATAGGGAGGGCTTGATTATGTCGACCTCGAAATCCGAAAGGAGGATGACGTCATATGATTCAATCAAGCGCTCATAGTTGCGTGGCACGTATAATCGAAGGAATTTCTCTGCGTCCTCTCTGGAACTGCCCACGGCGGAAAAGGTGCCTTCATACCAATTCGTGGGAACTGGCTGGTACCTTATTCTCGGATCCGCTCTAAGGAAGTAGGGAAGGCGGGTCTCGGGGTGGAAACACTCTCCAATTGATATTACTCGAATCAAACCGGTCTCCTGATCGACCTTGGCGTTGGCGGAGCCTAGGGACAGGGCGAGTAGAAGTAAAACCGGTATTAGCATATGCTTTGATACGGGGACGCGTTTAGCTTCCAATGGAGCTCCTCCATAAAATTCCAAAGGCACATTCCCTGAGACGCGTTAATGTGATGAATCAATTAACAACGTTGATAATGGCTCCTTGCGACCCTAGATGCTCTCTCAATTTTGGTATGCTGAGGTGTCGTGGAATGACACCGGAGCCGATTGAGAGCGATGCGGCCGCACCGCTAGCTTCTCCAGTTGCCATGCAAGTTGCTATGGCTCTGGTGGAGCCGTGAGCTTCGTGGGTGGTGGATATGCAACGACCGGCGGTGACGATACCTTCGATCTCACGCGGGAGCAGACACCTGAACGGTATCTCAAATCCCGGATGGTTCAATATCCTCCTCTCCTCGAGGCAAGCCATTGGATTTGCCCCCACGGCGACGGAGTCCTCAAAGGTCGACCCTTCCAGAACATCTTCTTTATCGATTATGTATTCGCCGGTTATCCTTCGGGTTTCCCTAACTCCTAACTGGACGGCCGACTGCTGGAGATGAGAATTCTCGAATCCGGGTATTTCCCTGAGACTCTCCGCTAGGCTCCATACCTGGGACCTGGATTTCTCCTCCGCTTTTGACAATCCATCCCCCCTAGTACCATCAATAACCACGGGCTCCGTGGCCCAAAAAAGAGCCCAGTCCCTCCAAGTAACACATGAGAAGGTCTGGCTCTCCATCTTCAAGCCGGAAACGCCAAATGGTCTCCCCTCGATGGCCGCCTCCTGTACCTTATCCAGGGGCTCGATGTCATACAGGGGCTTGAGTTCCGATTTGTGCCTGTATACCCAGTTCGAGAAAGCGTCAAGATCCACCGAATCCAGCTTGAATAGCATCTGAGCTGGGAGAGTTTTTCCATCATCAGATCTCCCGGTTTGATAGCTGGCACCGCAGCGCGCGGCCATGTCACCATCTCCAGTGCAGTCCACAACTACATCGGCAGGAATGGCCCTTCTACCGGATTTGTTCTCAACCACCACTCCCGAGCATTTATTCCCCTCCTTAATCGGGGAGGTGGCCAAGGTGTGCACCAATAGCGAGGCTCCAGATTCCTGGACCATCTCCACGGCCACCTTCTTGGCGGCCTCGGGCTCGATAATGACGCAATACGGGACCTTCTCCGGGAGGTAAGCCCCTCCCAACGATTCCATCCTTTTCACGAATTCAAGCGCAATTCCGGCAACTGCCTGGGGGGAGGGGTCTCCCTGATTTCTAAAACCGTTTACGGAGTTCACCAATCCCGCGGTCATCATTCCGCCCAGGAACCCATATCTTTCCACCAGCAGGGTGTCGGCTCCAGCTCGGGCGGAGGCCACGGCAGCCGCTATTCCGGCAGGCCCTCCGCCCACAACTACCACATCTCTTTCCTGAATTGCCGGAGTGTATCGAACTGGCTCCGCGATTCTAACTTTCCTCGTCGTGGATCCTCACCACATCTAGGGACTCTACCTTCAGATCACACACCCCCAATAGGTCCTTCATATTAGGTTTGGTTCTTCCCTGGTCGCCGGTCATGAATTCCTTTACATAGAACCCACTTTCGCTGGTTAGTCGAACCCGACCAGTCCCCGCATCGGAATCGATTTCAAGTATCTCCAGGTCCTTGACCATCCTCTTCCGAGTAGTATTCTTGCGTCTTTGGAGAACCCGCAGGGGCGTCTTCTGGCTTATTTCCGTTCCCTTCACCTCTTCCTGAATATTATCGATGTCCGATTCCTCAACGGTCCCAGAAAATGAGAAAGAAGCTTCGTAACTCTTGTCAAATCTCCCAGTCTTGATTTGTTGCATCTCATTTCTCGAGGAGGGCCTTAGATCGGTGACCTCAAGTTTGCCCTCCCATTTATCGTTTATTTGCTTCTCCAACTTTTCAAGATCGGCATTACGGACCCTGGGCTTCAGGATCTCCACAACGAAAGGCCTGCCGTCACCCAGCATAAGCGCGTCTACATCCTCTCGCCCAGCCCCATGAAACTTGGTGTCCTCCCCTTCAAAGGCCTTAACGAGCTGGCTGGTTATCATGGTTTCAACGGTATCCTCCGATTTGTATCCCGTGAAAAGGCACTGCTCGCATCCCTTGCCATGACAGTTCTCACAATATCGTTGGCTCTGGAAGATGCCTCTTTCCAGCTTTTTGTAACGACCATAGATGAAGAGGGGGTTGATCTGAAGCTTAAGCCTTGGTGGTTGGCTGGAAAGGTCGAATATCATGGCAATATCTGGATTCTCAAAATCGATCTCGAGATCAAGCTCCCGGCAGAGACTTTTGCCGAGTTCCCTGCTGAGTTCCCTTTTAAGGGATTCGCTGTCCAGAAGGGAGTGTCTCATCCTCAGCTCATCCTCCTTATTCACCGTCTCATCGGATATGCTAATGCCAACCAGGAAGGTGTTACATTGGATATTCTTCATTCTTTTGGGCGCCTGTTTATGCAGGGTCTCAAGCTGGGTTCTGAGGGGATGACAGATATAGCAGTGATTTACCTGATCTCCCTCGCTCCCCTCTCTAGCCGCTTCCCTGATTTGCTTTCCGAGTTCCTCGTTGGTCTTATCTTCTTGGGAGTAGGCGAACTGCCTTCCCAGGCAGGAATCACATAGATAATGCCGGCTGAGGATTGTTTTTGCCTTGGGGACGGAATTCAAGTAATCACCGTCGAGAGAATTAGGACTGGCCCTATGGTATTGAATGCGCTTTAAGTATCTTATTTGGAGTACATGGATGGTCAGGACATGCTGATATAACCAAGTTTGGGCTCGTAAAGCTCGCCTTTCCTTTTCATTTCCTTGAGTAATCTATTCGCATCCTTCTGGTCTATACCCTTTTCCTGGGCCTCCTCCAGGATCTCCTTCATTGGAACCAGGCCGCCGTGCTTCTGGCATAGCTCCTTAATCAGGTCGCTCAGACCAGCAAGTCTGTCCCACTGAGACCTGAACTTCCCGGTTAGCATCTTATCTATATCCATCTTGCCCGTTTCGGGATCCACCCCCACGCTCTTGAGACAGTACTCCATTAGATCTATGGCGTGGCTCACGTCCTCGGGCGTGATTTCCTTCTTTAACCTCATCCTCGCTCTGGCCTCGGAGAGACGCACGATGGCCTCCAGCTGCCTGGGGGTGACGGGGATGGGGTTTCCCTCGGAGCCCCCCAACCTGACATCGGCATAGAAGTCCTCAATACGCTTGGCCGACTCCTCGGTAATAGATGGTTTGACATTATTCCGGGCATAGCTAACGTACTTTCTCAGAAGTTCCGGATCTAACGTATTCTTCAGCTGATCGCCGGACATGGACCTAAATTTGAGTATATGACGGGCAATCTTACGATCCTTTTCCTCCTTTGGCACATCACGGATTGGGAATATGAGGTCAAATCGTGATAGGATGGTGGGTGGTAGGTCTATCTGGTCCGCAATGCTTCTATAGGAGTCGAATCTTCCGAACTTGGGATTAGCAGCAGCCAGAACGGATGTTCTTGCGTTTAGGGTAGCCACAATGCCGGCCTTAGCGATTGAGAGTGTGCCCTGCTCCATTATCTCGTGGATGGCGGCTCTATCCGCCTCATCCATCTTCTCGAATTCGTCCAGGCAGGCAATTCCACCGTCGGCAAGTACGAGTGCACCGGCCTCGAGCACGAACCCGCCGCTCATCTCGTCCCGCAGTACTGCGGCAGTCAGGCCGGCAGCAGAACTTGAACGACCCGAAGCGTACACTGCTCTCGGCGCCAGGGTTTTGGTATAGCTGAGAAGAGCTGATTTGCCTGCTCCCGGGTCTCCGATGAGCAATATGTTGATATTCCCCCTCTGCCATGTTCCGTCCGGAAGCGCTCTGTACTTTCCCGAGAAGAGCTGTAGAGCGATGGCCTCTTTTATGGGGTCGAAGCCCCAGATCGAAGGGGCGATGGATTTCATAATCTTCTCGCAGAGGAGTTTGTCCTTGGAAAGCTTCTCGATCTCAGCTAGATCATCCTTCGTAATCTCTATTTCCTCGATCCCCTTTTCCTGGGCCTCGATATAGTTGACCTCGATGAACTTCTCAAGTACGGTATCGCTTGATTTTCCCTTGCTTCCCGGCTGGGAAGCTTTGAGCAAACCGGTGAGGGTTATCCTGTTTCCTGGCTGTATGGTCTCTACCAGGTCGTCCCGGATTATGGTGTTTATATAAACCGGCATCTTGCCCCCACGTAGAGCCTCCGGCTTTTCCTGAATCCTGGCCCCCTGCCAGTCCAGGAACTTGGACTGCTCCCCAATTAGGGAAAATGGGCCTCTCGATGCACAGGACCTGTTATCGCACATGGCCGGTTTCTTTACCTTTTCACCCGACTGCATGACACAGATGGACTCCCCACATCTCTCGCATTTGTAGATAGCTTCGCTGAGCTCGGGTTTTACATCGGTAACTCTGGTGGCCACCCCCTCGATCATGATCAGGTTTCCTATGTCCCGGGCTCGAATGTCCCTGATCTGGGTGAGCTTGGGAAGATTCTTGAAACGGGCGTGGACCTCCTCGAGTTCTTCCTCTCCCTCCAAACGGAGAAGATCATTGATTGAGAGGGAGGCGGCCTCAAAGGCCTGCTTCGGATTCTCCAGTACCTCCTCCGCTAGATCCGGGTCAAAACTCCTGATGTCCGGGAAGTTGATTTCGAGCGAGATCTCATCGGCCAGCAGCATCTCTCTAACTGCCTGACGGTATACAAATTCCCCGTCCCTCTGGGTAGATTTTAGAAATTCGACAAAGCGCTCTCTCATTGATCATCCCCCCTAGATTCAGCCATCAGAGATCCGGTGTTTTCCCTCCAGGTTCTGAATATTCTATTGAGTGAGGAGAATAGCCATTGCTCCTCGGGACTAAGGGAATCCATGGGGGGCTCCTGATCCAAACGACATAGCCTGGTGATCTTATTGGTTCGGGAGGACACCAGGTCCTCCAAGAGGGCCTTAACCGCATTCCTTTTCTGAGTGAACATTCCCTCTTCCCTTAGACATCTGACCAGGCCAGGAAACATCTGATATATATCGCCGATGGATTCCAGCCCGCGTCCTCGTTGTTCCTTATCTCGTGACTGGTAGGCCTGCAGGAGCAGAGATTGGGAATCCTTATGCCATTCGATTATGCCCCACTCTCCAAGTACCTCTGCCTGCCAGCGATCAAGTTCTATCTCCGATCCCGCGGAGAACGGACCAATCTTTTGGGCCACGAGATTGATTTCCGGCAGGCTGGCCGTCACCTTTACCGTGACCGAGTCGGTTTTCATGTCCGAAATTTCCTTGAGATGCACTATTTTTTGTAGAAGTGAAATACCTCTTATATCATTTTTCTCCCCCCTTAAAGCGAGTTAAAATACCAGGGAAATCTTCATCAGACACCTCGGAAAGACGGCCTACGCGCTGTTCGATTACACTTTAGAAAGGGGAACCATGTTGAAGAATGATGAAGGTTATTTTCTTTCTAGGAACTGCTGGTTCCGGTAAATCCTCCATGGCCTTTGGCACCCAGAAATGGCTTCAGGAACGTGGAGCGAACGCGCTGATTGCAAACCTGGATCCAGGTGCAGAACGTTTACCGTATGTCCCGGAAGTGGATGTAAGGGATCATATCAGGCTTGGAGAGGTCATGGACAAGTACGGTCTTGGTCCAAACGGGGCCATAATCGCCTCTTCTGATCTCATTGCGGAGGATTTTGGTGATATCAGGGAGGAGATAGAGGAGTATGACCCGGATTACCTCCTTGTGGATACTCCAGGTCAATTGGAGTTATTCGTGTTCAGGGCTTCAGGCATATTCGTGGTGCAGGCCCTTCAGAAGGAGGAAATTATTGCCGCATTTCTTGTTGACCCATTTCTCACCCAAACCCCCTCTAGCTTCGTATCAATCCTGCTTCTTTCCCTAACCGCCGAACTTAAGCTTGGGGTTCCCGTGTCGAGGGTGCTTAGCAAGGCCGACATGTTGTCGGAGGATCAAATGGAGAGGGTTGATAGGTGGGTCTCCGAGCCCGATATTCTCTACGATGCATTGATGGAGGAAGGTGGGGCAACAAAGACGGTGGGCACTAGAATTTGTCGTCTTCTAGAGGAGACCCAGGAGGCATTCAAGCTTCTTAAATTATCGGTTCGCGAGGGATGGGGATACCTGGATCTCTACTCGGAGATACAGATGACCTACCAGGGTGGAGACGATTTCATAGTGCCGGGACCTTAACCTATGACTGACACCGAGTGCCGGAAGTGGAATATTTTTAAAAAGAGACCCTCTCTGAGCCTCGGCCGGTGCTTTGAAGTTGACGGTTGTATTCTCTGAGGATTTTGTCTGGAAGATAATCAATTCTCGTAACTTTGAGAAGAAGATGAGCAGGCTCGAGAAGCTGATGAAGAAGTTCGAGGAACATGGCGTCGGCGTGGTGCCTGCTTATTCCGAGGAAACGGTTGATGCGGAGCCGGTGGCTGAGAGGCTTCCAGAGGACCTGGCCAGCAAGATGGAAGAGGCAATGTTCCTCTGATTCATATTTTTCGAGCCTAGATCGATTCGATTTATCTACCACCCGGAGCACCCCTCCTTAAGGTGTCCGTAATGCCTATTACCCCAATAGATATCGGAAGGTACTCTCGACCCGAGATGGCATCGATCTGGGAAGAATCGAGCAAGCTAGATTATCAGCTCAGGGTCGAGGGATCCTTGGCCATGGCTCATGCGAAGGTTGGGAATATACCGGTCGCTGCTGCGGAAGAGATCTCCGAGAAGGCTTCAGCCGATCACGTTAGCGTGGAAAGGGTAAATGAGATCGATAAGGAAATCCATCATGACGTGATGGCAATGGTCATGGCCCTAACCGAGGTTTGTGATGGGGATGCAGGTCGTTATGTCCATCTGGGGGCCACATCCAATGACATCACCGATACGGCGCTTTCTCTCCAGATGAGAGATTCCCTGAAGCTGATTCGCCAACGTTCGGTTGAACTAAGAGATGTGCTTCTGGACCATGCCCGGGAGAGAAGGGATCTGGTCTGTATCGGGCGAACCCACGGACAGCACGCTCTACCAACAACCTTCGGGATGAAGTTCGGTCTTTGGGCCTGCGAAATGCAGAGGAATATCGATCGCTTGGATGAGGCGAAGTCAAGGGTTTGCGTTGGCCAGATGACGGGGGCTGTGGGAACTCAATCCGCCCTGGGAGAAAAGGGAATGGAGATACAATCCATAATAATGGAACGGATCGGTCTCCATGAGCCCCTGATAACCAGCCAGATACTGCAGAGAGATAGGCATTCCGATTACTTGTTCTGCCTGGCCCAGATCGCCACCACCATGGACAAGATATTCACGGAGATCAGAAATCTGCAGAGGACTGAACTGAATGAGGTCAGGGAAGGGTTCCGCAAGAAGCAGGTAGGGAGTTCTACGATGCCCTCTAAGAGAAACCCAATAAGGTCGGAAAGGATCTGTGGACTAGCTCGGATCGTGAGATCCATGCTTGAACCACAGCTACTATGTAATGTGCTGTGGCACGAGAGGGACCTTACCAATTCCTCCTGTGAAAGGGTCACCCTGCCGGACGCCACGATGTACCTCTACTATGCTCTTTCCTTGGCATCGGATGTCGTTAGAGGTTTGGTCTTCGAGGAGGAGAGTATTGAGAGGAATCTACATCTGACCAAGGGTCTAACTATGGCCGAGAGGATGATGATTAACCTGACCGAAAAGGGGATGGGAAGACAGGATGCTCACGCTTTGATCAGGAAGGCCTCACTCAAGGCCCTTGAGGATGGGTGCCACTTCTCCAAGGCTCTGAAGACCGAACCTGAGGTGACCGATTTAATGTCCGAGGAGGAGATTAATGAGGCGATGAAACCCGAGAGCTACCTGGGCACGGCCAGGGAACAGGTGGATCGTGTGCTAAAGCTAGCCCGCGAATCCTGGGGGTACAATGGCTAAAGGACGAATTTCTCCTGTGCCTTTATCCTAATTTTCTGATCCGGGTCCGGTATTGCGGTTCCTATCGGTTTTGCTTCCATGTCATTACCCTCGCAGATTTCTATCACCTGGGCAGCGGACTCGGGCGGTACTATTACCGCGAATCCAACGCCCATATTATAGGTCCTATACATCTCGGGCCACGAAACCTTGCCCAGTTTTCTGACAGCTTCAAAGATTGGATGGGTTGGGAAGATGCGGTCAATAACATATCCCATTCCCGATTTAAGCCTACGTAGTTTGGTTAAACCGCCACCGGTTATGTGCGCCAGGCCATGCGGTTTTAGGTTCCTAAGGATCTCCAGAATAACGTCCACGTAGATGGTGGTAGGGATCATCAGGGCCTCCCCGATGCTGGTGGATTCATCGGTTGGGAGCTGGTCATGAATCGAGAAATCGTTCCAGGTGAAGAAGGCCTTTCTGGCCAGGGTATATCCATTTGAATGCATACCGCTGGATCTGATGCCCACCAGAACATCCCCTTCCCGTATCCCTGACCCGAGGACCAGTTGTTCCTCATCGCATAAGCCTACTATTGCCCCCACCAGGTCAAGATCGCCAATGAGGTCAGGCATGGTTGCGGTTTCCCCCCCTAAGGCCACCACATGGGCCCTTTTACATCCCTCATAGATTCCTTTTCCTATTTCGGATAGAAGGTCGGGTTCTGGCTTTCTGGCGCCGATATAATCTACCATTGCCACTGGGGTCGATCCCACCGATATGATGTCATTGGCAAGCATCCCCATTAGATCAATGCCGACGGTGTCATATTTGGACATCATTCGGGCAACGATGAGCTTGGTTCCCACTCCATCGGTGCTAATTGCCAGGACCCTTTGGTCATCGAGCCTATATAGCCCAGAGTAATGTCCCTTGACTTCAGGAAAGGTGTTTTCCTCCCTGAAGGAGTATGTTCTTTCAATCCATTTTCCAATCGCCGCTATGGCCTGATCATCGGATTCGATATCGACTCCGGCCTCCGCGTAGCTATGTTCGCCACGCATATCTTCGCCTCATTTCAGGGTGAGGTTGGGGACTTATTAATAGACCTATCCCCTATCCTGAAGATCCCTTGGCCATGGCAAGGGGCAAGGGGACAAAGAGATAAATAAGCAAAGGCAGGTGGCGTAATGAGGGAACCTTGGCGAGCCAGCTTCTAGTTCAGAGGCACGATCTTAGAATATTAGCCAATATAGTGGGACTGATAATGCTATTAATGGGAGGTGTAGGTTTAGTTCCCCTCCTTGTTTGCGTGATTTTTGGCGAGTATTTCGCGGTATGGGGATTCGCTACCGGGTCCCTGGTGGCTTTTGCAATTGGGGCATTGCTTTATATTCCATTTAGACACGCCGATGATGCTAGGAACAAACACGGCATGATGGCTGCCGCCATAGCTTGGCTTCTGGTGGCCCTTGTAGGTGCGATACCATTTGCCATGGTCTCGGATTCGATCCCCGAGGATTCGGAACTCGTCTTAAATATGACCTTCCTTGACGGCTATTTCGAGGCCATGTCCGGATGGACGGGAACCGGGCTAACCATGGTAGTCCATGAACAGCTTCTACCCAGGAGCATCCAGTTCTGGAGGACCCTGACCCAATGGGTTGGGGGTGTGGGAGTAATTGTACTCATGCTCGCCATATTGGCCCGCCCTGGAACCGGGGCCTTCTCCCTTTATATGGGCGAGGCCCGATCAGATAGACTTGAGCCAAGGATAATCGATACCGTGAGACAGATTTGGAAGATATTCCTGATCTACACGGTTATCGGGATATTGTTATTGATCGTTGTGGGAATGCCGGTGTGGGATTCCATAAATCACGCCATGACCGGTCTTGCCACCGGGGGTTTTTCCGTTCAGGACAACAGCATCGGAACCTATGACAGGCCAATCTTTGAGGCGGCCATCATACCTCTTATGCTTCTGGGTGCCATATCTTTCGTGGTTCATAACGATGTTCTCAGGAAGAAATTCAAGGAAATGATATTGGACGTTCAGAATAAGGTCCTTTTCTCGCTCTGCCTATTGGGAACCGGTCTGTTGGCAGCCGAAATCTTCGTGAACGGTCCTTTTCTCGAAAATATTTGGCAATCAATTCGTTTTTCTTCATTCCAGTTCGTTTCAGCAATTACGTGCACGGGACTTCAGACAACGGGTTTGAGTAACTGGACGGCCTCTGCCAAGCTTATTATCTCCCTGGCCATGATAGCAGGTGGAGCAGCTGGGTCAACTGTGGGTGGTATAAAGCTAATTAGACTCATATTGATCACCAAGGGGGCCGAATGGAAATTCATGGAAACTTTTATGCCTTCGGGCATATACATAAAGAAGAATCTTGGCCGGGCAGTTCTTTCTGAGGACGAGATGACGGAGGATATACTGGAGGCATCCACGCTTTCCTTCATGTATCTAATCCTTCTGGTTATCGGTATTCTGGCCTTAATGCACATACAGGGTCCTTCCGAGCCGGCAATCAACGTACTGTTTGAGGTATGTTCGGCCCAGGGGAACGTTGGGATGTCGGTAGGAATTACAGGCCCGGCCATGGACAGTGCCGCCAAGATAATGTTGATAATCAATATGTGGGCCGGGAGACTGGAGATATTCCCGGTTCTAATGCTCCTACAATCGGTCTTCTTCTATTTCAGGATGAGAAGGAGATCATCTAGAATGGGTGGAAGGAGAAGGTAAAGGAGGTAACCTAATGTCGGATCGTTTCATGTGCGTTACGAGCAAAAGTATCGGACAGGGCTGGGAGAAGGCGGTAATCAACACCTGGAAAAATGGGACCATAGTGGACACCGAGTACGGGGAGAAGTCCAAGGACGTGGTAGGGTGCATAGAGGTTTTGGAACCCTTAAGCCAGCCCATAGTTCATAAAGCAATTTTTGCCTGGCACAGAAGGGATGGATATACAAAGGAAATCCTGGAGGGCATCGAGGATCATCGCATCGGAAAGGACTGGTGGTATACTTACCATCAGCGGCTATTCAAGTATCCAGCCGGTGCGGATGATTATCCTCAGGAACCCATTATCGACCAGGTTGAGTACATCGCTCGGAAACTGAAGAATGTTCCCTACTCAAGGAGGGCTCAGGCCATAACCTGGCTCCCGGCCCATGACCCCTGGAAGGAGGACCCTCCCTGCCTGCAACGAATTTGGGCCCGGGTTATAGAGGGCAAATTGGAGATGCATACATATTGGAGGTCAAGAGACCTATGGAAGGCATGGTGGCTAAATGTTTATGCCCTGACTAGATTGCAGAGGAAGATAGCTGATAGGCTTGATTTGGAGGTAGGGCGGTATGTTGATGTATCCTCGGCTCTTCATATATACGAGAGGGATTGGGAGCAGGTTGAGAACAACTTCATAAAGATATGCGAAACCCGGGGGGAGAAGGAGCGCTTTTTCTGGGATAAGGAATGACAAATGAGATTGGCATCGCTCCTGTCAGGAGGCAAGGACAGCATTAATGCCATCCAGCTTGCCGTTGAGGATGGTCATGAAGTCACGGATGCGGTGACCATTTTTCCCCAGAGAAGGGATTCCTACATGTTTCACGTTCCCAACCTCTGGTTGACGGGTCTTCAGACGGAATCAATGGACATAAATCATGTGAGATGGGAGAGTTCCGGAGAAAAGGAGGCAGAGGTGCTGGACCTGAGGGAAGCTCTCTCCACCTTGGATATCGATGGTGTGGTCCTGGGGGCGATTCGGTCCAGGTACCAGAGAACCAGAGTGGAGAGAGTGTGCGGAGAACTTGGTTTAGCTGTATTTGCCCCTCTGTGGGGGGTGGATGGCCTTTCGCATCTGAATAAACTGCTGGCTGGAGGTTATGAGATAGTTATCGTGGGGGTATACGCGGATGGCATGGGACCAGATTGGCTTGGCAGGGTCCTGGATTCATCTTCCATCAGGGAGCTTGAGGGGCTGGGTTCCCGGAAAGGAGTGGATATCACATTCGAGGGTGGCGAGGCCGAGACGGTGGTTACCGATTGCCCAATATTTGACAAGAGATTGGATATTCAGGATGCTGAATTACGGTGGGAAGGAATTAGGGGTGAGTATATAATAAAAAAAGCCCGTCTTGTAACTGTTTAGCTGGTTGTGGTTTGGGTTATTTGTTGGTAGGGGTCTAGTCCTT
>CAZUNO010000011.1:0-81297 GCA_964621445.1 Hadarchaeota archaeon (SeqCode) | reverse complement strand
TTTGCCGGTAGGTAAACTTGAAACGAAGCCCTGACAGAGCCCATTCCCGAGCCTCAACCGAGAAACGGCTCGTTATCTCCGAGATTTGGAAAAGATGCTCGGGCAGAATGCACCTGAGGAGCATATCGGGAAGACAATGCACCTCGTGGTTTGAAAGGAATGAGCTCCCAAGCCAAGGACGATCGTTAAGGTCCCCGGAGTTGTTGCTGCTCAGGGCCGAGGAAGGGCCACTCGAAGGTCGCTCGGGCCAGACGTGAACCGAATGACACCATTGGCTTAATCGAAAACCCCCTGGGAGATGCTCGTCACTCCTTCCTCCATCACCGTCGAGGCCAAGCCTATGGGAAATGTAGAGACCCTTGTTGGTATTCTGGCAGCCATAAGCGCCTTCGTGGTGGGGATTACCGTCGCCCCCAGCATCCTAAACCGGCTGAGGAGAAACCCGTCCTAAACGCCTCACAGCTGGGGTTTTACTAGCTTCCCTGCACGTTCAAACAGCAAGTAATTTCAGGGTGGAGGCTTAGTTTTGGACATCACACGGCGAGGGTTTTGTCCATACTACTGAGCAACATCCTGAGGTACCTGAGGATAGCATACAAGTACAAGTTCGAGCTGCTGGTGGAAGCCACCTACCTGGCAGCCATGATGATAGCCTTCGGATTCATCGGGTACATCTTCCTGGGGGGAACCTCCGATATCATGGAGTTCTCGTACCAGGAATTCATCATAGTGAACATATTCGTCTGGGCATTCATGGAGAAGGGCTATCTGGAGGGAACCCGGATCATCCCAGAGGAGGCCCGTATGGGCACCCTGGGCACGCTGATGAACAATAACGTCTCCCCCCTCACCCTGATAATCAGCCAGATGGTAGCCAGGAGCATGGTCAACGGGGCGGTGGCTCTTCTGGTATTTATCCCCGTTTTTGCTTACATAGGCATTGGCACCCTGGACCCCCTGGCCCTGGGATACGTCTCGGTTTTGATCATCATATCCTGGATGTTCATGCTCACCGTTTCCATATTCATGGGCTCTCTGGCACTGCTTTTTAAGAAGATCGGTTCCACGGCCGGGGTGTTTCTGCAAGTATTCAAGGTAGGTTCCGGGTTCTTCTTCCCGGTTTCCACCTTTGCCAAGGCCGGTTGGCCGTTCACCCTCCTGCCCGATGCCCTTAGATTTATCCCTGTAACCACCGGCCTGGAGTGGATAAGGGATATACTCATCCTTGGACGTTTGCCGAGCGAGAAGGGAGCATGGATTTCAGCCCTGGGGGTTTCGCTGGACCCCGTCGTTTTGATGATCGGCGGGGTGATCCTTGGCATATTGATTTCGGTGGGATTTTACAAGATCATTGAGAGGAAATCCATGGAGTGGGGAATTATAGAGCACTACTAGGTGATGATAATGGGTTGTGATCTCTCCGTCCTGGAACTGGCCAAACAGTTCCGCGTTGGCCGCAGGTCCATAAGGGTGCTGAACGAGGTTAGTCTCCACGCATCCGAGAACACGGTAACCGCGATTATAGGACCGAACGCCTGCGGAAAGACGACCCTGCTGAGGGTCATAGCCGGCATAATATCACCCGATTCTGGAGAGGTCCTCATCGACGGGGTTCCCCTCTACTCCAAGCTGAGGAAGCTCCGGTCCAAGATAGGGTTTGTTACCCCGACCCTTGATTTCCACAAGAAGCTGAGCATGAACGAGACCCTATCATACTTTGAGGGTATTCAGGGCTCCACGCGTGAGGATATTGAAACCTTCATCGAGACCATGGGCATGAGCGAGGCCATGGACGAGAAGATAGAGGGGTTCTCGGAAGGCCAGAAAATGACCCTGAGAATCGGGTGTGCACTGATGAAACGACCATCGCTGCTTCTCCTCGACGAGGTGACCTCCCCCATGGACACCGATAGATCCGAGAAGCTGATCCAGTTCCTGAAGGACTATTCCTCCAGGGCCACCATCCTTATGATCGATCATAACCCCAAGGTGATAAGCAGACTGGCCGAGGATTTCGTACTCATGAGGAAGGACGGTTCCATAATGAGGACCGGCTCCATGAGGGATTTCTTCAAGGCCACATCCCATCTCTATCGATTGAGGGTAAAAACCCATGACTCGGTACACCCGGGATTCTGGGACTCCTTCGGGGAGAGGTACAAGATGGGATCCGATGGCTCGGTCTCCTTCCTACTGGAATCCAGAAAGGACGTCGATCGGCTGATGGAGCAGATAGGAAAGTACTCGGGAACCATTCACTCCTATGAGGCCTCGGTGGTGACCCTGGGAGATGTCTACGAGCAATGGATACGGTTGGCCGAGGGCTCGGACGAGGAGGAACTCCTGATCAAACCAAAGGATAGCGGATGATTGGGTATCAATTCAGGTGCTTTTTTCCGGTAGAACGGTGTGTGTTTATTCATAATTAATAGGGGGAAGCGCGTTATCCCTATCAATAATGGATTTGATATGAATGGCGGTATTGGACGTTATAAAAGAGCGCAGAAGTTACAGGAGCTTCGACGACAAGAAGGTGGAGCAGGAAAAGCTGGACGAGGTCCTGGAGGCAGGGAGGCTATCCCCATCCGCGAATAACCAGCAGCCATGGACATTCATAGTTGTCAATGATTCCGAAACCAAGAACAAGCTAAACGAGGCCACCAACCAGAGCTGGAACCCGGACATACTGATCGTGGGATGCGCATCACCCAATCAGGCATGGGTCCGGGATGACGGGGAGGAATACTGGAAGGTCGACGTGGCAATAGCCATGCAGAGCATGTGTCTGGTTGCCAGCGACCTGGGACTATCGACCTGCTGGGTATGTGCCTTTGATGAGGAATCGGTCAAAGAGATACTCGGAATACCGGAGGATGTACGGGTGGTAAGCCTCATGGCCCTGGGCTACTCATCCCTCAAGAAGGGAAAGGTAACCAAGAGGAAGCCCCAGGAGGAAATATTCAAGTATAATTCGTGGTAAATTTCGGGTCCAGACCAGGGAATAAATACCCAAAAACTTGCTTATAAGGGAGTTAGCAGATAATAAGAAGCGGTGCTAACCGGGTTGGCTAATCGTTACGTCTTCCCTTCGGGGATGGAAAGAGGGAGAAGGTTGGTAACAAGGCCAGTCAGATCCAGTTTCTCATGGAAAATGGATATAGGGTATCCAGAACCTTCTTCCTGAGCTGAAAAGCCTAACTGGATCACAAAAGTAATCCAAAATCATCGGGAAAATCCGGGAGGAACTCTCCTCCCTAATAGATCCAGGGAAACAGTATGCCGTATGTTCATCGGCCAATGTAGAGGACGATACCCAGATCTCCTTTGCAAGCCAGTTCGATTCCTTCCTCAACGTCGAGGGACTGGATGGAATTGTGGAATCCATCAAAAAGGTATGGGAATCAGCGGGCCAGGACCAAAAAGGTCACCAGGGAGGTCAAGATGGGGGTAATAGTTCAGGAGATGGTGCCCGCCGAGGCCTCAGGGGTTTCCTTCAGCAGGAACCCCATGACCGGTCTCAACGAAACTATCATTGAAGCGGTGAAGGGCACCGACACCTCCCTGGTCCAGAAGAGAAAAACGCCTCAGAGGTGGATTAGAAAGTGGGGCACATGGGTCACCAGGCCCCGGAAAAGCCGGATACCCATCTATTCCTCTTTGTAAGCCAGCTTGGTGGTTCTTACATCCTTGTACAGCCTTCGCCTTACCATCAGGGTCCACAAAACGAACCCGGATATGAATAGCGCTGAGGATGATACCAGCCACTCTATGGCATAGACCCACATGAGGGCCTTCTCCTTCTCCTTCCTGGCAACATCCTCGGCTTCCGAGAAAAGATTGAGGCCCCTGTTGATTACCTCCGCGCTTTCTACGAAATCGTGGTCCAGGTAATGCTCCGAGGCCTCCCCATAAATTTCCTCCAGATCCATGATCTCCCTATCGATGGCCTGGGTGTTGGCCCCGAACCTGGCGATGAATTCCTTGAGGGATATCAGGTTTCCGATCCTTCTCCTGAACTCCGAGAAGCTGGACTTCATCCTGTGATATACCTCGATATCATCGATTAGCGGGGTATCCGAGAGCCAGAATATCATGTTCATCATGATCTCGGATGAGTATTTGTTTTGGTAGTAGTTGAACCACCCGCCGGGGAACAGACCTCCCATGGTCATGGCCCTTCCCTGCTCATACTCCCACGCAGTGAGGTAGGCAACCGGTTTTGGATAGTTACCCACCATCCAGGCCAAAGTTTCAGCACCATCTGGCGGTAACACGATTCTTGCGATCTGTCGGACCGGCACGTCCTCCACCTCGTATGGTATGAACGCCGAAAGCACGGGCCAACGCGCATCCTCGTTGATGTCAACGGCATAGGACGGTTGCGATGACCATCCGCCATATTTGTCGACCACCGTGGGGGCATCGTTGGGAAATGCCTTCCAGGCCTCCCCCGAGGCCCAGGCACCGGCTATATAGAGGTGCTGGCTGTAGGTGCTGCCGTCGTTGAAACCCCCGGCCCCCTCCGCGATGCTGTCGTGGATCCACTGGTCCTGCTTGGTGGTGAACAGGCTATAGGTGGGGCAGGCCAATAAGAGAACGTCGTAGCTCTTGAAATTCTCGTAGGTCCGGGGGAAATAGAGCCTGATCATTTTCAGGACCTCCTTGTCACTAAGCCTGGTGTGGCGAGAGAGGACTATGGAGAAATCGACCGCCGGCTCGCTTTCGAAGCAATGGTTCAGACTGCTAAATCTGGTATTTTTTGAAAGTGCCAGCAACCTTATCTTTTCAGCACCCAATGATGCCGGTAACAAAAGGATAGATAGCACAAAAAGGGAAAAGACGGCCGATGAGAATCTTGCTCGTGACATGAATACCTTAATTATTTTGGCGCCAAAATTTAAAATTCTTAGTAAGAATGAGGCATTTTTCGTGTGGGCATAGCCTGAAGGGCTACAGAGATATAAGGGTCCTGATATTGGCCTAATCGATAACATGGATCAAGAACCCCCCAACGTTATCCTGCTAACGACCGACCAGCACCGTGGCGATCATCTTGGCCTGGCCGGGCACCCGGTCATGGAGACCCCCAATCTGGATGCCTTTGTGAACCACGGGGCCTATTTCCCCAACGCCTACACCGAGATCCCATCGACCACCGGAGCACGCAGATGCCTGCTTTCGGGCAAGGGCAGCTTCGATTGTGGGCTTGTGGGGTATTCCACCTCCGAGTGGCAGGAGACCAATACGGTGGCCAAGGTCCTGGCCGATAACGGCTACCACGCGCTGAACGTAGGGTTCAGGAACCTACATCCCCGCCGCAAGCTCTTCGGATTCCATAACGTTTTGTGTCATGACCACAGGGAAGGGTATGACGATTACATGGACTGGCTGAAGGAGAAAATGGGATCCAAATGCATTAGGATGTACCACGGCAGGGAACACGGGCTGGATTCCAACGGCTGGCTTGCCCGTCCCTGGCCGTACCAGGAGCAATACCACCCGACGGCATGGACCACCAACACCGCGCTGGAAATGATAAGGAAACGGGACCCCACGAAGCCATTCTTCATATGGGTATCCTATCACCGTCCCCACTCCCCCTACGACCCGCCCAAGTTCTTCTGGGACATGTACATAAACCGGAACCTCCCACCCATACCCCTGGGAGAGTGGTCCAGCCATCACGACGTTGACGGGCCACCTGAAAGAGGCGCCTGGAGGGGGGACCTGACCCCGGAGCAGAACCAGAGAATGCGCGCCGGCTACATGGGATTGATCACTCACGTGGACTACGAGATAGGGAGGATGATGGAAACCCTGTCCAGGATAGGGCTTTGGGAGAACTGCCTGGTAATGATGACCGCGGACCATGGCGACATGATGGGGGACCATCATCTTCACCGCAAGACCTACGCCTACGAGGGATCGGCCCGAATCCCGTTCATCGTTAGATATCCCGACTCCATGGCCCTGCCCAGCGGCACCTTTGAACAGGTGGTGGGGCTGCAGGACGTCATGCCCACCATACTCGATAGGGTGGGAATCACCATTCCCGAATCCGTCACCGGCCAGAGCGTCTTCAACGCCGTTAACGGAAGGCCCTGGAGAGAGTACATTCACGGTGAACACAGCCCCTGCTATTCGAAAAAGGAGGCAATGCACTACCTGACCGATGGCCAGGAGAAGTATATCTATTATCCCAGCTCCGGCGAACAGCGCCTCTTCGACCTCGAGAAGGACCGGAAGGAGTTGTTTGACCTATCCGGGGACCAAGAATACAAGGACCACGTGGAGCTGTGGAGAAATCGCCTGATCAATCACCTGGCGGACAGGAACGATGGCTTCTCGGATGGCAAGGACCTGATTATCAGGAAGAACTGGGACGCCGTAGCCGAGAAGAATGTGCGGTGATAGAGGTGCATGGGTTTTAGGCCCCTCAGGTCTTTTCACCCACCCTATCCTCCACCAGGTCCATTAGCTCCTCCAGGGTCCCCTGGTGGTTAATCTCGTCGCTGGTGATAAGCAGGTCAAGCCCTCCATCGCTTTCCACGAAGGCCGCCGGAAGGTCGGGGTCACCATCCCGGTCCATCTCCCGGAATTCGTCCCTATGAAGGAACTTGATCTCCGCGTCCAGCCCGTCGATAAACCTTCTCCATCTCTTCTTCATGCCTAAATTTCCGTAGGTGAGGGCACATAGATTGCATTCGTAGTCATCTGGTGACACGTTCTTTTGGACATAGTCCTTCAGGGCGTTTAAAGTACCGCTGTCGGCATTGTAAACGAAGACTATTCTATTTTCAGGTCCCATGCCATCTATTTACTTGCTCTGCCATTTTAAGCAACCATTATCATTGCTTAATTGACCAATAAAGGAGCCATTAACCCAATGGCATTGGAAATCTGCTTGACCGTGATATGATTTGGCCGGTCCATTAACACACAGTTATCAACAGGCATACCAATTAACAAAGGCAACAGGGATAGAGGTTCGGAGTCCTAAGCTTTCCCGGAGGCAGGGAAAACTATTTGCCCCACCGTCATTGCCTGGCCACCGGTTTTAAACTTCACGAGAAGCCGCGCTGGCACCGGGATATGACTTGAATCTCGATGATGGGGCAAAACCCTGGAATACCCATTAACCGCAATATAAGTCTAACGCAATGACCTGCAAATAAACCAAAAGCCAAGGAGCTATTGACCATGGAAAGCGACAAAGAAAAACGGCTCAGGGGCAAGGTCTTCTCGATAGAGCCGAAGCCGGAAGGACCGAAGGTACAAGATATCGAAACCCCGCGCCCTGAGGGAATCGCCACCAGGGAGAACCAGATATGCATAACCTATTACGGTGATTGGTCCAAACACTGGGGGAAAACAATACGTGACGCCATCAGGGGGCAGGGGTGCAGTTTGAGGTGGCAATGCTACCTGGGCTCATTTCTGGATTGCAAGATGACCAAGCAGAGGAAGCCCGCCTGCTTCAGATGTCAATTCAAGGAGGAGTGCAGGCAAGTCGCCGATGCACGAGAATAGAATGCTAATTTTTTATTTCAGGGAACACCATGACCCTCGTCATGGTTGGTGACCTCCAGGAAACCGGATCTGGTGGAAAGGCAGGGAATTTACAACCCAATAAAGATAAACCTAGCCAGGGGACCGAGGGTCCGCTCAATAACCGGGTTCCCAACATCCATGGTATGTGTTGTGGGAAAAGCGGTTCGATCTCCTTAGGCAAAAACACGACCCTGGTTACCTGTCCTACAGGGAGGCACCATCGCCCAGTCTTTTTACAAGGTGTTGAGCATTGAAGGGATTTTCCGATCAATCGTTTCGATATGTACTGATATTCCTACTGGCCCTGCTGGTCCCTCTCCAGGCGTCCGCCCAGCCGACTGAGCATCGGATCGGAACACCTGTCAAGGCGATGACCATATGGGGCCAGCTTCTGGTAACCGATGAGGGGACTGGAAGACCAATATTCTATGCAGGGACCTATACCGGAGCCGGGACCTCCAGGCTGATAAGATTCGACTACGCAAAGGGTGAGGTGGACTACTTCCCCCTCCCTGGAACCAAGGGGGCATATGGATTGTGTGAGGGTGAGGACGGGACCATCTACATAGGGACCGTGGACGAGGGAAGGATCTTCAGTTTCGACCCAACCACGGAGGATATAACCGATCATGGAAGCGCCGCTGGCGAGCAATTCGTGTGGACCCTGCATAAGGGGCCACAAGGAAGGATATACGGGGCCACCTATCCTAACGCGAAGGTGGTTATGTACGATCCTGAACAGGACAAGATACGTGACCTGGGGCGCATGCATCCTACCGAAAAATACTGTAGGGACCTGGCCGTTGCCGATAACGGCCGCATCTTCTGTGGTATAGGGTCCCACGCGGACATAATAGCATATGACCCTCAAACCGGAGAGAAGACGAGCATACTCCCCGAGAGGTACAAGTGGAACTCCTTTGCCTACAAGATGGATTCCGAAAACGACCTGGTATACGCATTCCTACACTTCGAGGAGATAGTTCTCATCTTCGACGCCAACACCTACGAGCTGCTGTCGGAGATCAGGCACCCCGAGGAGGGTGGAGTTGTATCAATTCATAAACAGAGATCTGGGGGTCCCGTACTGATCTCCGGTCTGCCCGGGGGATACCGCCGATATAATAAAACCTCGGGGGAGCTCGAACCTTACGACACCCCATCGTGCTCCTTCTACGACAATTCGACCGGGATTAGCTACCGAAGGACCAACGGCGGACAGGTGTTTATCGCGAGAAACCTGACCAGCGGCAAGGAGCTGGCCAGCGTCGACGTAAGCCAGGACGGGGAGGGCATGAAAATATTCAGCCTGGGAACGGGTCCCGATGGCTGCATCTATGGAGGGGTGTACAACCTACTTCACCTATTCAGGTACCAGCCCAATGGCGAGATCCTGGAGGACCTGGGAGTTCCCATACCCGGTGCCAGCGGGGAGTTCTACAGCTTCTGCTCCCAGGAAGGCAAGCTCTACATGGCCTCCTATACCAACTCAATTCTCAGCGTTTACGACCCCAAGGAACCGTGGCAGCCAGGGACGGAAGTCGGGGACAGCCCAAGGAGGATTGGCTCCGTCGGAGAGGAGCAGTACAGGCCTCCCGCCCTGGTTTCAGCGGCCGACGGACGCCTCTATATCGGCTCCATTCCGGCATATGGTAAGATGGGCGGGGCGCTCTCCTCCTATGACCCGGATCTCGACCAATTCGAGGTTCATAGAAACATCATCCCCAACCAAAGCGTGGTATCCCTCACCACGGGCGCCGACGGATGGACCGTCTATGGGGGATCGAGCACGAGGGGAGGAGGCGGTACAACGCCCATTGCCAACGAGGCCCACTTCTTCGCCTGGGATGTCAAGGAGGGCAGGAAGACTCTGGACATTGTTCCATTTCCCGAGGAGGACAGCATAGATTCTCTGGTAACCGCTCCCGACGGCAGGATATACGGGTTCTCCGGCTCTAGGGTCTTTATCTACGATCCGGAGGTAGGAGATATCATCTATATGGATTCGACAGGAACCGGGACGCCGAGAAAGCTCCTGGTTCTCGATGACGGGCTCATCTACGGGATAAGCGCCAGCACACTGTTCAGGATGAAGCCCCTGTCCTCGCCCGAGGATGGCCTGGGAATGGAGAGGCTCTCATCAGGTGGCATTGACCTGGCGGTTGATCACGAGGGAAGAATATACTTCGCCAGGGACATCGATCTTTATCGCCTGGACGGTGTCCCCTCGATTACTGAACCCCATACGGACCTGCACATATACTCCAACGGCCTGGAGCCAGGCTGGACCATTCAGTCATCCAGGGCCGATGTCGAGCTGGAATCCCGAAAGGCGGTTGATGAGGGAACCTGCCAGCAAGTCACCCTGGACAGGTTTGGCTCCATCGAGTACAAACCCCAGGATGCACAATCCATCACTCCCTGGGGCTACCATGAGCTGTGTTTCTCGATCAATCCCGGAAATACATCCCTCACCGATATCGTTGTGGGCAAGACCGGCTCCGGTTCCGGCAAGTCCGTGTCGGTGACGGATCTTCCCCTGGAACTCCCCTCCTGTACCTGGACGAGGGTGCGAATACCAACCCGGGATCTCGAATGGAGATTTGGCTCCAGACTAAAATCCCTGAAGTTCACCATCCTGGGGACCGGGACCCTCTACCTCGATTCCGTCTCTCTCGAGATCAGTGAACTGGACCTGGCGGGTATCATCTTAATCCTGTTTGCCGGCTTTTTGGCCCGTCTCCGGAAGCTGCAATAACGACCCAGCTTTCCGTCGTAAACCCTCCATGGAGCTGTCCTTATAGCAGGTTGCCCGCCAGTGTGTCACACCGACCTCCTCGGCCTTTGAGAAGAAATTCTCCATGTTGTCCTCATACCAATCCCTGACCGGGAGACCACCTCCCTCTGAATCAGACAGGGGCATGACCCGCATGGCCATTCGTAGCTTCAGGTAACCCAGGAACAACCCCGCCGCCCTAACCCTAGAAAGGACCTCTCGGTGGTCAGAGATCCAATTTTCGGCCTCTTCAATAGGGACTTCGCCCTGGAAAGGAATTCCGGCGTTAGATAGGGCAGATCGATGCTTGGATTGAATAGCTTAACGTGCAACAGGTAGTAATCACCGCCCTCAACCTCCGCCTTAAGCATTTCAAGAAAATCACCGATGGGTTCGGCCGCCTGGCCGTAGTAGGCCGCAAGGAACTCCTTTATTCCCATATTAACATCGTACTCCGGGTTCCAAAGGAGCTTGGCCACCAGATAGGCCTTCAGGAAGGTCATATCGCTGAATACAACATCGCCGCTGCCCTGCTCAAAAACACCCTTCACCCCATTCTCAACGAAAAACCTGATATTGGGTCCCAAAGTGTGAATATTGGGCAGCGGTAAGAGGTATTGACGAAAATTGACTATGTAATCCCAAACGTAGAGGCGGTCCGTGAGCCGGGCCCAGTCACTGATCCTTTCCCTCAGATCGGCATTCACATAACACTTCTCATCCCCCAGGGGATGGTTACAGCAAGCGGGTCACCTCGTGGGTAGGCACCCGTTACCAGGCGAACGACAACATTGGGAAGGGTTTTAGGGTCTTCGGCGCCTTCCATGAGTAGCTATATGCAAGGGTATCGATCTTTATATCCGGGTAGTCCTCCGCTACGGCCTCTGCTACGCGATTAACAAAGTATATCATCGGTGCCGAATGCGTGCCACCCTCCTTTTCCTCAAGAGCTGCACAATCCTCACACTCACACCAACCACCCCATCCATCGTTCTGGGAAATGGAGATCATATTGGCCTCGGGGTGTTCCCTGATCCACTCCTTTACCCTCTCGATGGCCTGCTCGATCATCTCCTCGTTGGTTAGGCATAGCTGGGTCCGACGAACGTATTTACCGCTCAGCGTGCGCTCCCCATCGATGAGGGGAAACCATTCGGGATGCGACTCAAAAAACTCATCAGATGGAATCAGATTCCAGAAAGAGTGGCCGAAGGGGTAAAAGCTGACATTGCCTCCATGTTCCTCGGTCAGGGTCCAGGTACCGTTAACCCTATTCCGTGCCGCCCAATCAGGATCCCTGGAGTCCAGGAAGAACACGTCCCGGTACTCCAAAGCCGGCACCTGCATATCATCAATGGGACCGACCTGGAGTCGTGGCATTGAGGGTATGTAGCTGACCTGTGATGTAAACCACCGGCAACCCAGATGCTCCTCAAGAAAGGCATACACCCCGTACATCGTGCCACTGCGGCGACCACCGACAATCACCAGGTGCGGGCACATGGTGCGAATGATGAATCCCTCATCCCCCATCTCCGAGAAATCCACACGAATACCAAGCTCGGCCAGGTGATCATTTTTCCCAAGTATTATTTCATGTCCCCCAATAGGCTCCTGGTCATTGATTATTGGAAGACGGACCCCACAGATCTGTTCCAGAAACATCTGGAGCTCAGCGGCTGCACGCCTTTCCGAGGGGGAGGCCGATACCGAGATCACGATAAGATATTTACTGGTACCATCATCGGCGATTACCAGGGTCTCTCCCTCCTGTACCGATGCAATATCTCCACCAGCTGCCCTTCTCCCACCGTCAATTTCCTTTGAATTTGAGTAATTTTCATTCACAAAACCACCTCCCCATCTCAGTCGAAGCCAGTATCCCGGATGAGACAAATATCTTTGACCGCGCCTCCATGCTAGCACCATTTAAAGATCTCGGCTCAGCTAACCTTGGATATCCAGAAAGAGGGAAGAGATCATGTACATTGAAATGGCTCAAACCTGGTGGGGAATCGCATTTCTAGTCTACTCAATCCTATGCCTCTCCACATACGCCGGAGAACGCGGGAAATCATACGAGTGGGAACGGATCAAACAACGAGATCCGGAAACAGGAGTCTACTACGTACAGCTCACCAACGCCCCCCTGCACAGTCGGACCCTGTATTTCGAAAATCCCAATTTCACGGTGGACAACAGAACCCTTCTTTTTCTCTCACAGCGCATGGCGAGCCGGAATTCCGACTGGGACCTCTTTCGTGTAGATGCTGATGGCAGAAACCTGGTGCAGCTCAGCGACGAGAAACATCCCCTGGGTTCGCCGATCCCCTCTCCCGGAACTCCGAGGGTAATCTACGGCGTGAGGGACAACGCCCTGCTGGCTCTAGACATCGACACCTTCGAGGAGAGGGAGATAGCAAGGTGTGAATCCGTCCACAGCCTGGGTCCCTCAACACTGACTGGCGATGGCACTTTCTTCCTGTCCATCGGAAAAGACCGGGATGGGAAACACCTCATCGTCAGATTTCGCACCGACGGGACGGAGACGACTACCTTTGCCCACGGATACCCGCTCTGCCACCTTACTTCAAATTATGAGGGAACCATTCTAGCATTTTTCGGCAAGGACGGGGAGTACACCTGCCAGATCGACGGGAAAGACCTGCGAAGAATACCGGGATCCCATCAGTTCTCCCACTGCACATGGCATGGCAAGAGCGATGTACGAATTGGCACCTACCTCCCCCCGGACCACGGAATCGCCATCGCCAGCATCGATGGTACCGAAAAAACTGAGATCTGCAGTGGGCCCTATTTCTGCCATTCGGCCTCTAGCGAAGATGGGCGATGGGGGGTGGCCGACACCAACTGGCCCATGGAAGGTATTTTCCTAGTCCACGTGCCGTCAGGCCGATACGCTAAATTGGTCAACCCGCCGCTGCGGTTCGGACACCAACAGCTAACGCACCCCCACCCTTCCTTCAACCGGGACGCAACTAGGGTGGCTTTTACCTCAAACGAGACCGGTTTGTCCCAGGTGTATGTGATCGAAATCCCGGAAAACCTTCGGAAAGAACTGGTAACGGGTGAGCTGAACTACCGACTCCGCTGGCGAAGATAATGATAACCTAGCCGAGGCTCCCAATAGATGGAAATCAGCGCCCATGGTAAGGCGCCACGAAAATAGAAAGTAGATGTCTGCTGGCTATAGGAGCGGGCCCGTGGGGACTTGAACCCCAGACCTTTCCCCGAAGAAAATTCTTCAATGGGTTAAGAGCCCATCGCTGTTGACTCCCGATGGGATCTACCAGACTAAGCTACGGGCCCCAAACCACCGGAGACCTCAAAAAGTTTAAATATCTTTTCAGATCGATTCTCCTATCCCAGAAGGGCATCCATGGCTTCCCTTTCCGAGAAATGTAGCTCCCCGGGAACCACCAGGCAGTGAGGGGGCGCTCCAAAGTCGTGACCGAGGAGATGCTTAACTTTCCCGGCCTCTATAACCTGATCCCCGCAGGAGATCCTTGCCATACCTATGGCCAGGGTATCCAGGGCGATAACACTCCCTCCCTCATCCTCCTCTACCTCCAGAAGGGACTCCAGGGCCTGTCTCACGGACATGTATTTCCCGTCCT
Source organism: Hadarchaeota archaeon (SeqCode) (assembly GCA_964621445.1). GTDB lineage: Archaea > CAYQAE01 > CAYQAE01 > CAYVLA01 > CAYVLA01 > CAZUNO01. Next base: position 67,332 of record CAZUNO010000011.1, on the reverse strand, counting down.
CCTCATCGACATCCAACAGGAACAGGGTGTGCAGCCCCATTTCGGAGTTCAATGCCAGCACATGGTAGGGCTGTCTGGATTTCATGAATGATATGGTGGCCATTCGCCCGAACTTGGTCGCGGTCAGGCAGCTCTCCCCAATGGCCGCGGACATTATGGAGCTGGAGTGTATTATGCTGGAATCATGTCCCCTCTCGGCCGCCTCCACTCGCAGCGATATGTGAGTGGTGGAGATCATGGGGTCCCCGGGGACCAGAAGGGCCACATCGCCCGTCGAAAGAGCGTCCATCAGGACCGAGGCATCCTCGACCGGTCCCCGACCCAGCTGCTCCACCTCTACCGCCAGCCGACCATGAAGAACCTCCCCGTCCAGCCCTGGTATGGGGCTGGTATAGGCCTCGCGAAAGACCCTCTCACAGCCGCTTATGACCTCAACTGCCTCCTCGGAAAAGGCCTTGGGGTTAAGCCCCAGGCCCACCAGGTAAAGATGGCTCAACTTGCTCCCTCGTTCAAGGGTGCAAGATATATCTATTTCGCACTTAATCCCGCTCTGTGACCAGTGAATGACCTTTCGTTACCTTGAACACACGGCTGACGTGGGAGTGGAGGTCAAGGCCGGTAACCTTCCCCAGGCTTTTTCGGAAGCCGGCATCGCCCTTTTTGGCATAATGACCGATACCGATCAATTCGGACCCCAGGAATCGGTCGAGGTCTCGGCCTCCGGTGAAGACCTGGAATCCCTGCTCTATTCCTGGCTGGAGGAACTCATATACATCTTCGACACCTCCAACCTTATCATAGTGGAGATCGATGTGAAGGACTTCTCCCGTGACCCCCCAAGTATACAGGCCGCGGTAAAGGGCGAGAAGTTCGAGCAGGCGAGACATGGCAGCGGGACCGAGGTAAAGGCCATAACCTACCACCAGATGAAGATCCAGGAAACTGACGAGCAGGCACTCATCAGATACTTCGTGGACATCTAGCAGATTAACCGGGAAGTGAGCTAGGCTGACAGCTCCTCTTCCATCGCCCGGGCCACGGTTCGGGCAAACCTACTGGCCGCTCCAGGGTTCTTACCGGTCACTATCCTACCTTGCCTCTCCATGGTGAGCTACTCGCCCCGAAAATCCTCCTGGCATACCACCATTAGAACCTTTCTTCCCGTAAGGTATAGAGTAACTCCATAATACCGCCCGAGGCCAGCAGGGTAATACCCGCCGCCAGGGTAAGAAAAGCCGTAAATCGCTTCAGGTCTCGCCCTCCACAATCACACACTAAGCCAAATCGGGTCTCTCGTTAACCAGGTTTCTCATGCAAGAAGAACTCCACCACGGCACCACCCTCATCAAGTTCCCTGATCGATCCCATCTCGCTCTCCATACCCATCTCCTCCAGGACCACGGAAAAGTCGTCGAAATAGTCGTGGTACCCGCATGATTTACAGAAAGTCCCGGTGAACGATATGCCTATCGAGCCATTCTCGGATATGGACATTACCTGGGCCCTGGCCTCGGGAGAGCGATACCTGTTAAACTCCTGAACTGCCCTCTCCACCTCTTCCTCGATATCCACGGTAACCTAAACCACGCTCCGGGCCCGCTATTCCTCAAATGGGGTTATGGGGGGAAGATCCTGTGGGTTGTCGGCCCTGGCGCGGATGAGGTAGGCCTCCAGCCAGCCCCGGTTCTTGTCCGGCTGGGAGGTGCTGTTTATGACCTTCTCGTGGTCCAGGGAGTTGATCCTGTCATTTGCGGCCCTCAGGGCGTCCATAGAGTTCTTGAGGGCCTGCTCGACCGGTATCCTCTCCGGGTTTATGTCTATCCCGAAGTAACCCTCATAGCCGTACATCTTCAGCACGTACAGACCAGCCTCGGTCTGCTCGGGGGAAATAACGCCCACGTCAAGATCCTGGTCATAGTTTCCCAGGGGCTGGCTGTTCCAGTGGGTATGGGCCAGCTTCCCGTATTCCATGGCCAGGCTCAGGGCGTAGGCAAGGTCCTCGTATCCCATCAGCACGTGACCCACCTCGGGGTTCAGTCCCACCAGGCAGCGGCCCTCACGTAGAATTTTCCGGTTCTCCTCGTTCCTGAGCATGGACTCCGTCTTCTGGGCCATGAGAATACCTTCCGGGGTTGTGCCGTACATGATATTCCCCCGGGGCTCGTAGGGCTTCGGTTCCTCGGCCACCCTCACCCCGGGAACCGCGTCCATGGCCTCAGCCAACCCGGAACAGAAACGGTCCCGGGCGGCCAGGAAATCTATGCCAAAGGGGTTCTCGTAGCCGTCTATGCCCGGCCACACGATGGCAAACTCGGTATCCATCTCCTTGTTGAGTCTGAGGGTCTTCTTGGTCCTCTCGATGGCCTGTTTCCTCCGGTCAGGGAGGGGCGAGGACAGTGACCCGAACTCGAACTTTCTCTCGTAGAATAAATTGGGCACTATGGACACCACCTTTATGCCCGATGACCTCTCCAGGTCCCTGTAAAGATCGATATTTTCCTCGTTAATCTCGTTAGGGTAATGTGCCTCTATCCCCTCCAGGCCGTAGTCCGAGAGCTCCGCGGCCTTGTTCAGCCTCTCCTCTATGGACATGTCATCCACATAACGGTCGTGAAACCTCCCTCCGCCGGGGGCAAAAAACCAGACCCCGGCCGAGAACTTCAGATCAAGTTCAAAATCCTCCAGCTGCCGGATCAGCTCCTCTTTGGTCCGTCGCTCCGCCTGAGGTCTAAGGTCAATCATGTGATATCTCCTCCAGGGAGGGTTTCCGATTGCTATTTAGATATATTGTTACCCACCGCGTGGTACTGAGTCGAAGCTCTCCACGAGGCCCGACAGGAAGCGCGGCCAGTGACCCGGGTCTATGAAGGGGTTCTCCCCGCTGCATGATTTCATTTTCCGGTGTTTATCCAGGGCCCTGTTCTGGCCGGGATGGGCCCCCAGGGGCACGTCCACCTCGATTCCCGATAGATAATCCAGGCTACGTGCATAGTCCTCCATGTCCCCCTCATATCCCTGACACCGGTGTTCCCTCTGGAAGGTCCACTGCCCGGGCCCACCGAAAAGGAAGGCGGTCAGCTCCCGACCGCGATAATTGACAGGTATCTCGTAGCTACAGGTCCCCGGGGTGTGACCAGGTGTGCTGTGCACCCTCAGAACCGAATCTCCGAACTGGAACTCCTCTCCCCCCTCCAGGGGAATGTCCACATGGTAGGTGTCGAAATGCTCAACGCCGTACATGTAGTGACCGCAGGTGAGCTCCGTTCCCGCCTCCACGGTTTTGACATCCCGCCTACCTATGGCTGACCTCGCTCCCGTGGCCTCCAGCATCCTTCGATTGCCACCCGCGTGGTCCTCGTGCGCGTGGGTATTGACTATGAGTTCGATGTCCTGCTCCTCGAACCCCAAGTACCTTATGCTATCCAGGAGGAGGGGCACCGTGGACGAGAAACCTGTATCTATAAGGATATGTCCCTGGTCCGAGGCCAGGAGGTGGCTGCTGACATCCCGATTCCCCACGTAGTAAAGATTTCCAATTATGTTGAAGGCCGGGGCCCTCAACCTCTCAGGGTCTCTCCAAACCGTGTTTATGTCATCCATCTGGTCCCGCATATGCTGTGAGATGGCTCATTCAAGATAAGTATTTGAGCCCCTTGAGGGCAAACTGCACCTGCCCCGCTGATGGAAAAGAGTTTTCAAATCCAAAGATGAACCATTCCAGTAAGGAACGCCTATTCTAGGGAAGGTAGACATACATGAGCAACCAAATGAAGAAGATATCCGAACTCGTTCACGAGATCCCCGCCAGCTACAAGGACTGTATGAGGGTGCCGGGGAGGGTAATCGCTGACTCGAAATTATTGAAGGAAATCGACAATCGGACCATAGGCCAGGTGGTCAATATCGCATGCCTCCCGGGCATCGTCAATTACTCCATGGCCATGCCGGATGTCCACCTTGGATACGGCTTTCCCATCGGAGGGGTGGCAGCCTTCGACTCAGAGGACGGGGTAATAAGCCCCGGTGGAATAGGTTATGACATCAACTGCGGAGTCAGGCTGCTCCGCACCAACCTGGACAAGGAGGACATAAAGTCCAACCTGAAATCCCTAATAAACACAGCTTTCAAGAATGTCCCCTCCGGACTGGGCAGTAAGGGCAGGGTGAAGCTGGACAGCAGGGAGATAGAACAGGTGTTGGAGAGAGGTGCCGCCTGGGCCGTGGAGAACGGCTACGGCTGGGACGAGGACCTGGAGCATATGGAGGAAAACGGGTCTCTGGAAAGGGCCGACTCCTCGGTTATCAGCGACAGGGCCAAGAAAAGGGGGATCCCCCAGCTGGGAAGTCTGGGTAGCGGAAACCATTTCCTGGAAATCCAGTACGTGGACAAGATCTTCGACCAGAAAGCCGCCGAAGTGATGGGGATAGATCACGAGAACCAGGTAACAACCATGATACATACCGGTTCCAGGGGTTGCGGGCACCAGATATGCTCCGACTACCTCAAGGTTATGGAGAAAGCGGTAAAGAAGTACGACATAGACATCCCGGACCGCGAGCTGGCCTGTGCACCCCTTGGCACCCCGGAGGCCGACTCCTACATGGCGGCCATGTCAGCAGGGGCCAACTACGCATGGGGCAACAGGCAGATGATAATGCACTGGGTGAGGGAGACCTTCCAGGACGTGCTTGGCGAGAGCCCGGAGAGCCTGGACATGAGCATGGTCTACGACGTGGCCCACAACATCGGGAAGATGGAGTATCACACCGTAGATGGAGAGGATATGGAACTATGCGTACACCGTAAGGGAGCAACCCGTAGCTTCGGCCCGGGAAGCGACTCCATACCCGACGACTATTCGGAGATAGGACAGCCGGTGATCATACCCGGAGACATGGGCACCGCCTCCTACCTGCTGGTGGGAACGGAGACCGCCATGAACGAGACATTCGGCTCCACCTGTCACGGCGCCGGCAGAATACTCAGCCGCACCAAGGCCAAGAAGAACTTCTGGGGAGAGACCGTGCAGAGCGATCTGGAAAAGGAGGGAATCATAGTTAAAGCTGCAAGTATGCCGGTGATCGCGGAGGAAGCCCCCGGCGCTTACAAGGACATTAATAACGTTGTAGATGTCTGCCACAAGGTGGGAATAAGCAGAAAAGTCGCCAAGCTGAGGCCTCTGGCCGTAACCAAGGGCTGATTCAGAAAACGGAAAGGAGGAGGACCATTTGTTCAAATACCCAGTGGAACAGACCGTATATGACATAGGTGAAGTGAAGATTGGCGGACAGCCGGGCACCAACCCAACCGTGGCCATCCCCAGCATATTCTTCACCGGACATAGCATCGTTAAGGACGAAAAGAAGGGGCTTTTCGACGAGAAGAAGGCCGAGAAGCTCATTAACAGGGTTGATTCTCTGAAGGATGAAACGGGAACCCCCTACATACTTGACGTTGTGGGCAACCACCCGGAGGCCCTGGAACGCTACGTTGACTGGGTCGCCGAGAAAACCGAGGTTCCCTTCCTGGTCGACGGTATCACCGCCGACGTGAGGCTACCGGTGGCCAAGCACTGCTCCGAGGTGGGCCTGGAGAAGAGGGCAATATACAACTCAATTTCTCCAGATTACACCGAGGACGAGATCGAGCAGGTGAAGGACCTGAATCTGGAGACCTGCGTGCTTCTAACCTTCGACAAGAAGGTCATGTCGGCCGGAGGAAGGCTGGATATTCTTGAGAACGAGCTCCTGCCGGTGGCCAAGGAGGTAGGATTCGAGAAGTTCCTGGTGGACACCATGGTTCTTGACGTTCCCAGCATAGGGACTGCCAGCAAAGCATGCTACCTGGTAAAGGAGAAGTTCGGCCTCCCCGTGGGCTGCGGGGCCAGCAACGCCACCACACAGTGGAAGAAGGCCAGGAAGAGCAAGGATATATATCGCTCGGCACACGTGGCCTCCACCATAACCTCGGTGGTCATGGGATGCGACTTCGTGATGTACGGGCCCATCGGCTACGCCCGCTGGATCACCTGGGCAATCGCCGCAGTTGACGCCTTTTCAGCCTACCAGAACAGATGGGAATACCGTACCAAACCGGCCCAGGGACACCCGCTTACTAAAATATTTAGGTGAAAGTCCGAGGGGGACTAATTGGAAGAAGATGAAATCGGTGACCGTGATATAGGTATATACTACACGGCAAAGGGAAGAAAGCTCGCTCAGATATCCATGACCCTGGAGGACGTTCCGGGGTCCCAGAGCAAGGTGCTCTCCATTCTGGCCAAACACGGGATCGACCTCAAGCTGGGCTGGTTCGATACCGCCGAGAGGGGCGTTTCCGGCAGGTACAGCGCTTTCGTGGATATAACCGATAGCGATGTGGACATGAAGCAGGTCAGGAAGGAGATAGAGTTCACCAACGTAATCTACGCCATTGAGATAAACGAGTCAAAGGACGTGATTTTCGACTCTCATTTCAAGGGGCTGCGGATGTTCGACCAGGACATACTACCCATAGGTCTGAATGAATGGTCCAGAATGAAACCCCACGTGGACCCCGAGGTCCTCAGGAACATGGGAAGGGATTTCGGAAAGGTCATGGCCGACTACTGGCTGGATGAGATAGGCGAACTGACAAACAAGCTGCCGGTATGGGAGAAGATACTGGAGTCCAGAGCCATTGGGGACAGCGTTACCATAGATGTGGACAACGGGCTGGTAATAATAGAGAACTGCTTCTCCTCCCGGGAGTTCCGGGGAAAGGGCCCCTCCTGCTTCGCCGTGTGTGGCATACTCGAGGGCATCCTTTCCCAAATAATGATGGAAGAGGTACATGTTACCGAGGTGGAGTGCCTGGCAAATTACCAGGAGAGGTGCGTGTTCAAGGTGGAAAGCCCCTCCAACGAGAAGCTGAGAGAGTTCCAGACGATCAGCGAGAACATCGATGTAATTTGAGGTGAGTCCGTTGAAGACCATCAAAGTGGGCATTATAGGATTGGGCACCGTGGGTGCCGCCACCTACCGGATACTCAGGGACCAGAGGGAAAGGTTGCGGTCCCGAACCGGTGCCGAGATACGGGTGGCCAAAGTGGCCGACAGAAGAGAGGAGCTCGGAAGGGAGCTCGACATCCCGAGCGAGGTCTTCACCACCGAGGCCGGAGAACTGCTTGATGACCCGGAAATTGACATAGTAGTGGAATTGATAGGGGGACTTGAACCCGCCCGATCATTCATGGAGAGGGCACTGAGATCCGGCAAAACGGTGGTCACCGCCAACAAGGAGGTAATGGCCAACTCCGGTTTTGAGCTAGTCTCCCTGTCCAGGAAAAGCGGGTCCGGCCTGTATTTCGAGGCCTCGGTTGGAGGCGGGATACCGCTGCTCAGGGGGATCCACCAGGGACTGGCCGGGAATAACCTGGAGCAGATCTACGGGATCGTGAACGGGACCACCAACTACATACTGAGCAAGATGTCCGTGGAGGGCATGGAATTCCAGGAGGCGCTTGACGAGGCCACCAGGATGGGCTACGCCGAGGCCGACCCCTCCTACGACATAGAGGGCATCGACGCCGCCCACAAGATGGCAATTCTGGCCTCCATATCCTTCGGGGGCTGGGTTACCCTGGACCGTGTCTTCAGGGAGGGAATCACCTCGGTCTCCCAGAAGGACATAGGCTACGCCCGGGAGTTGGGCTACACCATAAAGCTTCTGGCCGTGGGTAAAAAAGAACGGGGTGGACTCGAGATAAGGGTCCATCCAACCCTCATACCCCAGGATCATCTCCTGACCTCGGTCACCGGCATTTACAACGCGGTTTTCGTGAACACCGACTCCGCTGGTCCCGGTCTTTTCTACGGCACCGGTGCCGGAGGTCCCTCGGCCGGTAGCGCCGTGGTGGCCGACATACTCGACGCCTCCAGATCCCTTCTCTCAGACTCAAAGGTGGGATTCGAGAGCGGACTGCCCACGGCTAGGGCCGAAAACGTGATGGACATCGGGAAGCTGGAGACCAAATACTACATGAGGCTCAGGGTTATTGACCGCCCCGGGGCCCTGGCAAGCATAGCAGGGGTGTTCGGTGAGGAGGATATAAGCCTGGCCAGCGTGAGACAGGCCGAGGAAAAGGGAAGGGTGGTGGACCTGGTGTTCATGACCCACAAGGCCAGGGAAGGCAACATAACCGAGGCCCTTTCCAGGATGAGCAAGCTGGAAGTTGTCGAGAGCATTGGATCTTGTATCAGAGTGGAGGATGAACTATGAAGGACGAATTCTGGCCCGGAGTGATCGAAACCTACAGGGAATTCCTGCCGGTTAGCGAGGAAACGCCGGTGGTAACCCTGAACGAGGGAAACACGCCCCTGGTGAAATCGACCTATCTAGGACCCAGAGCGGGAATAGAACTCTACTTCAAGATGGAGGGCATGAACCCCACGGGGTCCTTCAAGGATAGGGGCATGACCATGGCGGTCTCCAAGGCGATGGAGGAGGGTTCGGAGATGATAATGTGTGCCTCCACCGGCAATACCTCGGCCTCTGCAGCCGCCTATGGAGCCCGGTCGGAGATCGATGCCGCGGTGGTGATCCCCAAGGGGGCCATAGCCAAGGGCAAACTTGCCCAGGCTTTGGTCCACAATGCCATCGTTATCGCCATAGAGGGCAACTTCGACGACGCCCTGAGGATTGTCCGATCCATCACCGACCAGTACCCGGTGACCCTGGTCAATTCCATAAACCCCAACCGAATTGAGGGCCAGAAGACCGGGGCCTTCGAGATATGTGACCAGCTGGGCACCAACCCGGACTGCCTGTGCATACCCGTGGGCAACGCCGGCAACATAACCGCCTACTGGAAGGGGTTCAAGGAGTACGCCGCTGGCGGGAGGTCGCCGGGGACACCCAAGATGCTGGGATTCCAGGCCGCGGGAGCGGCACCCATAGTCCTGGGCCACGAGGTCGAGGAACCGGAGACCTTGGCCACGGCCATAAAGATAGGCAACCCCGCCAGCTGGGATAAGGCGGTGAGGGCCGCCGATGAATCCGATGGCTCAATTACCGCGGTCACCGACCAGGAGATAACCAAGGCCTACCGGGCACTGGCCTCCCGGGAGGGCATCTTCGTGGAACCGGCCTCAGCCGCCTCGGTGGCCGGCCTTGCCAAGGCATTGGAGAGGGGAGAGGTCCGGACCGGCGACAGCGCGGTCTGCATTCTCACCGGGCACGGGCTCAAGGACCCCGACATGGCCATCGGGCTCATAGAGGAGCCGGACGCCCTCCCACCCAGGGTGGAGGACGTGGCAGACTACCTGGGACTGGAGTCCGAGACCCCGACTACTGAAACGGCTGACCGAGCTTGAAACTGCGGTGGATGGCTTCCACGGCCCTCGGTGAATCCTCGCGGGATACCACGAAGGATATATTGACCTCGGAGGAACCCTGAGCTATCATTATCACGTTAATCCCAGCGTCGGCCACGGACTGGAATACCTTTGCCGCCACCCCCGGCGTGCCCCTCATTCCGGCCCCCACCACGGAGATTATGGAGATATCCTCGTCGAACTCTATGTCCTCCACCAGATCGTGCTCCTCGAAATCCCTGGCCATGGTCCTCCGACACAGGGAGACCTCTCCGCCGGGGACCACCAGGGTTATGTTGATCTCGGATGAACTCTGTGATATCATCATCACGTTTATGCCAGCATCGGCAAGCCTGTCGAACACGCTGGCCGCCACCCCGGGAACCCCCGCCATCTCGGTGCCCGACACCGATACCAACCCAACCCGGTCTATGCTGGTCACCGCCTTCACGGCCGTGGAAACGCTCATGGTTTTCTCGCTGATGAGGGTTCCCCCGGACTCGGGACTGCCGGAGTCCTTTACCCGTATGGGTATGCCACCCTCCATGGCCGGGGCCATGGTCTTGGGATGAAGCACCTCGGCCCCGAAATGTGCAAGCTCGGCCGCCTCGGTGTAGGAGAGCCTGGGTACGGTCCTGGCCTCGGGTATGAGATCGGGGTTGGCGGTCATTATGCCCCCGACGTCCTTCCATATCCATATCTCGTCGGAATCCAGGCAGGCCCCCAGTATGGACGCGGTGTAGTCCGAGCCCCCTCTGCCCAGGGTGGTTATCCTGCCCCCCTGGTCCCGGGCCACGAAACCGGTTATCACCGGGGTGATTCCACGATCTAGGAGAAGCCCGACCTTACCCCTCACCTCAACCCGGCACATGTCCATATCGGGAACCGCGTTCCTGTAGTTCGAGTCTGTGATTATTCCCGCCTCACCCCCCAGCATCGATCGGGACTCTATTCCAACCTGGGAAAGGGCCAGGGAAAACAGGGGGGCCGAAAACCTCTCGCCGATGGAGGCTATGGCATCCAGCGAATGCTCGGAGCGGTCATCATGGTAAGCAGCCAATGCTTCCTTCAGGAAATCGGCTATCTCATCGATATGGGGGAGCGGTCCCTGGTCGGGGACCATTTCACATAGCAGTGACAGGTGGGTATCGCCAATTTTAGTGCAGAAATCCTCTATCCAGCCCTCCGCTTCATCCCGCTCGAGCTCGATTATCTCTCGGGCGCCGGTTAGCAACCGGTCGGTCACCCCCCGGACCGCTGACACCACCACCACGACCTGATTTCCTCTCTCCACCTCGCTCTTGACCAGGTTAGCACATCTCATTATGCCCGACGCCGAGGCCAGAAGGGCCCCGCCGAACTTCATCACCAGCCTCATTTATCCACCAATGCGCTTAGCTCCCTCTCCAGGAGGGGCAGAAATACACCGACATCGGAAACGATTCCCAGAACCTGGGCCGAGCCGCGATCGAGCAGCTTGGTCACCGCCGAGGTGTTGATATCCACGCAAACCGTCCTCACCGAGGAGGGCAACAGGTTGCCTACCGCGATGGCGTGCAGCATGGTTGAGAATATCATTACCATGTCCGCTCCCTTAAGCATCTCCCGCATCTGCTGCTGAGCTTCCATGACGTCGGTTATCACCTCGGGTAGCGGTCCATCGTCCCTTATCGATCCTGCCAGTACGAAGGGAACCCGGTTCCTAACGCACTCGTACATTATCCCCCCCTCCAATACCCCGTTTTCCACGGCTCCTTCCAGGCCACCCGCCCTCCGGACTTCGTTTATGGCCATCAGGTGGTGCCTGTGACCTCCCTCGTGTCGGTCCGCCGATGCGATGCGTGTACCCAGCGATGTACCGTACAGGGAGCTCTCCACATCGTGCACTGCCAGGGCGTTGCCCGAGAGAAGGCAGCTCACGTATCCATTCCTCACCATCCAGGCCAGGGAACTTCCGGCACCGGTGTGTACCACGGCCGGCCCGGCCACCACCACGATTCTACCATCTCTTTCCTTGAGGTTGTTGACCTCGCGGGCCAGACGGGAGACCAGGGTACCCACCGGTTTCTCGGAGCTGGCGTTGCTGGTCATGAACTCGAATATCCCGGTCGCGTCCCGGGGTCTTTCCGGTGGAACCACCCTGATACCCCCGTTGCCGATTACCACCGACTCCCCCTTCTTCACCTGTCCCATGGGTACGGCCCGGGCCTGCTTGCCCTTTATCAGGATAACGCAATCCATCTCCACGTTCTCCACCTCAACCCATTCGCCCTCTATATTGACGAATGTTGGGTGGTTGGTTGTTGAATAGAATCCCCGGGGCAGGACGCCGTCATCCAGGGCCTCCTCGGTGCTCAGCGGCTCCATCTCCGGGAGCTCCGCTCCCAGTTCCCTCAGCTCGCTGAGCATGGCGTCCAGGTGTTCCCTGTCCCTTCCCTTGAGGAGCATCCTGACGTATGACTTGTCAGTCTTCTTCTTCCCGACCTCGAAATCCAGGAACTCGAACTCCCCTTCCAGATCCATTATCAGGTCCAGTACATCGGGCAAAATTCTGCTGTCGATTACGTGTCCCTTGAACACTATCTCCTTAACTACCATTCTCACACCTATCCATATGGAAGATCACACATTTCCTCCTCGCTTATTCCCACTGACCTTAGTATTCCCCCCGCCATCTGGGGGTCGTTTTCCTGGATGACCCTAAGGTAGGGCAGGAAATCCCTGTGGACGGCCCTCGCCGACATGTGGCACCTCTTACCTATCATTCTCGCCACATCAAGTTCGTCCCCCAGATCGCCTCTGCCACTGGAATCCTTGTCGCCCGCCCTGCGCAGGTTCTTCATCAGTACCCGGTAGCGAAGATAGCTGCTGGGGTAGGAGTAACGATACCTTCTCCTGAACGAGGAATACCTTCTGCCCGTGAGGGCGCCCAGCCCCCGGGTCATTATCTCCGTAGCATACCCCCAGAAACCCCAGTGCATACGCCTGTAGACCCAGGAGAGGTATATATCAGCCGTGGAGAGCACCTCGTAGGCATCGGCTCTGGTACCGGGGTCCCTGAACCTCTTGTGGACGTTTTCGGCAATCCAGTTGAGAAGCTGACTCGGCCTCATATTTAGGTCCCGTGCCTTACTTATGGCATCAGGATCCCCCTCGAAGATTAGATCCAGGACCCGGAATATATCGGTCTCCTGGTTCCTGGTAGAGGGGGTTCTCAGGTCCTCCCGGGATAGTTCTCCATCCACGGTGAGCGCCTGGAGATCGTTGATCGCCGATCTCAGATCGCCCTGGCACCTCTCGGCTAGGGTTCTCAGGGCCAGGTTGTCCACCGGTATTCCCTCATCCCGGCAGATCTCCCGGAGGACGTTCTGCACATCACGGGTACTGGGCTTCTTGAACTCGATACCCTTAACCTTGCGCCGTAGATACCTGAGCTTGGATGAGTAGTAATCGTTGCAGGTCATTATTATGGGGTTCACCGTCTCCCGGATCATCTTGGATATGGTCTTGACCCCGCCCCGGTCCTGGGTCCCGCTAAGGCCATCGATCTCGTCCAGCACTACGAGCTTTATGCCCCTCCCGGTCAGGATGCTGTACCTGGTCCTGCAGGACTTCGCCAGTTCCTCGAGAGACGACTTGGACCTCTTATCGCTGGCGTTTACCTCCACCACATCCCATTCCATCTCCTGGGACAAGGCCAGTGCCGCCGAGGTCTTGCCGGTGCCCGCTGGACCGTATAGCAGTACGGCCTTGGAACTGGGCTTATCCCCTTCCCATGACCGGGCCCAGCTACGGATGTTGCTAATCGCCTGGTCCTGTCCCCTTATTTCCGATAGCTCTCTGGGCCGGTGTTTCTCAGTCCACAATTCGGGAATCACTCCAGGCTACATATCTCGGCGACCAGGCTCTCGCTCTGGATCAGGTCATTGCTACCCTCCACCAGCCTGAACTCGTAGTCCGCGAGGAGGCGGAGCAGACGGGAGAGCTTATTCCTGTTGAGGTCCATGTTTGACGCCTCCCTGTGCATCTGGCTCACCAGGTCCAGGCCGGAAAGGCCCTGATCGAAGATGATCTCCCTGAGCTTCTCCCTGGCCGTCTCGAACTCGCCCTGCAGGCTGATGGCCAGCAGTCGCCTGATATCCCCGGGGTTGGCCTCCCCGGATATCTTGTATATCATCTCGTTGGTTATGGTTCCCCCGAAGGAATGGGCGGCCTGGAGTATGTTGGTGGCCTGCCTCATATCGCCCTGGGAGACGTAGAATATGGCGTCGTATGCCGGGTCCTCGATGTCAAGTTCCTGGAGCTCGGCTATCCTGCGTAGGGCCTGAACAAGCTCCTGGCGCTTGAGAGGCGTGAACCGGAGGATAACGCAGCGGGATTGGATGGGAGAGATCAGTTTGCTTGCATAGTTGCATGAAAGTATGAATCTGCTCGTGGATGTATACTGCTCCATCTCCCGGCGGAGAGCGTGCTGGCTGTCGCTGGTGGTGTTGTCAACCTCGTCCAGAAAGACTATTCGAAATGGCGCATCGCCAAGGACCATTGATCGGCAGAAGGATTTGATCTTCGTCCTCACCACATCTATCCCCCTCTCGTCCGAGGCGTTGAGTTCCAGAAAATTACTATTCCAGGTGTCCCCCAGCAGCTCACGGGCCAGGATGAGGGCGCAGGTAGTCTTGCCCACCCCGGCTGGCCCCGCGAAGATGAGGTGCGACATCCTCTTGCCCTCTATGAAGGAGGAGAGTATGCGTTTGTTGCCCTCCTGACCTGCCACATCCGCGAGCTTTCTCGGTCTGTATTTCTCTATCCAGGGAAGCTCGCTATTCAATAAATCACCTTTTGATCGTTACCACTAGGCAACGGCACATAAAAATGAGTTTTGATCGCTGACCTGTTAGTTAGCTCCAACAATTCCTCTCCGGGTGGCGGGCAAATTAATGAGGGTGAATTCCCTAGGACGGACAGTGAGAATATGGATTACAAGGTAAAGGACATGGACCTCTCGGATGAGGGAGATCTCTCGGTGGAATGGGCGCAGGCCAACATGCCCGTCCTGAATCAGATATCATCGGATTTCGGATCCCGGAAGCCGCTGGAGGACCTGAGGATCGGGGCCTGCCTCCACATAACAAAGGAAACCGCGAGCCTCGTCCTGGCCCTCAGGGAGGGAGGAGCCGATGTGGCCCTATGTCCCTCCAACCCACTGAGCACCCAGGACGATGTGGCCGCATCACTGGCCAGCAGGGGGATAAAGGTCTATGGCTGGCGGGGACTCGGCACCGAGGACTACTACTGGTGCATCGAACAGGTCTCCTCAATAAGGCCCCATATAATCATGGATGATGGAGCGGACCTCATATCCCACATCCACAAAGAGGACCCGGAATGGATCGAGGAGGTGCTGGGGGGCCAGGAGGAGACGACCACCGGGGTCATCAGGTTCCGGGCCATGGAGAAGGACGGTGTTTTGAAGTTCCCCGTGGTGGCGGTTAATGATGCCAAGGTGAAGTGGGAGATGGACAACGTTTTCGGGACCGGTCAGTCCGCGATTCACGGGATCCTCAACGGGACCAAGATACTGATGGCCGGGAAGACGGTAGTGGTGTGCGGATTCGGGCACTGCGGCCGGGGTATCGCCATGAGGGCCAGGGGACTGGGAGCACAGGTCATAGTGACCGAGGTCGATCCCCACCGGGCCTTGAATGCCACTATGGAGGGTTTCCAGGTGGCATCCCTGAGCCAGGCCGCCCCTTTGGGGGACGTCTTCATCACCGCCACCGGGAACAGGGACGTTATAAGGAAGGAGCACATGGCCCGGATGAAGGACGGTGCCATCATGTGCAACGCTGGTCACTTCAACGTCGAGATATCCCTGGAGGACCTGGACTCCCTTACCGAGAGCAGCCGGGAGATCCAGGACATGGTGGAGGAGAGGACCCTATCCGATGGGAGTAGACTGTTGCTGTTGGCCGAGGGCCGGCTGGTAAACCTGGCCCTGGCCTACGGGCATCCCAGCGAGGTTATGGACATGAGCTTCGCCGTTCACGCACTCACCGCTCGCTGGCTCAAGGAGAACAGTCAGGAACTGGATCGCGAGAAGGTACTGTCGGTTCCGCCGGAGATCGACGAGGAGGTGGCCCGGAGGAAGCTGGCCACCATGGAAATCGAGATCGACGAGATGACCGATGAGCAGAGGGAGTATATCCAGAGCTGGGAGACCGGAACCTAGCCCCGGGCTGGCCAAAATCCTTTTTTGAATAGGCACGCCTCGGCCCTGGAACACCATAATGGATCATTTCGCCTCTGGAAATACGGATGAATGCTCACTCATCTTCAGGTTTATTCCAGGGATGGTTTCCCATCCCCTCGCCCGGCTATACGTTATTCTGGGTAATGCCCGAGACCCATCTGGACCCCCTACGACTGGTCTCCACCTGGCTCCTGATGGAGGGGACCGCAAGGGACCTGGTGGTCCTTTCCACCTGCTGGACCATCGACGAATTCCTGGAAAGGGTGGGGGATCTCGAAATCGGGTCCTGGGAAATGATGACCGAACTGGGCAAACGGCTCCACTTCCTGGATTGTCATTCGGCAAATCTCCAGCTATTCGGCACTCCAGACAGAAACAAGAACCATGACCTCAGGTATGTCGTGGACACCAGCGCAACCAGCGGACCGGGCTCATTGAGGGAGGTAATACACGAGCTATGGCGGGAGTCCAACCCCCATGACTTCCTGGGTCTGGAGTTCAACCTCACAGATATAGCCATGGATATGGGGGAACGGGAACACATCTCCCTGTTCGCCCACCTCCTGTCCGGCTTGAAATCCAGGAAGGGCACGGTGATAGGCATGGCCGACTGGTACTCCCATCCGGAAACCTATAAGGCCAGGATGATTCACCTCGCCGATGCCTCGCTTCTGTGGGGGGTCTCATCTGGGGAGAGGAAGGCCAAGTACCTGCTTCCCATTAAGAGGAGCGTGGCCTCCAGCGCCGAGGCATTCCAGCCCCGGGTATACCGGGCATCCGGGGATGGATTCCAGATAACTGCCAATGACGAGACACCGTCCGATATGGATGCCGGAATCACTTGTTACAGGTAGCACAATGACCGGTAAAGGATGACGGGTTCCATGGGGGAAGAATTAAGGCCTAGGAATCGCGGGTTCTCAACCTGGTTTCGCCAACAGCCTTGTACAATCTCCTCTTTACCATCAACGTCCAGATTATTGCCCCCACGAGCAGGCTCGTGGATGACACCGTTAGCCACTCTATCGCAAATAACCATGCCAATGCCTTATCCTTGGCTCGAATTGCTTCCTTTATGATCTCGTCAATATCGACAAGGAGGTCATCCAACATATCTGCCGATTCCTCGTAGTTCTGTTGAAGAAAGAGACGGTCTGCCTCCTGCTTTCCATCCATTGCTTCCTTGAGCATTATCTCCACTGAAATGGTGTTTGCTCGAAACTTGTCCGCAAACTCTATGGTGGATAGTGCGTACATTCTAGCGAAGTGGAAATCGCCGATTTTCTCCCTGATGGTGTGAATTAGAAGCAGGTCTTCCGGTATGGGGACCTGAGCGGTAAAGTAGATTACATGAGCTATCACGTCATGGGCAAATCTCCATCTCCAAAAATCGGGGCTATAGTTCCATGCATGTATCCAGGCCACGGACCTGCCTTTAGCAGTTCCCAAATCCCAATGGACCATCTGGGGCTTATTCCTGTTGATGACGTGTTCTTCTGACATCCTGGTAACCGTCGTTGACCCCGGCTTGGGCCAAGGCCGGTTATTAGCCTCGAACCATACCTCCTGCCAGGGTATTTGGCGGGTAAACTCATGGCCTGGTATGACCGGGACCACGTGGAAGGCCTCCTCATCTCCATATGGGGACCCTCCGACCGGTTTGTCGTCCACCGGAAGCAATTCACCCAGGGGAACCAGGTACCAGGACGTGTGGCTTCCGCTTGTGCCAAAGGATGACGAATCGTCCGACATCACGAAGCCCATCCCCTCCTGTTCCATTCCATCCTTGAGCCAGCCCTGAAAATCCAGCCTCAAATGGAGGGCCTCCATTCCTCCTATGGCCACCACATCGAACTCCTCGAAAAACCTGCTCTTTGATCTTGGCAGGTACAATCTCAACATGCGGAAGGCCCTATCCCCCAGGGACCATGCATGGGCCGGGACCGGATTCCAGTCGATTCTGGGATCCCTAAGAAATGTCGGTCCCGGGCTTCCTGGCTTGTACCATGCCTTTCCAATGTGGAGTAGCCGAATCACATTGGTTTCGGGGTCCGTACGTGGGGTTGAGGCATCGATCGTCATGACCGATATAACCATGATGAAAAGCAAAACTCGCCTTGAATTCAACGAATCTATTATGATAAACCTGGAATTAATAGTTTGCCCATCGGTAACAGCCCTGAATTCATTCCTCCCAAAAATCGAGTCCCAGTTTTTCTGGTCTCCTGCTAATGAAGTAAAGATTGAACCTGCACCAGTGTGCACCCCCCGGAACGTCATTCAGGTAGATCCTGGCGGTGAAATCGTTATCACGAGTGGGTTGCTGGATCACGAAGGGGTGCATATATTGGGATTCGATGTCCTCAATTATCACTGATCCCTCTCTCTTGGGGAGTGGGGAGAAAAACTCGCTGCTCTCATGTGAGATATGATCCCATCGCAGGTGTTCGACGCTCAGGTTATCCTCCTGTATGGATAGTATATCCCTGCCGTCCACCCTTCCCTCCCAATACATGACTTTTACTAGATCGACTAGACCGTCGCCCTGATCATGGATTATCTCACGGTGGCATTTTTGCTGTTCCAGGACCCTCTCCTCGATCTCTGCGGTGGTCGGTGACCGCGCGAGCTTTCTCCGGGCCGCATCTCGGTCCATGAGTGCATCCTCCACACTGGCTAGGAGCCGGTCAACCCCGTGGGTCCTGAATTCAAAGCACGGGCAGTTCATGAAGCACCGGAGATTGGCGCGGAGCCCTTCATGCAGTTTCGCCAGGCTCCCTTTGATCTCCTCCGTCGGGTTCTCCATATACTCAAAATAGCTAGTGAATGTCCTTACATAGAGATTGTTCACCTCGATAAGAAGCCGCATGTATCTCAAGGACCTTTCAACCTCCTCCCCATTCTCCACCCGGCTTTCGATTTCATCAAATTTGGCCTCCATCATCTTCGCGGTGTCCAGCCCGTGGTCCAGGTACATCATGTTTTCCGCCATCCAGGGTTTGCACCGGAGGTATATGCCCCTAAGAAACTCCAGGTGGGCCCTGCCGTTATCGATTTTCGGATAACCGTCCACTATGAAC
Source organism: Hadarchaeota archaeon (SeqCode) (assembly GCA_964621445.1). Lineage (GTDB taxonomy): Archaea > CAYQAE01 > CAYQAE01 > CAYVLA01 > CAYVLA01 > CAZUNO01. The sequence continues at coordinate 48,648 of CAZUNO010000011.1, read as the reverse complement.
CCGCCTGTGCGAATATGGGTCAGGCTGCTGAAACTGCCCCTGGTCACCGGCTCTATGTAAAGTCCGTACTTGTAGGCCACCGGGGAGAGGAGGAGGATCTCCGCCAGTTCCTGAGCGACCTCCTTGCCAAATTTGACCGCGCAGAAGTCCTCGGCTATCCTACTCGGCTCTTCCGTGTGATCCCACATGAGCCGGGTGACCGTGTAGGCGGTCAGGTTCCGGGTATCCCAGCCCTCCTCCCGGGGTAGGTCCAGACTGGCGCCCTCGAGGTTTCCTTCACCCCCGCCCATGATATGCTCCAGCCCGGCCTGGAAGTAGAATCCCGGAAAGGTGGGAAAGAACTGACCCCCATCATGGTAATCCATGGTCTCGAATACGGTCATCATAGAGTGTGAAGTCAGGTTGAAGGTAGGGTTATAGGCCTGGAACCACCATCTATCGTTTTGGGTGAAGCTGGGAACCAGGTACAGGTTCCTCCTGGGAACGTCCTCATTGAAAATCCCAGCATAGACCTCGGGCTGGGAATGCTGCTCATATGAATTGGTATTCCAGGTGCGAACCACCAAGAGCTTATCGAACTCCCCGACCACGACATCCCACAGGGCCTTGACATAGGTACGGAACCGCCTCTCCAGGGACCAGCCGCACTCCGCCCCCCCGTGCACGAGGTCAAAGGTCCGAAATGGATCCCAGTATCTCTGCTCCTCCCCGGTGAAGGTGCACACGCCGTCCAGCTCCGGTACTGCCTCCAGCAGGCGCCTGAACTTGGCCCGAAAGGCCTCCCAGAGCCCGGGATCAGATGGGTCCAGGGAGGCCTTGAACTCGTCCAGGAGATCGGGGTGGTAGGTGAACTCTGTGCCCATGGCCAGGAACTTCATGTGCAGGGAGTGGGCATAGCGGGCCAGGTCTCGTGTTTCCTCTCTCAACATCCGGTTCCTCTCCCGCAGGTCATCGCTTCCCCAAGGCAGGAGGTTCAGCGGGTTCTCCCCGAATACCATGTTAAGCCGATATCTGAAAGCCCGTTGGACGTCCCTCTTGCACCTCACCGGGATGCGTGTGTACCTCATTTTTAGGTCGGGTTCCCTCCTGGAATCAGGGTGGTCGATTCGATTGGAGATACTTATCCCATCCATGATATCATAGAGTCCATAGATCTCACCGGTCAGCGATCCGCCGCGTACCACGACCGCTCTAGTCCCCTCAAAAGCCGTGTTCAGGATCTCATATCCCTGGGTAGAGACCTCCCTGGTTTTTATCAGGCCTCGGCTGACCAGATCGGCGGTGAGCGGGTTCCTCGAGGTATCGCCCACTATCAACATGTTTCTCCCCCTCACCCCTGAACCGACTTCAATGCTAATGCCTATTTCCCGCGCCTTGTCCTTTAGATCTCGAAGACAAACCCTTACTCCCCCGTCCAGTAGGCAACCCTCCGGGATAGATACTACCCAATCTCGATCGTCATGATTTTCCACTCTACCACCTCGGTCACTCCACCCCCTTCTCGGGCAGGGGATGGATATGAAGCTTTCCGTGAGCTACCGTGACAACCTGTGGGCAAGTAGGCCGGCCACCAGGGTTATCAGGATCAGCAGCGGGTTTCCGCTCTCGGCGAACCGCCAGGCGCTGGCCGCCATTGCCACCAGACATAGGAGCAGCCCGATCCATCCCCAATAGGGCGTTATCGCCTTTCGCTCCCCCGAAAAACCCGTAATAATCCCATACGACTATCCCCCGCCCTCCCGGTAGGAGGACTTGGCCGACTCGAAGAAATCCCTCAGACCCTCAGAGGAACCCAGGCATATCAGGGTCTGACCGTCCTGGATCTCGGCCTCAGACCCCGGATTGGGAACGAATTCCTTGCCCGGACTGACGATGCCCAACACCCAGCAACCGGTCATCTCCCTCAATTTAAGGTCACCGATTTTTTTACCCACCATATCGCTGTCCTCGTCTATCTCGATATGTCCTATCTCGATATCCTGGGTGAGAATTATCCGATCCATGAACTCGGCCAGCACTGGCGATGAGGCCGCGCTGGCTATCAGGTGGCCGCTAACCGAGAGGGGAAACACCACCCTGGAGGCGCCCAGTGAGTAAAGCTTCTGGGCGCTGTTTTCTCTATTCACATTGACCACTATAGTGGCCTCCTCATTGATCTTCCTGGCATTCATGACTATAACGGCGGCGTCCCAGTCCTCCGCGCATATCACAATGATATCCGAGGCATCACCCACCCCGGCCCGCGAGAGCTCCCCCGAGTCCGTGGGGTCACCCTCCGTGAAATCCACGCCCTCAATGGCCAGGGAGGGGTTGGGACTGATGAGGTTTACCCTCCTGTGTGACTTTAATAGGTACATGCAAACGCTGGGGATCAGTGGCCCATCCCCGCATATCACTACTCCCTGTACCATCAATCACCCTCCTCTATGGACCTAGCAAAGGTCTCGGCCACCCTTCTCACGAAACGGATCATGGCCCCGTGGAGGAAGGAGCCCATGTCGTAGAGGACCACCAGGAGAAGCCCCAGGCATATCCAGGGTATGGCCCCCGCCACCCAGACGGCGCCTCCCCCCATCGATCCCAGGAGGGGGCCGACCACCAGGCCCAGCACCACAATCAGAGCCATGAATACTCCATTCCTGATGATCCTCCTCACCCCACTGGCCTGAACCACGCTGTCCAACCCACTGGCGGTCAGGAACCCAGCATCCACCAGTATCTTGAAGTCGGATAGAACCGAGAACAGGAGATAGCCTATGGCGGCCAGCACCACGAAGAATATGGCCAGGTTAAACATCTCCTGGAGATTAAGGGTAATGCCCGCTGCAGAGAAAACGGGGGAGATGAACTGGTAGAAGACCATCACCAGCACTATCAGGAATAGGTTGGTCATCATCCTCGGTCCCCGGGACCGGATCTCTGTGGGAAGCCCCTTACGTTTCTCGACCCGTGGAATCTCCACCTCACCCGTCCCCGCCCTACCACCCGATGCGTAGGCCTTGAGATCGGACGCGTTTTCCTTCTCGCCGAATACCACTATCTGGCCCCCGGCCTCCAGTTCCTGGAATGGATCCGGATTGGGCTCCAGCTTCTTACCCCTGGTGAGAGCTACCACCGACAGGCCGAATCTCTCGGGGATGGAAAGTTCGGCCAGGGTCTTCCCCACCACCGGGCTCCCCTCAGGTATGGAGATCTCGCTGAGAGCTATAGGCCTGGGCGATATATCGGTATCGAAGAAGCCCATGGAGAAATGCCTCTCCGAGGCCATGGCCAACAGCCTTGCCGACAGGGTATCGCATGCAACCACCAGATCCGCCCCCACCTCCTCCAGCCTGGTCTTATTTTCGGGGTCCTCAACCGCCGTCACCACCCGGAGATCGGGCCTCAGGCGCTTGGCCTCAAGGGTAACGAAGAACTCCTCCCGGTCCTCCAGTAGAACTACCAGGGATACTGCATTCATGATACCTGCCCGTTTTAGGATCCCCTCATCGCCGGGGTCTCCCACTATGAGCCTTGTTTGCCCTGGTATCTCCTCTCTGGAAACGCGGACGTAATCCACGTTGTTCAGCCTGAGTTCCTTGGCAACTATCTCCGCCAGGTCACCTGACCCGCAGAGTATGACGTGGTCCTCGTACTTCTCCGGTTGTGACAGGCCGGTTACCGCCCTCCTGACGCGGTCCTCCAGCAGAGCGCCGAAGAGTACGGTGAGGGTGGAGAGGGCCGAGGAAACGCCTATTGTAATCACCGGGATGGCAAACAGCTTTCCCGCATCGGTCTGGGGATGGATCTCTCCGTACCCCACGGTGGTAATGGTCACGATGGTGAAGTATACGGAATCGGTCCAGGTAAGGTTCTGCCCCCTCTCGAAATGGTGAAACCCCACGCTTCCCACGGTAACCGTGGCTATCAGTATGACGGTCGAGACCAAGATCTTGATTGATACCAGGGTGATTTCCACCTTGCTGAGTAAGGGACCGATAACCGGTTATCTCTGGAGCCTAAAATATTGTGGCCAGTCCAAACGCGGCCATCGATCTGCCCTACAGGACGAAGACCGCCGCGGCCAGAACCGTGGTCCACCGGCCATCCTCACCAACCCGGGCCGACTGGGATATGTTGCTGGTCTTGATTATCTTTCCAGATGCCCGGTAGGTCCTCTTCCTCTGGTCCCAATCGTCCTGGGGATCGAACTCGATACCCAGTGCAGTGGCCAGCATGGTGGCCGCCAGGTCCTCTGCGTGCTCGCCTGAGGGCTGTTTCAGGCTGGTGTGCTCGGAGAGATACCCGTAACCATCGCTCGCCGGCCTGGCCAGGCCGATGGCAGCTGATACCAGGGTCCCGGGCTCGCACGAGGAGTTCTCGGCCATGACCACGAAGGTTATCTGACCGGTTTCCAGCAGGGCCACGCCCTCCGACCTATCCACTACCTCACACCCCGGGGGAAGGATGCTGGAAACGTGAACGAAGTTGCATTCCTCTACCCCGGCATCTCTCAGGGCCTCCTCGAAGGAGGAAAGCTTCTCGGAGTTTCTACCAACTCCCTTGGTGAAGAAAACCTTCCTGGGAATCAAATCCTAATCTCCCGTGGTCACCGCTGGAATTGCCTGTACCCTCCACTAATAAACGAAAACCCGTCATCATCCCATCTGATCATTTCCTGGAGGCCAGAACCAGGTAATCCAATTCCTTGAGCAACTTGAGGGCTCGCTTGCTCCTGTTGAAGGACTCCATGAAATCGTATTTCTCGTGCAGGCCTTCCGAGTCGCTTATCAGCTTATCCACTTCCTCCAACTTGGACTGGACATCCTGGTCAAGCTTGCTCCTGTTCTCGATCAGTGCCTCGAGGGACCTCTTCTCGGACTTCACCTCTTCCAGCTTCTGGAGAGATTTCCTTCTACGTATCTCGTAATACCTCGATGCCATGATCAGCACCTCTACAGACCCATGATGGAACACATCTCTGACCCGCGAGGGATGGCCTTCATCTTGGACCTGTATTCCTCTATATCCATATAAAGCTCAGTTCTCCTGCCCTCGACGTCCTCTACCTTCAGGTTGAGCTCCTTGTCCACCAGGCCCTTCTCCCTTATCTTGGCCACGGTGGGGGCGTATTCCTTTGCGCATCTTACCATGAACTTCTCGGCCAGGTCGTTCTCCACCAGACCCTGGTCGTCCATCTGGACATCGACCATGTCCTTCTTCCTATTGGTAAGGGTGAAGCAGTGGCCCAGGAGGAACTTGGCATACTCCTCCAGGTTCTCGTCCACGTGCTTCCTGAGCTCGGGGTCCTTCAGTATGTCCAGGCTATCCCCATCCTCGTCCGTGTACACAACCGACTCAACCCTTTCCTCCCCCGGGGTCAGGGTTAGCTGCAGTTTAGGGGAGTCCTCCTTGCCCGGCTCGCCGGTCAGGGTGGCTCTGAGAACCGTCTCCCCATTCGATTCGTACCTCAGGTCCTCTATACACCAGTCATCTAGGGAGATAAACCGGGGCTTCTTTTCCTTCCCCATGATGGTCTTCTTCATGGCTGCCGGTATCTCCACCTTCTTCTCTATCAGATCCTTAACTTCCATTTTTCTGTCGAAGAAGTCCAGCTTGAATACGTAGAACACGCCGTTCTGGCAGGAGGTCTCGGCCCTGGAATCGTACCTTTCACCATCCAGAGAGGCCTCGACCACCAGACGCTCCATCTTCAGGGGGTCATGGTACAGGAAGTCCTGCAGGACCTGGAGCAGGCTGGCCTGTTTCTTGGATAGGCTGTCCTTCAGGGAGCTCATCTCCTTCTCAAAGGCCTCAAGCCTGGCCTGCCGAAAGTCATTGACGTATTCCGAGGCCGCTGCCTTCATCCTCTCTAGGACCGGGCCAAACTCCTCCGCCCCGAAACGCCTGGTCACGTCCTCTATCGAGGAATCTATCTCCTGGCCATACTTGTCTATCCTGGTAAGGGTGGACTCCTTCTCCGACTCCTTGTTGGCTATCTTTTCTTTCAACTCCAGGATTTCCCGCTGGTCTGGAATGGCCTCTATCGCCGCGTCCGAGAACCTTTCGAGTATATCTATGAAGTCACGCTGCAGACCGAACTCGGTCGAATCCGCGTACATGTATTTCGGCAAATCATCACCTACCCAGGGATAATGACCGTTTTTGGACGATAAAAACCTGCCGGAATATACGCAGTGTTACGCCATTAGTATCAAAAAATGAGAAGAAATGTAGCCACAACTAGTCCAGAAGGGATGTGTAAATAGGGAATTGCGGGGAGACGGACAAAACAGACCGCCACACCTCTCTTGAGGTTTGGCGTGGAGGTCCGTTCCTTCCGCCCGTTAGAAGTCGAACTTACTTGGGAGTTTGTGCTCGACTCCGCCTCAACGGGCGGATCCTTTTACGGATTGCCGCCTTCTCCATACCACCTGAGGAAACATCAGAAGGTACGAAGGTGCTCCCGGCGGCATTGCCGATGCGTGTTCACACACCCATCAACTTCCACCAAGCAACAAGCCGGAACCTGTTGCTTGTTCCCGGCAGCATCCGTCTCCTTACCGCTCCTGTGCCCGTCAAACCGGCAGGTTTGCAGGGAAGCGACGTAAAGCAAGTCACCAGTCCTCTTCTGAGGCTCGGACCTGGATACCTGCTCCTTTGCTCGCACCGAGAAAGCCACTGTACCAGGGATACTCGACGATGGCTCGTACCTCAACGGAGCGAGACCCTTTACGGGAGGCCACTTTTTTCGACTGGTTTCGGGGAAATCGATCGCAGCCGATCAATCCCGTGGCTTGGAACGCGACTTCCCACGGACATAGGCCCTGGAAAGAGGCGTTCGTCACCGGCTCGACATCCAAAGGACATCGAACCATTTCCCGTGACTGTCTGCTTCCTACCTGCCCTGCCGGCCACGACAGGGAATGAATATATGTCATTCTAACTTAAAAAGTTATCGGGAAACCCTAAAAGAAAGGGCTCTAGCCTCTATTTAGTATCCATTTGCTAAATTCAACTTGAATATGGGGCAAAAACGTGTTGAAATAGTGCCATTTATGATGAAAATTCCATCCTAGCCGGGAACCCGAGTTAATCCGGACCCCGCTTCTCGGCTTCCGCCGCCCCATGGATTGGTTGAAGCCTGCCCTTGGATATCACCTTGTAGGGTCCCACCCCGGTACCGAAATCGAGGGTGACATTGAAGGTCTTGCACGTTGATTCCCATTGGGAAACTTCCTCGGTAATGGTCCCATATCCCCAGACGCAGTCCAATGGTTCAGCCCAGTATTCAAGAAACAGGTACATGGGGGATTCCGTGGTGCTCACGCAGGCCATTATCTCCGCCGAAATCCTTGATGGCTTTCCACACTCCCGGTCCAGGACCGATATGTTCCCGATCTCCAGCGAGAGGGTGATGTTCCATAGCCCATCGTACAGTCCATGCCAGTACTCGACGCTGGAAAGGGCCTGGTCAAGTTCTTCCTGGAGTGAGTCGCAGGTGGCCTCCAGCTCGTTCACCCGGGAGCTGCATTCCTCCAGCTGGTCGGATAGCTCCTCGTTTTCGGCCTGGACGGTCTCCAGGTCAGCCATGAGCTCATCACACCTGTTCCTCCAGTATTCCAGCCTTGAGAGACAGGTCCGGTAGCTCGCCTCCAATTCACCGTACAGGTTCTCCCACCGGTCCCTCTCCCGCGTGACCTCCTCCAGGGCAGCGCTGATATTTGCACACCTCTCCCTGAGAGCCCCCAGCTCCTCCTGGAGCAACCTGTATGACCGGTTGAGCTCCCGGTAGGCCTCCTTCCACCTGTCCCGCTCGGAAATTACCCGCTCCAGCTCCAGGAGGACCTCCTCATTTTCCGCCCTCAATTCCCGGTTTCTTGACCTGCAGTCATCCAGGGCCTGGGAAAGGGACCTGGTCCGATTTCCGCATCTTTCAAGGGCCTCCTCAAGCTCGGCCAGCTCCTCGAGGTATAGGTCCCTCCACCTGGCCTCCTCGAGCTCGCAGATCTTAAGCCTGCACATGAGCTCCTGGTATTCCAGTTCCAGTTCGTGGAGTCTGGATATCCATTGGTCCCTATCGTCCCGGCTGGCCTCCAATTGTTCTTGGAGCCCTTTCACCTCCTCCCGGAGCGAGGCTAGCTCGGCCATGCGAATCTCAAGCTCCCGCCTGGCTGCAGTTAGGTTTGATCGGGTTACACAGAGTTCATGCCTCAGGACCGAGGATAATGACCGGTAATCGTCCCTTTCCCTCCTGGTCCGATTCAGCAGCTCGGCTGCCCGAAGGTATTCGCACCGGGCCTTTTCCAGCTCACCCCTGGTCCGGCCCAGCTCCTCCCTGCAGATCTCGATCTCCGCCTGGATTTCATCCAGCCTTGATTCCCTGGCCTCCAGGGCCGACCGCAACCATTCCGCCTCATTCTCCCATTTCTCCTTTTCCTCACGAGCCTGGCTCAGCGATCGGGACTGATTGCCGTGAAGCGATTCCAGCTCCTGGTAATCGTCGGACAGCGAGCGGTAAGCACCGCGCCAAAGAAGCTGGCCCCGGGGAGCCGCGAAAAACCCAGCCAGATGCAGGAGGTATACAACCAGGGCAATTACCAGAATGGCTAAAATCGCCACCAAAAGAGTCCTAAGACCGGATTTCCTACCTAGAAACGACTGACTCTCTTCATTCCTCTCACCGGCCTCCCGTAGGTCTTCTTCCCGGGACTCAATATCACGCATGGTGGTGTAGAAGTCGAGTTCCAGTTCTGAGGACAACTAAAAGCTCCCCGGAGATCTCCAATATAGCTATTCCATGTGGAGATTAAAAGGTAACTTTCCCGAATAAAAAAGGGGTTCCAAGGCTTGAATGAGCCAATTCACCTCAATCCAGGGTTGACCTCACCCTGCTCACGACCTGTCCCACGCTCGCCGGCCGTCGGATTGCGTCTCCCAGGCCCTGGATCGCCTGAGGTAGTCTCTGGCGAGCGCCGGTGAGGAACAGGAGCGGGGCCCGGTCACTCAAATCCTCCATCCAATTGATGAACTCGGGTTCCAGGGGCATTCTCCAGATATCCACCAGGACCAGGTCCGGTACCCTCCCTCCCACGAACATCCAGTGCCTGGCATCGTCCAGCGATCTAAACGCTGCCACCTCTATGCCCTCCTCGATCAGCTGGGCCCTTATGTAGGAGCGGCTTTGCAGGTTCCTGCTTACCAGCACCAGATTAGGTTTCGATTTCAACTAGGCCACCAACTTCATGCCCCGTTTGCTGCACTCCTGCTCAATGGTCCTCGCCACGGAGAGGAAGTGCTCCGGACTCCTCAGGGCCTCCTTGAAATCCTCCACCGACCCCTCCCCCAGAAACTCCCTCATCCTGGGCCAGCACCTGGACTTGTAACGGAAAGGATCAAAACCGACCCTCTCAACCCCGGCATCGGCCAGGGCCTCTATAAGGGACTCCATATCCCCGACCCGGTCGGTCCTTCCGGGAATGATGGGAGCTATGAATGCCCACGGGTCGAGCCCCCTATCGCTGGCCCTGGCCATGGCTTCCAGCCTTTCATCCACCGAGGAGGCGCCAGGCTCCATCTTCCTGCGCAGGGAATCATCGTCGGAGGTTATGCTGTACCCGAGATCAAAATCTGAGAAATCGGCCATCAGATCGAAGTCCCGGGCAGATAGGGAGGACTTGGTGAGAAGGGAGATGGACCAATCGACCCTGAGCAGCTGCCTCAGGCACTTCCTGGTCAGGGCGAACCTCTCCTCGGCTGGCTGATATGCATCACACACGCTTCCCAGCCATATAATTCCCTCCCTCTTACGCCCCAGCTCCTTTGCCAGAACGTTGGGGATGTTCACCTTGACATCAACGAAGGTCCCCCACTCCCTGGTCTCCCTTATCACCGCCGGTGAATAGCAATAGACGCATCCGTGTCCGCATCCCCGGTAGGGATTCAGGGAATAATCGAACCCCGGCAGACCGCAGGGACTCAACGCCGTCTTGCACACGACTTCCTTGATCCTGGTTTCGCCTTTCACAGCACCACATGTTCTCAATTATCTTTGACCATCAAGCAGCGATCGGGCGGTTCCCGTCCGGAAATCAGTCTATCATCAGGGTTTCCCGCATCCCGGGATTAAGTTCCTTGAGCGGAATTATCATCTCACCGGCCACCAGGACGTACCTTCTGGCCAGTATCTGGGTTAGGGTCTCCCGGGCCTCCGAGCTCCACTGGGTCGACATCCAGGTGACATACCTCTTGGACCCGTACTCCCCCAGCTCGGGTACCAGATGGGGGTAGCTCTCCATTAGAGATACCGCGGTCTTGCGTAATGATTCCAGGACCGGTGGCAGCTGGTAACCGGCCTGTAGTATGCCGGCCACCACCGCGTACCGATGGACCTCTATCCTCCTCGATATCTTCGAGGTCAACTCGTAGTACACGTTATTCCCCACCGGGGTCTCGACCTCGTCCTTCAGTATGTGCCCCTTCAGAATTAGGATCTTCAGGTATATCTTGAATGACCGCTTGGAAAGTACCACGGGCTCGGATCTCCAGCGATGTTTTCGTCCGCAGACCTCGCCCTCCAGGACGTCATGTCTAACTCTTCCGCCCAGTCGGTACAGCGCATCACGTATTACGGCGTATTTATCCTCAGGCTCCATGACCTCTTCCAATTTAGACACCCGTTCCGAGAAATAGGGTCAGCTCCCGTCGATAGGTCATGTTGATGGCTTATAAATTGCTGTTCCAACCCCCGAGGTGGAAATCTGAAATCCGGAAAGGGGAAAGGGTGTCGGCCCGCCCATCATCAGTCATCGAGTTAACTCCTCCGCTGTAGGCGTCTTCATCCACCCATATGGAAAAGGGAGTGCTAGTTATTAAATCTCTCAACATCTAACCGTCAGGGAGAGAAAAGCGGAATGGCCATGCTTCTGGTCACCATCAGCGCCCGTGCCGCTGCCGAATCAGCGGCCAGGACGGGGTACAATCTCCTTGTACTGGACATATTTGGAGACCTCGACCTATCCCGTATCTATCCAAGCTACTCCCTGATGAGGGATTTCCAGCATCTCCACGCGCTCCCGGGCTCGGCAACCGAAAAGCTCTACCTCTGCAGCAAGGATCTGGACTTCACCGAGGTGGTGTACGGGTCCGGGTTCGAGAACCACCCCGAACTGGTTGAAGGCTGGGTCAGTGATGGGAAGGCGATATTTGGCAACTCCGCCAGGACCCTGAGAAGGGTTAGAGACTGGGAAAAGCTGTTCGAATTTCTGGCGAGCGAGAAAATCAGTTTTCCTCCGACCCGCGTAGTGGACCGCCTGGGGGACCTGGACCCCGGATTCACGGAAGAGGGAGAATTCCTGGTCAAGCCGCTGAAATCAGGCGGGGGACACGGCATAGCGAGGCTGGACCAGGTAATGGGCTCACCAGGGCTTCTCAACAGGTGGCGGGACAGGCCAGCGCTCGTCCAGAGATTGGTTCCCGGGATCCCGGCCTCCCTCTCCTTCGTGTGTAATGGGGACCAGTTCCTGCCGCTGAGCACCACCAGACAGCTCGTCGGCAGCTCCACCTGCGGGTTCAGGTACGGCGGCAATATAGCCCCGCTCGATGTCCCAAATTCGGTTGAGGAGGAGATGCTGGGTGCGGCCCGCCTGGTGGCCCGCGAGTACGAGCTTGTCGGCTGTAACGGCATAGATTTCGCAATAAGGGATGACCACCCCTACCTGCTTGAGGTAAACCCCAGGATTCAGGGCAGCCTGGAGGTGGTAGAGGGGGCCTCTGGTCTCAGCGTTTTCGACCTCCACGTCAGGGCCTGCAGGGGACAGGGACTCCCCAGGAAGGGTGAAAGGGCCCCGGGGTTCTGGGGCCGCAAGGTGGTCTACGCGCCCGCCGACCTCGTGGCCTCAAGCTCCCTGTTCCTCCCCTTCGTCAAGGACAGGCCCAGGCCCGGAACTAGGGTGAAAGCCGGATCCCCGCTGTGCACGGTAACCGCTCGCGAGAGTACCATGGAGGGCTGCCGACGATCCCTGCAGAGCAGGGAGAATAGAGTTATCAGCACTTCCCTGGGCCTCTAGAGCCATGGCCTCCCTCCCGTTTCTGTTCGGTAGCGCCTTCGTGGTGGGTCTCAGCGGAGCCATGATGCCCGGTCCGGTACTGGTGGCCACCATAAACCGCTCGGCCCGCATGGGTTTTAAGGCCGGGCCACTGGTGGTCCTGGGGCACGGGATAATCGAGGTTGGGCTAATATCCGCGGTGCTGGCCGGCCTGGGCGAGATCCTGCGGAGGGAAGCGGTGATGAACACCATACTGATAGTTGGTGGCCTCATGCTGGTGGCCCTAGGTGCCATGATAGCCTACGAGGTCAAGACCGGGAAGGCCGAGCTGCCATCCCGGCCCGACTCGGGCCATTCCGCGAGGGAGGAGTCCGTGCTCAGGCCGGTGATCGAGGGCATAGTGACCAGCGCCTCTAATCCCTACTGGATGCTTTGGTGGGCAACAATAGGACTTGCCTACATAGCAATGGCCTCGGAGGCCGGGCCGCTTGGACTCCCGGCATTCTACTCGGGACACATACTATCGGATCTGGCCTGGTTCAGCCTGATATCGGCCGGAGTCGCCACCGGAACCAAACACATAAACGACGTGGTCTACAGGGGGGTTCTGGTAGGATGCTCCATATTTCTAGTTCTCCTGGGGATATACTTCCTGGGGAATGGACTGTCCAGCTTCATCGCCTGGGACTAGACTGGGCACGATTTTTATCCCCCGGAACCTGCCTAACACCGTGGCTCGGATCGATGTGCAGAGGGCTCTTCTGGACCCCTTCTCAGAGCCCGCCCGGGAACTGGCCAAGGAAACCCCACCAATCAACAGTCTGGGCCAGAGATACATACAGGCCTGCAGGCAGAGAATCGAGTGGCAGTCCAAGCCCAGCGTGGGGGAGGACGATCAGCCGACAATGGTCCAGAAATCACCGCCCGAGGAGGCCGTAAACCCCCCCGACCCCAGGTTCGAGATCGCGGTTCTCTACCTGCTCATGCAGTCCTGCGCCGCCTGTTTCTCACCCACCTCCTTCGAGTCACGAACCGTGATATCCGGTTACAGGGAGATCATCAGAAGGAGGTTGAAACGGGCCTATGTCAGGGAAAGGGGCTCCATAGTCGGCCTCATACCAGACATCGGGCTGAGAAGGGTTGAACAGGGAGACATGCCCGAGGAGGACAGATACAAGGTTATGGCCCTCAGGAAGTTCACATCCCGCCGAAGCGTGAAGGCCTCATACTCGGACCTGGACCAGATCCAGTACAAGTTCAGGTGGACCAACCTGCTGGGAACGGCCCACGAGATGGTGGATTTCTACATCAAGGACGGGTGGGCATTCCTGTCGCCAAATGATGCACTGGAGGTGCTGGCCGAGAGAACAGCCCGGCACATGGAGGAGTACATCGATAAGGTCCACCTGAAGATGAAGAGGGCGGGCATGAAACCGCACCCGGTGTTCAGGCGGATCGGGGAGATAGTATCGGATATCGCCCGCCGCAGCCACCAGGACCTGGTGGCCATGGGAGGTGAGCTCAGGGAGGAACTCTTCCCGCCATGCATCAGGAAGGCCGAACAGGGCGTTGAGGCGGGCAGCCGTAACTACGCCATCACCGTTCTACTGACCTCCTTCTTCTCCCACGCCCGGATATCCCCCCTGGCCGGAGATGCCAAGATATCCGACTTCATAGACGACATGTCCATAGTGGAGGAGGAGATAGTACCCCGTATATACGAGGCCGGATCCAGGTGCAACCCGCCGCTCTTCGAGGACCAGCCGCTGGAGAAGGCCAACATTCTCTACCACCTAGGCTTCGGGCTGATTCAGAGCCCCCGGCTTGTGGACTCCGGTAACTCCACCTGGTATATCCCGCCGAACTGCGAAAAGATCCGGAGGGAGGTCCCCTCATTGTGCGACCCCGACGAGACCTGCCGTCGAATAAAGAACCCCATAATGTACTACGTGATAAAATCAAAACAGGAAAGGGACCGGGAAGCCGGGGAGGGAGGGGGACAGGACTAGCCCTTCATTAGTCGGTCCACGAAACTGAACCGGTCCAGTAGCTCCAGGTTCTTCTTCTTTACCACCGCCACCACCTTTCCGTGCTCGTCAACCACGGCCAGCCGGGTGGCCTGGGTCTGGGCAAACTTGTCGGAGACCTCGGAAAGGGTTGCGTCCCTGTCGATCTTGTGAAGCTCGTCAAGCTTGAGGTCACCCACCTTGGAGGTGAGCAGGTCCACATCCTCGGCGATGGCCTGGAATATGTTCTCGTCGGTCACGAAACCGATATACTCATCGTCCCTGACCACTATCATGGACCCGATCTTCTTTTCGTAAAAGTCCCTGGCCACCTTTCGGACCGGGTCGTTTGCATTGCAGAACACCAATTCCTTTCGGCTGATATCGTAGGCCGTCGCCAAGTCGTAAGCAGTGGTCACCAATTCAATATCTCCATGTCGAGGAGGAAGGTTAGGGTGAAAGACAGGAAGGCAATGGTAACCACCACCATCGCCGCCTGGAACAAACGGGTGGCTTCCATGGCCTCCAGAGCCGGCCTCATCACCAGGTAGATCAGGGAAAGGCCCAGTGAGTACAGGCCAAATATGGCCATCCCCATCACCAGCAGTTCGACGTCCAGAAGGATCATTACCAGGGACATGGCTCCCGAGACCAGGACAAGATTACCGACCGGTCCTCCTATCGCCGCTAGCAGGACAATTTTTCCCGAGGAGCTTCCATCCATATCCTCCCTCGCCCTGCACATGCCCGTAGTGAAATGAAGAAAAATGTTTCGAGAGCCCGCCTAGAGTAAGCCTTCCTCGTCGGTTAGCAGGCTCTTTACCTTCTTGAGCCTGACGAAGCTCTCCCTCTCCTGCTCCTCGAGCTTGTCCTGAATCCTCTTTATGGTGGACTGCAAATTGGGCACCACCACGTTATCCAGGGCGCTGACCCTCCTCTTGGTCTTCTCCAGCTCCGAGGCCACCTTTCTCGCGGTCTCCTCGGCCGCCGCCAGGTCCACGATGGCCTGCAGCGCGTCCTCGAAAGACCCCGCCGCCTCGTCCAGACGCACGGTGTTGCCCAGGAAGGGGTACCCCCTCTGGTTTGCATCTCTCTTTATATCCCCCACCTCCGCCGTTGGTATGGTCACCCCCATGACGTTCTTGGAACCGATGGAAACGTTGATCTCGGCCTGTGTGTAGGTCGATACCTGCCTGGTCTCCTGGGTACCCATGGTGGAGAAACAGAGGGAGAGATCCCTGTGCGCCCTCTGTAGAACACGGTTCGCGGTCTCCCTCCGGTCCCGGACCAGGCGCATGGCGTCGAAGAACTCCATCATCAGGGCGTCCCTCTTCTCCTCCAACAGGTCACGTCCCTTCTCCGCCAGCTCCACCCTCTTCTTGAGCTGCAGGAGTTCCATCCGGGTGGGTTTTACATCCTCTAGGCCACCTTTAGGCATGGCAACACCTACTCCTTCTCCTCGGATTCCTGCTCCGGGAAGTAGTGGTCGATATAATCCTGATCAATCCTCTTCAGCTCGGACTCGGGAAGGTTGGACAACACGTCCCATGCCAGGGACAGGGTCTCCTCTATGGACCGGTTCTCGTTCGGTCCCTGCTTCAGGAACTCGTTCTCGAACACATCGGCCAAGTTAAGGTACCTCCGGTCCCTGGGGCTCAGGGCCTCCTCCCCCACCACGGCCACCAGGTCCCTGAGGTCGCATCCCTCGCCGTAGGCCGCGTAGAGCTGGTTCTGAACGTCGGCGTGGTCCTCCCTGGTGTGCCCTTCGCCGATCCCCCTCTTCATCAGACGGCTGAGGGAGGGAAGGACGTCTATGGGTGGGTATATGCCCCTCTTGTGCAGGGCCCGGGAGAGGACTATCTGGCCCTCGGTTATGTAGCCGGTCAGGTCGGGGATGGGGTGTGTGATGTCGTCGTCGGGCATGGTGAGGATGGGTATCTGGGTCACGCTCCCCTTCCTGTTCTTCATCCTTCCCGCCCTCTCGTAGGTCATAGCCAAATCGGTATACATGTAGCCCGGATAACCTCTTCTACCCGGGACCTCCTCCCTAGCGGCGCTTATCTCCCTCAGGCCCTCGCAGTAGTTTGTCATGTCGGTCCTGATTACCAGGACGTGCATCCCCTGGTCGAAGGCCAGGTACTCGGCGGCGGTTAGCGCCATTCGGGGGGTTATGATCCTCTCCACCGACGGGTCGTCGGCGAGGTTAAGGAACAGAACGATCCTCTCCATGGCCCCGGTGCGCTCGAAATCCTTTCTGAAGAAGTTGGCCTCCTCGTAGGTTATCCCCATGGCCGCGAAGACCACGGCGAAGTCCTCCTCCTCGCCCAGGACAGTTGCCTGCCTGGCAATCTGCGCCGCGATCTGGTTGTGGGGCAGGCCCGATCCCGAGAAAATGGGCAGCTTCTGGCCCCGGACCAGGGTATTCATGCCGTCAATGGCCGATATCCCGGTCTGTATGAATTCCTCCGGGTACTCCCTGGACACCGGGTTCATTGGGGCACCGCTTATGTCCCGGCGGTCGTCTGCAACCACGTCCGGGCCGCCGTCGCGGGGTCGGCCCATCCCGTCGAAGACACGTCCCAGGAGCTCCATGGAAACCGGCAGCTTCAGGGTCTCACCCGAGAACCGCACGCTGGTCCGGTTGGTGTCCAGCCCGGAGGTGCCCTCGAATATCATCACCACGGCCGCGTTCTCTCCCACCTCCAGGACCCTTCCCATTCTCTCCTGGCCGTCGGGGGTCCTGACCTCCACGACCTCGTCGAAGCCCACCCCCTCCACGTCCTCGACCACGATGAGGGGTCCGGATACCTCGGAAACCGTGTTGTAGACCTTGTCGGTGCTCATTCCTGGTCCCCCTCCCTTACCTGGCGCATCTCATCGTCAATTCTCTTCCTGATCTTCCTCGCCTGTTCCTCGAACTCCTCGGTGGGAATGTTCTTCATCCGGGCTATATCATTTCTCACCTTCATGCCCTTGATCCTCTCCACGCTGATTCCTGACTCCACCAGCTTGCGTGCCGAATCGTAAAACTCGAAGATTACGTTCATCATCTCGAACTGCTTGGACAGCGGACAGTAGGTATCGACCTCGTGGAAGGCGAACTGCTGTAGGAAGTCCTCCCTTATCATCCGGGTGCATTCCAGTAGCAGCCTCTCGTTCTCCGGCAGGGCGTCCGGGCCCACCAGCTGCACGATCTCCTGGAGCTCGTCCTCACGCTGTAGTAGCTCCAGGCTCCTGGACCTAACCTGGGTCAGGTCACCAACGTTATCCCTGTACCAGTCAGCCAGCTGGTCCACGTACTTGGAGTAGCTGTCCAGCCAGTTCACGGCCGGGAAGTGCCTTCGCTGGGCGAGGTCGGAGTCCAGGGCCCAGAAAACCTGGGTTATCCTCAGGGTGTTCTGGGTAACCGGCTCCGAGAAGTCCCCCCCGCCCGGTGACACGGCACCGACCACGGAGACCGATCCCTGATCGCCGGACAAGGTGGTGACCCTCCCGGCCCGCTCGTAGAACTCGGCCAACCTGCTCCCCAGGTAGGCCGGGAAGCCCCTCTCCCCCGGCATCTCCTCCAGCCGGGCGGAGATCTCCCTGAGGGCCTCGGCCCACCTGGATGTGGAGTCCGCCATCAGGGCCACGCCGTAGCCCATGTCCCGGTAGTACTCCGCCAGGGTTATCCCGGTGTACACCGAGGCCTCCCTGGCCGCCACCGGCATGTTGGAGGTGTTTGCTATGAGTATGGTGCGCTCCATGAGGGGAACGTTGTGTCGCGGGTCCTCTAGGGCCGGGAAGTCCTTCAGCACCTCGGCCATTTCATTTCCCCGCTCACCGCAGCCGACGTAGACCACTATGTCCGCGTCACTCCACTTGGCCAGCTGGTGTTGGGAGACCGTCTTTCCGGTTCCGAAGCCCCCGGGTATGGCGGCCGTCCCCCCCTTGGCTATGGGGAAGAAGGTGTCGAATATCCTCTGCCCGGTGACCAGAGGGATGGTGGGGTCCATCTTCTCGCTCACTGGCCTGGGCCTTCGAACCGGCCAGAAGCTCATCATCGAGACCTCGGTGCCGTCTATGGTGGCCACCCGGTCCTCCACCCGGTACTCCCCCTCGGGGACGATGTCCTCGACCATCCCCTCCAGGCCCACGGGAACCATGATCTTGTGGTCGACTATCTTCGATTCGGGGACCTTGCCCAGGAACTGCCCCCCGCTGACCTCATCTCCCTCCTCGATCGCCGGCACGAACTTCCACTTGGCGTCCCGGTCCAGGGCGTCGGCACCAACCCCGCGGGAGATGAAATTCCCGGTCTTCTCCTGTATGGCCTCCAGGGGTCTCTGCACGCCGTCGTAGGTGTTTCCGATAAGGCCGGGGCCAAGTTCGGCCGAGAGCGGCCTCTGGACGCAGTTGATGACGTCCCCGGGCTTGACCCCCGCCGTCTCCTCGTAGACCTGTATCTCGGCGGTGTCGCTCCTGAGCCTGATTATCTCCCCTATGAGTTCATCCTCTCCGACGTAAACGATGTCATGCATTTTGGACCCGGCCAACCCCTTGGCGGTCACGACCGGACCGGCAACCCTCTGAACTGATCCTTCAATCATCCTATCGACTCCAATGATACTTCGGTTCCCAGAACCCTCTTTATGAGATGTTCCAGTCTCCCCTCCTCCGGTGATCCTCCCTTGTCTGGTATCTCCACGAAAACGGGCTTAACCAGGGCCCTCTCCCTTCTGACCCTGTCCAGGTATTCTCTAACCATATCTGCCCTTGACCTGGTTATGATTACTATTCCCACGTCCCTATCCAGAGACCTCTGAATGAAATCCCGTATCTCGTTAGCATTCTCGCCCACCTGGGTCCCCTCTATCCCGGCCAGGCGGAACCCGGTTACCGTGTCCCGATCCCCTATGACCACGACCTCACTCAATTTTGCCCGACCCCACCAGTGTTCGTTCTATATCCTCGCTTTCCAGGCCATCGGCCACACCCCTGGCCACGCCCCTCAGGTTCTGGACCTCTGCATGCTTCTGGTACAGGAAGAAAAGAGGGGTGGCTATGGTCAGCGGCTTGGAAAGGGAGAGCATCTTTCCGTGATTCAGCAGGGCTTCCTGCAACAGCCTCTCCACCTCCGCCACCTGGTCCCTGGCCGACTCGAAAACCTCCCCCAGGATCGACCTCAGGGGGCTCTTTAGCAGCACGGACTTGACCTCCTCCAGGTCCTCGGCCTGGGCACAGCTCCGAAGGAGGTCCTGGGTCAGGTTGCAGTCCACGGGTATCACGTTCTTCATTATCACATCGGCCGGCAGCTGGTTCAGCTTGAGCCTGAGGATCAGCTTGACGTTCTCCAGGTCTATCTCCAGGCCGACCAGGTCCCTGGCTATGGACCGGTTCTTCCGGCCCAGTTCCTGGCTCTTTCTCCACAGTGAAACGTAGAATGAGTGCCTGATGGCCCGCATGAGCTCCTGAGCATCCCCCTCCCCGGGCTCCAGGTAGGGCCTCAGGTCCTGGTAATATGAGGTCTCGCTGAGATGTTCCACCAGTTCCTCGATCCCCTCGCTCCCGGACATCACCTCCAGCCTTTCCCGTCTGAATGATACCCCGTCCACCAGATGGGAGACCACTACATCCCGATCAACCCGGCCCGCGGCCGCCTGAACCACCAGGGAGAGGTTCCCCATGTCCAGCCTTTCTGAAAACTTTTGAAAGAAATCCCGGGTCTCCTCGGGGAGAAGGGGAAATATCTCCTGGTAGGTGTCCAGCAGGTGCCGGGAAAGCGCCCTCTCCACCATCTCGACCTCCTCCTCCTGACCCTCCAGGTCCTCCTGGTAGTCGGTATCCCGGAGGCCGTTTATGAAATCA
Organism: Hadarchaeota archaeon (SeqCode); assembly: GCA_964621445.1. Lineage (GTDB taxonomy): Archaea > CAYQAE01 > CAYQAE01 > CAYVLA01 > CAYVLA01 > CAZUNO01. Next base: position 28,769 of record CAZUNO010000011.1, on the reverse strand, counting down.
GGGATCGAACCGGACTCCGACAGGGATCTCATCTTGGCATCGCTCAGCATCCTGGATTCCCAGGCCCGCATCTTGGCCATTATGTAGGCGTAGGGGGTCACGGAACGGGCCTTGCTGGCAACCGCCACCGAGACCGCCGCGATCCCTCCAATTATCAGGGGTAGCTCGTACCCCACCATCAATCGGCCCCCTCGGTGAGTATTTTGGCCAGCTTGGGCCTGAGCTCGGCTTTCATGCGGCTCATTCTCGAGTCGTAGGTACGGTCCAGGACTATTCTCCCCTCCGGGTCCGAGACCTTGACGCCCCCGATACAATCCAATTCCTCCCCCAGGACCATCTCCGGATCTCCCAGCTGGTCCTCGATCTCCTTCTTCATTTCCTCGAGCCTCTCCAGGTCATCGGGCCTGGCAGATACCCGGTATGAATCTGCCTCTATCTGGGCGGCGGCAGAGACCACCATGGATTTCAGGTCCTCCAAATACTCGTCGCTCTTCACGTATTTTTTTAACTCGTCCTCGGCCCTTCTCCAGGCCTTGTCGATCAGCTCCTCCCTCTTTATCAGCAGCTTCCTCTTCAGTTCGCTCCTTATGGAGCCTAGCTTCTCCTCGTACCTGGTACGGGCCCTAGGTTTGGCCTCCTCCAATATCCTCTGCCTTTCCTCCTCGGCCCGTTCCTGGGCCTGGTCGAGGGTCTTCTCCTTCTCCTCCTCGGCCTCGCGGATCATGGCCTCGGCCTTCTCCTCGCCCTGCCGGATTATTGTCTCCCGGATGGCATCCAGACCGGTGGTCATCAGTTCCCGCCCCCCGGATTGGCACTCTTGGTGAGGGTTCTCTCGGCCTTGAGAGGACTGAACTCATCCCCGTTCCCCTCGTAGAACTTACCGAAATACTCGGCGAACTCCAGCCTCATGGTGTGTACGAACCCGGTGAGACAGTTGAGGGCCATGTTTACCAGGTGGAGGACCACGAATCCCAGGGCCAGGGCCACGCTGACCAGGGCAAATATCGCTATCTCCCCCGCCCCGGCTCCGGAGCTCAGGCTGGGCCAGGCTATGTCAACCACGATATAGTCTATTAGAAGGGCGTTGACCCCGGTTGAAATGCCCAGGGCCAGGAGCCTGGAGTATGAGATAACGTCCGCTATGTGCGAAAGTATGTCGTATAGAAACTGGGGAATGCTGGCCACCATGGCGCTCCCCTCCCTTTCCAGTATGTATCCGATTATCCCCATGGAGGCCCCTATGCCGGTCCCCCAGGTGCTTATAGTCCTCCAGAAGGCGTTGGCGGTGGTGATCTCCAGGTACCAGGTTATGAATATGCTTCCAAATGAAAGGGTTAACAGCCACCCGATATGGGTTATGAGGCCCTGGACCAGATTGCCCTTCCGGTGGGAGGACATGATGGCCGTGGCGTGCCCCAGCATGAGGTGGACAATCCCCATCATGAGGGCCAAAACCAGCAGCGAAACGGGATCCTCTATGGGATCTATCCAGGGAGCCTTGAAAAAGGCGAGCTGCGGTCCATATCCGTACTGACCGCTGTAAAGTATATTACCGAACCAGCCCCCGGTGAGCCAGCCCATCAGCACCGTGCCCAAGCCGCACAGGGTGAAGGCGGTTCCCAGTTCCTTGCCCCAGGCCTTCCTCAAAACCAGGAAGCTCACCAGGGCCAGGATGATCCCGTAACCGGCATCGGTGAGACAGGTGCCGAAAAACACGGCAAAAGTGGGGGCCACGAAGATGGTGGGATCGACCTCGCCGTAGTTGGGCATGCCGTACATCTTGGTTATCCACTCGAAGCTGGAGAAAACCCCCGGGTTGTCCAGGTCGGTCGGCGGGTCCTCCCCCTCCTCGAATTCGGAATCGCTCCTGAGCACGTACCTTCCGCTGGTGGTTCTGGACACCAGCTCGTCCAGTTCACGGAGCTCGTCCTCTGGGACCCATCCCCTGACGTAGACAACGCTCTCGGTTCTGGAAAGCATCTCTAGGGTCTCGAGCCTCTCCTCCTCTATCCCCAGGACCTCCTGGGTTATCTTGAGATCGTCCAGCCTCTCGGCCGCTATGGTGTATATCCTGTCCGTGACCTCCGACCTCTCCTCCTCGAGTTCCTCTAGCTCGGAGAGAATGTCCTCCTCAATCTCTCTCGGCCTGCCGTCATAGGAGGGCAGCTCTATGATCTCGCCCTCGAAACGGTGTATCTGGGTTAGAAGCCTGTTCCTGTCCTCCTCCAGACACATGGCCATGACCAGGACGGTTGCCGTTCCCGAGACCACGGTAACGTGGACCGGGTCCAGGTTGTCCTTGCAGGCCTGGGTCAGGGGCTCGACGGTCTCCGAGGGCAGGTGAAAGAAGAAGGTGGAGGTCAGGTCCGACTCCCGGAACCTGCTCAGGGGCACCTTCACCGGGAGCATCTCCCTGATCAGTCCCAGGGCGGCCTCCAGCTTGGATCTCTGATCGGCTATCCTCTCCATTGTGTTGCCGAATCTCTGGACCTCCTCGTGTATGTCCTCCACCTTGGAGGAGCACCACTCGGTCTGGTCTTCCACGGATCCGAACTCAAGCTCCAGGGGCTCCGGTGGCTCCTGGATACCTACCATGCCCTTAAGTCGCTGGGACATGCCACCGGCCTCGGCCTTCTCCTCCCGGGCATCCTCGAGCACCGAAACGGCCCTGTCCACCTTGGACTGCAGGTCCGCGATCCTGCTCCGCATGTCGCGGACATCCTGCCTCTCCATGGACTCCACGGAGGGTGACTCGGTAAACTGGAGCAAACCCCTCTCCTGGGCCTCGCGGGTAAACCGCTCCAGGTCCTGGTCGAGAAGAAGAATACTTACCTTGCTCATGGACCTCGGCTTGAACAAACTAGCTCTCCTCTATAACGGAATTGATTATGATGTCGACCGCCTCCTCCATGTTGGACTTCGCGGCCATTTCCATCTTTGATATCCTGTACTCGTGCTTTCGGCGGAGCTCCTGGCCCTTCTCCTGGGCCTGGGAGACCTTCTCCGAGATCATCTCCTCGGCCTCCGACTCAGCCTCCTCCCGGAACCGGGAAACGATCTCCTCGGCCTCCGACTCAGCCTCGGACTTCAGTCTTCTGGCCTTACCTTCGGCCTCCGAAACGATATTCTCGACCTTTTTCTCGGCCTCGAAAACTAGCTCAAGTTCGTCTTCCAAGTGGTCACTCTCCGGCATGCTCCTGGGGACCCGGCCTTACCATATTTGAAGGCCTATCAACAGGAGAAAAGTGCTGAGGAAACCGAGAATGGCGTAGGTCTCCACCATTACCGACATCAGCACACAGCTTCCAAATGTCTCCTCCTTCTTGGCGATCGAGGAAACACCGGCAGTGGCCACCAGTCCCTGGTAGTAGGACGTGAAGCCCTGTAGAATCGCGGGCACCGCAGCCACCAGGACCGTCAGCCCCATGCCTTCTGCCAGGGGGGGTGGACTACCACCCAACCAGTCGAGAGCTATCATGACCAGCATACCGCCTATGAAACCATAGAAACCCTGGGTTCCGGGCAGGATCTCCAGGATAAAGGCCTTGGAAAACTTCTTTGGTTCCTCGGAGACCAGGCCCGCTGCGGCCACACCCACCGTTGAAACGCTGATAGCTGACATTATGCCGGGAATGGTCACCGCGAGACCAATGGCAAGCGCGGCTATGACTTCTTCTGAAACCAAATTAAATGGACCTCCTTCAATCCCGGGATAGCCCTGGTCACCTATTTACTCTTTCCTATTCAAAGCCCAGGAATAGATTTCTCGCCTTTCTAGACTCCTCTATCTTGGTGAACAGAAGCACCTTCATCCCCGCCTTCAGGGTGGTATCCCCGTGGGGTATTATCAGGTCGCCGTCCTCTATTAGGGCCACTACGGTGCTGGTGGACATGTCACCGATGGCCGACATCTCGGCCAGGGTCTTCCCGATAACCGGTGAGTCCTCGTCTATCTGCAGTTCCAACATCTCCGCCTGCCCCATGGCTGTCACGTCCTCCACGCCGGGGCTCCTAATGAGCCGGGATATATATTCGGCGGCCGCCTTCTCGGGGCTTATTACCCTGTCCACACCCAGCTCCTGGAAAATCCTCTCCATCTCGATGTTGGATACCCGGGCCACGGTCATGAACGGTCGGTCCCTGCCGTTCCGGTCCCTGGCCACGATCCTCTTGGCGATCAGGCAGGATGCCAGGTTCACAGAGTCGTCCCCGGTGACCGCAACTATGGCGTCCGCGGTCTCGATGTTCAGGGACTCCAGGGCCGCCGGGTTGGTGCCCATGCCGTGGAGGACGTAGGCGTCCAGGGATCCCACCTCTCGCACCCTCCTCTCGTCCTTCTCGATGAGTGTAACCTCGTTACCCCCCTCTATGAGAATCCTGGCCAGGTTGTACCCTATGCGACCGGCGCCAACTACAACCACATACAATGTATTCACCCACCTATTACCCGTCTGACGATCCTGCCGTAGGCAGGCCTGGTTACCAGTATGCCGGCCAGGACACCCACGATGGTGACCACCGCAAAGCCCCTAAGTCTTCCCAGGCCCACGTAGGCCAGGGGTGACATGGCTATTATGGTGGTGGCTGCCGCTGTGAATATGATGAAGAATGCCCGGGATATCCTGGTGGCTATTACCAATCTCTTTCTTCCCCTGCCCTTGTGAACGGCCTCATCGGTAATAACTATTTGGTGGTCGACCCCGGTACCCATGACCGCGATAATTGCCGCCACGCTGGCCAGGTCCAGGTACCAGCCGATGAGCACTGAGAATCCTAGAATTATCAGGATCTCGCTCAGACTCACGGTGAGGATGGCCAGCACCAGCTTGGGACGCCTGTATCTTATGTATATGACCATGGAAACCGCTATCAACGCCGCCGTCGCGGCGGCCGCGACCTGTCTGGAGAAGTCCCTCCCCAGGACCGGGGGTATCTCCCCCTCTCCTGCCGTTCTGAGCTTGGTGGGGAAGGATGCCTCCAGGTTGATGTAGAGCTCCTCGGCCCTCTTTCTGGCCTGCTCGTTCTCCTGGGGTCCACCGGTTATGGCCAGGAACATGGCCGCAGGTTCCTCGCGCATGGTGGCAGCCAGTCCCTCGGAGAAGGAGGCGTTATAGACCTCAACCCCGTTGAAGAACATGCCCAGGCGGTGTTGGTCCCGCACCTCGGCGTCCTCGCTGATGGCACCCACCTGCTCGGCCAGGTCCCTGACCCTCTTGGAGGAGCCCGACTTCAGGGTTAGGGGCACCGCCCAGCCGTCGCCGGAGTAGTAGAAGTGCTCCACCCTGGCCACATCCTGGGCCCCGAAGGCTAGGACGGTCTCGTTTTCAGACGTCCAGAACCTGGCCTCGAAATCTATGGGCTGTAGTATGGAGCTCCCCTTGGCGATTCTCTCCGGGGACTCCACCATTATGTACTCGTTGCCGGCCCTCTTGATCCTGACGTCGGAGACTCCCAGGAAGTTTGACCTGGACCTGATCATCTTCTCCACCTCGGACATGGTTTCCGAGGAGACCTTGGACTCGTAGTCCAGGACCTGGAGGTAATCGCTGACGTTGGCCTCGATCTCCTGGCGGGTGGCCTCCGAGCCCTTGCCCTCCACGGTGAACATCCCGCTCTCCTCGCTGCCTCCGACCACGTCCCACCTCTCGGACAGGGTGCGGTTGAGAACCGCTCGGAGTGCATTCACGTTGCTGGCGTTCATCACGATATCGGAGCTGGCGTTATTGAAGTTGAAATCCACCCGCCTCAGGCTGGGGTAGGTGGAGAAGAAGTCATCGACTATGTACCTCATGAAGTCTGCCTGGGTCACGTTCTCCGGGTTCTGGACCTCGATGGTGATTATGGAGCCGGTCTGGTCCTTCAGCTCGGCGGGCTGGGCAAAGAAATCGGAGGCCAGGCTGGGGGTTATGTTCGAGGCCTTGGCCTGGGTCTCCCAGGTAACGCCCACCGGCTTGACGTTGTAGTAGAACCCGCCCAGAAAATCGATGCCCATCTTAAGATTGGTCTTCAGGCTTCTGGGGGTCTCGAAGCTCTCTATCCTGGCCTTGGTTCCCAGTAGCTGGGTGAGGTTGGCCCTGTCCACCTTCTGGTTAAGGCGGAGGTTCAGGGCCTCCCCGGTAACCGACACCGAGGTGACCTTGACTCCCATACCGTCCTCAAGGTAGGTTATCATCACGTCCTGGTCACTAACCGTTACATTGGCCTCTACGTGGGTCATGGCGGTGATGGAAACCTGGGGCTCCCGGTCCCTGGGCATCATCCCGGTCAGCAGCAGGTCCAGGTCGCCGACCAGGTCCCTGTACTCCTGGGCTGAGTATAGATCGAAGGAATATCCCTGAATGCTCTCCCCGGTCCTGCTTTGGGTGAACAGGTGGGTTACGTTATCGTACTCCGATTCCATTAGATCCTTGACGATTAAAGATGAATTGACGTCCGTGAGGGCCAGATCGGTCGAGTACCGGCCCACCCTTGGGAGGACCGCGAAGATGGCCATGAGGTCCACCGCTATTAGCAGCAGGACCCTCCAGTCCCTGAGGAGCTCGTTCCTTATCCTCATCTCCTTCTACCCCTCCTGCGCAGGAGGCTGAACTTCCTCTCCAGGTACCACCGGAGGAGGCCCCCATTGAAAAGCCAGGTATTCATGAGGTCGGCCACCAGTCCAAATATGAGCACCAGTGCAATGGAGTCCAGCACGTCGGAGGTCGAGAAGATGTAGAGGGCGGACACCGCGCATATGGTGGTGGCGCTCATGGTCAGGCCGGTCTTCAGGGCCCCCTGTAGCCGGTCCTTTAGATCCTCCCGCCTTTTCAGCATCCTGGAGGTTAGCAGGATGTTGGTGTCCACCGAGTACCCGATGAGCATCAGGAGCGAGGCAACCGTGGCCAAGGACATCCTTACCCCGAAAAGGGTCATGAGGCCCATGGCTCCGGTAATGTCCAGAATGGCGGCCGCTAGAACCGCTATGGAGGGCAAAGGCGAACGAAAGACCACGTAAACCACGATGGCCATGCCCGCGAAGGCCGCGAAGAGCACCACGGGAGCCTGTTTCTTGAACGTCTCGGCCAGGGGTACGTCCAGGGTATCGCTGGTCCCCGTCTTCCCGTAGTTCTCCATCATGTAGTTCATGATATCCTGCTCCCCGCCGGGGGTCTCCACGTTCAGGGTGCCCCCTCCCTTCCTCACAGATACCTCTTCCAGCTCCAGCTCGGTTTCCAGCTCATCCTTAATCTCGCCGGGACCCAGCTCGTAGCAGTTGGGGAAGCTGATCAGGGTCCCGCCGGTGAAGTCTATCCCGTAGTGGACGAACTTCCCGGTTTCCACGTAATTCAGGACCAGAACCGATAGGTTAAGGGCCAGAAATAGCATGGGTATGATTAGCATTTGCTTCCATGATATCCGAGTGACGTCCAAGAAGGAGGGAAGTTCAGATTCATCTTCCGTTTGCTGTGACAAGCATTCACCGCCGGCCGAACCCAATTATTCTGGGTCAGTATGATCGCTAGTACGTACTAGGCCTATTTGCGCCGAGTTCCCGGCTTGACTTTTTAAATAGTTCGGTCCCCCGGGGCAAAAAAAGTAACGCCCCGGGGATCGCCCCGAAAAAACGATGGATTTCTATTGCTGCTCTTCCTCGATGAGCCTCTTTACCTCTTCCACGATCTCCGGGTTCCGTAGGGTGGTAACGTCGCCGGGTGACTCTCCCTTTACCAGGGAGGCCATAACCCTGCGCATTATCTTACCGCTACGGGTCTTGGGCAGGTCGGGGACGAAGGTTATGTTCTGGGGCCTTGCGATGGGGCTGATCTCCTTGGATACGTGCTTGACCAGCTCCTTCTTTACATCCTCGCCGGGCCCCCATCCCTCGACCAGGATAACGAAGGCCTGTATGGTCTGGCCCTTAACCGGGTCCGGCTTGCCGACCACGGCAGCCTCGGCGACCTTGGGATGTGAAACCAGGGCAGACTCAACCTCGGCGGTGCCTATCCTGTGCCCGGCGACGTTCAGGACGTCGTCGGATCTTCCCTGCACCCAGAAATAGCCGTCCTCGTCAACCCTGGCCACATCACCGGCCAGGTAGACTCCCGGGAACCTGGACCAGTAGGTCCTCTTGTACCTTTCCTCCTCCTTGTACAGACCGGCCAGCATGGCGGGCCAAGGCTTGGTGATCACCAGGTTGCCTCCCTGTCCGGTCACCGGGTTGGCATCGTCGTCGTAAACGGCGGCGTCCAGACTCGGGAACGGCTTTGTCGCCGAGCCCGGCTTCAGCGGGGTAACAGGAAGAGGGGTGATTATGAACTGCCCGGTTTCGGTCTGCCACCAGGTGTCCATTATGGGGCATTTCTCCTGCCCTATCACCTTGTGATACCAGATCCAGGCCTCTGGGTTGATGGGTTCACCCACCGAACCCAGGAGCCTCAGCGAGCTCAGATCGTGCTTATCGGGCCACTCCTCGCCGTAGCGCATGAAAAGCCGGATGGCGGTGGGTGAGGTGTAGAACACCGACACGTTGTACTTGCTCACCATGTCCCAGATCCTGTCGGGCTCCGGATAGGTCGGCGCGCCCTCGTAGAGAACCGAGGTCACTCCCAGTATCAGCGGGCCGTAAACGATGTAGCTGTGACCGGTAATCCATCCTATGTCGGCCGCGCACCACCAGATGTCGTCCTCCTTGAGGTCGAATACGAACTTAAGGGTCTGCGAGGTACCCACCTGGTAACCTCCGTGGACGTGCATGACGCCCTTCGGTTTTCCGGTGGTACCCGAGGTGTACATCAGGAAAAGCAGGTCTCGAGCGTCCATAACCTCGGTCTCGCACTGTTCGGATTTGTCCTCGGCGAGTTCATGCCACCATACGTCCCGTCCATCGGTCATATCAACGTCCAGTTCGTCACCCATGCGGTTGACCACGACCACGTTCTCAACCGTGGGGGAACCATCTATGGCCTCGTCAGCCTTCTCCTTGAGGTTCAGGGGGGAGCCCTTTCGGTAGTATCCGTCCCCGGTTATCAGGGCCACGGACTCCGCGTCAACCAGGCGGTCCTGGAGGGCCTTGGGACTGAATCCGGAGAAGACCACGGAGTGAACGGCCCCGATCTTGGCACAGGCCAACATGGCCATGGGCAGTTCGGGTATCATGGGTAGGTAGATTCCCACCCGGTCCCCCTTCTCTATGCCCAGGCTCTTCAGCCCGTTGGCCAGCCTGTTGACCTCCTTATTGAGCTCGCCGTAGGTTATCTTCCTGACCTCGCCCAGCTCGCCCTCCCATATATAGGCTATCTTGTCAGCCTTTCCATCATTTATGTGCCTGTCCAGGGCGTTGTGGACTATGTTGGTCTTTCCGCCCTCGAACCACTTGAAGTAGGGCGCCTCTCCGGAAAGAACCGTGTCCCAGTCCTCGTGCCAGTCGAGTTCCTTGGCCAGCTCTCCCCAGAACCATTCCTGGTCCTGGGCCTTCTCGTAAAGCTCTTCCACGGTCTCTATGCCGTGTTCGTCCATGAACTCCTTGACATTGCTCTGTTCTACAATTTCCTCGGAGGGTTCAAAGACCCTCTTCTCCTTCATCAGAGACTCGATTGTTTTTGCCATATTCTCACCAATTTATATCGGGAGTACTATCCGGTCATAGTATTCGTTCCATAGGCCCCCGATGGCCACGTAAATCGCCGTGAAGCCGCATATTATCCCCTCGATACCGGTTATGGTATGGAATAGGGAGGATGATATGAACTCCCCGGCGGCCAACATGAAGAAAAGTATGGTCAGGGTGAAGAAGACCAGCTGCAGCCCCCGCCCCAGCTTCAGGGTTCCCACGAACATCCAGGCCGTGAAGAACCCCCACATGGCCAGGTAGGCGGCCATCGCCGAGGGCTCTGCTTCCGGTCCCCATCCCAACTCGGGGAACACCAGAAGCCCCACCAGCGATAACCAGAAAAGTCCGTAACTAGTGAAAGCCGTCGTTCCAAATGTGTTACCGTTTCTGAATTCCATGATCCCTGCTATAACCTGGGCCAGTCCACCGTAGAATACGCCCATGGCCAGTATCATGCTGCCCAGGGCGAAGAGGCCGGCGTTGTGAAGGTTAAGCAGGACGGTTGTCATTCCGAAACCCATAAGTCCCAGCGATGCTGGATTGGCGTTTTCTGCCATGACCATCCTCTGTTTCAGAGGAAAGATGTGCATCTAATAAACCTTTTCGCAGTTATCGGTGCCATCTCCGAACTTCCCCACGGGAGGGGAAAACTACATATCAGGGGAATCACTCACAGGTCACGGTGTGGCTTTGAATACTAGGTTCCTGCTGATCGACCACAGGGGAAAGAAGTACCTGACCCAGGGGGATAGAGGCCTGGAGACCGACCTGGGCATATATCAGATACCCCGGGACCCGGAGACCCCCCTATCTATAGAGAGCCATCTTGGTCACCCCGCGGTCCTGGTGGAGCCCAGTCTCAGGGATTACGTGGAGAGGATGGACCGGCCCACCAGAACCCTTCACTTCGAGGACATCGGCTACATCATAACCAGGACCGGTTTACGTCAGGGGCAGACGGCGGTGGAGGCGGGCACGGGAAGCGGGTGCTCGACCCTATTTCTTTCCAGGGCGGTGGGACCCTCAGGGAGGGTGATCAGCTTCGAGAGGAGACCCAGCATACACAGAACGGCAGCCGATAACATAGAGGGCTTTGGGTGCAGGAACGTGGAGCTGGTTAACTCCGACCTGGCGGAGATGGACCGGGCCCTCACCGGCCACCTCTTCCTCCTCGACCTGGCTCGCCCCTCTAAATACGTGGAATCAGCCTTCAGATGCCTGGTCCCCGGCGGCTTCCTGGTGGCCTACGCGCCGTTCATCGAGGAGGCCAGGGACTGCCTGGTTGCCCTCACGGAAACCGGGGCCATGGAGCCCGAGATGTGCGAGCTGGTCAAGAGGGAGTACGAAACCCGGAAGGGAGGAACCCGACCCAGGACCACTCAGACCGTGCATACAGGGTACATGGTGCTGGGAAGGAGAGGAATTGGAGCCAAAACCGATTAACATTTTTGAGCTAGCCCTCCCCTCTTGCCCCGATGAGGACCACGGTTGCCGGGATATGCGTATTTCTGTTCTTCACCATGTCCCTGCTTTCAATCTACCAGATCGGTGCCACGGGCGGAGTGCTGAAGGGAGGGTACGTGATGATGGCAAACTACTACATGAGCACCTTCGGCGACCGGCCAGCATCCTTCATACTTGCCGACGCCAGCGAGAGGAGCAGCTATTCAACAACCATACTCGTACGGGACCGGAGGGCCAGAAACCTGTTCAGGTCCAGGCTGGGGGAGGAGAACGTTCGTCCATACGGGGAGCAGGGATGGATGGTCTCCGGGGTTAAGGTCAACGACTTCTTTCGCCTCCTGCAGGGCATGGAAATGGGCATACTGGCCATAGGATCGGTTCTGGTGATTTCCATGGTTCTTCCCCTGTACTTCGACAGCCGGTCCACCTAGGTCGGTAGAGGGCTATTTCACAAAGATTTATCTTGCCTTTGAAACCACTTACCACGGGTTTTTCCTTGCCGGTCGTAGGGGCGCTGGAGATCATCGTCATACTGGTAGCGGTGATTCTATTCGGTCCCAGGAAGGTCCCGGAGATAGCCAGGCAGCTGGGGACCGCGGTTGCCAGGTTCAGGAACGCCGGCAACGAGCTCATGAACGAGCTCACGGCCCAGGAGCGGGAGGATAAACGACCCGACCAGGACCAGGAACGGGAGGCCCTGGAGCACAGGAAGCTACCCCTGGACAGCCTCCAGGAGGCGGCCCACAGGCTGGGTATCGAGACCGAGGGCAAGGACCGGGAACGTCTTAGAAGCGATATCATGGAGGTCATATACTCCGACCAGCCCCCGGCCACCGAGGACCAGAGCGAGGAATGAGCCCTTGGGCCCCACAATCGTGGCAGATTTAAGGACCCAGTCCTCTGGATATCCGGCAAATCGAAGATGAGCGGTGAAATGTCCTTTTTCGATCACCTGGAGGAACTCAGGCGCCGTCTCGTGGTCTCCCTGGTGGCGGTGGGGGCAGGGTTCGGCATCGGCTGGATATTTCTGGTCGAGCGCATCCTGCTCACCATGGAGAATGACGTGCTGGGGGGGATGAGACTGAAGGCTCTGACCCCCCTGGCAGCGGCGCTGGCCAGGATGAAGATCTCCCTGGTGGTGGGGATGGTCATCGCCCTCCCGGTGCTGGCCTACGAGTTCTTCTCCTTCGTGGTCCCCGCCCTGAAACCAAGCGAGAAGAAGCTGGTGATCATGCTGATCCCCCCGGCCACCGTCCTCTTCCTCCTGGGACTGGGCTTCGGCTACCTGATCATGGTCCCCTTCACCATGGACTTCCTCCGCACCATGTTCGACGAGACCCTGATCGAGAACATGTGGGCCGTCGACAAGACCATCTCCTCATCTTCCTCATGCTACTGGTCTTCGGTTCGGTGTTCGAGTACCCCCTCATAGCCGCCATGCTGGCCAGGCTGGGCATCGTCTCGCCGGGATTTCTGAAAAAGAACAGGCCGCTGGCGGTCATCGGAATCCTGGTGGTGGCCGCGGTGATAACCCCCGATCCCACCATGGTGAGCCAGATAATAGTGTCCATACCCATGTACGTGCTCTACGAGCTGGGAATATTGGTGGCCTCCCTGGTCTACAGGCCGAAATGGGACTAGATGAACTTCAGGTAACCGGTCCTGAAGTCACCGTCCGCGTAGAACGCGCTGTCCCCCAGCTCCTCCTCTATCCTGATCAGCTGGTTGTACTTGGCATTGCGCTCCGACCTGCAGGGGGCGCCGGTCTTTATCTGCCCCGCGTTCAGGCCCACCGCCAGGTCGGCGATGGTGGTATCCTCGGTCTCCCCGCTCCTGTGGCTTATGACCACCCCGTAGTCGTTGTCCATACACATCTTGGCGGACTCCATGGCCTCCCACAGGGTTCCTATCTGGTTTACCTTGAGCAGCAGGGCGTTGCAGGCACCCATCTCTATGCCCCGCTTCAGCCTTTTGGTGTTGGTCACGAACAGGTCATCGCCCACTATCTGGATCTTGTTCCCCAGTCTTTCCGTGAGGTCCCTGAATCCCTCCCAGTCGTCCTCGGCCATGGCGTCCTCGATCGAGTATATGGGGTAGCTGTCAACCAGGTCCACGAAGAAATCGGCAAGCTCCTGGGAGCTGTGGGGCTTGCCCTCCACGGTGTATGTGCCGTCGGAGTAGAACTCGCTGGCCGCTGGGTCCAAGGCTATGGAGACCTCCTTCCCGGGCTGGTAACCGGCGTTCTCGGTGGCCGATATCAGGGCATCAAGGACGTCCTCGACGTGATCTATTGGTCCCGAGAACCCTCCCTCGTCGCCAACGTTCTTCATGGACTCCCCGTACTTGGAGACCAGGACCTGGCGCAGCTGGTGGTATATCTCGGCGATCCACCTGATACCCTCCCCAAAACTGCCGGCCCCCACCGGCTGTATCATGAACTCCTGAAGCTCGAGCTCTCCCCCGCCGTGCTTCCCGGCGTTCACCACGTTGGACATGGGCAGGGGCATGAGGTACTTTTCCGACCTTCTCCCGAAGGCCATAGTGCCCAGGTGCTCGTACAGGGGCACGTCCAGGGTGTCGGCGGCGGCATGGCAGGCGGCCAGGGAGACTCCCAGGATGGCGTTGGCCCCCAGGTTCCCCTTGTTCTCGGTCGAGTCCAGATCTATCATCTCCCTATCAATGCTCTCCTGGTCGGCAACGTCCATGCCCACCACTGCGGGCGCTATGACCTCGTTGACCGAGGAGACCGCCTTGAGCACGCCCTTGCCGTTGAACCTCTGGGGGTCCTGGTCCCTTAGCTCCAGGGCCTCGTGTTCCCCGGTGCTGGCCCCGGAGGGCACGGCCGCCCGGCCGAAGCCCTTCTCGGTTTCCAGGTCCACCTCGACCGTGGGGTTGCCCCTGGAATCCAGTATCTCTCTGGCCTTTACGCTAACTATCGATGTTTCCACTTTCTCACTTCCAATTATCCTAGACCGAGTTTCCTTTCCTTCAAACTCTCGATTACCTTCTGCCTTATCTCTTCCGGCCCGGGCAGGTCGGCCACCTTTCCTCCCGTAACCAGGGGAGCTAGTAGATTCTCCATCTTGCGGCCACAGGTGCAGGTGGGGGCCTCCTTCTCCAGGGTTACCTCCCTATTGAAACAGCCCGGGCACTGGAAGACGTTCTTGGCCCCAGACAGCTTCCCCCTCTTGGCAACGGGCTCTCCCTCCACCTCCACTATGTCCAGGGCGAAATCGACGGTCCTGGAGGAGCTAATGGACGTTCCCACCCCGAAGGCATCGGCCACGTGGGAGAGCTCGGCCAGTGAGTCCTCGTTCAGCCCGCCGGAAACGAATATCCTGGTCGAGGGAAAACCCTCGGCGTCCAGCTTCCAGCGCACCTCCCGGATTATGCTTTTCATGTCCCCCCTTCTGCTTGAGGGGGTGTCCAGCCGGACCGCGGCCAGCTTCTGGCCCAGGGCCTGGGCCGCGGCCAGGGACTCAACGACCTCATCCGAGAAGGTGTCCACGAGCATTATTCGCGGCACCTTCTCGTCAATTATCTCGTCGAAGGCCCGCCAGGCCCTCTTCCGGTCCCCGACCAGTATTATCAGGGCGTGGGGTATGGTCCCCACGGGGTCAATGTCCATGAGCCTGCCCCCGGAAAGACCCGATATGCCATCGGCACCCCCTATGTAGGCCGCCCTGTCGATCATGGGGGAGATTGCGGGGTGCATTCTGCGGATCCCGAAGCTGTATACCGGCTTGAAGGAGGCGGCCAGCTTGCACCTGGCCGAGGCGGTGGCGATACCCGAGGGCTGGCACACCAGGCCCAGGAGGGGGGTCTCCAGCTCGCAGAACTCGGAGTACATCCCCTCTATCCTGATCACCGGCTCGAAGGGGTGCAGGATGCTGCCCTCGGGCATGGCCAGGACGTCCAGGCCCCGGCCCTCGAAGAGGTGGGCGACCTCCTCCATGCCCCCCAGCAGGGCCCATGACCACCCGGGGGGCAGGGAACTGGCGGTGACCTCGGCCACCACCGGCCGGTCCCAGTTCTTTTCCTCTATTATGCGCACCGTACGCTGGAAGTATATGTCCGCGGTTCCTCCAGCCCTTATCTCCTCATCGTCCGCAGTGTGAAATCTCAATTCATCGCCCTTACGGCTTTACTAATGCCCTCTGGATGCGGCATTTTAAATATCTCGTCAGGTCCCTGGACTCCAGGTGAGCAAGGGGCACCAGGAGCGCAAATGAGGCCGCACAGTCCACGAAAAGGTGGTTGGCGGACAGTATGATGGAGACCAGCATGAGCACCGGGTAGGACAAGGCCGCCACCCGGAAGATGAGGCCGTCAAAGAGCGCGACGCTGGGCATGGAGGCGTAGGGGTTTGGGGCCTGGCTGAGGCCCTCGGTCCCCTAGCTCAGGGGCGAACTCAGCTCCAACAGGTCCACGAACCCGTAGCCCTCCATCAGCCGGGGAGAGGCCCAGGGATACAGCAGGAAAACCAGGAAGCAGGCTAGGGAGAACAGGATGAAAACGTTCCTGAACCGGGCTCAGCGAATATCCCGCCCTCTGCTCCAGACGGATCAGGTCCCGGGAGTGTTCCATGGCCACCTGGCGCCGGTCCCTGGACGCCAGGTTCACCGCGGTATAGGCCAGGACCAGAAGCAGACCCAGGCAGAACTCCCGCCACCATCCATGAAACCTCATCGAGCTCACTGCAACCGTTGGGGAGCCGGTTCATCCGACCCCTCCATTATTCCCGGTACTCTCAAGTACTTCGATGCGATCCACCCTCTTGAGGTAGAAACTCCCCTTACCGCAGGTACAGGAGACCAGCCTCCGCACGTTGGGCTTAACCCGGTAAGTGCTCAATCTGCCGCAGTAGGGACATTTAGCAGTGACCTCCATTCCAGACCTCGGCCCACATTCGGTCTGGGCAATAAAAGCGTTAATTCACCCCCCTCATTGTCAATTGCCGAGCCAAAAAGCCCTGATGGCCATATTTTTATTCTAACCCCTAACCATGTGGTTGAATCACCACCAGTAAAGGTGAAACTCCATGGAGGAAGGAGACAGGTGCCCAAAAGAGATGACATCCACAGGATAATGGTCATAGGATCGGGACCGATCGTGATCGGACAAGCCGCCGAATAGGGCTCAAGGCCCTCGGAATCGACTACTCCGGATCACAGGCTTGTTGGTCCCTTAGAGAAGAGGGCTACGAGGTAATTCTAGTCAACTCCAACCCGGCGACCATCATGACTGACACCGGGATGGCCGACAAGGTGTACATAGAGCCCCTGGTCCCCGATATCGTATCAGGCATAATCGAGAAGGAAAAACCTGACGGTTTACTGCCTACCATCGGTGGCCAGACCGGTCTAAACCTAGCCGCCCAGCTCGGTACCCTGGGGGTCCTGGAGGAGAACAACGTGGAGCTCCTGGGAACCCCACTGGAGACCATACAGACCGCGGAGGACCGGGAGAAGTTCAGGGACCTCATGTTGAAGATAGGCGAGGCCATACCCGAGAGCAGGGCGGTGAGCACCGTGGACGAGGCCCTCTACACCGCCCAGGATATCGGGTACCCGGTGATCATCCGCCCCGCCTACACCCTGGGAGGAACGGGGGGAGGCATGGCGGATAACGATACCGAGCTCAGAAAGGTAGTGGAACGTGGCCTTCAGTCCAGCATAGCCAAGCAGGTCCTGATCGAGAGGTCGGTCAAGGGCTGGCAGGAAATGGAGTACGAGGTCATGAGGGACGCCGATGACAACTGCAACATAGTGTGCTCCATGGAGAACTTCGACCCCATGGGGATACACACCGGGGACAGTATAGTGGTGGCCCCCCTGCAGACCCTCAGCGACGTTGACCACCAGAGGCTGAGGACGGCCTCGCTCAAGATAATCAGGGCCCTCAAGGTTCACGGGGGATGTAACATACAGTTCGCCTTCTCCAACAAGACCGGGGATTACTACGTTATCGAGGTCAACCCCAGGGTCTCCCGCAGCTCGGCGCTGGCTTCCAAGGCCACCGGCTATCCCATAGCCAGAATATCGGCCAAGATCGCTGTGGGCATGACCCTGGACGAGATACCCAACCGGGTGACCAAGGAGACCCCGGCAAGCTTCGAGCCAACCCTGGACTACATCGCGGCAAAGATACCCCGGTGGCCCTTCGACAAGTTCAGGACCGCGGATACCAGGATAGGAACCCAGATGAAGGGCACGGGGGAGGCCATGAGCCTGGCCAGGACCTTCGAGGAGGCCATACAGAAGGCCATACGGAGCCTGGACATCGGGAGGTACGGCTTCGGCTGCGACCCCAAGCAGGAGGCGTTCTCCCGGGTCTCCAAGAAGGAGCTGGTCACCGAGCTAACCGAGCCCACCGACCAGCGAATATTCTACATACACGAGGCGTTCCGCAGGGGGATGACCGTGGACGAGGTCCACGACCTGACCGGCATAGACCCCTGGTTCCTGGACAAGCTGCACGACCTGCTGTCCATCGAGCGCAGGCTTGGGATGTGCGAGGAGAAGGGCGATGTCCCCGAGAAGCTCCTCCGGGAGGCCAAGCGCAAGGGCTTCTCTGACGTGCAGATAGCCCACGCCGTGGACAGCGATGAGTTCGAGCAGAGAAGGTCCAGGAAGAGAAAGGGAGTGACCCCCTCCTACAAGATGGTGGATACCTGCGCCGCCGAGTTCAAGGCCCGGACGCCATACTACTACTCCACCTACGAACCCCGTTCCGACCAGGCGCTCCACTCGGATTCCGAAAAGGAGAAGGTGGCCATAATCGGGGGCGGGCCCATCAGGATAGGGCAGGGCATAGAGTTCGATTACTGCACAGTTCACTCGGTGATGACCCTGGAGGAGGAGGGCTACGAGTCAATCGTCATCAACAATAACCCGGAGACGGTCTCAACCGACTTCGACATATCCGACAAGCTGTTCTTCGAGCCCCTGACCTTCGAGGACGTGATGAACGTCATCGACAGGGAGGAACCCTGGGGAGTCATCGTTCAGTTCGGCGGACAAACCCCCATCAACCTGGCCGGCAAGCTGGCCCGGGCCGGGGTTAACATCCTGGGCACCCCTCCGGAGAGCATAGACAAGGCAGAGGACCGGGAGAAGTTCACCGAGATACTCAACAAGCTGGAGATCCCCCAGGCCCCCTACGGCACCGCCATGAAGAGGGATGAGGCCATGAAAATAGCCATGGAGATCGGCTTCCCGGTGCTGGTCAGGCCCAGCTTCGTGCTCGGGGGACGAGCCATGGAGATCGTGCATGACGAGGAGGAAATGAAGGAGTACATAGACGAGGCGGTCTCCGTATCCCCCCAGCACCCCATACTCATCGACCGCTTCCTGGACAACGCCATCGAGCTCGACGTGGACGCCGTCTCCGACGGCGAGGAGGTGTTCATAGGGGCCATCATGGAGCACATAGAGCAGGCCGGGGTTCACTCGGGCGATTCCGCCTGCGTGATACCCGCCCAGTCCCTGGAGGACGAGGTTCTGGAGAAGGTCGAGGACTACACCAGGGCCATCGCCGTGGAGCTTGAGGTGGTGGGCATCCTGAACATACAGTACGCGGTCAAGGACGGCCAGGTCTACGTCCTGGAGGCCAATCCCAGGGCGTCGAGAACCATACCCTACGTCTCCAAGTCGGTGGGCGTTCCCCTGGCCAAGATCGCCACCCAGGTCATGGTCGGGTACACCTTAAAGGACCTGGGCATGGTGGGCAGGAAGGATATCAAGCACTTCTCTGTCAAGGAGGCCGTGTTCCCGTTCATAAAGCTGCCCGGCGTGGACCCCAAGCTGGGGCCGGAGATGAAGTCCACGGGAGAGGTCATGGGAATAGACAGCGACTTCGGCAGGGCCTTCTACAAGTCACAGGTCTCGGCGGGCATGAAACTGCCCAGCTCGGGCAAGATACTCATATCGGTCAGAAGCGAGGACAACGAACAGATCCCTGACATAGCCCAGGATTTCCACGGGCTGGGATTCGAGATCCTTGCCACCGACGGCACCGCGGAGGCCGTTTGGAGCAAACACCCGGACATACCGATCCAGGTGGTGCGAAAGATCAGCGAGGGGAGCACGGAGATACTGGAGATGATCTGGGACCGGGAGCTGGACCTCATCGTGAACACCCCAACCAAGGGGGGAAGCGCGTCCAGGGACGGATTCAAGATCCGGAGGGCCAGCGTGGACCTTATGATACCCTACATAACCACCCTGGCCGGGGCCCGGGCATCCATCAGCGCCATAGAGAACCTAAAGAAGGGCGAGGTCAGCATAAACTCCATTGACTACTACCACCCCGGCGAGTAGCCGGCTAGCGGTGTGCGAATCTGAACAGGTGCTCCTCCCCCTCACGGGAGTCCAGCCTGCAGAACCCGAAACGCACGAACTGTATCACCGAGCCAGGGCGGAGATCCCGGATCCCTGGGTCGGCCAGACCCATGAGGACCGAGCCGTCGGGCATGATGACTTTCGCCGGCAGGTTGGGGTTTGAGACCCACTGGATCTTGGCCATCTCCGACACCAGGTCATCGCCCCTGTAGGGGGCCTCGGATTCCAGCTCCACGTTGTAGAGCTCCTTCAGCCTGACCACGCTGCCCTCCATCTCCTCGAAGTCCGAGCCGTCGATGTAGATCGAGCCGGGGTCCACCGGGACGCTCCTGGTTCCCCGCTCCTCGAAATCCGGGTGAAACTCGAGCTCGGCCCCGCCAATGCCGGGAGGGTCCCTGACCGAGATGCGAACCGGCCGATTCACGAAGTTATACCGGTTGGCCACGGGGTCTATGATCTTCCTGTTCTCGGCGTACAGGCTCTTCACCGGTACCTTGACGTCGGTCAGGGAGAGCCCGCAGGAAAGTATGAACTCCCTGATGGCCCTGGCCCTGATCCCCCTTGCCTTGAGGCTGACGATGCTCCAGGTACGGGGGTCCTCCCATCCCTCGTACTGGCCACGCTCTATCCTCCTCCTGCACTCAGAGCTACTCATCTTGGCCCCGGCGATGCCCAGCATGCCGTGATGGATGATGACCGGCTCCTCCCAGCCCAGGAGGTCCCACATGAACCTCTCCATCTTGTCCTCCATCATCAGGTCCTTTCCCCTGAGCACGTGGGTTATGCCCAGCAGGTGGTCGTCTATGGCCCAGGAGAACTCCAGCATGGGCCACACCCGGTACCTGGTCCCCACCCTGGGGTGGGGGCGCTCGCTGATCCTGAGAAGTACCCGGTCCCTGAAGGCGGCGTCGGGGTGCTGCATGTCGGTCTTGAGGCGGATCGCGGCCTCGCCCTGCTCGTAGTGGCCGGAGAGCATTTTCTCCCACCCCTCCAGGTTCTTCTCCACCGACTGGGAACGGCAGTCGCACTCCCGTCCCTGTGCCCTGTTCTCCCTGAGCTCCTTGGCCCTGCAGGTGCAGGCGTAGGCCCATCCCTCCTTGAGGAACCTCTCCGCGTAGGAGTAGAAAATCTCCAGGCGGTCCGACTTGTACACCGTTTCCTGATACTCCACCCCCAGCCAGTCCAGATCCCTGGGGATGCCCTTGTAGGCCTCCTGTATGGGTATCTTGTCCGCCGACCCCGCGGTGTCATCGATGACCAGGATCAGCTTCCCGTCGTACCGCTTCGCGTACTCGTCGTTGAGTATGGCCATCCTGGCCCTCCCCAGGTGGAGCTGGCCGGATGGGTAGGGGGCCAACCTCATGACCACCTGGCCCTTTTCGGCATCCTCCAGGGGAGGGAGTCCCTCCTCCGGTTCCTCCTCCTGGTCCTCGGGGAGCTCGATGGCCTCCAACTCCTTCCTCTGTTGGTCCGGGGACATGGAGTTGACCTCCCGGACCACGCGCTTGGCCTCCTTGCTTACCTCCCCGGCCCTCGACCTGGCCTCCTCCCGGGCCGAGAAAACGGAGCCCAGGACCGAGGACAGCCGGCATTCACCCCCGTGGTCGACGGCATTTCTCAGGGCGAACCCCCGTATCAGTGACTCCAGATTATCATCATTCATCGATGCCCGGGTTCCTGCCGGGATTCTATATATGTTGCCGTGCCCGGCCTACTCCACGGCACTGAACCTGGACCACCCGGCGTAGAGCGCCAGCACGGCGACCAGGGAGGTGGTCACCGTGTACACCATCTGCAGCTCGAGCATACCCCGCCAGGGGTCTCCGCCCTCGATGGTCCCGACCACGCCGGCCAGGGATACCACCAGCAGGATCCCGTATATGGTCATTGCCAGAAACAGGTTCAGTATGAACTTGCCCGACCTCTCCGAGAAGGCGGGGTTGGCCAGGAACAGGCCCAGCACGAAGGCCACCGCGGCCACCGAGAAGGGGACTAGAAGCGCCAGGTTGGGAAGGGTGGAGGACAGCCGGGCATCGGCGTTGACCACCACCGAGGCCACGCCCACTACCATTCCCAGCGGAGCCACAACCAGGAGCTTCTCCACCAGGGAGGCCTCGATAAAACGGGCCACCCCACCAGGGGCCTTGCGGTAGACCATTAGCATGTCCTTTCCCCTGATGGTCACCCCGCCCACCACGAACACCGTGAACATGGGGAGCATGAAGTGCACGGCCATCAGGGGAACCAGAACCCCAAATTCCCCGTTTTCCGGGCCCCCCAGGAAGATTGAGAGGAACACGGTCAGGCCCCCGATATAGGTTATCTTGGATACGTTCTCCAGACGCCGGAAGTAGATCCTTAGCAACCCCAGTAGTATGACCCCCAGAGACCCGCCGGCGGCAAGGAGTCGCACCGCCCTGGAAAGCCTCCCCTCGGCCCCGGCCATGGAGGGGGACAGGGACCCCGGCTCCACCTTGTAGGCCCAGTCGGATAGCTTGACCCCCAGCCACAGGGACCCAGCCAGAAAAAGGAAAAGGGCCAGGAAGGGGCCGAAGGTGACGTAGGGAGCGGCCATCAGCTGGCCCGGGTTCCGGGCGATGGCGGTGATGGTCCTGGCCCCCCAGGAACTGGGAAGAGCCCCCAGCAGGGTCCTCACCCAGCCCTTGGTGGCCGGGTCGGACAGGGCCTCAAGCAGACCCCCGAACTGTATGGCATACACCAGAAACACCAGGGGAAGGGGCAGAATGAAGGAAACGGCCCTCCCGATGTCCCTCCCCCTACCGCTCCTGCGGACCTTGGACCTGAGGAAGGCGGCAACCAGGTTCCCGATCCAGGAGCTGGACATGAAGACCATGACAAACACCAGGACCACCACGCCCAGCTGCACCCGGCCCAGCCCCAGGGGTCGGAGGGCGGCGGCGAACAGGGCGGCCAGCACGCCCACTATCAGGGAGTAGAAGGGCATCTCGCCCAGGAACTCGCCCAGCAGGAGGTGGCTGGGCTTCACGGGGGCCGAGAGGTAGTGCTCGAACCCCCCGGCGTCCAGGTCACGCAGGGTGTGGGTTACGGGAAGGATTATGAAGTACAGGAAGATAACGAACAGGATTATCCCAACGAAGGAAAGGGCCGACCTGGACACCATCAGGCCCAGGAAGCCCCCGGCGAAGAGGTCGGCCAACAGGGGGGCGACGAACAGGGCGTGTATGACCAGGAACAGGGGCGCCAGGTAGGGAAAATAGGGTTTCAGGGAGGGTACCCTGTTGATCCTGATCCGGTACTCGTTTACCGCTATGACCAGCCAGGCAGGGCCCTTCAACCCCGGGACCTCCTCCTCAATACGTTCACTCGGGTACCCCTTGGCGCGAGGGCTAGATTAATCGCCCCCCGGGCATCCGGCAACGTCAATTAAAGGCCCACGCAAAACCTTTTTATCCTATCTTCCGTGACTCGGCCCAATGCCACCTTTAGGGTTGGGCAAGAAAAAATCAGACGAAGCCATCGATGAGATAAGAGAACTCCGCGCTGGGGATATCCTGGGTAAGCTGGCCGACGTATCCGAGCAGCTATCAAAGGCCAGGCAGGATTACCAGACCCTCCAGAGCATCTTTCTCAAGCTCGACGAGAAGAACTCCGCAGTGGACCAGAAAACCACCGAGATGAGGGCTGAGATGGCCGAGATGCAGTCCAAGATAAGCGAGATGCACGCCATGCTCGGGGAGGTCAACTCCCGCCTGGGCGAGATTCCCCGCATGAAGACCAAGATACATGCCACACAGGGGGACGTCCAGGAGCTCCAGAACGCCGTGGAGAGAATGAACCAGGTGCTTTCCGACCTGGACAAGCTTTTCAAGTACCTGAAGAGCCCCGGATTCTAGGCCCGGCTTGTGAGGGGAATTCCCCGGCACATCGATATTCTATTCTAGGGAACGGATTTATGTAGGTACGGGAATCTCCCGGAATCACCATGCCCGAGAACGTGGAGCTCAAGGCTCGGTACCCCGCCCGCGAGGCGGCCAGGGGCATCCTGGAGGACATGGGGGCAGAGGTTTTCAGGACCGAGGAGCAGGTGGACACCTACTTCCGGGTCCCCGAGGGGAGGTTGAAGCTCAGAGAGATAGAGGGACAGCCATCGGAGCTCATATACTACCAGAGGGTGGAGAACGGGGGCAGGAGGGACTGCGTATACCAGATATACCGGCACCCGAGGTCGGAAGAGCTGGGAAAGGTCCTGGCCTCGGCCCTGGGGGTCAGGGTCGTGGTGCGAAAGACCAGGGAGGTTTACTACCTGGGAAGGGTGAAGGTAAACCTGGACCTGGTCCGGGACCTGGGGAGCTTCATCGAGTTCGAGGTGCCCGTTGAGGAGGAAGGGCCTGCGTCCGCGGAGAGAAAAGCGCGCGAGCTGCGAAAAAAATTCTCAATAAAAGATGATGACCTGGTGCTCTGCTCGTACAGTGACCTGGTCGGGAGCTAGCTCTTGTCCTGGTTAATGGCGACCTCTGCTATGTCCGTCCCGTAGTCGGCGATCCTCTCGGTGCTGTCCAGCATGGCATTGATCTTGATGTTGACCATCACCGACTCGTCGGCCAGGTGCTCACCTATGCCCTCTCTCTTCTCCCTTATTCCGTCGCGGAGATCGATCACCTGGTTGGCCAGCTCCACGTTCCCGGTGAACAGGGCATCCATGGCCCCGCGGTGTATCTGGAGCGAGTCGTTGTTGACGTCCAGAAGGGTGGTGACTATGCCGTTATTGACGTCCAGCTCCGAGAGGTCCAGAACGTGACCGGCCATGCGCTCTGCGTGGTCCGCGATGTGCTCGATCCTCTTGATAACCAGCTCGTAATCCAGGCAGTTTATGGGGGCCAATCCCAGCCTGCTGGAAAGTTCGGGGTTGGTGCAGGCCAGCCTTAGCTGCCTCAGGGTCAGGAAGTAAAGCCTGTCAACGTCGCTGTCCCTCTGGATGGCGCTGCGGGCGAGCTCGGCGTCACCCTGCTTCAGGGCCCTAATGGCATCCTTCTGCATGGAGCACGCTATTGCGTGGGCCCTCTTGATGCCCTTTAGAATCTCCAGCTCCTCCAGGTTCAGCAGGCTGTGGAGGGATACCTCGTTGGAGTCCTCCTCGATGGTCTCCAGGCCGATTAGCTTGCGGGTGGTGGACTTGATCTCCTCTATCTGGGAAACCT
This sequence comes from Hadarchaeota archaeon (SeqCode), assembly GCA_964621445.1. Classification (GTDB taxonomy): domain Archaea; phylum CAYQAE01; class CAYQAE01; order CAYVLA01; family CAYVLA01; genus CAZUNO01. Next base: position 4,194 of record CAZUNO010000011.1, on the reverse strand, counting down.
CCAGCCTCTGGTCGGATACCACCCTGATCACGTCGCAACCATTCAGGTAGCGGGCGATGATGGACCGGGAGATGTACTTCTTATCGTCCCCGTTGGCCACCTTGACTATGCCCTCCTTCTGGCCCTCAAGCAATTCCGGCTTGGGGACCACGACCAGGTAGCCAGAGCTCTGGGTAACCAGACCTATCTCCGATTTCTTCTTGACATCGGACTTGGTTACCCACTTCTTAGGCAGGGAAACAACGTAGGTCGACCCGCCTATGAGCTGTACTCTCCTGGTCTCCATTGTGACCAGCTAAACTTGGAGTCATTATATAAAAATGTAGTTCTATATAAAGCATTGATTAAAATATAGGTAATATTAGTTTGCTCTAAAGCAAAAATATCAGCTTCCGACCTCCGAGAACCCGTCCCTGCCTATCAGCAGGGCGTCCCTCAGGGAGCTGGCCGGTCCCCGGACCTCCGCCTTCTCCATCCCCCGCCCCTTGGCCACCAGAAAGGCTATATCCAGCACCCTCTGGGGGCTGTGGCCCCTGTCCATCCAGTGGTCGATCGCCGACTGCACCGCCTCCAGCACCCCCGGCAGATCGCGCTCCTCGAGAACCATAACCGTCCCCGTTCCGCTGGAGAGGTGTCTCCGGCCCGGGAGGTCGTCGTAGTCCAGGCCCGCCATGCCCAGCTCCGACTTCACCAGCCCCCAGAAGTCCTCGTCCATGCTGGCCTCGGGATCCAGTATCACGTCCAACCCGGTCAGGATGGTAACCATGCGCTCTCCCAGACCCAGTTCCTCCAGGTACTTCTCCGGGGACTGGTCCATGGTGTCAACTCTGATCTCGCTCTGAGCCAAGGTCGTTCTCCATTCCCGCCAGGAGGCGGCGGTCCTAATATGTTTTCCGAGGGGCAAGATATTTCCGAATTCGACCGAAACGGCAAACGATGCCGCAAAACAAAGGGCCCCGGATGATATCGGAGCACCTCTACATGCTCAGGGACACGTGCAACGTTTACCTGGTCAGGGACGGTAATCACGCGCTCCTGATCGACTCGGGATCCGGCCAGATCCTGGAACACCTCGATGACCTGGGGATCTCCAGCGTAGACTGGGTCCTCCACACCCACCACCACAGGGACCAGGGCCAGGGCGACCATCTCATGCCCGAGCGGACCAGGATAGCGGTGCCCTTTCACGAGCGCTCCCTCTTCGATGATGTCGAGAACTTCTGGAGGAACAAGCAGGTCTACGACAGCTACAACAACCAGTCCACCTTCTTCACCCTGACCGAAAGCGTCGAGGTCAACCGCTCGCTGCCGGATTACGGGAACTTCCGGTGGAGGGGCCATGAGTTTTTCGTGCTGCCCGCCCTGGGCCACACCCACGGCTCGATCGTTCTCCTCTCGGATATCGACGGCCTCAGGACCGCGTTTACCGGCGATCTGATCCACTCCCCGGGAAAGGTCCGGAGCCTGACCGAGCTGCAACACTCCTACGGGGGCCCCGAGGGCATCAACCTGAACTCATTTTCCCTCCGGGACCTGGGCAGGGAGGACCCCGATATCCTCCTGCCCTCCCACGGAGAGCCCATGAGAAACCCCGAAGCGGCCATCGATCAAACCATCGGCAACCTGAGGAAGTACTACGATCACCTCGCGGGACAGCCGTTGACCATAGACCGCACCTTAAAGAGGGTACTGCCCCACCTCCTGGTCTCCCCCCACTCCTGCTGCACCTTCTACGTGCTCATCAGCGACTCGGGGAAGGCCCTGCTAATCGACTACGGAGCGGCAAGCACCGACCACTTCTACTCACATCTCAGGCACTTCGAGTCCTGGGAGGTCCAGAGGTTCGTGGAGCACTCCCTGAGGGAGCTAAAGGAGAATTACGGCATTAAATCCATCGATGCGGTGATCCCCACCCACTACCACGATGACCACACCTGCGGTATACCCCACCTCCAGACAAGGCACGGGGTGGAGCTGTGGGCCCTGGAAGAGATGGTTAACATCCTGGAAAACCCCCATGAATACAACGTTCCCTGCCTTCTTCCCTTTCCCATGAAGGTGGATCGACCCATCGGGGAGGGAAAGGAGGTGGAGTGGGAGGAGTACTCGCTCAAGGTGGTTCACTTTCCGGGACAGACCGAGTACCACATGGCCATGGCCGTGAACGTTGATGGCAAGAGGGTGGCATTCACCGGGGATAGCCTCTCCGGGGCCGGCGACCGGTTAGCGCAGCCCATAATTCACAGGAACATAATCACCGCAGGGAGCCACCTGAAATGCGCCCGGAAACTGGCCGAGTTGGAGCCGGACATAATTGCCCACGGCCACGGCGACGTCTTCGAGGTCGACGCGGAGAAGATCGGGAGCGTCGAGGAGAGGGCGAAGAAAACCCGGGAGATGTTCGAAATGCTCCTTCCCGAGCCACACGAGATGGGGGTCAACCCCGGGTGGGTCAGGCTGGTTCCCTACCAGTCGAGGATCGGACGCGGGGAGTCCCTGGACCTGGAGCTCGAGATACACAACTACCACAAAAATTCAATCAAGGTGGAGGCCGAACTGATCACCCATGAGGGCTGGGAATCATCGCCCCCAGGACAGGTAAGAGTGGAGCCCGGTCAGACCGGAAGGATTCCCCTCAAGCTCAGGGGCGGCAGGTTGCCCGGCAGATACGCCGTGACGGCCGACGTTTCCGTGAACTCCGATAGGCTGGGTCAGGTAACCGAGGCCCTCGTCATGGTGGAATAGACAGACCAGATGGTGTAGATATTTGAAGTAAAATCCATGGAATTATCCTGGGCCCGTTAAGGATATGCCGGACGGTGACGGCATGATCAGTTCAAAGGTATCTTCTCGGTTCTAAGCCTGTCCCAGGAGGGGTACTCCTCAACCAGGGAGACCTCATATCTCCTGGAGTCCACCAGGTCCGCTATGTTCCGTGCCAGATGGGGAGGAGCCTCTATGACCCCCTTTTCCGCATCATGGTACACCATCTCATCCTCCAGGGAGAGCTCCTTCATGATCCTCCTGGTCAAAAGGCCGAGCCCGGCATGCTCACCCGATCGGGGGGATACCAGGGTCTTTACCAGCAGGTTGTCCTCGTCCACGGCCTCGTAGGGCTTTAGGACATTTTTAGCCATCCTGCCCAGCCGGTTCCTTAGCTGAAAACGGTCCTTGAGGGAGGAGGGACAGACATGCACATCCAGCGAGGTGCTGTCCTGACAGAAATCGGCCACCTCCAGTGCATCCTCCAGGCTTCCCTCCAACGCGCTGGACTCGTCGCTGACCACCCTCAGGCCTCGCTCCCGGAATGCCTCGGCGGTGGTCGAGCAGACCTCCAGCTCGTTTAGGTTCATGAACTTGCACCCGCAGCGATCGGCCATGCTTGCCACCCGCTTCATCCTCTCCGCCTCGCCGGGGATGGACGGGATCTCCACCCCCACGTTAAGCCCGGCAGCCACGGCGCGGGATATCACATCCCGGTGGGAAAGCCGGGCGTGGAACCTGAGCTCGTCGAGACCCCTTTTACCAAGGGCGCCCAGAACATCGTTCCCTATCCCGGTTTCCGCGGTGTACAGGTGGACGTGATGGGAGGATCCGAACTCCGACTTCAGCAGGGACAGAACCCTCAGCGTCCTCTCGGGGACGACCATGGGATCGCCCCCGGTGATGCCGGTGCCCAGGGCGTCCATGACCCTGGCCTCCTCAAGTATGTCCTGGTCGTTATTAACCGGCCTCTCGTTGGCCAGGACCAGGTCCTTCCCCTTGCGCTGGGGGGAGAGCGGGCAGTAGTAGCAGTTACGGGAACACAAACCGGTGGCGAAGAGCACCAGTTTTGCACCCTGGGTACAGAGCCGGCAGCCCTCGGGCAGCTCACCGACCACGTAGGAGTCGAACTCCGTGTGCTCGACCATTCAGCTCAGCCTCTCCGAAGCGTACCTGTAAACGATGACCAGGAGGACTGCGGCTATGAGGCCTAGAAGGATGTTTGCCAGCATGTTTGAGTCGGTTAGGCCGGGGTCCATGGAGGTAATGCCCGGCGGAAACAGATAAAGATCTTGTCCCAGCTAACAGTTTTCAGTTCCTGGGTGCATCCCAGACCGCCGCGGGGGTACCTGAGTTGGTCAAAAGGGCTGGACTTAAGATCCAGTGGCGAAGGCCTCCGTGGGTTCGAACCCCACCCCCCGCACATTTTAC
>CAZUNO010000010.1:0-89455 GCA_964621445.1 Hadarchaeota archaeon (SeqCode) | reverse complement strand
CATTGTAATTCCTGGGATCAAAAATCTCATATATGGGCTGAGAGTCCCATTGGCCCCTCGACACCATATATCTGCGCCTGTAAATATCTGAAACTTTCCCCTGCTCGGAGATGGTGAAAGAGATCTCCCCCTCGCGAGCTTTTTTGTAGTGGATTAGTTCGAGGAACTTCCTCCTTATTTCCCTTTGCCTTCTTTCCGGTTTTCCCTCATAGTCGCCGAAACTGAGCTTCTGATCAAGCATTGTCGGGAAACCGGGGAGCAAAGGGAGAAGTATCTTTTGCCTCAAAACAGTCACCCATGGAACACCGAGAAGATTCAAATTTTGCCACAAAAAAGATATTGAAACCTTGATTCTCTAGATGAGAACAATCCCCCGGATCATTATCGAAACTTTATTTGTTATTATCGAAGGAAGCATCAAAGGCATTAATAAAGTTGGATCTTTTAATTGATGGATTAGAGATAAATGAGCTTTTTAGTGGAATGGTCAATAGGGGAATGTTACGGAGTTGGGATTCTTGCTTGAAACGCTCATGATTCTCGTCTATCTTGGGTTCATGTTTGGCATACCGCTGACTACCGAGAAGGTGTGGATAAGGGTAGTTAGTTCCGTCAATAGGAAAAGAAAATCAGGACGATAAGCAGTCCGTGTCAATAAATGAATCTTGATTTCCCGATTCTGTAAGGTAACCTTGGATCGCATTCTAGTTATTAGTAATGGATTTACCATAGTCCATTGGTAAACATGGGAGTACACGTGAGTATCCTGGGAATATCCGGCAGCCCAAGAGACGCATCAACGGCCTTCGTGCTAAGAAATGCCCTCAAACACGCAGAGTCCTTGGGTGAAGTAAGTACCGAAGCTATCCTGTTGAAGGGGAAGGAAATCAACTTCTGTCTACACTGCGATTACTGTATACGCACCGGAAACGGTTGTATACAGAAAGACGATGTCGTTGATATGTACCCCTTGATGCGGAAAGCTGACGGGTGGCTTTTAGCCACACCGGTATACCAAGGCTCTCTTTCAGGGCAACTCAAGGCGGTACTTGATAGATGCAGGGCAATGGTGGCCGCTGATCCCAGGATACTTGAGAATAAGGTCGGTGCAGCTATTGCCGTCGGTGGTGATAGGACCGGAGGACAAGAACCTGCCCTTCTGGCTATCCATTCATTCTACATGGCAAATAAGATGGTCCCCGTCGGAGGCGGTCCTTTTGGAGCCAATTTAGGTGGGAGCGTCTGGTCCAGGGACCAGGGAGCAAAGGGAGCCCAGGAAGATGACCCGGGCCTCGAATCCACTGAAAAAACCGTGGAAAGGTTGGTGAATACGTGTCGAATAATGAAAAGCCCGGACTCAGATTAGTTTGGGGTATTACCGGTGCTGGAGACTATATGCGCGAATCCTTTGAGGCCATCCGTTCCCTTCCAAGTGATATCGAGATTACTGCCCTGGTTTCCAGAAATGGGGTCATAGTTCTCAAATGGTATGAGCTCTGGAAGGAGCTTAAGACCGAATTCAAGAGGGTTATGGTCGAAAAGGGGCCCAACCAACCCTTTATGGCAGGAAAATTACAGGCAGGATATTATGATACTCTTTTCGTCACCCCTACAAGCGCCAATACCGTGGCCAAAATAGCACATGGTATAGCCGATAGTCTAATCACAAATTGCGTTGCTCAGTCCTGCAAAGGCCAGACGCCCGTCTATCTCTATCCGGTTGACCAGCGCCAGGGATCATTGCAAACTACCACCCCGGGGGGAAAGGTAGTGAATATCAGGACCCGAAAGGTAGATCTCGATAATGTGGATAAGATCCGCCGGATGGAGGGAATTTCAGTTCTGGATAAACCATCCGGGATACTTTCAATCCTGAAACCAATGACCTAGATTCCAATTTCCGATCATGGCATTACCTCATATGACAGAGTTAAGAAGAAATGTGTCATATCACCTTTGATATAATGGCAGGGGTCCACAAGCTCTATATAATTGACTGATCTGGAGGGGGTTGCGGGCGTTTTGGACCACGAGAATTACTGTACCCCAAGTTCCAGGTATTATGATATGGCCAAGATCCTGCTTACAAAGGAGGTAAATGCCGCTATCGAGGGTTTCTTCCGGGGAGGGGTCGATGATATCGTGGTGGCCGATGGCCATGGTCACGGGGGTTTGGATCCCAGCACGATCGATAGAAGGGCCCAGCTTCAGAGGGGATGGCCCCCGGGCCCCTATCCTCTAGGTCTAAACTCCTCGTTCGACGCCTGTGCCTGGATAGGTCAGCATGCGAAATCGGGTACGAACCAAGCCCACTTAGCCCATACCCAGAGTTTCAATTACCTTGATCTCTCTGTTAACGAGCTTTCCATTGGTGAGTTTGGACAACTCGCCTTTTGCGCTCTGGAAATCGATGTTTACCCAATATTCGGTTCAGGAGGTCAAGCCTTCACAAAGGAAGCCAAGGAACTGGTCCCTGATATCCGGACGGTTTCCGTGAAGCGTGGACTTGGCGAGAACAAAGGCGACTCTCTCTCCAGCGAAGAATACGCAAAGCTAAACACTGCAGCCATACATCTTAGTCCTGAGAAGGCACGCGAATCCATACGAGAGGGAGCCTATAATGCGGTTAAGGACTTTAGGAGTAACAAACATGATATCGTGGGCCTGAATCCCCCCTTCGAACGTGTGGCACTATTCAGAGCGACTGAAGATAAACCCCAAATGATATCCCGGGAAAGCCATGATACCAGCTTTATCGATCTCATGAATATGGCATATAATCCTAAGCCGGTTAGTGGCTAAAAATCCTTGTACAATTCAAATCAAAGAATGTAACTAGATACACAGCAGACGATGTCTCATTGAAAACGAGTGGGAAGCGGTTTTGGCTACTACGGCTGCAGGTATTCGTATTTGGTTTATCCATAATGGCCCTTGAGCTCACCACAAGTCGATTATTAGCACCGGATTTCGGGGATTCCATCTTTGCATGGGGTGGACTTATCGGAGTAGTGCTTACAGGACTCAGTATAGGCTACCTATCCGGGGGTCGCCTTGCCGATCGTAAACTCCGTTTTGTTATATTCTGCGCAACCATTCTCCTGGCCGGTGCATTGGTACTGTAATCCCTTATTCATCACCACTAATAGTGGACCTTTGGCTGACCCAGGGCCTGGGGATGCTATATGGACCATTAATTGTTACTGGCCTTCTTCTCGGTCCACCAACCTTTCTACTGGGTATGGTCGCCCATTACTCGATTAAGCTAGCAACTAAGAACATCTCTCACCTGGGCAATGTCTCTGGTACATTATATTCCATCTCAACCCTTGGGGGCATAGTTGGCACATTTGGAACGGTATTCATCCTCATACCCGAATGGGGGTGCGATGCATTATCACCTTGATTGGAATATCCCTAATGGCCGTTTCTCTTCCGGGCCTGTCAAGAGGCCCGAGAGTCTTTGCCCTTATTGTAGCGGTCATAGTACTCTCTCCCGTCTCCAACCAATTGCAGGAAACTCCCCTGTTTCAGGGAGAGCTAATTCTGGAAAAGGTCACTCCATATATCCATCTACTGGTAAAGGAGGCGGACGGAGTACGGACGCTTTTTCTCAACGGTATGGCCGATAGTGCCATGTATCTCAACGATTCTGCCAAACTGGTATTTCCATACACGCGCTATTTTGCTTTGGGATGGGCATTCAAGACCAACATATCGAGGGTCCTCTTCATTGGTGGGGGAGGGTTTTCGCGACCAAAGAAGTTTCTAAGGGATCTTCCAGTTGAAAGGGTGGATGTAGTAGAGGTAGACCCTGACGTAATCGATGTCGCCAAGAGATATTTCGAGGTGGAAAGCTATTCAAAAATTAACATATACAACCAGGACGGCAGAACCTACCTAGCGAAAACCAAGAAGACCTATTACTTAATCATCCTCGATACCTATACCAAGACCTACGTTCCCTTCCATCTCATGACCGTGGAATTCTTTGAACCCTTTCAAAAAGCTATCTCCGGATGGTGTGATGGTTTGCATTTGATTAGTTCTCTAGTTGGTGATATCCCTGACTTTTCTGGGCAGAACACGAAACCGTATCTCAGGTATTCCCATCAACATATGTCTCTAGAACCAGTGATTCTGGACCGGGTTGAGTCCAGAACATAATTTAAGTTGCCTCCAAAAAACAGGAGGAAATCCAAATATTGACTGACATTATTCTCCAATTGAGCATATACTTAACCCATAACAGGCAGGACTTACGAGATCGAATCTGAATCTAACACCCGGTTGAAGGAGAATAAGTTAGACCTTCCCTTAGAATAGAGAGCTGCATATTTATTCCCAACCCCTTCCTCGATGGAAAATAGCGCTGTATGTAGATTTCTCAGAAACACCCGTGAATATCCCATGATATTGTAGTGGATGTGGTGGTCGTTTTTTTATTCCCAGAGATATCCAACTATGAGGATTGGGAAGCATGGTGACTATCAGACTTCAAATGAAAACGCACCGATTGCCCCGAGGAGGGCGCGTTGCCCAATACACGACAACGATACCAAGAGATATGGTAAGGGAGATGGGCTGGGAAAAAGGCGACAAGATAGAGGTCGAGCTGAGAAGCGGGAAATCCGTCCTGTTGCAGAAGGAAAACTCCTCCTAAACCATGGTTTTTTCAGACCCCAGAAAGGACTTTAGGAATCACGTCCGGTACCAACTCTCCTGGTCCAAGTTATGGATTACACCCAGGGAGAAACTTTAGTGTGGACGAAGACCCACTGATATGAGGAAAAAATATGATCGGTGGAACCTCTATGTCCAGTCTCCCTTTTCTCAGGGATTACCAAAGCAATAGGATATCAAGCTATGACCAAAGCGGGGGAAATGAGGATTGGGTGGCCATAGGTGAAAACGAAAGAAAGATTATCGCTGAGGTAAAGGGACCGGCCTGTATCAAACATATCTGGATGACCATGGGAATTCCTGCCGAGGATTATTGTCGCCGGATCATTCTGCGAATCTATTGGGAGGGTCAGGAACACCCAAGCGTTGAATGTCCCATAGGGGATTTCTTTGGCATGGGTCATGGAATGAGAACTAATTTCATAAGCCTCCCTCTCCAGATGAGTCCACAGGACGGAAAAGGATTCAACTCCTGGTGGCCTATGCCATTCAGAAAAAAGGCGGTAATTGAGGTGGAGAATCAGGGAGAAAAGCCCTATCACCACTATTTCTATGTGGATTACCAGAGCTTTAGACGAGAATCCCAACTGGAAGACGCCGCTTACTTCCACGTTCAATGGAACCGGGAAAGGAACACCCATGGATGGTACGCGGACAAGGGAATTACCAGGGGCGTAGCAAAGGACGGCCCCAGGATGCTGAACAAGGACGGGAAGGATAACTACGTTTTACTAGAAGCAGAAGGGAACGGCATCTATTGCGGGGCCCACCTAGACATCGACTGCTTCCAGCGGAATCCAAACGACTGGTATGGGGAGGGTGACGACATGATTTTCATAGATGGCGAAGAATGGCCACCATCGCTCCACGGCACCGGAACCGAGGACTGGTTCAACTGTGCTTACTCCCCCACCCAGGAGTACCATGCCCCCTACCACGGAATTATTATGTATAATGGCTCCCGGAAATGGCCCTGGAAGGGAAAGCAGACCGTCTATCGATACCATATCGAGGACCCAATTAGGTTCAGAAAGAGCATATTGGCAACAATCGAACACGGGCACGCCAACAGGTTGAGCAATGACTATTCGAGCACCGCCTACTACTATCTCGCCAATCCAAAACGCGGTGGAGATGGCTTGCCCGGGGTTGATGAAAGATTACCTAGAGAGGATGAACCGACCTATCCATAATCCACATCCAATCAAGGGTGAATAGCTTGAGCGAAGATCAGATTGAGATGGTTATAGGTAAACTCGATAAGCATTCGGAATGGCTAGAGGAATATCTTACCGCCTTCATGGGGACTATCAAGGACGGAAAAGAGGGCTACCACCCCTTCATCAGCGAACAATACGACGCAATTTCCGAATATTTGATGCGAACCGGGAAAAGAATTGCCTCCTTTACCACTTCCCTCGTGTGCGAGGGTTACGGAGTTGAAAATAGGAAGGTTCTAGAGAGGGTCTGCGGGGCCATCGAGCTTTACAGGCACTCCATACTGATTCACGACGATCTTGTAGACGCCGATGATCAAAGGAGGGGTAAACCCACCATACACGCCCGGTTTACCAGCCTCCGGGACCCAAGGTTGGGAATGGGTTGCGCCGTTTTCCAGGGCAATATACTATTCTGTCTATCAATGGAAATGATTAACGGGTCCGATCTTGAACCAACAGTGATTCAATCCCTATTGAAAGAGCTTATTGGAGCCAACACGGCGGTTAACGAAAGCCAGATTCTCGATGTATACATGGAGGGACGGGATTCAAGCCTACAGGAATGGAAAGCCATGGCATCCAAAAGGGCGGCCTCGCTCTTCAGGGCCACTATGAAAATGGGCGGCATCGTGGCAAATATTGAAAATGAACTTGTGATGCTGGCACAAGCGGGAGAACTGATGGGTTTCGTATTCGATATCCAGGACGACATAATCGACACCTTCGCAACCAGAGAGCAGTACGGGCGTAAACCCGGATCGGATATATCAACCCGGAAGAGGCCCTTGCACGTTGTGCTGGCATTGGAGCAAGCGGATGATGATCAGAAGAAAATATTGCGCTCCCCCAAATCGGATTTGAAGTCCTTTAGGTCGGCATTAAAGGACACCAATGGGGTGGCGAGGGCAAAAAGAATGGCCGAAAAATACAAAGAAAAGGCCCTCAGGACCCTTGATAAAACAAACATGGACCAGGAAACAAAGAATCTCTTTTCCGGACTAATGAGCTACATGGACCAGAGCTTGAACTGGTACCTGTGATCAGGGCTGCGTAGAACTCATCATCCTTTCCATCTAATTGTCCCATTGGATAACCGCATCCACCATCGCCTTATATCTTGGGAAGGCCTCCTCCCCCTTTCCCCATACATATGGTGAAGCTGTGGGGCTAACGATCAAGCCCTTCATATCGTCAAATACGGTTTCGATTAGCTTTTCGGTCTCTTCCTTGATATCTTGAGGACAGCACTCGTACATGCGATTGATTTGAATATTGCCCTCTAGACATATCCTGTCCCTGGATAGCTCCTTGGCTTCAGAGGGAGTTATATCACCCATTGGAGGTGCTTCAAATGGATGCAGGACATCCACCCCCATATCAACAAAACCCTGGAAGACCTTCTTAATTGAGCCGTGGCAATGGACGTGAATATACCCGTCTGACTCGTGAATGCGGTCAAATATGGGCTTTTCATATCTCACGATGAAATCCCTGAAGTCCCGGGGACCGTGAATGGGTGGCACGATATACTCCTCTCCCGATGTAGCAAAGAAGGGACCAATACCCTCTTTTAGCAGCTCTTCCACCCGATTGTCCACTATCCTCATCTGTCGCTCGCATAGCTCATGGACCAGGTCCCTATTGGTTATCGACATCTTCGCAAAATTCGTGGTTCCAAAAAGGGTGGCAACAAAGCCGCCTGGGGAGGCCCCAATCGAAACGCTCACTATGCCGGCATTCCCAATTTCCTCCTTTCTATCATTAAAAGTTTTGACATTGATATGCTCGATCTCTGGAAGGGGCAGTGATAGGTACTTCTCGGCATCTTCAACGGTCTTGATAAAAAAGGCCTCGGCCAGTCCGGGCTTACCTTTTAAGCTAATTAATTTGGATTTTTGCAGATCTCCCTTCGGCGTATGAAGAACCGTCACCTGACGCTCAAAATCATCAGAGTGTGGCTCTGTATGGATATCAGTGGGATAGGAGGTTTCCTCTATATCGGACCAGGAAGCCTTGAGTTCGCTGTTAGATTCCATATATTTCTTGAGTCTGTCATATGTGGGATCGCCCCTAGGATAACCGATCCGGCTGTACACGGCAGGGCGATCGGTTTCCATTCCCGCATAGCATCTCTCAAGTCTCTCTCTTCTGTTCATATTCAAGCTTCCCTGCCGTTCAAAAGGGATAAAAATTTGATTCCAATTCCAATTCCTGATGAAATCCTTTCAAGTTTTAATCCCTCTAGCGCCTCGTGACCCAAATAAGCCCACCCAAGAAAAACCTCTTTCAAAATCTTTTTTTACCAGGGGTGTATTCCCATACCGGGTTTAAGAATTGCCTTATTGCAGGGAGTGCGGGGCGGAGGTCTCCAAGGACGACGTTTATTGCCCCTCTTGTGGTGCAGCTCTTGGTAAAAAGGTTACCGAGAGACATGACCAAGGGGAAAAGGATGAAAAGGATGAAAAGATGGAGAAGAGGGAAAAGGAAGAGGAGAAACACGAAAAGGGCGAACATGATAGGTCCGGCCCTATCGTAGGCGGGATGATAATCATACTCCTGGGTTCAATTCTTCTTCTCACTGATGCAGGGATAATAAGCGGCAATGATTCATGGTCCTTATTCCTTGCGGGTATCGGAGGTATCCTCCTATTTCAAGGAGCCTACAAGTATGCCCAGGGTATGAGAGGGGGATCAATGGGGTACCTCATTGGTGGAGTCATTCTCTGTGGCATCGGCGTGGGGAATGTCCTCGATCTGGAACACTGGTGGGCAGTGGTCCTAATAATCATAGGTGCCGGAATAATTATCTGGGGCTATTCCAGTGCAAAGAAGAGCCCAAAGCCTAGATGAACCACCTGGTTACCAATCTGTAGATTCTATGTTCAAGTACCGTCCTGAAGCTATTTCTTCCAAAGATTCGGAAGTAATGCTTTCCCAGGCATTCCACCATATCCCCTATATCGTATCTGGGAAAAAGACATGAGGAGATTATCAACCTTCCCCAATCGCCGCGTTCCATCTCCCAAAGCGGCCTGATCTTGCCACCCATATCCACCTCAAATAGATAGGTATCATAATTTGGGGAAAAGTAGGGAAGGTCATCCAACTGCTGGCCAAACGCCCCCTCGGTTGCCGTGTATAGCTCCACGATCGGTATATTGCCGTAGTAGTTCCGCAGCCGAGGCGCATACTTGGTGTGTATTTTGGGAACGCTGGTGCAGAACAGGGCAACCATTTTCCATACTTCCTTTGGTTTCACGTCATGCTCGCTGCTTAGGTACCTGGCAAAGGACGATATTACCGGAGCCACGCCCATTGCTGCCGTCACCTTTTCCTTCCTGGCCTCCTTAAAGGCCAGATCAAACCTTCCATGCCAATCATCCTTGGAAATTCCCGGCCCAAGTTTGTCCATGGCCTCCTGTCTTGGAACCAGGGCCGTTTCGTTTAGGCTGGGAATTAGCCTTGCATATGTCCCGGAGCTATATCCGTAGGAGATATTCTCCCCTTCATACTTCATGTGATGAACCGAGGAAGGAAAATTCAGATTAAGGATCCTACCGGCCAACACCCCAGCCTCGGGATATCGATTATCAAAATTCAGTATCCCCCTCGCCCCACAGTTACGGATTTGATCGATATGGGTCCTTGTTACGGGTATAACCTTTGACGACCCCGTGGTTCCCCTGGTCATCACCCATTCCTCAGGTGGCTCCGGAAGAATAGCGGAGTAATCCCCTTGCTTGACTCTCTGGAGTATGGGACGAAGACCCTCGTAGGTAAGTCTCGGGAAGGAGTCCCGAAATTCATTCATATTGGAGATATCCTCGGCCCCATGGGATCTTCCATATTCCGTCCTTTCATATCCCTGCAATAGGGCGGACAGCACCTCTCTCTGCGCCTTCTCAGGGGAACGAAGTGATTCAAACCAGGGCTCCAGAAATATCTCCGAAATGATTTGACGAAATCCCATGGTCGGCACCTCCAGTATTACACGGTGTTCTGAAAGCTATTAAATCGGAATCAAGGGCCCCCTCCCTCTTTTTCCTATTCATCATTTTCGTTATCATAGCACGGGAATTGCTATAACGATGCTTTTAATAGGTAATCGCAGTCTATAAACAGCCAATAGGTTATAAGGAGATATCTTGATATGGAAAAAGAAAAAGGAATGCCATTGCTCGGGGATAAATTCCCCGACATTACCGTAGTAACGACACATGGGACTATTGACCTTCCGGACGACTTCGCAGGGAAATGGTTCGTACTCTTTAGCCATCCAGCAGATTTCACGCCTGTATGCACCACCGAGTTCGTTGCCTTCCAGAAGAGGTATGACCAGTTCAAAGGTCTCAATTGCGAGCTAATTGGACTGAGCGTGGACCAGGTTTTCGCCCACATAAAGTGGGAGGAATGGATAAAGGAAAACATGGACGTGGAAATAGAATTCCCCATAATCGCCGATACCGGTAAGGTTGCCGAGACGCTAGGACTCATACATCCTGGAAAAGGGACAAACACGGTGAGGGCGGTATTTGTTGTGGACGATCAGGGAGTAATCAGAACAATCCTGTATTATCCCCAGGAACTTGGCAGAGATATGGACGAGATAATCCGCATAGTAAAGGCAATGCAGATCTCAGACGAGAATGGCGTGGCCATGCCGGCTAACTGGCCCAAGAATGAGATAGTTGAAGACCACGTGATCATTTCCCCCGCCAAGGATACGGAGACTGCAAAGGAAAGACTCGAGAAGGCAAAAGCCGGGGAGTTTGAGTGCTTCGACTGGTGGCTGTGCCATAAGAAGTTATAGAAGGACCGCGGGATCCGGCTTTCCACCTGAATCAGACTCAGGTAATAGATAGCATCCCTTTGGTTAGACCTAGGGGTATATATGCAAGGCTAGATCAGGAAAGGCGAGCCAGGGATTTAGCATAAGTAACTTAACGTACTCCTGCCTATGGGATAACCATGAGCAGGGCTCTGCCTTGTATACTAATCCTGGCATTACTCCTCATATTAACTGGAGCTAGTTCCGGTGCGGAAATAATTGATATCCTGGCCATTGGGGCCGTTCTCCCGGCTGATTCCCCAATAGTCAGCATCCTGGAGCCTGATCCTGGAATTCGTCAAACCCTAGTTCCCACCAGACATGCCTCGGCCATGGACCCGGAAACCGCCAAGAGATACGTTAGGCTTTACTTTCCAAAGTCCTACGCCCATCTCGGAGAATATGAGTTCATAATCTATGTAGCGGCTCCCGACGTACGGCCCCTTACCAACAGGCAGATTGATTTCCTGAAGAGGTCCACCTCGGGGGGAACACCTGCTCTCGCCGACCAGGGAGGCATAAGCAGCGACGAGGTCTTTAGGCAGGCATGGGTGGCCTCGGGCCTTCATGAACTTTTTCCTAATGATGCCTCTTCGGTTATCTCGCACGGAGTTGAACACTCGCTGGGAACCAGCAGTTTCAGGATAGAGGTGAGGGTGGACCCCACATTACCTAGGGTACTGAGACCATTCGTGGACCTGGGATTGGAGGAAATATTGGTGAGCCATGGCTGGTATGTTGTGCCCAAACAGGGTGCCCTAATTTGGGCATATATGGAGGGGATGTTTCCAGCCTATCAGAGAGATTTTCCGTGGCTTTTTTCGATGCAATACGATAGCGGTTTGACCTGGAATCTTGGAGATAATTTCGTGAGCAGTTTCTGGGGATCCCGCTACGGTGAATGCAGAAATCCGTATAGGACGGATGTACTCATGAACATAATATACCACAGCCTGGGTCTGGAGCTACCCGATGACATATTACAGGTTCACAGACAGAGAGAAATGTTCGATGAATATCTGGAGAGTAAGCGACACCTGTTAGGGGTCCTAGAGTTCGTTGATAGTTTCGGCGCCAGAACAAGCGATATTCAACGAAGGATAGAGGAAACGGATCTTATTAGAGACCAGGCAAGGATCTCCTATCTCGAGCAGAGATATCAAAGGAGCGAGGATCAGCTAGGGGAGGCCTTGGAGGAATTGGAAAACCTCGAGGCCGAGGCCGTTGAGGCCAAGAACGAGGCTCTAACGTGGGTCTATATCTCGGAATGGACGGTGACATCAGCAACTCTCATAATATCTGGTCTGGTCCTCCATCAATTGATGATCCGGAGAAGGCTTTATAGCTCAACAAAAACCACATCCTGGAAGGAGAATTGACCGTAAAGATAGGCCTCTATTCCTTATCCCAAGCCTTAGAATAATTCCTTTCATTTGGCCTGGGGTGCCCTCCAGGTCCATAGCCCTTAACCTTGGAAGTCTCGGCAAGAGGAATAAATCTGGAGCAGATTTCATCACCCTCTATTTGATATAGGACAAAGCCAAGCCTAGGGTCACCGTCTTCCCATCTATCCGCCCATTGAGGGAAGGCCGTTGAAGGACCGATATCAAAACGGATTCCCAACGCATCGTGGGTCTTCCGGCAATGTACATGTCCCGTTAGAACCAGGTCCGTCCCCACCCTTTTCATCAAATCCAGTATTCTACTTCTGGGCCCCCTGTCGAGGCCAAAATACCAGTCCCGATAATGATCTGGATCGGTTATATCGAAGCTCGGTTCATATGGATCCTCTATAAATAAGGGATAATGGGTCACCCATATGGTGTTTTCCGCCTCAGGCATATTCTCGATCCCTTCCATCCATCTCCATAACCTCTCCCCCTCCGGCAGCCCCGAGCCAGCAACCATGTCACAAAAACCGAATATTCTGGCATTTTCCATATAAAATGACCAGTTAAGGTCGCCAAAATATGATGAGAAATGAGCAAGCTGTTCCGACGTAACATTCAATTCTTGGTCGTCACGGCCCTTGATGGATCCCGAGAATTGGGTATGCTTGTTCCCAGTATCCATGTTCCCCGCCACCACCCGGTAGGGAAAGGGAAGTTCGTCCAGTTGGCTCCGGATATTATCGAGTTCATATCCATGAATATTGCCATCTCTTGTGAGATCACCCCCCAGTAAAAGTAGATCTGGATCCAATTCCAGTATCTGCTCCTTGGCCGTCTCCCAGTTCTGGTTCCAGGCAGGCTCGAACCTGAATGATCTAGCAGAACCCACATGAATATCGGAAATAAATACGAAGCTCCATCCAGCCAAGCTAACACCGGGTCTATTTGGAATTCATACTTAAAGATCTGATTGGTGCCCTACCAGGGTGAAAACATGAGCGATGATCTATTCACCGATAATTTTGAGAGAGGTACCCCCCTTTCGGGGTGGAGCAAAAAGGACCATCTCTATAAATCAAATTGGTATAAGTCAAGGGCAGGTCTTCTCATTCAAGATGGTCGTGATCCCCAAAATGGTGGGGGTTGGACCGTTTTACTTATTGAAGACCTCCATCCAGGAGGAGATCTGGAAATCGAGGCACATATAAGGGCCCTTGGCGATGCCGCTTGCTCTTGCATTGGCTTGGTTTTAGGCTATCAGGATCCCCGGAATTATATTAGGTACGAGGAGCGAAAGGATTATAGAAACAAGGAGAACGGATTTCGTAGGCTAATAGAGGTAAGGAAGGGGAATGAACGGATTCTGGGAAGTGATACCTATGATAGTGACTATATTCCTACACATATCTATTACCGCATCACCGAGAAGATAAGAATCCAGTCCCTGGCCCACCGACTGCTTTTATGGCATGATAACCTTTTGCTTTGGGATCTTGAATTGGATGAACCGCCCAGGGGGGCGGTTGGGCTGTATAGCAGTGGCCCCGGCATCATGGCCTGCCAACATTTCTCGCTCAGGAGACCACTCCCAATTAGCTTAACCGGGACAAGAAAGGGGCCCTACCTACAGAACCCAACTACCGAATCGATGACCGTGATGTGGGAGACCTGGCGGACTGATGATGGGGCGGTTGAATATGGTCCCGCAGGACGGCTGGATAGAGAAGTCAAGGGATCTGAGCAGGGAATTCATAGTATACGCCTCAGCGGCCTCCGCCCTGGAAAGGAATACGGTTACCGGGTCAGAAGTGGGAACACGACCTCGCCCGTATACCGCTTCAGGACCATTCCCCGTTCGGGGCCCTTTAGATTCTGCGTTTACGGGGATACCCACTGCGCTTCCCAATCATCGACGATAGCCAGGAATATGCTGAAGGATTCCCCGTCCTTCGTTATATGCGTCGGAGATGCAACCAGCGATGGTAGATACTTCGAACAGTGGGATCAGTACTTCCGACAAATGGCCCCCCTTTTTCACTCGGTTCCCTCCTATCACGTGGTGGGTAACCACGAGGGAACAGCAGGGGACGCAGCTTTAGCAGCCTGGTTCTTTCGCTATCTAAAGCACCCCGGATATAGGGATCATTATGCCTTTACCCATTGCAATTGCAGGTTCTTGGTAATCAATAATTACGCGCTTCTGGGAAAGGGGAGTCATCAGCATCAATGGCTGCTCCAGGAGCTAAGGGGGAAGAATTGGAATGAGGCAGACTTCCGTTTTGCCTTCTTCCATGAACCACCCTACTGCATTGGATGGGGAATCCAAAGTTACGATGGAAATCCCGAAGCACGAACCATCCTATTTCCTTTTCTCCGTGAACACGACGTGGATATTATCTTCACTGGACATTGCCATGACTATGAGAGGGCCAAATTGGATGGGGTAAACCTGGTTATAACCGGGGGAGGCGGAGGAGCTCTCGATCACAAATGCTATGATGTTAAGGGGTTTCAGACCTACGCCAACGTCTTCCACCACGTAACGGTTGATGTCGATGAAGACGAAATAAACCTAAAAGCAGAGGACCTGAAAGGAAAGAGAATTGATTCATTATCCATGAAAAGATGAATCCGTCCGCCATTTTATGGCTCTTAATAGGATTAATATTGGGTCCATCGGTAATTCCTGGCAATGCAGGAACTCCTCCAGATCGCCCTTATCATCGCCGGCTTTGCCAGGACCTTTGAGAAATCAGCCGGTAACCCCATTCTGGGTAACGAGCTCTTCTCGGCAATTGCCGGGATGAGCATAATTACCATAATTCTGACGCCCATACTGTTGAAGTACCTGGTTCGAGGTAATGAAGAGGCATTGGACGAGGTGAAATAGATGTCTGCTATACGATGGTTAGGTGTGAAGAAGGAAAGAGAACTCTTTGATCGCTGCCTGGAACATTCCCAGAAAACGCGAGAATCCGCGGAGCTGCTTAGAAATGCCGTAATGGACTTGGTTCAGGGGAAGTATGATGACCTGGATAGAATTGCAGAGGAGGTGATTGCCCATTCAAAGGAGGGTGACGAGATAGCCCAGGAGATGAGAAAGACCATTGCATCCTCAAGCATGGAATCAAATAGTCGTCATGATCTTCTGAATCTCCTTTTCCAGCTTGAGAGCTATGGCAATGGTATCGAGGCCTCTGCTCACAGGATGGAGATGGCGGAGGGTCTTATCGTTCCTGACGATATCAAGGAACTGCTCATAGGACTCGTTGATGCGGTGATTGAGACCGCGGAAGCCGTTGATGGTGCACTGGAAAAGGTAACCTATGATTGGAGGTCCGCTCTGGAGCAAACCGAAATCGTGAGGGAATGCGAGACAAAAGTGGACGACATCCGAAGGAAAACCATGGGAAGATTATCCTCAATAGCCGATGATATAGGGGTTTCCACATTCTGGAGACTCAAGGAAGTGGTAATGAATTTGGAGGACGCAGCCGATGCGGCACAGGAAACGGCCAACACGCTCGACCTCATTATAGCATCTCGTTATGGATGAAATGCCCAACCCAGAGCCTATCTCCATTCAATCAAAAGGTGAAGCATCAAAATCAGGTCCTGGGAAGGGGAATAAGGGAATATGGCCGTGAGGAAGTGGTATGTTCCTGGTCCTCGATGTCAGAAATGGCGATCTTTAAAACCTCGGGGAGTATTTTATCGACCAGCCTCCCACTCGGATTACCTAGGTTGACTCCTGCACAATCCGAATCGACGTAAACGTAGAACTCCTGGCCATTGAAATCCAAACTAGCTTCCTCATCCCTACCCAGGCCTAGTGGCTCAACGGATACAACAAAGGGATAGGTACGACAGGAAGCGGGCTTCAGTCCCGTATTCTGGAGCAGGCAAATAGACTGTCCATCAACATATCTCTGAAAAAAGCACCTTTCCCCCAACTTGGTTATCTTAGACAGCCGGTGCTCACCAACTATAACATTCTCTCCAAAATGATCAATCAGTATCTCCTTTTCGTGATCATCAAGTATGGGTTTTAGGGTCTGGCAACAAAATCCGCAACTCATACATTCCCAGGATGAAACCCGGCGCCAAGGAACCTTCTTCATTGATCGACCGTAATTTTGGCTTGTGAAAAATATCATCAGAAACATCAGAGTTATCTTATCATCTTCAAAGATTCAACCGTGCGAATCGAGGAGATCCTATGGTATATTAGCCTGGGAGTCATAGTCATAATCTCCCTCTACACAATGGTTGCTTATTTTGGAGGAGATATAGGTTCCTTTGATGTACTCGCCATCCTGGCGGTGACCTACTCCTCATTTGGGTTCTTGATTGCCATCTCCCTTTATCTCGGGGGGAAAAGAAAGAGCGGATGGAAACCGGGTGATCAACCGGGAAATCTGGGTAATTTCATCGCAAGCGGCAGTCGGAAAAAATCGATTATTGGAGATATTGGAACATCACGAATCGACTACGGAATATACAAAAAGATCCTGCTAATCTTGGTGGTCATAGGATTCCTGTTTATGCTATCTAGCCCCGTTTTCGGCCTACTCCTTATAGTTATTGCCGCCGGTTCCTATTTTCTTCTGGTGGTGGTTAGGACATTTGAACCAGGGGAAGAATAGACCCAGGAACCATAACGGATAACTTTTTTTGAGTCCACCATTCTTGATCTCCTCCAGTAAATATGATATTTGGATCACGGGACCCCGCAAGAAGGAATATTCAGGAGAGCGAGAAGGCCAGAAAGATCCTAACTCGGATCAAGAAAAGAAGTTCCCCCTGGATGAGGATTTCAAAGACTGACCTCAGGAAGATGGTACCACCTCCTGAGGTTCCACAGGCCTTTAACAGTTCGTTCCTTGGTTGCCCAGAACATGGAATGGACCTCTACAAATACGGGAACTATGCCTGGATCATTGAGCCATTCAAACGCCCCTGGAAACTCAAATGCCCAATAGGTGGCGAGGAGTATCCTTCAAATGACTTCCAGGCCTTCCTAGACTCAAAATTATCCGATCGGTCTCTGCTTGGTGGTCCCTACCCCGACGACGGATGGGGCTTGAGGCGAAGAAGAGGGACTCGACCTACATAATACTTAGCGGAGTCCGTGATCCGTCAGTAATGAAGGGGGAACACTGGAAATTCGCGCGAAGATTTGCCGCCATTAAGCTAAACCAAAACCGGGAATTGAAAGGGATATTCATAAACGGTCGCCAGCTTGTCTGGAAACGGATGAAGGTCGAGATGAACAAGGAGATTAAAGGAACTATTATGGAGGTTGATTATACATCTGGTGAACTAACCGTGTCATTGCCCATCCGAGATGTAGGGAACCTAGAAGGAGAAATGGCCCTTATAGCATCCCAAGGGCATTACGATGGAGCTGTTCTGGTTGATGGTGAAGGCAGGGAGGCTCGCATCGAGAGAATAAGGAATGGAGAAATATCGATTTCTGGCGACACGGGAAATCTCACCCCGGGCGAGGTGGAGATCTGGGAATATGGTCCGGGAGACACCGTAAGGTTAAACACCTGTTTCTCTGCCGAGCTGGACCAGGATCGCTTGAAAGGAACCAGCAACGTCGGGTTCAAGATGGATGTTGGTCATTCAACCCGAAAGGTCGGCCCAGGTAGGTTCGAGAATATTTTTGATGATCCTCTTCGGGTATTGTACAAATGACCTATATTTCCGTTATGTCTTGGAGAAGAAATAAATGGATTTATTCAAACTCTTCATTCTATACTGCCAAACGGAGGTAGATGTAAAATGAGCACCGAGGATACTGATTCCACAAAGGCGGATATGGCGAACCTAGAATCACTTCTCAGTATGATGGAACCTCTTGTCCAGCTAGCCAAAAATGTCAATATAATGGCCGATGAGCTGGAGGATGGTCCAGTCAAGGACAATATAGTTGGGAAAACCAGAGAGGTCGCCAAGCTCTCAAGCGACGCCTTTGAAGAGGTCAAAAGACGCTATGAAAACTTGGAAGAGGAGAATCAGTAGGGGCAAGGTTTTACTAGTCCTTGCGGGTCTTGTAATACTCATATTTTCCTTCCTTCGCCGCACCCTGGGTTTTTCCACGAAGATCTGCCATTTCCATTACACTAAGCGGCTCGAAACTTCTAGCCACATCAATATTCTGGTTCATCATCTTTACCGAATCCATTCCACTTACCAGGGTGGATATGGGCATGGAAAGCGCATACCGAAGGTTATCCTCCGGTTTTGTAATCCCCGCCTTTACTAAACGGCCTCCCGACATGCTCTTCATTCCAATTATTCCTATTCCCCTATCCTCTAGCCTGGGCATTATCTGGTCCTGGAAGCTTCTGTAATGATAATCGAGGAGGTTAACTGGCATTTGAACCGTGTCCCATTGAAAATCCGTTTCCAACATCTGCTCGAATAGGTATGGCCATTTATGCCCGGTGAAACCGATATAGCGTATCTTTCCCTGATCCCGAGCATCAACGGCGGCATCAATCGCTCCATTTTCAAATATTTTCTGAGGATCTCCTTCCTGGATTATCTCGTGGAACTGTACAAGATCAATGCAATCAGTATTTAGTCTCTCCAGGCTTTGCTCAAGCTGGCTCATATAGGCTTCATAATTCCGACCATGATTCTTGGTCATCAGGAAGACTCTCTCCCTATATCCTCCCTCCAGAGCCTTTCCCATTATCCTCTCGCTTCTTCCATCATGGTAACACCAGGCATTATCCAGGAAGTTCACGCCCTTCTCGATTGCCCCTCTGACGATCTTTATTCCGGTATTCTCATCTTTGGTCCTACCGATATGGTGACCCCCGACCCCAATTATAGACACCTTCTCTCCGGTACTACCGAGAGTCCGTTTGGGAACTGATTCATTCATGTTTGTCAACATCTGCGATTAAGGTATTAATTATTGCGGAAGTTTCCCTGGCTTGCCCTCTTTTGGAAATGAAACGGATAGATATTAGAAGGGAATGATCGCCGCCTTGCTGTAGTTGTTACCTATGAGCACGGAAAGAGAAAGCCTTCATCTATTTGACGCTCATACCCATATCGGCGAAATCGCACCCGGGAAGGGTCAAACCGCCAAACAGCTCATTCAGAGAATGAAAGAGGAGAGCATAGAAAGATCCGTAGTGTTATCAATCGAAAATCCTGAGGAGACATACTATTATGTGTTGAGTCGGGAGGTTATTGAGACCTGCAAGAAATTTCCCGATAAATTAATTCCCTTCTGTGGAGTCGACCCTAGAAGGGGGAGGTCGGATACATCCACGGATTTCCTGTCGATAATCGAGAGATATATCGGAGACGGGGCCAAGGGTTTTGGCGAGCATCTGGCCGGTTTAGCCATAAACGATCCTCGGTCCATGAAGATCTATGAGGCATGTGGGTATCTTGGATTACCGGTGGTTTTCCACATGGATAACCTGCGAAATTACGACCGCGTAGGACTACCTGGACTGGAGAGGGTGGTATCAACTCTAAAGGAAACCACATTTATCGCTCATGGCCCGGGATGGTGGAGAGAGATCTCTGCCGAGGTGGACCCGGACGTAAACTACCCCAAAGGCCCGATCAAGAGAGGTGGTAGGGTCCCGGAGCTTCTGACCGAACACCAAAATTTATACGCCGATATATCCGCCGGGTCCGGGTACAATGCTCTTCAAAGGGACCCCCAATACGCAATGGAATTTCTCACGGACGTCTCGGACAAGCTTCTATTCGGAACCGACTGCATTTATCCTGATCAGAAACTTCCCATTATAGATTTCCTGGTAAAGGCAGATATTCCAATGAAAGCTAAGCGAAAGATCGCACATCTTAACCTCGAAAAGATTCTGGGGATAAAATAGATGGCCATGTACCAAGAATTGCCATCAGTAATAAAATAACCAAGACTACCCAGTCCACCGATTGGGAAACGTAATAATCAAGCGCAAGAACCAGCTCGCCCCCGTAGTTATCGAAAATGAGGGGATTGGGGTAGCCCTCCATTCTTTCGGGGTAGATGCCTTCCTGGTGATAAAGGTCCAAAAAATCTGGGTCTGAGAACACCATGTCTGCCATGTAGGCCCGTGTTTCCTCGGAGGCCCACCTTTGGGCTTCTTCCACCGACACATATCCATCCGAGTTGTTATCCGCGCTCTGATTCAGGAAAGCTGACGTGAGATAGAAGTTCCAGACCGAGCCTATTATGGGCAACCCTTCCTCCTCAAGTCCCGCCCACTCCACCTCTCCCCGGGAGCATCCGGAGATTGAGATATGGCCCTCTGGAACTCGTGACAGATTTTGAATATAACTCCCGGAGTTACAGGTATCCACGATTAGCAGCTTCCTGGAGGCATTCAAATCCATCCACGCCTCAGGGAACCATTCATTCCATTCCAGTACTTTGGACATCCAACCACCGTGGGTGAATATGTAGAAGATTAGGATATCATCTTTGCCGCTTTTTTCTTCTAACCACCCGAGAAGAGATTCGATATCCTCCGAGAATATTGCGCCCTTACTCCTATTGATTTGCCCTTCTTTCCATCCTTGGGATAGGAGCAGCTCCGTGAGCCTTCCGGAGTTCAGATAGTTCACGGGTATATCACCGTATGGTTCTGGAAATTCATTCATTTCCACAATAACTGCCCAGCCTTCAATGGCATGAACTGAGGGGGCAACACATACCGCGAGGAGCACAAGGAATGGCCAGCGATACTCCATCAAAGACTAGTTAAATTGCGGCTATTTAAGGGTTAATGAACCGATCATTCCTTCCCCACATTTCAAAATAGAATCATGAAATCAATGAAAGACTTATCTTCTCCCTCAATAGGAAGGAATGATCTATATGGTCGATTTTAATCCGAGCCAGAAGGAATTTGACCAGATACTCAAGGACAAAAAGGAAGGAGGTCCTCGGGAAGCAGGAAGGTTTATCGCCTCCATTCTTGCTGAGAAACTGGATATAGAGGATTTCAAGCAAAAAGCCAACTCAGGAGAGATTCCAGACTCGGTAAATGAGTGGTTGGCCTCAACAGATGTTGATAAGGCACAACTAAAGCAGATCCTTCAGGGCTTTAAATCCAGAATGTCTGAATTGCTGGACAGCCTGGAGAGATCCGGCAGTTGGGAAGGCTTCAGTGGTCTATCCGAAGAGGAGAGATGGCTGGAAATAAGGAAACGATAATAGATCCTAGAGCCTCTTCTGTTCACTTTCTCCTGAAAGATCCGGTGTCCTGGGGCTAACCCCTAACAGGTCCATCATCATCTTTGCATTCTTGGGCGCCTGTCCGGCAGGATGATTATTGAAATAGACGTAAACCGTATCGGAGGCCTCGTCCTGAACCTCCTCTATCTTGGGCTTCCAGTCCCTTAATTCCTTTTTCGAATATAGGTAGTCGTAACGGGCGTTCCCATTTCCTGCGTACCACTTCTTGTAGTTCAGCCCGTGGAACCTTATGTAAGCGTGATTAGCTGTGACCACTGCCTCGGGAGGTATCAGGCCCTTGAATTGAGGTTGGCTTACGACACAAAAGGCGACATTGTATCTTCCCAGAAGTTTGAAGGTCTGGGAATCGAACCATGAACGATGCCTAAATTCCATGGTGAATTTAGCATCCTCATGGAGCATCGCCAGGAAATCCTCGAGAAGATCGTAGTTGGCATCGCTGGCCTTGAATCTTTGGGGCATTTGTACTAGAATTGACCCCATCTTTGACTTCAATGGCAGCATGTTTACCATATATTTGCTATAGGCCGATTTTACCGAATCCAACTCGTTTTCGTGGGTTACATCCCGAACCATTTTAGCCGAGAACCGGAACTCATCCGGGGATTTCTCGAGCCAGTTCTTCACCACCCATTTATTGGGGATCCCGTAAAAGGTACTATTGATTTCCACGGTGTCAAATTTCCGGAGATAATGAGAGAGCATATCGCTGGAATCCGTGCCTTCAGGATAGAAAGGTCCAATCCAATCCTTGTAAGACCAACCGCTACATCCAACTCTTATCTCAGCCATTGTACCTAGGTTAATTTCACTTCCATTCCATAAATAAAATACGATCTGTCCTTCATCTATATCGATTTTGGCGGTAAGGTCTAGAATGAAGATCAGATCAATAATGATACATCCCTTTAAAAAAAAGCAATGATGCCTTCCAGCAAATTCCCAACACATTTTTCTTAGCCCATTCGGGTCAAACTTGCTACTTGGGAATCATGTCACGGAATACCATTTTTCAATCCGTGAACAAGATTCTGGCCCCATGTGCGGCCGTAGTCTAGTCTGGTTAGGACCTTGGCCTTCCACGAGTAATGCTCGAAGAGAGCCAACAGCCCGGGTTCAAATCCCGGCGGCCGCACCACCCCAAGGTCCCGTAGTCTGTGATTTCCCACTATCGGCAGCGGCCTTTGATATTGATACCGGCTAAAGGTATCTAATTCCGTTGGGGTCCGAAAATTAGAGGATCCTAACCAGAATAGGAATGCCAATGAGGTTTGGATCAATATTTATGAACGATAATAATCCGGAAAAGAATAGAAAAAAGCGCATCTCTTGGCTCGTCCTCCTGGTTTTAATATCATCAATGCTCTTTGGAGCTTACCTACTTCTATCTGGGGATTCCCGGGAAAACGGAGGCGGATTCTCTACACCAGAGAAAACTCTACGAAATTTTTACCGGGCTTACCAAAATAGAAATCTCAGCGGACTGCGAATTTGTTGTTCGGAAAAGTTTCGTAGGGCGGCCTTCACCGAATCAAATACCAAACACGTCATAGACATGGCGATTAACAATGGAATTCGAAAAAGCATAATTAATATCACGAAAATCGAATTCAATGGAAGGAAAGCAATTATCGAATTCTACCTAAATAAGACCTCATCAACTCCGGGCTGGGGTGGTGTTCAGAAGAAGAGATTCACCTTCGTCAAGGAAAACGGTAAATGGAAAATTGACACAATGACCCAGATCAAAAATGAGCATTGACAGGTCTCCTTGATGATCAGTTGGGCTCTTTTAGTATCACCATTCGATGGCGGGGCAATATTCATTAGCCATTCAATTGCTCCTTGAATCACCCGAAGGGGAGATGTATTGGAGAATTGGGATCTAACCATTCTGCAGATGAATGATAGTCATGCCTATATGGAACCGCATTCGGAGTTCTTCTGGGACGGCGGTCAAGGTTCCTACCGAGAAGCTGGAGGCTATGCCCGGATCGCTACCATAATCAAGGATACACGTGAACGAAACCCTGGCTCAGTTCTGGCCCTGGACAATGGAGATACTATACATGGTACCTACCCGGCAGTTAAGAGCCGTGGAGAAGCGCTCATACCCATCCTTAATGAAATCAAGTTCGATGCCATGACCGGGCACTGGGAGTTCGCTTATGGGCCTAAAAGGTTCGAGGAGATATCAAACAGGCTTCACTATCCCGTCCTGGGAATAAACTCCTACAGAAAGGACAACGGGGAGCTGGAATTCAAACCCTTCCTGATCGTGGAAAGAGGGGGGCTACGGGTAGCTGTGCTGGGAATCATATCCAATATCGTGGACAAGACCATGCCCAGTAGCTTTAGCGAGGGTATCCACATCACCATGGGAGAGGATGAGCTTCGTAATCACATCCAGCATTTGCGCCAGGAGGAAAGAGTTGATCTAGTTATCGTACTTTCCCATTTGGGCTATCCCCAGGAATTAAAACTCGCAAAACGAGTTGATGGTATAGATGTCCTAGTAAGTGGACATACCCACAACAGAATTTACGATGCCGTGTTGGTTAACGGGGCAGTTGCATTTCAATCTGGCTGTCATGGTTCATTCATTGGCAGGCTCGATATCAAGCTCGGGAATTCCGGTATTAAGGACTTTAATCACCAATTGATATCGGTAGACCCCTCAATTTCCCAGGACCCGGATGTCCAAAAGATCGTTGATCGGGTCATGGACCCCTATAGAGACGAGCTTGAAGAGACCGTTGGCAGGACCGAGACCGGCCTGAATCGCAATACGGTAATGGAGTCCACCATGGATAACCTGCTTCTGAAATCCATCGCAGAAGAGGCAGAAGCGGATTTGGCCTTTTCAAATGGTTGGAGATATGGTGCTCCGGTTCCACCCGGAGAGATGAGAATGGAGGATGTCTGGAACATAGTCCCCACCAACCCACCAATCTCAAAATGTAGAATCAGTGGCAGGGAACTATGGGAGATGATGGAGGAAAACCTGGAGAGAACGTTCTCTCCCGACCCCTACCAGCAAATGGGGGGATATGTCAAGAGATGCCTAGGAGTTAATATCTACTTTAAAATTGAAAACCCCGGCGGAAAACGAATACACGAGTTCTATGTGGGAGGGAAAAGACTGGATCCAGCCAAGGAGTATGATGCATGTTTTCTAACCACCCAGGGAATACCAGCAAAATACGGGGATGAAAGAGAGAACCTGGATGCTGGTGCAGTAAATGCACTGGCCAACTATGTCAAGGGAAGAGAATCGGTGAGTTCTCCATTAACCGGCAGTATTGTCCCCATTTGAGCCTTAAACCGGAAAATATGATAGATTTTTCTCCTCTAGCTAAATGATAGCTTGGCAAGGTTATTTACGATGACTTCCAGCGGCGATCTGGGGCCTCTGATCTCCCTATTTGCACCCATAGTGATCTTCATTATAGTTGTATATGTAGTCTTTCGCCTCGTTTTCCTGAAGAACCCTCCTGAGTCCAAACCCTCCATGGAAAGGCATGGGAAAAATTGAAAATTTTCTTTCATATCGAAAAGCTTAAGTTGGATCATAAGTAGAGGTAGTTGGAGGTTTATGATTGGAGATTTCTTGCCCAGCTTTTGAAAATAAGGAAATGATACCTAAAAAGTACACGTGTGATGGTGATGATGTTTCTCCCGAATTGGTTTTCTCTGACATTCCCGATGGAACTGAGAGCCTAGCCCTGGTAATGGATGATCCCGACGCACCCATGGGTACATTTGATCATTGGGTTGTTTGGAATATCCCTTCCGACACCGAGAAAATTGAGGAAGGGGAAGAGCCCTCCGGGGTTCAAGGGAAGACGGGATTTGGCAAAAAAGGGTATGGCGGCCCCTGTCCTCCCAGTGGAGTTCACCGGTACTTCTTCAAACTCTATGCACTTGAGGATACCTTGGATTTGAGGGAAGGCTCAAGCAAGAAGGACCTGGAACAGGCTATGGACGATTTGATTATCGAAAAGGCAGTCCTGGTCGGCAAGTATTCGAGATAGATACTTACCCGTACCTATCTAGGCGAGACATTTAAACAGGGATTCCATCTTCGCCTAATTGTTCGAAGTGATATCTTGGCATTGAGTGACTACTTTTACGATCCCCCCTCAGCTTTTCGAGGCAAGCCCTTTTGGGCCTGGAACGGTCCTCTCGAGGAAAGCGAGTTACGCCGTCAGATCCGTGTCTTTGATAAAATGGGTCTGGGAGGCGCGTTTATGCATTCCAGAGTCGGGCTGGCAACTGAATACCTGTCGGATGAATGGTTCCAGCTTGTTGGCGCCTGTATCGACGAGGCAAAGAAAAACGATATGGAGGCCTGGCTGTATGACGAGGATAGATGGCCCTCGGGAGCTGCCGGTGGACTGGTGACCCAGAATCCCGAATACCAACGAAGAGAGCTTCGCCTCTCGGTCATAGCCCCGGATTCCTTGGATTTGGACGGAACTGAAATCGCAGTCTTCTTCGCCAAGATCGAGGATGGATTGGCTAGGGACCTAAGAAGAGCAGAGCCCGGTTTTGACCAGAATGATGGGGAGGAGAGTGCATTGCTTTTCAAGGTGGTCAGGGAGGATCCCTCTCCATGGTACAATGGCCAGACCTACCTGGATACGCTCTCCCCCTGTGCGGTCCAGGAGTTCATCCATAAGACCCATGAGAGGTACGCGAATAGGGAGGGGAATGAATTGGGAAGTGGCGTGCCCGGCATCTTCACCGATGAACCAAACTATGGAAGATTGAGGTTCGACGGCTCCTCGGGAAGCGTCCCCTGGACTGATTCCTTACTGGAGGTATTTCAGGATAGACATGGCTATGATCTAGTGGAACACCTACCAAGCCTATTCTTCAGGGTGGATGGAAAGGAGTTCTCCAAAGTTCGTTTGGACTACTTCGAGACAATTACCCATCTCTTCACCAGTTCTTTCGCCAAACAAGTCGGTGATTGGTGTGAAAACCACGATCTGCTATTCACTGGCCATGTGTTATCGGAGGAGAACCTTCTCAGTCAGACTGCCGTGGTTGGCAGTGCAATGAGATTCTACGAACACATGCAGGCCCCGGGGATAGACATACTCAGAGGACAGGGTCTGGAGAGAGAGGGCGGAATGGAACCTGAGATAACCACCGCAAAACAGTGCAGCTCGGTGAAGAACCAGTTCGGCAGAAAATGGATGCTGAGCGAGCTTTATGGCTGCACCGGCTGGCACTTCAATTTCGCAGAGCATAAGGCAGTAGGCGACTGGCAAGCAGCTCTGGGAGTGAACCTCAGGTGCCAACATCTCTCCTGGTATACCATGAAGGGACAGGCAAAAAGGGATTATCCAGCATCAATATCCTTCCAGTCGCCCTGGTGGAGGGAATATAACCTGGTAGAGGACTATTTCTCCAGAATAAACGTTCTCACCACCCAGGGAAGAGCGATCCGGGATATCGCGGTCCTCCACCCCATAGAGAGCGCATGGGGACTCTACTCTGCAGCTGACCGAGAATCCGACGAGCTATTAGAACTGAATCGGGATTTGGAAAACCTGGAGAACCTGCTCCTCCGCAATCACTACGATTTTGATTTCGTGGACGAGGAAATACTTTCCCGGCATGGCAGGATCGATGATGGAAAGCTGGTTATTGGTCAGGCTCGATACCGGATCATAATTGTTCCACCAACCTGGACTCTTCGTTCGTCAACCATCGCCCTGCTAAACTCAGCATTGGGGTCTGGATGCGATGTCGTTTTCATCTCTAACCATGATTCCCGGGTGGACGGCATTGAAAGCGATGAATTGGATGGGATCTATGAAGAAAATATGCCCATACCCCTTGAGGAAAAAAGACTACTGGATATACTGGACGCATCCGGCAGCCGCGGCATATCCATAATTGATTCCGATGGGAATGAGTATCCGCACTGCCTATATATGTGGAGAGAAGATGAGGAGGGCCGGAATTATCTATTCATCTGCCACACCAAACAATCCACGAAAAGCGGTCCCCTTGAGGTAAAGATTCCCGTCACCGGCCAGGTCCAGGAGTGGGAACCCTCGACTGGAGATGTCTTCAAGCTAGATTCGGACTCCGCTGATGGCCGTGTGGTCTTCAATACCGACCTAGATGCCTATGGAAGTAGGGCTTTTGTTGTGGATCCTGATGGAAAACCTGATCTACGGGAAAGGAAGAACCTAACCGAATCCAGACGTATAGATATCGATCCTCTAACTTGGAAAATACTACGCGACGAGCCCAATGCGATCACCCTGGATATGGGACGCTATTGCATCGATGGAGGTTCCTGGAAGGGCCCTCTTGAGATCCTGAAGATGGATGCCGCCATTCGAAATTCCATTGGCCTACAAAGAAGGGGAGGTAGGATGGTTCAACCGTGGGCCCGGAAGGAAAAGGACGATCTTGAAAAGGTTGAGGTCTCGATACGTTTCCGGTTTAATGCCGAGAAAATTCCATCCGGTCCCTGCCATCTAGTACTGGAGCAGCCCGAGAGATTCCAAATAGAGCTCAACGGAAAGCGCCTGGAGCGCGATGAAGGTGAGGGTTGGTGGATAGATCCCAGCCTAAAGAGGATCAGGGTTCCACCTGGTCAACTGAAAAAAGGAGGAAACACCATACTCATGACCACGGAGTATAGTCAGGACCACGGATTGGAGACCGTATACCTGACGGGAGAGTTTGGTGCCCGGTTGGAGGAGGTGGAGCCCGTCATATACGAGGTCCCGAAAGAACTCGGCCTGGGAGACTGGACAGATTCAGGTTTTCCAAGCTACAGTGGGTCCATAACCTATTCTACCTCAATAGAAGCTCCTGATGTAGATGAAGAGGAAAGGGTCTTCTTAGAGGTTCCCGAGTGGGAGGGAGTGCTATTCAAGGTACGAGTCAATGGAAATGAGGTGGGAAGGGTTGGCTGGCCTCCATATGAATTGGAGGTGACCCCGGCCCTTGAACCGGGGGAGAACCCTCTGGAAATTGAAATAATAAGCAGCCGTCGTAACCTGCTGGGGCCTTTACATCTCACGGAGAAATATCCGAAATGGACGGGACCTTCAAAGTTTGAGACCGAAGGAGACGAATGGACCGATGGTTACGTCCGGATACCTTGCGGCTTGATGGGCCCGCCGGTACTATCGATCAGGACGGAAGAGGAACCGTGAGATGAGTCCCGAGAAACCAAACGTGATATTCGTCTTTGGGGATCAGTGGAGAGCCCAGGCAACCGGTTATTCCGGTGATCGGAACCTATACACTCCCAATTTGGATTCATTGGCTCGCCAATCCATTAATTTCACCAACGCGGTCTCCCAATGCCCAGTGTGTAGCCCAGCCAGGGCCAGCATGATCTCGGGGATGTATCCACTAAGTCACGGCATCTTCCAGAACGACGTTTACCTGGAACCAAAATTCAAATCCATAGCCCATTGCTTCAGGGAGGCGGGATATCGAACGGGATATATCGGAAAATGGCACCTTGATGGACATGGGCGTTCAAACTTCATAACTCCGGAAAGGAGGCAGGGATTTGATTTCTGGAAGGTCCAGGAATGCACTCATAGGTATAATGACTCGTACTACTACACTGGAGACGGACGGGAAAGTAAATGGGACGGGTACGATGCCATTGCCCAGACCCGGGAAGCAAAAAGGTTCATAGCACAGAACTCTGGAGAGCAACCCTTCCTGCTATTTCTTTCATGGGGACCGCCACACAACCCCTACCACACGGCCCCCGAGAAGTACAGAAGCATGTACCTACCGGAGGAAGTTGAGTTACGTCCCAATGTAACCGAGGAGATGAGGGAGAAGGCGGCCAGGGAACTGGCAGGGTATTACGCCCATGTATCCGCCATGGATGACTGTATGGGGGAGATAACTAACAACCTGAAGGAACAGGGACAGGAAAGGGATACCATACTAGTATTTACCTCGGATCATGGAGATATGCTCGGGTCCCAGGGCGAACAGAGAAAGCAAAGGCCCTGGGATGAGTCAATTCTCGTTCCCTTTCTACTGCGCTACCCCCGGCAGTTCGGTTATAGATCTAGAATTATAGAAAGCCCGATCAGCACTCCTGATATCATGCCCACCCTGCTTGGGCTTTCGGGGCTTGAGACCCCTGAAACGGTCGAGGGGTTGGATCACTCGGGTCACCTGATAAACCACGAACCATCCCCCCGGAATGCCTCGCTGATAGCCTGTTACTCGCCATTCGGAGAATGGGTTAAGAAAAATGGTGGGAAGGAGTACCGCGGGGTGAGGACCAGGAGATACACCTATGCTCGAACCCTCGAGGGTCCCTGGCTTCTATATGACAACGAAAATGATCCATTTCAGATGAATAATCTATGCCATGACCCAAGGTACCGTGATCTCAAGGCCGAGCTCGATGGTCTGCTAGGCCAGATGCTAAACGAGAGGAATGACCAGTTCAGATCCTCCGAATATTATATTGAGAAATATGGCCTGGTCACCGATGAATGGGGAACGGTGCCGTACACGGAGTGAAATCCTACTCCACGAGTATCATTGTATAATAGTTGGGGTTTTCATCCCGGGATCCTGCAACGTCTATTGGCATCCCCGCATTCCTGGCGGTGGCGAACACATCGATACCGCAAGCCTCCATCGAGGGTCTAACTTTCTCAGGAGAAGGACAAACCTTTTCCGGATTACAATCATCGCATAATCGGCATGGGCCACAGGAAAAGGCAAAGGCCTTATAGTAACCCTTGAGAAACGCGAACCTTTCCAGCTCAACCATCCGTTCCATGCAGTCAGGCCAGGATCCCCGTTTTCTAATGAGGATTGCAGCCTGGTATTCATCCACTACCTTCCGAATCTCATCAGGCTTTGGAGTGTTTGGAGGACAGGTAATTGAATTTCCCCAACCCGGGCAGCCAAACCTGCATTTTAGCCTCACCCAATTGGCGGTGACTATGTCACCGGGGCCAATGACCTTCGCCTCAGTCGCTCCTAGGTTGAGAGCCTCCTCCACGATGGACTTCATCTTACATCTTTCCCTTTGGGCTTAACCTAATTTTCCCTAATTTCCCTGGTAACTATTCCCCGACCGGCCAGTTTGGAGATGGTTCATGGGATTCATCCATCTTTGCTTCTATTTCCCGTACCAATTTAGGATTATCCTCAGATAGGTCCTTGCTCTCCGAGACGTCATCCGACAGATCGTAAAGCTCGGTCGTACCCTTCGAAGAGTGCCGAACTGCCTTCCATTTATCGAATCTAACCGCCTGGTGGAAACCCTTGGAGTAGAATTCCCAATACATATGCCTTTGTTCTAATTCCTGAGGTTCACCCACGAGGGTCGGGGTTACGTCAACACCATCAATGTTCCCAGGCTTCTCGATACCGGCCAGAGAGCAAGCCGTGGGTAGGAAATCCGCGAAGTACCATGGAGAGTCGCTCACTGAATGAGGGACATGTCCCGGCCAATGTACTACCATTGGGACACGTATGCCGCCCTCATAGAGATCGCCTTTCCTTCCTCTGAATCCATTCAAGCTCTCGAATAATCCATCCCAATTGCTGGAGGCCCCATTATCCGAGCAAAAGAAGGTTAGGGTATTTTCATCTATTCCCTTATCTTCCAGGAGGGAAAATATACGACCAAGGTCATTATCAAGACGGGTTACCATAGCCGCAAACGCCTTGGCCTTTTCCGGCCAAGGTTTGTCCGAATATTGATCAAGATCAGGGACCTCGAATTTTCCATGGGGTGTGGTATACGGTAGGTAAAGAAAGAATGGTCCATCAGCGTTTTTCTCGATGAATTCCAAAGCGAAGTCCGTAAACAGATCGTGGGAGTAACAACCTTCGCGGTCGCCGATATTTTCCTCCAGGATAGCCTTCTCCCCGTTCCTCCAGAGATATGGAGGATAGTAGGTATGAGCTCGTCGCTGATTCAGGTACCCGAACCAATCATCAAACCCCTTCTTTGTTGGTATTCCCGGCGTGTTGGGCTCGGCTATACCCCATTTTCCGGTGATTCCAGTAGAATAACCGGCCTCCTTTAACCTTTGGGCCACGGTGATATCCTCGCTTTTGATCCCTGCCCTTCTTTGAGGAGATCCGTTATCAAGAACCATAACCCCTCCTTTCTTCGCGAAGTTTCCTCTTACCCTCGTATGCCCCGTGTGCTGACCGGTCATCAAAACGCTCCTCGAGGGGGCACAAACAGCACTCCCCGAGTAGCAGTTTGTAAACCTAGTCCCATCAGCGGGCATGCTGTCGATGTTAGGAGTGAGAATCTTGTCCTGTCCATAACAGCCAAGATCCTTGTAACCAAGGTCATCCGTCAGAATAAAGATGATATTTGGCCTTTCCGCTTCCGAGCTATCTACACTCATGAGGCGAGATGGAATATTTCTAGGTTAAAATTGTTACTGGAGATTTGTAACTGACCAGAATTCCTTTACCGAAACCCTCTTGGTACCTATCCATCAATGCCCTTCCTGGCTTCCCTTTTTCCCTATACCGATCACCATAATTACCAGGACGAATAAAGTTAATGAGGGACTTAATTCCGGTATCTGTTCCTTCGCCTCCAAGACCATCCCTTTAACCCTGTCCAAGCAGCTCCTGGCGGCCCGGAAATTGCATTCCTCTATCGCCTCTTGTGCTGCATTGAGCAGAACCGGGCCTCTTGGTATTGAAGCACCTAGATTGACCGCTTCAAAGTAGGAGGCATTGACCGTCTCATAGTAGGAATTCAGAGTCCTGGTCTTTACCTCTCTGGTCGCATTACCCACAATTGATACCGCCCGCAGATAGTCCTCATCTTCAAGGGATTCATTGGCCTGTCCGAGCTGCTCCTGGTAATTGGGTAAGTGAAGTCCCTGCTCATTAGCTTGAATTAATGAGGTCCTTAATTCCTCGACTAATTCCAAGGCCCATCCCTTTGTGGGAACCATCCATTCGTTCCCCTGGTTATCATCAATAGTGTCTCCGGTTAATTGTCCATTTCTGAATTTGAAATTCACCATATTGACCTTTTTGGTCACCGGGAGGTAGACCGTCCAATAACCTCCCAACCCCCTGTGCATTACCGTTTCAGCACCCTGGTCACTAGAGGCGGTATTGACTGGCCGGGATTCGGGAGGATTCCAGTCGTTGATTCCCCAAATTATGGCACAGGAATCCGAATTCTGCGGAAGAGATCCATTGCGGTCGTCATATCTAATTATCAAGGGTTCTCCTTCAACAGCCCCCTTCGGATAATGTGCGCCATTTTTGCTTATGAACTCCCTTACGGAAATCGGCACCTCGAGCAAGTTATTACCCTCACGGATCTCCTCGACACTTTGATTCCCATCCACGATGATCTTTCCCTCCCAATCCCCGACATCTAGGGCTATATTCTCGAAAACTACTTCCGTTGTTGAATTCTCCAATAGTCCAGGAACAGTGGCTACTCTTTGAATTTGACCAGCCGAGAATACACAGATACATGACTCGGAGGCACTGTTCCCAATGTTCTTGACGGTCGTGCTAAGGGTGGAGATCTCTCCAGCCATCAAATCTCCACTTTCAACATCCAAAGAGAGGGGTATCAGGTCCGGTTTTGGGGGTGAAACGTCAACGAGCAACGAGGCCCCGTTATTCCACTCCATTACACCTTCATCGATCTCGTTTTGTGGATCAATTATCATGGTGAGGTTATGTTTGCCTTTCACCCCACTCCAATCAGCCTCCATTCTCCAACTTTCGCCTGGCTCCAGGGAGGGGACGGATATTTCCAGGCACTCGGTGCTATTGGATAATAAAATCAAATCGGTTTCATTCGATGTTAAGTGCCCTCTATTAATCACCGTAGCAGATATGACCCCCTCCGAGTTCGGAGAAGGTATCTCCGGATTCATGACCGGGTCCTCCACCACCAGGTCCGGTGAGAGCTTCTTGTCTATATCAAGGACATCAAAAGTTTCATTATCGATGGTACGGGCCTCGAGATGAAGCCTACTTCCATTGACCTCCACTATAACGTAATGGTATATGGTCAAAGCCTTGCCCAGCCAGTCAAAATCATTTGGCTCAACCCCATGCAAGGGGGCTCCTGCCCCACCGGTAACCATATGTATGGTCCCTCTATCCGTGAAATTGGTCATCTTTCCATTGTATATGGGTAGGGACCTGGAGTAGAGGTGATCGTGCCCGTTGAATACCAGATCTACGTGATAGCGGTCAAATATATCCCTCCAGGCCTGTTGCACACGGGGAGATGGTCCATGACTTCCCGAGCTATACATCGGGATGTGATAGAATACGATTTTCCAAAGGGCATCGGTGGACGAGAGATCTTTTTCCAACCATTCCTTTTGGGGCCCCTCCATCCAGTTCTCCGTAGATAAAGCGACGAAGTGTACATTTCCATAGTCAAAGGAATACCATTGCTGTGGCTCAGGAAGCGCGAACTGCTCAAAATATTTGTGTGAATTCTTCTCGTGTCCTCCGATTGTAGGCATGAAAACAGTCCCTGAAAGCAGGCTTTGACCGGATTCAAACCATTGATTCCATTGCTCCTGTCGATCCCCTTCTGAAACCAGGTCCCCGGTGTGGATGCAGAAAGGTGCGTTGCTCTTTGATACGGCCTCGCAGATGTCATTCCACACATACATATTGGTTCTCGAATCACCAAGGGCCACAAACTTGAATGGCGTTTCAGGGCTTGATGGAGCGGTGGTGAAGCTTAGATCCCTTGACCAGGCTCCATCACAACCGCATCTAAAATGATAGGTGGTTTCGGGTTCAAGGTTCGAGAGCTCCACATGGTGAATCCTGCCATTGGGTCCGGAAACTGATTGGCCATAACTGGAGTCCAAGCCATATTCAACGATTCCAGGAGATTCGTATTCGGTCCGCCAACTTATGGTAACCGTGGTTCTGGTATCATTCAGCCAACCTAGGTGGATATGTTTCGGCCTGGTTGATGTGGAAAAAACAGGCGTTGCCAGTATGGATAACAATGCCAGGGTGGCTAAGAAATGACGCCCATTCATAGGAAAGCCTATTAACGTCAGATCTAAATAATCTTGCTTGAAATCGAGTAAGCAGAAAATCTTCGGCACTGCCTCCTATCAATGAGCTGTGATCTTCACCGAAGATCAATAAAGTTTCAGAGAGATGACTAAAAAGAATAAAATGGATCAATGTGATAGTATGAATACCGCTAATCTCAAATGCCCTCTCTGCGGGGGTACTAATTTCGAAAAGGAAGAGGGAAAGATCGATAGCAAGTAGGGAGTCACCGCTCACAAAGTGATTCTCATGATTTGCAGCAACTGCCGGTTTGTGATGCATTTCTCGAAGGGAAGAACTATTTTCGATTTCGATTGAGCTATAATAGAATGGAATTCAGCTATTTGGTGTCCGTTTACGCTTGGATAAGGGCATAAATTTTCCGAAAAGATCAGTCTAAGAGGTCCTTTCTTTGAACTGACTCAGGACGCTAAAGGGAGATTCAGCCTATTTATCTCTCTTCCTTCGGAGCAATAAACCGGCAACTGTCAAGCCCGCTGGAATCGCCATCAGGGGAAGCACGGGGACGGTGGGAGGTTCTTGGGGACTATTATAGCAGAAAGTAACGTGACTTATCTGGTAAGTACCGTCTGCACCACCCACAACACGCATTGGCGCAAAGAGTTCAGTATCGCCATAAGCGCCATTAGGATAGTAGAATACATTCGCCTTGCCTGCAGCCTTGACAATCACGCAGGTCACCGACCATTGGGAATCCCAATCGAAGGTATATCCATCATCGTTAGATATGGTGATGGTGTTTCCCTGTCCTGTTAGGTAGGACCCATCCATTGATTCGGGCTCATTCCACTCATCTATCTTATACGCATATTCAGCATCACAGTCGGCCTGTTCGCATTCCGAATCGGCGTCTCCTGCCTGCCAATCATCGAAAAGAACCGGGTCCACCGAAGCTGCTAACACACCTACGGAGAGAACTGCAAGGCAAATTATGACAAATAGGCTTGCTTTTTTATGTCCAAACATGATTTTCACTCCAAGCGTTCACTTGATTGCTTATAAGCCTATCCTCCGTCACATATCATTTCTTAATTTGGTATTACAAATACAGGGAAATGGTTTTATTTCCCTGTCCCATCAACGATGGTCCGTCATTAAAATTAAATGAACCTCGAATCGCCGCTAATCTCCTTTTTCCCTCAATAAGCCTCGACTTTCCTCATCGCCTTTTTTAACCCATGAGAAGAAGCGGTCACCACGATCTCACCCCTCTTGATATCCGAAGAAAGAACAATATTGGCGATTCCATCAACTGTCGGAACCATCCGGGCATTTCCAATCCCAATAATTCTTCCCGGACCATCACATTCAAAGTAGATATTAAATCTATGGTCCGGCACCATAATGCCTTCCCCATCTGTAACCCTGGCTTCCAGCAATATGCAGTCCTCTCCATCGGAACGTATTTTTCTTGGACTGGTTAGCTCGATTTTTTCGGGCTCACCCGGCAAAATTATGGATCTGCTAACCGGCTCAACCCCATCATTAATTCCAATAACCTTAAGTTCGGCATCCCGGAAGGGGACCTGCCAGATTTGGGGATTGGCTCCTTTTTTCTCTCCAACGGGCCCTCCACCAAGGAATAATTGTATTGTTTCGCAGTTAGTGTATACTCTAACCTCCACCATTTCACCCTCCTGGTGGGCGTTATTCCAATCCGAGGCCAGATGAAGAACGGGAGTCTCACTCCACCTGGCACGAAGCATGTGGTAGGCCTCCTTTGGATTTCTATAGATGTCCAGTATACCGGATTTCTGTATGGGCCACACCGGTTCGTAGTCAGTTCCATAATCGTGCATCGACCAGAGAGTGCTGCCGGCAATGAAGGGTCTGGATTCGATGATGTCTAGATCTTCGGATATTCGGCGTGCCTGTTCCTTCTCGGCCTCCGAACATCCACGTTTGGTCCCATCGGCATTGGTATGTTCGCTTACCAGGAGCCTTATTTCTGGATGATCCTCATGGAAATCCTCGATCTCGTCCAGACTGTAATTTATGCCCAGCACATCTGGCATCGATATGGTCCCTAGATAACCGCCCTCGTCCAGCTTATTATCGGCATATATCGTGGGCCTGGTAGGATCCAATTTTTTCCCGGTTGTCCTCAATTGCCTTAAGAGCTTGGGAGATCTTCCCTCATTCATCATCCCCCATAATATGACCGAGGGATGATTTCTGTCCCTCCTGACCATCGAGTCCATAATCCGATCTGCACTTTTCAGAAAATCCTTTCCTCCTATGAACTGCCAGGTAGTTATCTCCTCGTAAACCATTATTCCAAGCCGATCACACGCCTCCAGGAAAGAGGGGCTCTGAGGATAATGAGATGTTCGCACGAAATTACCACCAAGGTCCTTTATTATTTCCGCATCCGCATTGTTGAATCTAGCCGGCAAAACGTTTCCAAGACCCGGGAAATCCTCATGTCGATTAACACCCCGCAGTTGGACCCGTTTTCCATTTAGTTTGAATCCATTCTGGCTGTCGAAATGAAAGTGTCTAATTCCAAAACTTACGGTCTCCTGGTCAATGGTTTGTCCCTCCTTCATGAGCCTGATTCTGGCTTCATACAAGTATGGTGAATCAGGTGACCATAGACTCGGACTGGGAATCTCTTCAACTAAGTGGACATGGTTTTTTCCTGATTGTATGGGATGGGTGTTTTCAACTACAGCCTCCCCATCTTGATCGCAAATCGATACCTGGATAGCCGAATCCCCCTCGTGGTCCCCGTCCCTAGCTATTTCCAAATCTATTGAGAGCTTTTCCGGATGATTGGGGTCCAGAGATCTGAAGAATACGGACCTCCAAGCTAGGTGTTCTCCAGGTTTACTTACCAGTTGAACATTTCCACATAACCCTCCGTACACATTATAGTCCGGTATCGTTTTTCCGGGAAGTAAACCGGCCTGGTGAGAATTGTCAATTCTCACCGCTAGGACATTACGTCCTCTCTTTATGTCATCCGTTACCTCAATCTCAAAACCGGAAAGCCCCTGGTAATATTCGCCCTGATACACATCATTTAGCCATATCCTGCTTGATCCCCAGGTTCTGTGAAATCTCAGGTAATACCTATTTCCGGGTTCATGACATGTGTCGAACTCCTTCAAATACCATGCGGGACCCCGGTAATAGCCCCTACTTTGATCAAAGGTGTCACCAGAATTGAAGGTGTGAGGAAGCCTAACCTTCTCATAGCTCGATGGATCGATTGTCGAGAACTCCGTTTCCCCTAGTTCACCGATATGAAAACTCCAGTTCCTCTCGAAGTCCTCACTTCCTGATTTCAACGGCATGGCCTGACTCTCAGGGCGATCACACAAAAAGGTGATTAGTCTGGATGCTTCTGAGTAACGGTGTACTCTTGGAGTACTTTACGATATCCAGGAATGACTCGGTTTACGAGTGCTTTCCTGATGTTGTTAGTTTGAATGACGGAACTCTGGTCTGCGTTTATCGCGAGAGCCAGGGACATGTACCAGGTAATTTTACTCGCATCGTCACCAGATCCAGTACCGATGGCGGTTCCACCTGGACCCGGAGAAAGATAATATCCGAGACCAGAGGCTCGGTGAATAAGACTGCAGGATGGAACTGCCCTCGAATTTCGCAGGTTATGGGGGATCGTTTTGTTTTGGCTTGCGATTTAACAAAATGGCCGGAATCCGAAAGAACCACCCGGGAATTTGAGGTATACCTGTGGTGGAGCAATGACGGTCAGAATTGGCAAGGACCAGAACCTACCGGCGTTCAGGGCATCGTTCCGGACAAGGTGAGAGATCTTCCCGATGGCACCTTAGCTCTGGGAACTCATGATCTCTCACCATATACGGGAAATCTTCGACAGTTGCTCTGGACATCATCTGATGGGAAGAACTGGTGTCAGCCGACAATCGTGGCCGCTGATCCGGATCTGAACCTATGTGAGGGATCGCTTTTGAATCATGAAGGGAGCCTTTTATTTATCATGAGGGAGAACTCCGGCCTAGGTCGACCCGGATACAAAGCCATATTGAAACCGGAACTGGGGGAATGGGAAAAGCCGGAAACCCTTCCTCTACCTGGATGCCACAGACCGGTTGCCGAGTGGTGGAAAGAAAAGGTTCTTGTGACCTACAGATGCTACATAGGACAAGGGATGAAGAACACCCTAGTTCTTGGAGCTA
Organism: Hadarchaeota archaeon (SeqCode); assembly: GCA_964621445.1. Classification (GTDB taxonomy): domain Archaea; phylum CAYQAE01; class CAYQAE01; order CAYVLA01; family CAYVLA01; genus CAZUNO01. Next base: position 50,834 of record CAZUNO010000010.1, on the reverse strand, counting down.
TCATGGACCCCGGGATGCTATTTGACGGATTAGAAGATGGTGCGGGAGGTCGCATATTTCCCATAGATTATGATAGAAGCACCTCTCCGGACACCGGGTACACTGGGTGGTGTATTAGGGAAGATGACTCCATCCTCATCGTTAATTACATCGTTGACGATGCTCCAAAGGCCCAGATAAGAGGATATATCCTCGCTAAGGATGAGATAATCTCCCTATAGAAATTGGGTCTGGATCGAAGTGGGGATCACGGCAGGGCGGCCCTGCATTTGGTTTCAGGGAAGGGAGTTCTATTATCGCAGGGAGGGAAACAAGAAGCCGAGAACTAGGCAGACGAGGAGGGGGGCGTGGTTGACCAGCCTTTGAGTGTCTTCTCCGAAGGTTCCGTTAGGCACTTCATTTGGGCACATACTGAGGCTGGTCTGCATGGCCGATTGCTCCAGATCCACCCTGTCGGATCCTCGTATTGAGAGTTGCCTACTATCTTATAAATATTTCGGAATTTTAGTGTGAAAAATGATAAATACGCCAAGAATTTGGCGTATTTATCCGTATTATTGCATTATATTGAATATTTTAGTATGTTTCTAAAGTATTATTGTTATGAACATGTCGCGTTACTTTTTGATTCTAGACCCAACATATTCCTGCAATTCGCGCAAAAAAGGGGCAGCTTTCTGTCAACATCCAGGATGGAGTTGGAAAAACTCATGGCGCATCTTTGATTGGAGCAGTGTCTTAAACCAAAAGTGTGCCCTATCTCGTGTGTGGCCTCCTTCAAATTTCGTTCCAGAAATAGCCCTTCCCTATCAGTATCAATTAAACGATGGGTGGAGATCACGGCTATAGAGCCCGGGCATTGGGCCTGGCCGAACACGAAATTGAGATCTCCAGCATACATATCACGTTGGGTGACACCTAATAGCTTACCTGATTTTGGCAATTCGGGGGTATGCCCAATGTTGTTCAATACAATTGAGGAATCATATTGATTCCGATCCGGGTTGTATGCATCCCCTGGGAGGTCCTGTTCTTCTTGGATCTTGCAGGTCGTGAAAATCGAGTAGAAGCATCTGGGCACACCAATACAGAGCATGTCCAGGACATTTGAAGCCGGATCTCCTAGCGGTAGCAGCGTCAAGTTCAATGCTTCATCCCCTCATCTCTAAACTGGATTTAATGGAGATAAAAGGATCAATCTTTCTCCTTCCACAACCCCTCCTGTAGTGAACAGCCATGTTGGCGGTAAATATGTTTATTTTCAAGCCTATGCTTAACCTTCCGGACCGCGATTTCGGCTGCTGCTTCCAGGGTTTCCCTTCCAAAGCTGGCGTTTGAATCTCTGGGATCCATCGACCACCCAGTACCAACGATTTTCTCCCCATTCGGTGGAAGTGCATCCAATTCCACCGAGTCAGGGTGTAGAGCTAGCAGGTGAGAGGTTTCCCAACCGCCGGCATGATCACCGGCTTCAGGATATTGTTCGTTTATCAAAAGATAGTCCACAAAGGCCCAGGCCAGCATTCCCTGGCGCTTACTATAGTGTCTTTGATTGAAGATGAGCACCGCTGACCTCGCATGGTCTATTAACGGATAGTGCCCGGCTACGAGGACCCCCAATTCAAAACCCAATGATTCGGCCTCTGCCAGGATGTGGATTAGGAGTTTCTGATAATTTAAAACCTGCTCGGTCTTGCCAAAGGGGTGACATTGCGGAGAAAAGTTATCCGGTGAAAGTTCCATTCCCCTGGCGATTTCCCCTCTGTCGGAGGAGGTGGCTTCCATCAAGGACTCCAGTCTGCTCTCTCCATAATATAATGGGGGAAAGACCAATCCTCCCCCTTTTTGGGCACACATTATGGCTAAACCCTCGGCCTGTAAGGTATCGGAACCCATAGGGTTATGGACGCCATGCCACTCGAGATTACCAATCGGGATATAGGCAACGGGACAATCTCTTCGTCGTTCTACCACCTGTTCGGGGCGCATCATATGATATCTTACTTCGAGATCCATCTCTGATTCTCCAATGACTTCTCCGAAAAGGGTCCTATTTCTCTGTTGCGTTGCTCCCAATAACGCCCCGGAATTAAGGTTACATGCCATAAGGACGGTAAAATCTATTTGTGTTCAAATCGCTCTACTTACGAGGAAGAATTATGAAAGGCTGTGAACCGCCGGCGGATATCCCTTTGTACCTCCAGGATTGCTACAAGCGAGAATGCAAGTCGACAGTGAAGTCGGTAAAGGATGATAAGTACGTTGTTCTGGACAGAACAATATTCTACCCGAAGAGCGGAGGGGTTGACTATGACAAAGGAAAAATAATCAGGGGGGAGGAAATTTTTGAAGTGGAGTACGTTGGCAAATTCTCCGGCAAAATTTCACATGAGGTAAACAGGGAAGGCCTTGAGGCAGGAGATGAGGTCAAATGCATCCTTGACTGGGATAGACGTCATACTCTGATGCGTAGTCACACCGCGGCACATGCTCTCATATCTCTCATCTGCCAGGAAACGGGAGCTCTGGTTACAGGAAATAATATCGAGGTTGATAGGAGCAGGTTTGATTTTGATCTTGAGGATTTTGACAAGGATATGTTCCAAGAGTATATCGATCGAGCCAATGAACTTTTCAAGCAGGATATACCGGTGAACTCCTATTGGCTACCCAGGTCCGAAGCCATGAAAATACCGGAAGTGGTTAAGCTGGCCTCGGCTCTTCCACCCAAGATAGAGAAGTTGAGAATTGTCGAGATAGAAGGGATCGATAAACAGGCTGATGGCGGTTGCCATGTCCGAAACCTTAAGGAAGTTGGGGAGGTTGTCTTCATAAAAGCAAAGAACAAGGGAAAGAATAATCGGAGGATATACTACAGATTGAAATGAAGTTGATCCTCCCAGAACTTTAATCTAGCAGTACTTTGTTCCCAGGCCTGTATCCCTCCTCAATATCATTATTGCAGGTATACCGGGGTAAGTGATGATATGATCCTATACTAGATTCAAATGGTATATGCTAAGAGGTCCAGGGGCAAGCTTTTCAAATTAGTTGGGTAATAATTAGATGGCGATATGATGAAGGTTGCTTTGCATTCTGTAGGATATTCCGGCGTATGGGGAGCGGAGACTGTACTATCAGTCTCGGAATTCATTCGAAAAGCTCAGAAATTGGGCTTTGACGGTATAGAATTAATGGCAAAGCGGCCTCATTTGTCTCCCTTGGACTTCAGTCGGTCCGAGCTAACCGAGATTAGAGATGAGGTAGAGTCATCAGGGCTAGAAATATCATGTCTCGCAAGCTATCATGATTTCTCGCGGGGAATGGAGCATCCGGATATGGCCCCACTGGAGAAGGAACTCGTGTACCTGGATTCCGTTCTGGACATGGCTAGAGAATTGAATTGCCCCCTTGTCAGGGTCTACTCCGGGTACCGGCATCCTGGGGTTCCCTTCGAAAAGCAGTGGAGCTGGATGGTGGAAAGCCTGGGTGAAGCTTGTGACATGGCCGGTGATAAGGGGGTCAGAATCGGGCTCCAGAATCACTCCTCACTGGCTTCGTACACCGATGAGATATTGGCTCTGGTTAAAGAGATCGGGTCAAAATCTCTTGGAGTAATTTTAGATGCCCCTCTCCTGGCTGAGAGGGGGGAGAACCTCTCCAAGTCCGTCCGGAAGTGTGGTGACTTGATCATGCACAGCCATACCAGCGACTATAGGTTCGTGTATGGACGGAGTAAAGGCGACTACTTCACATTTAGACGGGTCCTAGCCGTGCCCATGGGAACTGGAGCCGTCGATTATGGGACCTTCATAAACTCACTTAAGGAGGTCGGTTTCGATGGATTCCTCTCATACGAGATGTGCTCCACGGTGGAAGGAGGAACCTCGGAGGACAACCTAGACAGGCTAGCCAGCAGATCACTATCTTACACCAGGAAATTGATCGTGGGGACCTGATTGAATTCGCATAGGGTAACAAAAAAAATGCAGAGTCCGCTATTTCTGAAGCTTATTTGAGGGATGATCCCAGCAATACTTAAAAATGAGGAGAAAGCCACCTCGAGAACGTGAAAAGCCTGGTCAGCATATTCCTTTGCCTGTTTGCCCTTTCTTCATTATTTCCGATCGCTGCTTTTGGGGAGAAAACAGGGGACCCTATGCCTTTGGTCCTCATCTATTCTCAAGGAAATAGAGGTTATGGAGAAGAGTTGGCCAATATCATCAGGTCAGATTCAAGGCTTGAAGCCGAAGTGATCGTGCTTTCGGACCCAGAACTGTTTAGAGCCATGATCTATTTTCCCTATGTCAAGGTTTTGGTTGGAGTCTTTAATCACGATAAGGACGAGGGAATGGGGGAACATCTCAAAACCTTCTTTGATGAAGGTGGAGGAATCATCGGAATGGGTTTTGCGGGCTGGCAGTCAACAACGCGCAATGCCAGTAATGACGTGTTTGCCCTAAATGCAAGTTACTACTTGACCGGTGAATACGATAGGAACTCCGGTACATTTTCCCACACACTGAATATTGATGAGAGGAATAAAATAAACCAGGATATTGGATCCTTCTCAATACGGACTCAAAGAATAATCATGCATATAGATAAGGAAACCGGGGAGCTTGTTCCCCCGGGAAACGAGAACGATGTCACGGTCCTTTATCGGGAATCGACCCGCGGGGCCCCCGCTCTGCTAGTCCACGAATCCCAAGGTACATGCATTACATTTGCCGGTTTTACCGGAGATTCAATTCCGGATGTTCCAACATATTTCGGTCATTTCACCTCCCAAGAAGAATTCAGAATATTGTTCTCCAATTCGGTCCTTTATGCATGGAATCGAGAGAATCGATATCAGGACAAATCTACCCAGTGGGAATCCGACTCAACCGATTATGAAGAGGAAATGATGCAGGTCAAGGATCAAGTAAGGAGGGCGTCGGAAAACCAAAAGCAAATTCTTTATCTGAGATATGCGCTGGTGATCCTTGCCGTGGGAGCAACACTGGCTATGGTATATAGATACTGCTTTACATCAACTTCACGCCAGGGTGATCTCGACAATGGATAGACGACTTCTCGGCATTATCATCATCGCCCTGGTGGTATCCACGGCGGCATTCGTCCTTTTCGTGGGCGAGAAACCCGAGGAACCCATAGAGGTCCTTAAGCATGGATGGAATCTACCCACAGTCCATTCGGGTTATAGGATTCCGAATGAGGAAGGACGCTACGCCTATAGTCTTGGTCTTGTCGCACGAAAACCAATTGAGCGCCTTGAGATTAGCTTTCTATGCCTTGAGAATAAGACATCTCTTCTACCCCAAACAAACCGTTCCCAGAATATCTCCTGGTCAGAATTATTCCTGGAAATCCCCGAGTTAAATTCCATGATTTCCAGCATGGAAAACTACCCTCATGTTCGGAATAGAACTATTGAAACGGAATTCGAGATTTTTGGCCATGGTACTAATTACCAGGGGATGGTCCACGATTTGACCGATCCCCATAGGGTGATTGCCCCCAATCCCGTTACTCGAACGCTTCACACCGGGCATGTATTCCTCAATCCCAAAGGAGAGGGTGGTGGTTTCCAGTATTTCCGCGGCAGCCGGGATTTTTTCCTCCACCGAAATCGATCCATAATAGATATTACGATTCAGAGAAACGAAAATCTAACTAGGTTTTCACAGAGGGTATCTGAGCAGGGGACCAGCATAAGGATGGAAAAGGCGCCTCCTGTAGGAGAGCTGATTTTCGACGGTCTAGAAAAGGAGGACCAGATCTTCATTAGCTTTGCTATCAACCCGGCCATGGTCCCCACCAGGAAAAGCATGCTGCACCTTGTGTTGATTTTTACGAATGGAGAGTATCAAACTTCATTACCCAGTTTCCTGTCATCGGAGGGAGTCTAAGATTACACATGTCAAATCATCTTCTATGGTAATCCTCTGTCTCCTAATCCTTATTCATCCGGCTCTAGCTGGGCCGAAGGTCGATCCCAATACCGGCAGAATTCGCATTCTAGTGGTTGGAGAGCAGAACGGGCAGAACAAGTATGTGATGAGTGTGATTCAATCCGATCCCAGGATCCACCACTTTGGCACCATTAGATCTGGTGTGAGTGCACCCCCGGATGAAGCCAGGAGATACGTTCGCACCATATTTCCACGCACGGAAAAAAGAATGATTGAGTCGATAGACTCCATAAAGTACCTCGACGCCCGGCCTGGGATTTTCACCGATTTCCAACAGATGTGGATACATGACGCAATATATGATTCGGGACTGGGGCTTGTCCTAGTTGAAATGGGGTATCATAGCTGCAATATCATAGAGGCATGTAATTGTCCATGGGACTGGATGAAATCGCCAATATATGATGCTTGGCCCATTGACGTTATACTTGAGAAGACGGTTAAAAACCCCCTCTACGTGGAAATAGTCCAGGAAACCCCGGTGGTTGGTCTTCCAGGTTTCGAACGCCAGCCCTACGGTGGTCCTCCGGGAAACCTCGGTGTGGTCGAGGCACGGCCGGGGGCGGTCCTGCACGCCAGGTGGAAGAACGGAAAGCAGGATGCCATCGTTTCAACTGATTATGGTGAGGGTAGAACATTGGCACTTCCTGCGGGATGGGACTGTGTCTCCTCCAAAATGGTGAGGGGTTGGAAATATTTCGCTGATTTTGTTATCAATAGCATCTACTATACATCCCAGGTTCCTGTCCCGGAGGACCCTGAACTTGCAAATGCTCTAAGATCTGCATTTACCCAGTATGGTGAACAGAAAGCCCTTATGCTATCATTAATTGATTTCATAGACAAATTTGGTGCCAATACGGGCCCTCTTCACACCAAGATAGATAATTTGGACGCCAAAAGAGGGACTGCTAGTAATTATTATCTGTCCGGCGAGTATCAGAAGTCAATTGAATCAATCAGGGAAGCTATAGAGGGGTTAACGGAACTCTCTCAAGATTCCGCAAGGCTTAGGAAAAGGGCCTTGCGCTGGGTCTATATAACGGAATGGATGACGGTCACCGCGATTTCAATTATCAGTGGAGTAATCATCTGGTCACTAATGGTGAAAAGGAAACTCTACTCAGAGATAGTTACTACAAGACTTGAAACAAAAATCGAAAACTAAGCCAAGGACCGAGAGCTGAGAAAGAGATGAAGAGAAATCAATGCCTGCTAACCCTTCTAATATTGGCTTTGATGATCCTAATGCTGAGCGTTTCCACGGCAAAAACGGATCCTTCAACCGGTAGGATCAGGCTCATAGCCGTAGGAAATCAATGGCAGGACGTGAATAGATACCCGTTAGGGCTGCTAAGGTCCGATCCAAGAATATTCCTCCTTTCCAGCATAGAGACGGCCAATGGATTACCTGCCGATGAGGTCCGCAAACGTTTGCGGATAAAATTTCCCAGGACCAAGGCCCGCTTCTCCTCTGAGGTCGATGTACTACAGCTGATGTTTTCCCCGCCATGGGTCTTTACAGGTGAGCAACAGCAGTGGATCCATGACTCAATTTACGAGGATGGCGTGGGCCTGGTCCTAATTCATATGGGCTGGCAACCGTGTTTAACTGATCCTATGCTATACTGCAATCGACCCCAGGATTGGATGAACTCCGTAATCTATGATGCTTGGCCCATGAACGTTGTCATTGGGGAGTCATCAAAGCCGGGAGTCGGATTGGAAATAGTAACCAGGACCCCCGTAGTTGACCTGCCGGATTTCGAGAAGCAGCCAATAGGTTTTACGGGAAACGCCGGCCCCGGCCTAATATATGCGCGACCAGGGGCAACGGTTCACGCCAAATGGAGGGTTGGTGGCGAGGACGCTATCGTGTCCACCAATTATGGAGAGGGGATCACCTTATGCCTGCCCATTATGGACTTCATGTTTCAAAACCCAGCGATAAGGGATTGGAAATACCACGTTGACATGGTACTGAACAGGATATACTTTCCAGCAGGCGTACCAGTGCCCGAGGACCTGGAACTTGGACACACCCTCCGGGCGAACTTCAAGGCATTCTATGAGCGAAAGGGCATGATGATATCCCTCATAGACTTCATCGATAGGTTCGGGGCCAACACCGCCTCCCTTAATACGCTTCTCGACGAGCTCGAGGCACAGAGGAAGGAGGCAAGCCAATCGTATATGAAGGGCAATTATCAGGAAGCCCTGGACCAGATGCAGGAAGCTTTGGATGGACTCGCTAGTATTTCTTCGGAGTCAATGCGACTGAGACAAAGGGCACTGTTCTGGATCTACATTACGGAGTATCTCATAGTGTCGGGAACGGCGATGCTAAGCGGATTCGTGATCTGGACCCTGATGATCAAGAGGAGGTACTATAGAGAGATCAATACTACAAGATTATCTGAGATCGAAAACTGACCATTATTTTAATCCAAATCGAAAGCAATATCGAGAAACAGGATGAATGATTCGAATCAGGAAGATGCTGAGAATGGCCTTAAAGGAGATCGATCCATCGTGGGGAATTGCTCTCCACCAGCCCAGAGAGGTTGATAGAACCTACATACCCATGAGGGACGGCATTAGGCTCTATGTTGAAGTGTTTCGCCCGGATTCAGAAGGGCCTTTTCCTACAATTCTTATACGTAACCCATACCATGACGTTTCCATACCACCTAATTCGCGGGATAAGCACTCACACGAGGAATTCGTCAGGCGAGGATATGCCGTGGTCGAGGCCGAGGTAAGAGGTACAGGTATATCCGAAGGGAAGTTTAGATTTCTGGTCAATGATGGCCCCGATGGATATGACACAATACGCTGGATTCGAGCCCAACCGTGGTCCAACGGGAAGATAGGCACCGTGGGCAATTCCTACCTGGGGATGGACCAGCTTTTCCTGGCGGCAGAGCATCCACCTGGGCTAAAGGCCATGTTCGTCGGATACGCGGGGGCTGATATCTATCACGAGGCCGTCTATCCCGGTGGTATTCTGAATATGCTCATGATTAGGTGGTCCATAATTCACCTAGCCCATATAACACCGCCAAACGTGCCCGGTTTGCTCCGATTCCAGGAGGAGAAGGAAGAAGAAATACTTGGTATGATGAGGAGAATAAACCATGCCAGGGCCCGGATAGCTGTGGAAAGTGTGTCGAAAGGGCGCGGCCTCTATGACATTGATTTTCTACACCAGTGGATGGAAAACGAAACCTATGGTCAGTTCTGGGAGGCTCAATCGCCGGGCTCCATTTTTGAAAAGATCAGCACCCCTATATACTGCTATGGCGGGTGGTTCGACTTCTTCATCCGGGGCACCATCAGGAGTTACACGGAGATAAATGCCCCGAAAAAGCTGATAATAGGTCCATGGTTCCATGCCGGAAGGGAAGGATTTGATATGACAGGAACCCAGCTTAGATGGTTCGATTACTGGCTCAAGGGGCGTGAAAACGGCATAATGGATGAACCGCCGATCAGGGCCTACGTATTGGGAAGAGATAAGTGGATTTTCCAGTCAACATGGCCACCAAAGACCCGGGAAAAGAGGTACTTCCTTTCCCATGTGAAGAAACAGGGAGTGCACAAGGATAATGAGGGCATTCTGGTCTGTAAGGCCCCGAGAGGGCAAGAGCCCGATCCTATCAACCATGACCCCGATAATCCCATTCCCACAATTTCTCAGAGGAAGGGAGACATTAGTGAGGCCGAGAAGCTGATGTTAAGCTATACAACCGGGAAACTCGAAAAGGGACTGGAAATTGCAGGTCCTCCAATTCTTAATCTATTTGCATCGACCGATTCAGGGGACGTGGACTGGATAGCAAAACTAACGGAGGTTAGGCCGGGAGGGAAATCCACCGTATTTACAAGTGGAGCGCTTAGAGGGTCCCACTTTCAGTCCCACAGAGAACCCCATGAACTAATATCCGGAAAGATCTACAATTTTAAAATTGAAATGATGCCCATCTGGAAGGTTTTCCACGCCGGCTCAAGGATTAGGGTGGATATTGGCAATAGCGACTTTCCCAATTTTTATCCTAATAGAATTCCCTCAAGTAACTTTATTCACCATAATGTTAATTATCCAAGTCAGTTAGTTCTTCCAGTTATTAATTAGGAAATCGAATATTCCTACATGCCCATGGACCGGGGACCTGAATTCTAATTGATGATTCTAAAACCTGAAGTCGTATTTACCACCGTCGAAATATACCGTAACCTCATTCTCTTCTATTTCGATGCTCTCGGCATTATGGACCTCGAAATTGTGGAGGGGCATTGAGCCGCTAACCTTGCCATTTCCATTGATCTTTAGCCTCTTTGACCCCTTCTCAAGCACAATCGAATCCGGATCCCTTTTCATTTGGATGGAGTATCTATCACTCTCCATTGCCTCGCTAATGGAATCTATTTCAGATATTGGTATCTTGGTCAAAAAATCACCTCAAGATATCATTATACCTCATCATGCATAAGCTTTTGCAATTTGAGCTAGTGAATGCTGAAAAGGGTCAATTTATCTACCGTCTGTGACTCTTTATATGTCCATAGAATACCTTAAATCATGGACACACTTCAGGGTTTATTGCTTGCTGCCATAATGCTTGTGGTTATAGCTCTGTTTTCGCTCTGGAGCGGAGGAAATGATTACGTGCCCGGTAAAGGATTTAATGAACTCGAGAAATCTGATCTGGAAAAAGCAACCTTCGCAGGGGGTTGTTTTTGGGGGTTGGAGGCGACTTTTGATGGAGCTCAAGGTGTTGAAGAGGCAATCAGTGGCTACACTGGGGGAGAAATCGAGAATCCCTCTTATGAAAGGGTCTGCCGGGGAACTACTGGCCATTACGAATCAGTAAGGGTATATTATCATCCCGACGAGATATCATATGGGGACCTTCTCGACATTTTCTGGAACCACATAGATCCCTCGGATGCAGGAGGGCAAGGACTGGACAGAGGTTCCCAGTACAAGACGGCTATATTCTACCATGACGATGAACAGAAGAAGCTGGCCGAGGAAACCAAGAATCAGTTGGAGGACTCTGGAACTGACGTGGCCACAGAGATACTACCGTTGGAGCCCTTCTACCCGGCAGAGGAATATCATCAGGATTATTTCCAGAAGCACTAAATCTTTGCATTTCACCCCGTGGTTTCCCCTAGAAGCCCAAATGCCTCATGATCCCGTCTTGTCTGCTCAAGGTGTATTTCTCGACAATATTCTTCGCCAAAGCCGGAATAGGTCCAGCAAAGGTCCTTCCCTTGTAGATTATCAGGCCATTTGATTTACCTAAACTTATTACCAGAGGTCCCTTACGTGACGTATAAGGCCTCAAGGGAAGGTCTTTGATACTGCTAACGATATTTCGGGATATAAACCACGCTTGACGTTCGGCATTCTGGGCGCTCTTTTCCTCGCGGAAATCATTTGCATCTCCACCAACAAATACGTTTGAATAACCATCCAGATGAAGGAAATTATTAACGGGAAGAGCCCCTTTTGGTTGTACACCAAATCCTCGCATCAATGAGAAATCCCAACCAAAACCGGCACACCATATGCAGAGATCGGCACTCAGTTTCTCTCCCTTATCCGTCAAGTAGGAATCCATTTCATGGGAAATGACTTTTTGCCCAAAAATCAATCGTGTTTCATGTCTATCAAGGAATCTCTTTGCATAATCGGAGGCCTCCACCGGATTTCTTTCCAGGAGCCTTTCCTTGGCATGAACAAGGGTCAGCTCCTTATCCCTCCTAGTCGCCATCTCGGCAGCAAACTCAGTTCCCACCAGACCTCCTCCAACTATCAATATTCTTTTTGCATTTGGGAGACTCTCCCCGATTTTTAGCCCATCAGAGAGGGTCCCAAGGGGATATACATCCCTCTTATTTTCAAGGAAAACCGGGTATTTGGCTCCCAGAGCTATCAGAAGGATATCAAAATCGAAGCTTTCCTCTTCGGTAATAACGGACTCCGGAGTTATCTCCCTGATAGTTCCCCTTACCACTTGGGTACTCCTCAATATCCTTTCGATGGGAGCCCTGAAATTACCGAGTTGGGTTTGATTAAAAGCGAGTTTATGTGCGCTAGGAGTGTACTCGAAGAACCCGCTCTTGTCTATGATAGTAAGCTCAAGATCCTCCTTTTCAAGTATCTTCGCTACCTCCACACCACAAAAACCACCGCCAGCTATCAAAACCTTCATTTTAAACGGCCACGGCACCTGGGATTAGATATCCTAGAGTCAATAGGATTCCAGTTAGGAGGTGATTCTGGTAGGTATATCTATTGGCTGGCGTGATTTCAGAAGGATCATCATAACTCCTCTCCGCTACCCATATGGTCTTTATGGCCAAAGGCAGGGTCAAGAAGGTAATCAGCACATATGGGGGCATATCTCCCAGCAATACAGTCCCTCCGATAAAGATGTAGGTGAGAATTAGCAGTGCTGAAAAGAGATCGACGGCTCTCTTCTCACCGTGCCGAACCGCCACCGTATTCTTTTTCGATATCTCATCTGCCTGCCTATCCGGAACCTGGTTTATCAGAAGTATGCAGGCCATAAGCAACCCTATGGGGATTGAGGCGATCCAGGGCATGATTGTCATCTTTCCGGTCTGGACAAAATAGCTTCCCACGGTTATCAGGGGTCCGAAGTTTAGGAATAATGAAAACTCGGCGAGGCCCCATTTGTATACATAGTTAACGTGAAAATATCCGAATAGAATTCCCGTGACACCTAGAACCAATATGGGCCAGCCAAATTTGAATACGAAATAGATACCAATTAGAGCTCCGAAAAGGAATGAGAGGACAGACGCATAATATACGCTCTTAGGCTTTAATTTCCCCTCGGTTAAAATTCTGCTTCCTCCAAAAAATTGTGAATCCAGTTCGTCATATATCGGATGCAAATCACATCCGCTCTGGTAATCAAAGTAATCATCAACCATATTTGCCCCGGCATGAATTGAAATGGTGCCTACCATTACCAAAAGAAAATGAATTGGGTTAAAGGACCCGGTCGAGAACCAGGCAACGGCGGTTCCGAGCATGACGGGAACGATGGTACAGGTGAAGAAGGGAGCCCTTAGCTCCCTTATCCAGGTGGTTATCTCCATCTAGGTATCCTCCCAATGAAAATTATCACCCTTAAGCACCAGCCTTTTGGACTTCCCGCCCTCCTCCATCATTGCATTCACTATATATCCGGGTGCATCTCGCATGATTTCGCGGTATTCGTTTTTGGGCATCCCTGACAATTTAGCTATGAATTTTCCGCAATTAAAAAGTAGGAGGTCCTCCATCCTGTTCCTGTCCAACCTGAGGTCACCATCCGATAGGTCATCGGCCATCTGGTATACCATTCCCAGCTGTATCCCCACAGCCCTGGCAATGCTTTCCTCCTTGGCGGGAGCCGTCTCCCGAGAACCCAGCTGTGTGGCCAGACCAAATAGAGACCCTGTCTTGAGCAAAATTATTTCCATATAATCACCTAAATTGCCTTTCCCTCCCTGGAGCTGATAGGCCTCCCGCAACGCACCCCGGGCAATATCCTGAATCACCTTTGACGTCAGATCCAGGGTGTCTATGTCCTGTATAAGGCTCAGAGCTCTGGACAGCATGCCATCCCCCAACAAAACCGCAAGATTACGTGGCTCCAATTTGGGCTTACCGCAGGGAAGTTCCTCCAAATGCTTCCAAAGACTTGACATATCTCGCCTGATAATGTCGTTATCCGTTACGTCGTCATGAACCAGCGTGGAGCCATGGATAAGCTCGATGAGAACTGCATTTCTCAACGCCGATTCTGGTTTCAGGCCGTAGATGTCCGATGTTAATAGACATATGACCGGCCTCAGCCTTTTCCCTTTTCTTAGCGAATACTCGGTAAGGGCCCTCATTCTCCTTTCTTCCTCGCTCTCAAGAAAGGAATCCAAGCCCTCCTCAACCAGCTTCAAATTCTCCCTATAATAATCCCCAAAGCTCTTTGCTAACATTCCGGGCAAGACTTTTCTATATCTGAAGAATTGGTTAAAAAGATTGGCGAACCCTATTGATCTCTGGCGAATTCAGCCACCTTTTGATCCCCCTCATAATCTCGGTAGTTGCGGTTATGGGTTGGATGGGATTCATACTTTTTCACGCCGCTTTCTGGTCTGACTCCTTCTCCTTTTTCCAGAATCTGGTAATCGGAATCGTGTCACTGCTGGCCGCCGTCGGCGTGGCTGGGATTTTATGAACTATATGGGCCATGAGGATGCCCCGGGGATGATCGGCTGAAAAAAGAGAGATACCTTTAGACTAACCTATTTTACGGGGAAGCGATATTGCGTCATCTGTATCCTTTTGCCAGCAATTGATCCTCTCCAGTAGTTGGTTCATGAGAAACTCGTTCTTCTTCTTTCCTGCCAGGTTTTGGGTCTCGTAGGGATCGGATTTCAAATCGTAGAGTTCATGTTCCCCAAAACTTGAACAATTAAACTTCCACCCATCATTAGTTATTACCGTCCTTACATCATCAGAAATGGCCCTTAACGCCTCCTGTTCATCATAACCCGGAGGCAATTTCACGCTTTCCTGACCAACCACCCGTTGCTTCCAACTTTCCCCCTCATGGCGCCCGTTCCATTCGACGAATACCTCCCCCTTGCTCTCCTTCTCTTCACCCATTAGTAGGGGCTTCAGGCTTCTTCCCTCAAGATTGGAGGGTATTCCCTCATTCATCAAGTCTAGAAGGGTAGGTAATAGATCGATTTGGGATGTGGGTTCCGTTATTCTGTATGATTCTTGCTGTCCAGGTAATCTTATCATCATGGGAACCCGAAGGGCCTCCTCAAACATCACACATTTGGTGAGCAGTCGGTGGCTACCCATCATGTCACCGTGATCGGAGGTGAAGACAACTATGGTATCGCCAGCAATTCCATTTCTATCAAGCGCGTCCAGAATTTTCCCCAGCTGTGTATCCACCAGACTGCATAGACCCCAATAATTGGATATGATATTCCTCCAATCGGACTCCGTTCGAAGAGAAAACCCCCCGTGGCCGTACTTGCGGTAGGCATCATAAAATATCCTGGTCTTAAATGGCTGGTTTTGGGCCGGTGGCGAACCGAAGTTTGGCGGCAATGTGACCTCGTTCGATTCATATTGACCATCACGCGGCCCAAAAAACGGCATATGCGGCTCTAGAAAATTGACGAAAAGAACAAAATCCTCTTCCCGATGGCCATCAAGGAAACTGCAAGCCTCCCCCGCCGTATAGGCAGCCTTGGTGTAGTTCTCCGGGAGTCTGGCACACTCACCCCTGCCAAATAGGTTATCATTCCCGGGGGTAAATCCGTTTCTCGCCAGGAAATGGTGATATGTGGAGCGAGCATCCTGGTCTCGATGGGGTCGATAGTATCTACGGTAGAGGTCCTCTATGCTGATCCATTCCTCAAAACCATGCTGAGGAAATATCTCGTCCCCCAAATGCCACTTACCAACATAACCGGTAGCATATCGTCCCTTATGCAACATCTCGGGAAAACACTTGGCCTCAGGTGAAAGTGGAACATTGTTTCCGGTGCAGCCATTTGTATGTGGATATTGCCCGGTAAGCAAGGATGATCTGGATGGCGTACAAACGGGTTGGGTAACATAGGCCCTATCGAACACGCAGCTCTGGGTGGATAGCCGGTTTAGGTTCGGCATATCTATTCTATTATTACCGTAGGCTGACATCGTTGCCGCTTTTTGCTCGTCGGTAAAAATGAACAGCAGGTTGGTCAAGGATATAAGAACCCCATTTACCACTCCTCATATCTCCTACTCCTTACTAATGTAATATTATTAAGGATAAAGCCAACTTTCCGAAGCCCGCTGAGAGAACCCCGGCTGGTGGCTGAAATTGAATCTCCGTCCTATCCTAATCTTTATCATGATTACCATAATTTTCGCGCTCATTCTACCTTCGGCTGTGGGGGGGAACTCCTCAGAACCAGCTAAATTGATTGCTACCTGTAAAGCGGGAGAATCTCGGATGGGCGTTATCAGAGGATGGCTGCTTAGTGAGCCTTCATTCGGCGGCATGGTCATCCCTGCCAGAGATTTTGGAGGGGTAAGCGGGTCCGAAGTCACTCAGATGATACGAATTTACTTCCCCAGAACCTATGATGAAATGAAGAATTACGACTTCGTCCTCCTGGCCTCAATAGATATGACTTTTTTTACCAACAAGCAGGTAAAATGGATGCACGACGCGATTGCCAAGGAGGGATTGGGGGGCATGAACACCAGGAGCGTCCAGAGCATGAGTACGGCCTGGTCAGGGCCCTGGCTGAACAGCATGGTTTCCAAAGTATTTCCCAATGATGTTCCGGCCGTGGTCGGTAGTTCCATCTATCAAGCAGGAGGGATGTCCTTCCCCACCGGTCCCCTGATAGTTAATGACGAACAAAGCCTCCCCGCAGTCGTTAGGCCTTTTCAGGAATACATTGAGGAGGAATTTACCACCTACAGGGGCGTTCTGACCATCCCCCGTCCAGGGTCAACCATACACACCTGGGTTAAAAGTAAGTTGAAAAGCGTTGGTAATCCATTCCCAGGCTATGTAGCACATCTATTCGAATGGAACTATGAGAATGCAACTACCTTTACCGCCATGGACATGGTAATCGAACCTTTCTGGAGGATGGATAGAAACCCCTATTCAATGGACATAATCGCCAATGTGGTCTGGCACGCAACCAACCGGGAACTTCCAGAGGATGCCCTTAGGGTTCATGCCCTACGAACTCTATTTCGTCAATACCAAATAGACAAGTCCTCAATGTACTCCATGGCCGAATTCACGGAAAAATTCGGAGCCAACACGGTTGAAATCTATTCCCATCTCGGAGAAATCGAGGAAAAGAAGAGTAAAGCCGATAATGAGTATCTAAACGGGGATTTCGATGACTCATATGGAAGGATGGATGTCATTCTAGATGGCCTTTGGGATCTAGAGGACGACCTGTTGGATCTCAAGAATTCGGCTCTCGCTTGGGTCTACTTCATAGAATGGTTGACCGTCAGCGGAACCTTCCTCATATGCGGAGTGGTGATCTGGAACCTGATGGTACGAAGAAGCGTGTATCGCGAGGTCGACGTGACGCGGCTATCCTAGGGTAACATGGCGCTGCCCTTTTGAAGCTGGTAATCTATCAACCTAAGTCAAATAACCGAAGCAACTCCTACACCTTAAGGAAATCACGCCGTCTCCAGTACAATTCTTTACTGCGCATGTCTCTAAGATATACTGTAAGCTATCGGAGTTGAAAATGCCCCCAAAAATTTCCCTAGATATATCATCCTCAGGCATTCTCAAAGAAAGGGTCAACAGATTTCTTGCTAAAGTTCAAACTAGTTTCGGACTCGTGTATTGCCATGTTCCCAATCCTGGCCGGATGGAGGAATTGCTTTACCCGGGCTGTCAGGTGATGCTGAGGAATGTTGACGGTAAGCTGAGAAAGACCAATTATGACCTGGTTCTAGCCTTTGATGGGAATGTGCCCGTTTCCATTGATAGCAGATTGCCCAATGCTCTGGTGCAAAAGGCCCTTGAAGAAAGCTATATACCGGAATTCGTCAGCTATGAATTCCTTAGGCGTGAAATTCCCTTCGGGAATAGCCGCTTTGATTTCCTGCTTAGAAATGGAAGGGATTGCCTGTTAGAGGTTAAATCCTGTACTCTAGTGGAAAATGGTCAAGCGTTATTCCCGGACGCCCCCACAAAGAGAGGTACCAGGCATCTTCGTCATCTTGAACAGGCGGCAAGTAATGGATACAAAAGCTACTTACTATTCGTTATCCAGAGATCAGATGCATCCAGTTTTAAACCCAACTCGGAAATGGATCCCGATTTCACCGATGCGCTGTACTCCGCAGCTTCCAGCGGGGTAATCGTTCAGGCCTATAATTGCCAGGTAAACAGAAGGTCTGTGACCTTGCAGGAAACGGTTAAGTTGGAGCCCGGACTGAGGAAAAAGGACTAGGTGGAAAAACATAGATTTGGTGGAGAGACCATTTGGATCCAAGCGTTTTACCCGAGGATAACTGGTATCTTTATTGGGACAAAAGTGGGAATATACTCCTTATCCATTCACTAAATAGTCCAAGACAGAGCTTATCCTGCCCAAAGTGTGATGCACCAATGCTATTCTACAGCGATGGATTCTGCTGTTATGCCTGTGGAATGACCTTCCATATGAAAGATGGCTTAGCCCTCACCCGATTTGGTAAACATAACTGGAAGACCAGGGATTGCGGAGTCTTCCTTGAATACTCCATAGACATGAGAACAAGCAAGATCGAGAATCTGACCCCCGGCCAGGTCAAAGAAACCAAAGGGAACAAAGACGCCGTATCCAAGGGATAAGTATGAATGCTATTCGAGATAAAGCAGATGTCGTCGTTATAGGGTCGGGCATGGCGGGTATATGTTCCGCTATACAGGCCGGGCGTCTTGGATGCTCGGTAACCCTACTGGAGAAGGACGATGTCTTGGGCGGAAACTCGAGTCCCAATCTAGGGGTTCACATCTCGGGGGCCCATAGCTTTCATCCCTTTGCCTCGGAAACGGGTATTATCAATGAAATCGAGGAGGAGGCAGCACGCCTTAATGTCAAATTGTTTACCCATGGTTATCACTACAACATCGCTAGGCAATGGGATACCCTGCTTGAAGTGATGTTGCGGGAGGCGGGGGTTAAAGTTTTTCGCAGAACCTATGCCCGTGAGGCAAAAACCAATGGGCAGGAGATAACGGAGGTCTTGGCAGAGGACATGGCCACCTTCAACACCCTCTCAATCAAAGTAGGTGTGGCGGTCATTGACGCCTCCGGCGATGGCCATATCGCGGCTTCTGCGGGGGCCAAATTTAGAATGGGTCGGGAGAAGTCAGCTCATTTCGATGAGAGGAGCGCGCCCCAAAGGGCCGACGACAAAACTATGGGGACCAGCGTCACCGCTCTAGTCCGGAAAACCGATCACCCCGTCAAATTCGTTCCTCCTCCAGGAACCCCGCCATTCGAGGTGGGGTACGGTTACGGTCGAGAAGAGGTTGTCACCGACTGCGTAAACGCCCATGCAGCATGGAATCCAGATGCGGATCTCTGTTTCCTTTACCACACGGAAACTGGAGGCGAACTTAACACCATTTCCGACGATCACCAGATCTATGATAGACTGATCGGCCAGCTGTACAGCGTTTGGAATCATATCAAGAACGAGGCCCATCCGGAGGAGTCCAGAAACTGGGAACTGGTATGGGTTAGCCCCAAGGCCGGGAAGAGGGAGAGCAGAAGATTCATCGGGGACTATACACTAAATCAAAGAGATGTGGAGTCAGGGCGCATTTTCGAGGACGAGGTTGGATACGGCGGATATGCCGTTGATGTCCACGACCCGGTCGGCCACCAGGCAAAAGTCAATTTTCACTCAGTTCCACGTCTCTACAGCATACCATTTAGATGTCTATACTCAAGAGACCTGGATAACCTATTCCTGGCGGGGAGGCTAATCAGCGTAAGCCACATCGCTTTGGGAACGGTGAGACTCCAGAAGACGCTGGCCACCGGTGGGCAGGCAGTTGGTGCCGCCGCCTGGCTATGCAAGAGGTACAGCTGCAGCCCCCGGGAAATATACGAGAAACATATCCGAGAACTAAAACAGCTGCTTCTTAGAAACGATGCAACGCTGCTTGGAACACCTAACCGGGATGAAAACGACCTCGCCAGGAGATCTAAGATCAGTGCAAGTAGTGAGCAAAAATTCGATTCAAGTAGATTGGATGAATGGCTCCCCCTCGACCGTACTAGGGGCTTGATGTTTTGGGACTGGCCCCGACATCTTAATCGAATCATGATCTATCTCAGAAATGACACCTCAAGGGAGATATCCATTCCGGCCCGATTGGAATTCTTCAAGGCCGATAAAAAGTGGAAAAATAAGGATGAGAATATCCAACCCGGGCATATAGAAGGACAATCCAACCGCATGTCATGGGGCGGGGATAACCGAATTAAGAAATTCCAGAAACTTTCCTTTTCCGAGACCACCGTTCCCCCAGAATGGCAGGGATGGACCGAGATAGATTTCCATGGGATCGATCTTCCGGATAGAGACCCCCTATCCGATGAGGAGAGGATGGTGTTATGCATACCCCCTGCCAATGGTCTTTATTGGGGTCAAGAAAACGCAAGTATGGATGTAGCCTTTGGATGTTGGACCGACGAGAAATCCGAAACCTACCTAACGGGGCCGGAGGTGCCCCTGTTTAAGATCTCTCCCCAACCGGTTTACGGGGAGGCGAGCAATGTGGTGAATGGTTTTTCAAGGCGCTTTTGCACCAATCCGGTCAACATGTGGATTTCAGAGAGAGGTGAACCATTACCCCAGGATTTGACCTTTGAATTCCCGAAACAGGTTAACATTGCGGAGTTACATCTGACATTTGACACCCTATACAGAGCATTCAGAGACATGCCCTTCAACCATCCCGAAAGAGAGGCCCCAGGTATGTGCGTTTCATCCTACCTTATGGAGTATCTTGGTAATGATGACTGGTGTGAGCTATTTTCGGTTGAAGATAACTACAAGAGGTTCAGGATCCATAAATTCGACAAGATCTCCACCTCAAAGCTGAAATTGACCGTGCTCTCCACCATAGAAGAAGGCTGGCCGGCCAGGGTCTATCAGGTTAAAATCTATCCTCCCTGAATGTTTCGACTTCCGCGGATTAGACGATCGGTTTTCTTGACCGTCAGGTATACATCACTTTCAAGGCGGGTCTTTCTGCCGTAAATCAGCTTTTCTCCAAGACCTTCTGAATTGCCGATTGCAATTGGGATATTATCCTTTATTTTCTCTAATCCCCCCTGTTGTGAGAGATAGCTCGCGATTGATCTGACGAGGAGATATAACCCAAATATTTCATAGTATCCCCTATGTTGGTCCGAAAATGAAAGGCATACCTGGATGGCTCCAATTTCCGCCCATACCTCTCCCAACCCCGCGGAATGAAAAAGTTCGTGCGCATAAACGTATCCCCTGGTTATCGGGCCAAGAAATGGGCTAATGGATATCTTATCCTGAAGAGGATGGTACATGCCCCCAATTTTTATTCCAAGCCGGTTCGACAAGCTTAGCAGCAGATCGGTCATGATTGACTCATGTATTTTTGCACGGGGAGGATCTGATCCTTGGATGGCATCGGATACCATTTTTCGTAACATTTCGTTTCTCCCTTCTGGATATTCACCGACCTCGGAATCAATTATTTTGGGAGAAATTGGCACCGCGATAGAGAGCTTATCAGCTTTGTCCTCCAGTGTATTCCCCAAATGCAAAGCCTCCGCCTCCGCAATTGCCAATGAGACCTGTCCCTGGCCCAAAGGTATGTTCGTAACAAATAGCTTTGGCTCTGGGGACCTTAGGCGAGCAATAAGGATCGCTATGAGGTTGATTATTACCAGGGATAGGAATAGAAAAGCAGGGTAGTCGAAGGGCGATCTCGCCGTGAACTGTAAGGAAGTGAGTATCCTCAACAGGTTTTCAATGCTGGGGTCTCTTACAATCTGGTGAATATCGGATAGCAGGAAGAACACAAAGGATAGAAAGAACGAATCGGTAAGGGTTGGCACCCTCCTCATGATCTGCGGTCTACTCATTCCAACACCAAATCAGGCCAGGGTAAACTCTACTCTTAGTCCATTTCTCCGCTGCCCAAACTTCTCTATATTAAAACAACCCAGCTCCCGTGTGTTTCTAACATGGGTACCTGCACAGGCAACTTCGTCAATATCGGCTATTCTGACAATCCTTAAACTGCGTACGGATTTCGGGAGCAATTCTATTCTCGTTCTCCTGGGGTCCAATCTATCCAGGGCATCTTCTCGAGGCAACATGAATATCTCCACTGGATTTGCCTCCTCTATCCAGATATTTATCCGGTCCTCCACAGCTTTGATCTCCGAATCCTGAAGCTTGGTCACTGCAAAATCTATAGTTGCCCCCTGGTCATGTCTACTATTACCTACTGTCCCAGCCCCGTGCTTCGAAAGAAAATACGCCGATAGCAGATGTTGCGCCGTGTGATATTTCATATGGGAATATCTTCTTTCCCAGTCCAGCCTACACTGGACTGATTCCCCCACTTCGGGTCCGGAACCGGATAGGATGTGGACCACGTCAGAGCCCTGTTTCTTCACCTTCTCAACGGTGTAGCTCCTCTCTGAGGTATTCATTATCCCGGTATCACAGGGCTGTCCCCCACCAGCAGGGTAAAAGGCCGTTCTATCCAAAACTATTCCTCTGGACGACTTACCTTCTACACTAGCCTTGAATTCTGAGAGATAGCAATCATGGAAGTATAGGAGCTCAGTCAATATCTTACCCCTCCTTGTTTGGGTGGGATGATTTAATTCTTTGACCAATTCAAAGATTGGTGGTGTCATTTTTCAAGGTTTCACCCGCCAGGTAGTAGTAGATCACCGGAGAAAAGAGGCGAGTAGGTGAACTTCGATTCCTATCTGTGGGTTCCGAGTAAAGCAGGTTATGTTAAGGGCGGAGAAAGACCAAAGGTCAACTGCATTCTATGCTCAATCGCAGATGAGGACCCTGAGGTTAGAAAGCTTGAAGTCTGGCGGGGCGATAGCTGTATGGCCGTTTTGAACCTGTATCCCTACAACCCCGGACACCTGATGGTTTTCCCATTTAGGCACCTCACTGAGCTATCGGATCTAGAGGAAAAGGAGGAAAAGGACCTACTATCAGCCATGAACCTTGCGACCGAGGCGCTCAAACGTGCATATAGCCCGGGCGGTTTCAACATCGGTTTTAACATTGGGAAGGTTTCCGGAGCCAGCATCAAACATCTCCACGCCCATATTGTTCCAAGATTTGAAAGCGAGTTAGGATTCATAGACATTATTGGCAAGGGTAGAATAATGATCGAGGACCCCGAAAAATATCTTGGGAAAATAAGGTCCGCATTCTCGGAGGTTTTGAAATGAAAGTGGTCGGCATCATCGGGTATAAGAACGCTGGAAAAACATCGGTGGTCGAGGACCTTATTAAGCACCTCAGGGAGGCCGGTTATAGAGTCAATACGGCCAAGCACTCCTCTCATGAAATAAATCCAGATAAGGATACCGAACGACATTTCGCCATGGGGGCCAGCAGGGTAGTGGGGGTGGACCCCAATGTCTATCACATACTGGAGCAGGATGGTGAACTCTGGGGGGAGTTGCAGGGATGTGATTATGCCGTACTGGAAGGGTTCAAAAAAATGAAAGGATTCCTCAAGGTTCTTGTGGCCCAGGAGGAGAAGGACCTGGAATTGATAGATAAATTTACCTTCATAGTAACCGGCAATGAGGAACTAAGCGAACTGGCCGAGGAGAAGGGGGCAATTTTCATTGAGGATTCCGAGGAACTATATTCAGCCATCGAGTCCCGGGCCTTTCGTAAATTACCAAACGAAAATTGCAGGAGATGCGGCCGCCGTAGTTGCAGCGAGCTAGCAAGCGAGATATTTGAAGGAACTTCAAAAGATGAAGAGTGCGCTCAGCTTACGGATAGGGTAACCCTACAGGTGGACGGGAAGATGATAACACTTTCTCCTTTCGTACAGGATATTGTGGAGAGCACTGTGAGGGGGCTGACCAGCAGTCTTAAAGGCGGGGAAGGAAAGGAAATCAAAATTGAATTGAGGTAGAGATCTATGGACAACAAGGCACTGTTATTGATATTTGACGGGATGGGTGACAGACCGGTTCCCGAACTGGAAGGAAAGACCCCTTTGGAGGCTTCGGAAAGCCCCAATTTGGACAGGGCATCGGCCATGGGGATAAATGGAATAATGGACCCTATCGCTCCCGGGGTTAGACCTGGAAGCGACACCTCCCACCTTGCCTACCTGGGTTTCGACCCCTATGAATTCTACCCTGGTCGTGGTCCTATAGAGGCGGCCGGAATAGGTCTGGATGTTCAGCCAGGGGACGTGGCCTTCAGGTGCAATTTTGCCACAGTTGGTGAGGAGGACATGGTGGTGAAGGACAGAAGAGCCGGTCGTATCGAGCAGGGAACTGAGGAACTGGCAAAGGAGCTCAATGGGCTCGAGATAGAAGGGGTTGAGGTCATCTTTAAGGAGTCTGTCGCCCATCGAGGTGCCTTGATTCTACGAGGGGAAGGTCTGGGAGCGGATGTCACGGACATTGATCCTCACCAGACCGATGAGCACATTCACAGGGCGGAGGGGGGAGACCCGGAATCCGAGAAAACCGCAAGGATTCTGAACAAATTAGTTGAAATTAGTCATGAAAAGTTCCCCGAAGTTGATATAAACCAGGACAGAGAGGAGAAGGGCCTTCTTCCCGCCAACATCATACTGGCAAGAGGAGCCGGGAAACTCAAGGAAGTTCCCAATTTTGAGGGTAAATACGGCATAAAGGGGGGCGTCATTGCCGAAGTCGGATTGATCTACGGGGTCGCCAGCGTAGCTGGACTGGATTTGGTACATGTTTCCAAATCCACGGGGGGCCTGGATACCGACACGGTCGCCATGGCCGATGCAGCCCTTGATGGTCTATCGGACCACGATTTCATTATGATGAATATTAAGGGATGTGATCTCACGGGTCATGATGGCGACGCGGCCGGGAAAATTGACATGATAGAAAGGATAGATGAAGCTGTGCAGTACATCCTATCCGAGATCGACGAGGGGACCTATACGGTATTTACCGCCGATCACAGCACCCCAGTATCGATCATGGATCACTCTGGCGACCCGGTTCCCGTTACCATAATCGGCAATGGAGTTAGGGTGGATTGGGTCAAGGAATATGGCGAGAGAAGCTGCTCCCGGGGCGGACTGGGAAGGATAAGGGGTATGGATTTGATGAATATCCTTCTGGACCTCATGAACAAATCCGAGAAATTCGGTGCCTAGGCCTCATTGGTAAGATGCTTCCTAATCCCCGAGAGCAAGGTTCTGTCCTGGGTAAGCCATTTTGAGGCGTCAAAAAGCAATATCCCTTGGGTGTGAAGTATACCCGCAGCTATCCGTTTACACCCCGTATTCTTGGCAAGTAGCTCCGCGTATGCAAGTACCTGTACTAGGTTCTTGTTGAGGCGCCATTTTCCGGTGCCCGCCCATTTGTCCTTGTAGTCCGAGGGATAGGATTTGACCTCTATGGCATACAGGAAATCACTGTCCTCCGGACACAATAGACAGTCCAAGTGTCCAGTGAGAATGTCGGAGTAAAGAGGGACCTCCGAGGCGGCGAATCCTCCTGACAGGATTACTTCCTGCTGCATTAGATTATGATCACCAGGCTTCCTCCAATCGTCTAGAACCTTCAGCAATGAACCCGAGGTGATCTCCGAAATCTCCCTTTTCCTAGTCCTACGATTAATGTGAATCATGATTCGAGCCGAGCGGGCAAACCTTCGGGCTATGAAGGGTGTTACCTTCACCTGGCTAGCTAAACGGTGACATCTGAGTTTATCATTTGTG
Source organism: Hadarchaeota archaeon (SeqCode) (assembly GCA_964621445.1). Classification (GTDB taxonomy): domain Archaea; phylum CAYQAE01; class CAYQAE01; order CAYVLA01; family CAYVLA01; genus CAZUNO01. Next base: position 25,291 of record CAZUNO010000010.1, on the reverse strand, counting down.
AAGTAACGTTCTACCGTCCTCGGGAACTCAAAACATCTCTGAAGGTATTTATTAGCCGAATCCCCGGATTTTGTCGATACGGCCTCTTTATTCCACCTGCATCTGTATGTTGACATACTTCCATCAGGATTTTTCTGTAGAAAGCCCATTTCCTCCATCATTCCGCAGTCCGGTTCCTCCTTTCCGAAGCTACTCATGGTTAGCTGCATAGACCTGCTTCCCGGGAAATCCTCAAAAATCGTTATCTATCCCCTATCTCGTTAGTTGATTGACAGAATAATATCCCATCTACCTTTCAATGCCATCTTTTTTAGTGACCATCCTTATTCCAGGGTGGCCGAGATGTACCAGAAATTTCTGACCTGCCTGCTGCTCATGGCCACATTGGCACCATCATTTGGCCACGTGCCAAATTTCCCCGAAGATAACCGGGGCATCTAAAATGCTACCTTGATCCAGGACCCTTCAAAATCCGTTGTCCTCTACTCCCAACTTGGGAAGGGAAATGCGACCAACTATTACACATTCAACGTTGAGAAAGGAGAGAGAATTAGAATAACCCTCATATCCAATATTCCATCCTTCGATGACGGCTTCCGACCCAAGATGAAACTTTACCTCCCCCACGGGCTAAACGAATCCCAAGACGAAACATATCTCCAGCCATCGTTACTCAACTCCGAGGCAGTTTACGAGGGATTCTCTCCAAGCTCATTTCATAGAATATCTAATTTTGACCTGCATGCGCTAAAGGGTGGAGAATTCGTCCTAACCGTAGGCGATTCTCCTCAAGTTGAGGCATATGGATTGATTTTTGGTTATGTAGAATCCTATTCCATTTGGGAATGGATCCGCTTGCCATTTGATTTGATATCAATCTATAGATGGGAGGGTCAAAGTTACCTACAAGTATTTGCCCCCCCGCTACTGGTTCTAATCTTTGGGTTTCCCTTGGTTGTCATGAAAATTGGAAGATGGAATATGAAGGCGGTTATCCGTTCCTGGATGCCAGCTGCTGGCGGTCTACTCGTCCTTGGAACGGCAAGCATAACCATAGCCCAGATGCTCTATGTCCCTCACCATGCTGGTCCATCCGCCGAGATGGGAATAACAATATTCATACTATCCGCCCAAATCCTGATCGGTCTACTCTTGCTCCGCACAGGAATATCCCAATCAAGCCAGGGGGGAACCGCCCCGTCTTAACCTGTCTCTACTGGCATTATTTGCCATATTATCCTGGTCCGGATTCCTGATAGGACCCATCCTGGTGATGGTTTCCGTGGCTCTTTCATATCCTTGAGCCGGAACCCCGATCCTTTAATCATCGGTAATCGGTATTAGACACAGGAATTTGAGAGTCGAGTTGCCATCATTTTTGAACTGGTGCTCCTCGTTCGGCCTGACGAAGACGAAATCACCCTCCTCCACCGGAACATATTCTTGATCTCGAAACACCCTTCCCGACCCCGAGGTTATATACACCTCGTGTTCCCAGGGGTGGCTGTGAAGCGGCGTGTAGCCACCAGGAGACACCTCGAACATCCTCATGGCGAAATTAGGTGCCCTATCATCCTCCGAGATCAGCCACCGCACCTTTACCCTGCTGGCTTCCTCCTCTTCGACCTCCTCCAAAGGCACTTCCCTGTGGTTATCGATCTTCAAAATATATACCTAAATCTTAGTATTCGGTCCACTGGAAAACTATTATGGTTCCTCCGTACCCAGACGGGTTACGGATACCTGCTTGTATAGACGACGACGAATCATAAGGGTCCAAATTGAGAATCCGGCAATCAGGGAAACCCCGGTTACGGCCAGCCACTCGATAATATATATCCATAAAAGGGCGCGGTCCTTTAGTTTAAGAGCCTTCTCCCTCAAGGAGTCCATTGCGGTGAGGGCGTCGTCCATGGATGACGAGGATCTTTCAAAATCCTGGTTAATATACAACTGTCGGGCCTCCCTTTCCGTCTCGGCGATTCCCCCCATATCCTTCACAATTGGAGCGCTATTCGCACCGAACTTCTCGATGAAGTCCAGAAGAGAGTAAATGTAGCTCTTGGCATCTGCAAACTCCGAGAATTTTCCCCGTAGCCGATGTACCTGCACAACATCCTGAGGAAGCTCCCTGCCCGTGCTGTAGATTATCTCTGACACAACCATATCCGGCGCGTATGGATTAAACAGGGTGTTCCAGTATTGGCCGAACATATCCTGGTGGGTCCAAGTGATTCCCTCCCCGTACTTCCAGTACATGGAGTGTGGAATCCAACCTGGCCTTTCGAAACGGGGATCGGGGTAGTCCCCCGGATATCCAAATGGAAACCCGGAAACTGAATATGATGCCACCACCGCACCCTCCTTGGGTATTGCCAGGTTGGTGCTATATGATCCGCCAAAGGAATATTCGACTCCGGGAAGGTCCTTGTAGGGCTTATAGATTGGCGGTACCTGGGGATTCGTGTTTATCACCACCCTCATGGGAAAATCATGAAACCTGTAATCAATGGAAACCACGGCATCGGCATCATTGGGAAATGCCTCGGACAGTTTTGACTCGGCCCAGGGAATGCTAATGTATGAATGCATGCTCATCACGCTCCTGGTTTGCATTCCTCCCAGACCATCATTCCTGATTGCATCGTGGAGCATGAGCTGTTGTTTATTGGTAAAGAGCCATATCTCTATTTGGGCTAGTATCATATATTCGTAGGTCTTAAGCTCTTCATAGGTCCGTGGGAAGTAAATCCTAATGAATCTATGAAGCTGTTCTTGTGTGAACTCGCTATCCTGTGCCCTAGCTGGTATAACCATGGGATCAGTGAGGGGATCGGTTTCAAGCCAGGAAGAGGCATACCTGATTTCTCCAGACAGGCCGGCTATCATCACCTTTACTTGCCCCTCCAGCGCTGAGGAATTGTTGGCAATAATCAGCAAGATCAGAAAAGAACCCAGCGCTATGCTTTTCATTTTCATGGGGATTCAGCACCGTTTTCCCCCCTCTTTGTTTTAATAAATGTCTAGGAGGATAATTCGCTTCATTTCGTATCGAGTATACCTCGTCTTTATCAATGAAAACAGTGATCAACCTGTCATAAACCCCACTGGGATGTAAAGGTGAGTTCCTGACCAACATGCTTATTCACAGGTTAATTCCCTTGGTAGTCCTTTTACTGACCATTCCAGGTACCATCTCGGTACTGGGTCAAGGCACCCGGGTTAATGTTCTTTATACTGGAGATCCTTACCCTGGCGAGACCCCCTACATCTACATGAAATCCGAGCCCATGCTTATTACCACCCCGATACAAGCATCCAAGGATTATCTATGGGGAATATATTCCAGCTCCGAGATCGAACGGGCGATACGGTTGTACATGCCCCGCAGTTACAGTTCACTCCTGGATCAATACGATGTGGTCATCGTAAGCGATGCCAATGTGGCCAGCTTCACCGATGATCATCTGGAATGGTTCAAAAGGGGAGTTTCCAACCAGGCCTTGGCCCTGGTCATGATCGGGGGCCATGAAACCTATGGGACTAACGGGCACCATCCAGACTGGGGCCAAACCCCGGTAGGGCAGGTTCTTCCCGTGAAGACGGTATACGGGGGATATGAGGGCGGCAAATTGAAGATATTGGATAGCGAGAACCCATTCATGCGAAGCCTACCCTGGAGACCTGACCTCAACTTCCTACAGAGATATGCCTCCAATATGGTAGAGGAGAAACCAGGGGCTGAGGTCTTGGCCGTCGCTACGGTTACTCAGGAGCTGGTATACGAACGCAAGTATCTCAACTGGAAAAACCCCTTCTTCTCCACCTGGAACTTCAACGATAGCGGAAGGGTCTTCGCCATGACCGGGGATTGGACCCCGGGCGGGGGGGCCAGATTTCTAGAATGGGATTATATCCAGGACTTCGTAACCAACCTCATGTTGTACTGTACCGGCAATGATATACCCAAGGACCTGGACCTGGTACATACCGTGAGGTCCAGAATAACTTCCTTTAGTAACCGTAAGCTCATCATAACCTCTCTCGTTGATTTCGTTGATAATTTCGGTGCTGACCCTTCCCGGGTTTTGAAAAAGGTGGAGGAAGTAGACCGGGTCGCGGAAAAGGCCAGGGACCTTTATCTCCAGCAGGATTTTTCCGGGGCGCTTGAAGCTATTGATAGAGCCCTGGGGATGATGGAGGAAGCAGAGAACCTGGCACAGGAGGTCAAGGACTCCGCCCTGCTATGGATATACGTATCTGAATGGCTGGCCGTGACCGGTGCCTCCCTCATATGCGGCTTTTTGTTATGGACATTGATGGTTCGCAGACGTCTTTACAGGGAAGTTACCACTACCAGGTTGGATTAGTTGAAAACCTAGTATCTCATAGAGGTCTTTAAAGATGCTCCGACCGGGATTTGAACCCGGGTCCCGGGCTCGAATGACCTCCCAGAAAAGGAAAAGGCCCGAATGAAAGGCCTTGAGACATTTGACCCCTACACTATCGGAGCTCGAGTCAATGAGCATCTGAGCATCAAATAAATCTTTTCGATACATCACGATAGTTCTTTCCCGGTAACTTCCACCACATACACCTGACTCTTCCCATTCATATCTGAATCAAAAAGCACATACCTTCCATCAGGACTGAAACATGGATGAGGGTGAGCACGTTTGGATCTAGATGGACATAGAGTTCGTGAATCCCGGTCCTGGGTATCAATTATCTAAATTCCATCATCGGGCCAGTTTGTATCCGCGATCACGAGAGAGCCATCCTCATTTGCTGAGCAGTGCCAGAAGTTACCTCCCTGGGTCAGGGTGTCAAACGAGCCATTCGCGGGAGCTACCCGTTTTATTGAGAATGATCCTGGGTATCTCTCAAAGGGACCCGACGTGAAGACTAGCCATTTGCCATCCCCTGTCCAGTCCTCGTGGGTTACTAGTTCACCCAGGGATTGAGGATAAACCGGTCTGATATCGCCACCCTCAATTCCAATCACCCACAGCCTCTGTGGAGCCTCGCCCTTTGCACCAAAATTCCAGGCAACAGAGAGCATCTCGGGATCTCCAGGGGAGGGTACGAGATGGCTCATGTAGCGTGGATCGGTGTGAAAGGGTATCATATCCCCTCCTTCACGCGGGAACTTGGCCAGAATTGAGCCCTCGTCGTTCCTAAGGCCTATTACAATCCATTTTCCGTCAATTGTCTCCCCCGGGATTCCCAAGGAATTTGTCCCCGGCGGTATCTCAGCCAGGCTGAAATCCTCTTCCCCATCAAGTTGTCTCTCCCTTATCTCTCCCTCATTTACGTAGAGAATGGATTCCCCATGAAGGATAACAACCGGCGAAGAAGCTCCCCCCTCGGTCAGCTGGTGAATCCTCCCACTTGGCCATTCACAAAGAAAGGCCTCCCCGCTTCCGGTTCGATCCGAGGTGAATACAAAGCCCCTTCCATCGGGCAGCCATACGGGATGGGTGAAATATGTATGAGAACAAGAGCCCCTGGATGTGGCCCGCCAAAGGGGCGGAGAATTTGGCAATTCAAATTCAATTCTCTTTTTCTCGGTCAAGGATTCCTCGGATACCAATGTTAACACCATTGTGAAAACTCAGATCTCATCGGCCATGAACTGCTTTAGGTGCCTTCTGGCTAGAAGAATACCCTCATACCTCAGCTCGTGCCTCCATATCGGGGCGTGGGGCTCTATGTTTATGTCCCCGTCATAGTGGTGATGATAGAGTACGGCCATAATACTTCCCCAATCGGCTTGATCAATCCCGGCAGGTGGATCCTCAAATTTCTGCCCTCCAATTTTCAAACCACCCTTTGCATGGAAATGGTATATGTGTTCACCCCAATCCATTATTTCCTTAAGGTAATCGCGGTCATCGTAGAAGGGATGTGAGGGATCATATTTCAGACCGAGATCCGGGACCTGAGGCAGTATCTTGGCCCAGCATTCGGGTGAGAAGGCAAAGTTGCTCCAGTGGCAGTTATAGAGCAGTACCTTCACCCCTCTATCCCTCCCGTAATCGGTCAGATCCGAAAAAGAGTCCACCGCCAGTTCAATATTTTCGTTCCTGGTCCTCTCTCCGGATTCACCAGCTCCGGTTGCGAAGTACGGAGCACCAAGGTCCTCACAGGTATCTATTAGGGTCTTCGCGTCAGAGATGTTTTCTTGGGCCTTCGCCTGGTCATCGGAGATATGATCCCGGCCAAAAAGGCCTATCATCGAAAAATCAACGCCGTACTTATCCATAAAGTCCTTTACCTTTCCCGTGCGTTTTAGATTATCTAGATTCCCCAAAAAGATATGCTCGACGCAGGATATATCCCATTTGGAAGCGAATTTGAAATCCGCCTTAGCTAGCCGAACGCAGGCAGCCGGCTAAAGAAAAACGTTTGGTATGTCTCTGCCCTGGGGCTAAAGGAGATGAATATTCTTAAGTTGGCCCCTCCAGTACAGATGGGGTTATCGCAATTAGAAAAAGTTCGTTTAAAGACCAAAGGGTAGCGATCTTTGTTGATGTACAGAATATGTATTACTCTGCAAAGAATATCTATAATGGCAAAGTAGACTACACCAGCCTGCTTAGGGTGGCAAAGGATGATAGAAAACTTATCAGGGCAATAGCCTACGTCATTGAAGCCCATACTCCTGATGAGGAAAATTTCTTCGACGCCCTCCAAGACATCGGTTTTCAGGTCAGGAAAAAGGAATTAAAGGAGTTTTACGGGGGGGTAAAGAAAGGAAATTGGGACATGGGGATGGCCATAGATGCAATAAGAATGTCGGATAAGATCGATGTGGCAATAATAGTAACCGGTGATGGCGATTTCACATCCCTGGTGAAGTATCTACAGGCCGAAGGGATACAGGTGGAGATTATATCCTTCGGAAAATCAACTGCCGACGAGTTGATAGCAGAAGCCGATGTCTTCCTTAATATGGATAAGAAGAAAAAGATGTACCTCATGTAATCGTATCTCTGGACTTGAAGAGACTCCATCCTTCCTTGCCAATTAGTGACGCAGAATGGAAATGCCACCTATCTTTATAAGATTCTGGGAAACCTCTCCTACGGTTATAAAATGGCTAAAGTTGCAATTGAGATGGTAAAGAAGAGTGGAGTGGACCTGGATGAATTAGTAGACCTCCTGGTGAAGAATGCTGCTGCAGAGCTTACCACCTATTACTACTATACAATACTCAGGGCAAATCTCATAGGTATGGACGGGGAAACGATAAAAGAGATAGCTGAAGTTGCCAGAATAGAGGACCGCAATCATTTCGAAGCTTTGGTGCCCCGCATCTACGAATTGGGAGGAGATTTGCCCAAGAATATGAAGGATTTTCATGACATCTCAGGCTGTCCCCCGGCCTTTACGCCCGAAGATCCGACGGATACAGAAGCAATGCTTACCACACTTGTTGAGGCCGAGAGGTGTGCCGTAAGACAGTATACCAATGTTTGTAACCTGACTGCTGGAAAGGATCACCGGACCTATGATCTAGCATTAGCAATTCTACATGAGGAGGTCCAACATGAATCATGGTTCTCCGAGTTCCTGGGCGAGGGTCCCTCAGGACATTTCATGCGACGGGGCGATAGTTCTCCCTTTGTTTCAAAATTCCTTGAATAGCCCAAACCTTAATTGAAGGCCCTCATTACTGAGTAATACCTGCCCCCTAGCATTGGCTACATTTCATAATATTGAGCCTTGCCTTTATTCGCCTGGACTAGGCAATATGATCTTCCAGGCCACAACGCCACAAAAGGCTATCCCTAATGCCCATACCAGAAGGAGCATGGTTAGTCGGCTCTGGTTGCGTTCCTTTTCCGACTCACTCGCAGCTTTCTTAAGCTCCTCATACCTGTTATCAGCATCCTCTATCCTCTGGGAAAGATCCGACTCCATATACTGGGACCTGGCATTTCCCGAAGCCCACAAAACCGAATTTGTGAACAGGGTAACAAACTCCTCGTCCTGCACAATATTGCCATAGTACACATCCACTCTGGGAACCGAAACCACCATGATTCCCGGAAGCGATACGGACCTCCCCCCTTTCTCGCTCTGGTTGGTTACCACCAATGGACATCCAACTTCTCCGTCCCTATACACAACGGTCTTACTTCCCCCAATCTCAACATACTCCCCCTCCTCATTGGCCGAGTAGTAGGTTCCCATGCTGAGAATCTCGAAGTTATCCGGCAGGTTTTCGGTGATTTCGGTTTCTTCTTCAACCACATAGGTTCTGGTTCTGGTCTTCCTGGGACTCAACTCCTTCTCGGTGGCATTTCCGTAAATGGGGAACACACTTTTTGCTAGTTCCTCGGCCGAAGGGATGTAGCAGATCTCCTTAATTCCAACCAGCCCTCCCCCTTCCTCAAAAAAAGGTATCAGGGAACTTTTAAAACCGGAGAGATCCTTGGCATTATCCGAAAAAATCACTATGCACCTCAGGTTTGGCAGGGCAGTAGCAAGGCTCACTCCCTTAGGGGTTGAGGCGACCAGGGTTTCGGCCTCTATCCTGGTATCATTATTTATCACGGAGGCCAGCATTTCCGCGAATTCCTGGTTTGTACCACCATAGACCACGATCTTGGGGTTAAGGTCTGCTGAATACACGGTGCAGATCATTAACAAGCAAACGGTGGCTATTATTGGTATCCTGATCTTATCACCCTCACTTTCGAATTAGATTGATTATTGGATCCTGCACTTCCCCATCAACGTAGATATCGATTATCTGGAGTATTGCTATTGGACTCTTAGGGTCGCTTGGAACTGATCTACCCTCAAAGGTGGTTATTATATTGATGGTGTCATCCTTATCCAAAGAATTAAAGCTTAGCAGACCACGTGGTGCCTCCGAAATGGGCAGCTGGTCCGAGCCCTCCCATAGCTGGTCATCCGGAACGTAGGTGGTTTGGTTCTCATTATTGGAATATGTCAACCTCTTTATATTTGTGGTAGGACGAACGAAAAATTCATTCCCTCCCTCTAACCAGATATAGTCGCCAGTTCCATTCATGGCAACCGCATAGGCAAGCGGTATGTTTTCCATAGCCTCCACACCCAGGAGATATCTAATAACATCCGTATAATCAATACATGCCATCTGGAATTCGGATCCCTCTATATTTAGAGTGGAATTGATCGTCCTCGGCTCAATCCCCAAATCATTTAATTCTTCACGGTACCATTCCAATCTCTTAACGTTTCCAAAAACATCATAGGGGGTGTTCGACTGGTTGAACTCCATATAGGGATCTATAAGTTCATCCAAGCTAAGACTACTTGAGGTAAGCATTTTTGATTTGATATCGAGGCGCTCGATTGAGTGTCTAGCAGCCATTGATATCGCTATGGTCGATTCACCGGAAGGAAGGATACCCGGGTACTCATTGGTAAGGATCTCAACTGGATCCTCGCTGGCCTCCTCCGCGAAGGAAAAAACCAGGAGACCGGACAGCGTCACCGATATTATCGCTATACCTGCTACCTTTCTATCAATCATTACCATGTTGCTCTCTCTGAAGCTCTCCCCGAGCTGACCTTTTAGAGGTTCAGCTCCCCAAATAAAACATTTTCGGCATTTTCGTGGGCTATCTATTTATCGAATAAAAAATTGACAATACGGGTCATGCAGCGGGAACTCCTCTATTTCTGTCTAGTCACCCTTTTGCTCATCTCATTCATCGCTCCGAGAACCTGTTTAGCCCAGGATAAAATCTCGATACTGATGGTCGGATCCCTGGCCTTCATAGGAGGACTTGAAAAGACATTGGGGGGCGAACCACTTGTCAATTATGATATCGTGCCCGCCCGTGAAACGGCCGATATTAAGGAGAAAGAGTTGCCAAAGATGATCAGGCTCTACTTTCCCCGTACCTTTGATGGAATGAAGAACTATGATGTCATTATATTGACCTCCCCCGATTGGCCAGTATTTACCCCCAAGCAGGATCAGTGGATGTATGACGCGATACGGCAGGGCACGGGGGGAATAAATGATGGAAGCGTGTTCTCGATCGTTTCCGGGATAGCAGAGGCATGGTCATCCTCCCTGACTCAAAAGGCCTTTCCAAACGACGCACCAGCAGTTACCTCCAAGAAAGCCGGGGAGGCCACCTCGAACTTCTTTAAGATCATCATAAATCGGGAATGCCCGGAACCGATACTAACCGTGTTTATTCCCTTCGGCGTGGAGGATGTCAACTGTTTTGGCGCCTCAAGGATGGTTATCCACCGGGAGGGTTCGATGCTACTTGCCTGGCAGGCAGGCAACTTCCAAGGTATCGACAAGGTCGATGCCATGGCGGCCTGGAACTATGAGGATGGAAGAACGATAACCAACGGCGGGTTTATGGCCCATGGCTGGCTGGGCTATCCGACCACACCCGAACAGAACCAGTACGCACCGGAGATAATTATGAACATGCTACTATGGGTCTCCCAGAGGGGTCTTATAGAAAACGTTGAGGTATTCCACCGCATCAAGTCCAACTTTCATGAATACAGATCTCGAATGACCGTGCTCGTCTCCCTGAGAGATTTCATCGACAGATTTGGCGCAAACACCAAGGTCATAGATACGGAATTAATCGAGCTGGGCGATATGTACTCCAAGGCCTCCAGGAAGTACCTTGAACAAGATTTCGTGGAATGCGAAAACATGCTTCGGGAGGGTTTCGAACACTTTTCCAAGGCCGAGGATGTAGCCCGGCAGGAAAAGGAGGCCGCCCTGATCTGGGTCTATATCACCGAGTGGCTCGTTTTCTCCTCCACCATGTTCATATCCGGTTTTGCCGTATGGACCCTAATGGTAAGACGCCGACTATACAAGGAGACTAAGAGCACGAGGCTAGTCCCCGATAACTAGGAATAGTTCTAGACAGAACTGAAAAGGTCAGCCTCCAGATTAGCTCGCCAAGCTGGCAGATCTAGTCTGAAGATTCAACTAGGTTCAAGCTTCTTCTGGTCAAATCCACCACGTGGTCCAACTCAGGTGGATTTCGATTCCAGGCGTGCCACATCTCCCAAATCTCTTCCAGTACACCATTTTGCGAATCTGGAAACAGGTCCAGATATTGTGTGAGACAGCTGTCCATATGGTTGCTATAACGCCCGACCTCATTGAGTCGGGCCCTCATATAGGCCCAAACGGTGTAGAATAGGTTATATCCAAGGGCATCTGCCAGGCAGGTGGTATCGAAAGGTTGATGGCCCTCCATCCGTCTTCTCCAGCTATCTGTGTCCTCGATCACCGCCGAGGGATCGTGAGATGAGAGGTTAATCCAATTGCCCACGGTAAGTTCATGAGCCATCTCATCTCTAGGTAGATCCAGGATATCGACCAGTCTTACTAAAAGTTTAGCCGCTGCCTTCCTGTTCTTTCGCCCCTCTGACTTCAGAATCTCGGACTCGTTATCCCGAGATGTGTACAAATCCTCGCCGACCTTACCTTCCTTCACTGCCTTTCGCAGTGTCATCATAAAGGTGTCAAGGTTCATAATTTCAACTTCAGGTGGCAAAGACTCCAGATCCTCAACCAGATGATCGAAAACGCCTCTCTCTATTTGGACAAAAGCAAATAGAAACAGAGGCCTATCCGGTATTCGGGAGATGGTATCTCTGATCTTCTTTCCACAATCCTCACTGGCGTGGAGAACCAGGGATGCGTGTACCTTGGGTATTCCCAAGGGGTAGCTTCTGGCCAGCATTGAACCCCCCAGACCACATACCAGACCAAGCGGCTTTAGAATCCTCTTCTCCCTGAAAATGGCCCTTGGTTCCTCTACCTCTCGCCACCAGAATCTCGTGTCCCAGTTTACCATATTTGCCACCTGCTGGCCCGTGGCATCCAAGTATTTCTTTGACATTCCTAGATACCAATCATCATGCAGGAAGCTGTAGGTATAACCCGCACCGGATGATGGGCAGGCGAAATAATCATTTTCGGTTGAAGTTTGGTAATAGTACTCCAGCATTCCGGGAGCCATCTCGTGAATGAGGGGCAATAGACCCCAGTTGAAGGGAATTTCCCCCCGCCTTTTACTTATCCAGTTATCAGTCTGCAGATTGTTCATGGCCCACAGGGCATCCCCATCGGTAAGGTATGGGGCAATGTAGACCTTTTCCTCTATCCTATCCTTGGCCCTGGCTTCCCTTTGCCGGTAGTGTTTTCTTCTTAGAGATAGCCCTCCGTGAACGGTGAGATTCGGGGCTCCTGACGAGCAAAGGACGAAAAAACCCTTCTGTGCAGCACGTGCCACGTATTCCTTTTCCTTATCTCTCGCGCAGTGCCATCCCAATATAACTCCTCGGGGGCCCGCTGATTCTAGGATGTTATCGAAGAGCTTTGCTTCCTCTCTATCTCTACGGGCTGCTGATAGATGGATGACCAGCGACTTGTTCGCCACCAGATAATCTATCACTGGCGTCCTGTTCTGTATCCAAATATCCTGCTTTCCTACGCACAGTGATCCCAAGATATGTCGATTGCATTGGGGAAGGAGTTCATCTCTGGCCCATTTATAGGCCGATATCCTATCCGAGAAGCGGCCTCGCAGGTCCTGCTTCCAAACTAGATCCTGATCTTCCATTTCGACGGCTAGATTTTCAGTTGCAGGCAGTAAATCATATAATCCCGAGATTGTAATGGCCAGGTTGGCGGTATCGGGGAGATTAGGATCATATATGACCAATCCCTTGGTCTTGCGACCGTATCTTTTTAGAAGCTCGATTGGCTGCTCAACATAACTATATTCAACATCATATTCCTCCTCGTAAAATTTAAGCCAATGGTCATCACAGGCAGCAGTTACTTGGTATATTTGAGGTTTCTCTCTGTTAACGAGTCCCTGAAGACAGGTGTAAAAGACCCGCTTCTCCCAGGTCATGTCATTTGACTTGAAAACCCGGAGGCTGTCTGGATGCAATATTTCCGGGAAAAAATTCGGGTTTTCCATCTGGAACTCCGCTCAGTTGGGAATTGACGTATTGTTAACTCTTTCATAAGAAGGAAGGAACCGGATTGCTAATCCTGGTGCTTTTCCTTTTCGGGGTCAATCTTTCTCTTCGCATCATCGAGTCTCTTTTCGAATTCCTCCGCGTCTTCACCCAGCTTTTCAGCTATACGGGTAGTGGAAAGGGAACCCTCGCCGATGGCCAGAAGCCTCTCATTAATGTGTCTGATATCCTCATTTGTCAATTTTGGTCGAGGATTCCCCTCGAATTGATGTGTCCTGCTAAGCAGAGACGCGATATCGGCGAAGTTTTTCGAGGCCCCTGAGGCCAACTTCTTGGCATCAATTTTCATGCTCTTTACTGAGCTCTCAGCCATGCTAACCGAATCCATTACCTCGGACCTCTGGGTCTCCAAACGTAGCAAGGGCAGAGATCTATACAGCCGTTGGGTCTGTCTCGAAATGTTCAAAACCTTTCTTAGAACAAGGAGTGAAATGATTACCGAGAAGACCCCGAGGACCAGCGAAACCGAGGCGAGTATCTGAAGCCCAGTTTCAAACATAACGAGGCTTAGGTATATATACAGAATTAAAATCTATCTTCGGCATGATGATATCCAGAACGATGACAATTTGCCATGGTGACCAGGTATCAGGATATCATAAACTGGGAAATTCTGATCTATACTGCAATCAATTATATACGTAATTCATACAGGTTGTCGGCTGGATTCCTGAGGAATGCATAACAGTAGAATCTTGAAGATTAGCCGGCAATCTTCGGATGATCCTCGACCGCCGCGGAGCGGTTTCTACAAAGGCACAATCATATCCTAGGCAATTTATCCCCTGGCCACATAATTATTTTCGTTCGATTTCCGAAACCTTCAAAACCCTTATCTCCGAAACAAGAGGGCCCCTACCGTTGCTCCCTCGTTTGAATACCAATTCCAATTTTCCTTCCGGAATCTCCTGAGGAGAAATATTAAAGGATATACTGACCGGCTTTCCTTCCGGGAGCTGCAAGTCCCCGTGAACATATCTTCCATTGGCCATTAGTACCTGGGACCCTTTCATTCTGTGGTTTGTAACATAGGTTACCTGTACCCTATGGAAGCATGATGAGTCGAGCCCTTCGTATCTATAAACAACATCCGCATCCCACTGGCTCCTACCGTATGACATGCATCGATGGGATAGTCGCGTGTCCTCATCCAGATTCTCCATGAAGTAATCCTCCCCTCGAATAAGATGCGGTTCCTTGCTTGGATTGCCGCAATCATCGTAGTAGCCATCTTGGGTTTCCTCATAGGAAAGAATATTATCTATGACCCTCCCCCGGGAGGATTCCGAGTTAAGGGAACTGGCTCGCTCAAGAAGCGATCTTATCCAATTAATGCTGGCGAGGTCGCTATCCAACCTATCGACCGTAGTTAGATCAATACCGAATCTGCTCTCCAGCATACCTGCATATGACTCAAGTTCGTGCTTGAGTCTAAGCTCCGGACCCGATATCTCCTCCCTTGCCAATATTTCCAATCCTCTTTCAATACGAGACCTGTGTGGAGATTTCCTATCGGCTAGAACATTTTCAACTCTTGATTGGAGATTGCTTTGACGTCTTGATCTTTTCCTTATATAATCATCACACACCGCTCTGAATAGGAGGATGAGATACCTCCAGTTTAAATCCCACTCGGGACGAACGATTCCTCTGACCGAGCGTATCTTTTCAAGGACCCTAGAAATTTCAGGATTTTGATCCAAGACCCTGCTCCAATTTTCCTCGAGTTTGAATATGGCCCGGGCAAGTATCTTCCCGGCCTCGGCGCCAAAATGCCATCTGCAGTACTCCTCTACTGTCTTCTCTGGGTCCTGACCCCAGTGAAGTCCGCTCCACACGGCCTTGTTTAGATCATCGTGAAGGCCCTCGGAGTAGGGCTTGGAACCCACCGTTGCCCGTTTCGTCTCCCTGAATATCCTTTGCATGGTGCATGGCCTATAGGTGGGTGATTCCCGATAGTGAATGAGTGCATTTGATTGATCAAATCCCCGGACGGGATATTGACAAATTATCAGATGGGTTATATCCGGAAAGGCCAGAACATCGTATCTCCTAGGCAGTCCCCTTCTGAGTTCCTCAAGGAGACGCGCCTGGGGTCCCCACACCACCCCGTCAAGCCACGAAGGCGTATCCGACTTGAGATATTCGAAGAGCCATCTGTTCTCTGATTTGCTCAAGCCCTGATTCGATATGTAGAAATTAGCCTTCGGGTGGTACTCACTGAGAATCTCGCTTTGCTCCCTCATGATAGGGATATAGGTCTCCACCCATGGGGTACAGTTCCCACAGGGACAGCCCCCAGGGTCATGGGAGGCCGTGAATACCGCATCAACCCTATTGAGGTTCCTAAACAGCATCTCCCGTGAATCATTAATCAGCCGTCTGCCCCGTTTAGTTGAAGGACAAACGAATTTTCCCCCTCCTTTGTCTATCTGGGGAGAAACTAACTCCGAAGATATGTTATTTGCATATGAATGAATACCGAACTTGGCCCCGTAGGAATTGGCCAACTCTGCCTGCAAGTTTTGAACCCGAAGGTGCTCCTCCCATTCCCTTTCCGTCCGCTCGCTGCATCCTTCAAGAGGAGAAGCGACCATGGAGGCCGACCAAATCCAGTTACAGCCCATGAGAATAAGGTGCTCAATGTATTTTCCCCAATCATCTTCGCTCCACACGCCCCGATATCTGCTAGTAGAAACCTCATGTCCCCTGCATTGATGGGTTGGAGACAACTTGATTGAGGTCCGCGGCAACAGGACTCCTTTTTCAGTAATTGTCACCGAGCGTAGAAATTTTCCGACACCGTAGACAAATGCTATTGAGGAGAAGGCCGAGATGCTGGCCCTGCAGCCAGGGCCATCCCCGGATATCTCTATTGAAAACGAGTCTGGGCCTCCCACTTCAGCATGGGAAAAATCAACCACGAGATCATTTCGGGACGGTTGGGTATGGAGGGTCAGTGGGAATTTATCCCTAAGACCTTTGATCAGTATTTTGGAGGCCAGGGATGAAACTATGTTTTTTCGTACCCATATACTTTGAAAGGGCCCATATATTGATGACATGTATTCCGACCAGACCGGGATATCTGAAACATGTTGCTTGAAATAGGAAGAGTTGGGTGAAAAGGTTTCCATGGCCTCTAATAAACACTAGCGGAACAACCGGGCAAGGGTTTCATTACCCTAATAAGTGGAAAGGAGTACCATTGACTGGGAAGGAGCCATGTTTGAAAAGCTCAAGCTTCGGAAAAGTAAAGCCGATGGAAATGGGGAGGGCATCTTCTACAAATCCGGAAAGGCCCAGGAAGCCGAGAAGGCTGAAGTCCAGATCGAATCTGAAAGATCCCAACGGGGAAATGACGGTCTAGAAGGACTCCTTCAGTCCGCAGGGTTTCCAATAACTACCAAAAGACAGATGGTAAGAGCTCTGGGAGGAGAGGGAAAACACTTCGATATCGATGGCAAGAAGACCCTCACCGCCAGCCAGATCGCTGAGCTCTGTTTCACGGAATCTGGCAAGTTCAGTGATAGCGAGCAGGTTTTGGAGGCCATCCATCGTTCATCATGGAATAAGGTGGTCCTAAGTAAGATGAACCACGTGCCATTTCCTTTAAAGAGGCCCGGGGTATTAAGCAACCGGGCTGGTGAGATCCCCGTAGAGGGGGTCAAGATAAGAAATCTGGCCGGTAAGCTGGATTACCCAATAGAATCTCTTCCCCAACTTCTAGAGATGTTGGCTGCAGCTAGAAATTCCTAGGGGGAGGACCTATCCGCTCTGAATAGACCAGGGCAATGGATCTAGAAACAAAAACGCCAACCGCTGGACTTATTAACAGGGTAATGAACCACCCTATTATGGGGATCAATACCAGCAGGGCAAATAAACCCCCCGACAAGATAAGGACTACTATAAGCCATAACAGATAATCTATCCACCCAATCGATGATATCTTTTCAAAAATTGCCCTAAAATCGAATCCACCTGAAACTTCTCCTCGTCGGACGGAGTGCATCCACGCTATGGGCAGTACTATAAGACCCAGAAGAAATATTATCCAACCAATCAACGATAGTGCCAAGGAGCCAAGGTAGAAGAGAACAACGGTTATTACAATACCGGCTGAGAGATAGCAAAGGGAGATTATCATCAGATTTAGGCCCTGGAGAAACATCTCCAGCCATCCCTCTATACCGGGGAGGTCCGTATTCTCCGGTTGGGATGCCATGACCCTGGCCAGGTATCCAAGGACAATGATATTTGCCACCGGGACTACGGCGAGGGCGGCCAGGATGAGAAGTTTGCCAAGTTCCTCCATGAACTGGGTAGAATAATGGGCCGAATATGATATCGTTTCGGCAATTCTCATAAAGTCCATGCACCATGTGGGAGATAAGAATATTTTCATCATCAATCTCCGAACAACTAATATGGGATAAATCCCTTACTGAAATGAGGTTCAGGATGGGACGTGCCACGTTTGCCCTTAGATTGGTCTCTGCAATATGGCTAGTGGTCGTTTTCCTGGGACTCATAATCGCCGTTCCTTACGTAATAGGCAGAACCAATCTCAAATCACCCCTCCAGGATCCAGTCGTCCAGATAATATTTGTCCTGATCTCCAGCTCCATACCGGCTGCCTTTGGCCTTGCATATGCCAGGCACCGGAGAAGCCTCGAGGAAGCCGAGAAATGGGTCGAGGGGCTGGAGTAATCCGGTTTTGAACCATGGCAAATATTTTTCAGGAGACCGAATGGTGTCCACTCTAGTAGAGGTAGTTTGATATTGGATAAGATAAGAATAGGCATCATCGGGCTGGGGCGTGGCCACGGCCATGCCAGGCGCGTAGTTGATTCCGATAGGTGTGAACTGGTAAGTATAGCCGATATTGTGGAGCAAGCGGCAGAGGAAGCCGCTGAGGAATTGGGTGCGGATTCATGGTACAAGGATTATAAGGCCATGCTGGACGCGGAGGATCTCGATGCAACCATAATTTCCACCCCCAACTATCTCCATGCCCCCATGTCGCTGGATTGTCTCGACGCGGGATTGGACGTTCTGGTGGAGAAGCCCATGTGCAACACCATGGATGAGGCAAATGAGATGGTCAAGAGGGTAGAGGAAACCGGAAATAAGATCTACGTTGGCTATAACTACAGGTGGAAGCCCTCTTACCAGAAGATTAAGGAACTCCTTGATGAGGAGGTAGTGGGCAAACTCCTTTACGCCAACAGCGTTGTCAAGTCCTGGAGAACGAAGAAGTACTACCAGGTAGATTGGAAAACCAAGTGGGAAACCCAGGGAGGGGGCGTATTGATGAATCAGGCCACCCACCACCTCGATTCGCTCTCCTGGTGGATGGGCGAGGCAAAAATGGTAATCGGCTATTATGAGAATCTTTTCCACGACATGGAGGTAGAGGACACGGCCACCGGCATAATCAAATTCAAATCCGGCGCCACCCTTAATATAATGGCCAGCACCGGCATAAAGGGATCGACCGCTCCACCGTTTGAATTTAACGGAACCAAGGGAGCCCTGTCATTTGCCAATGGTGGCCTTGCCGTAAGAGACAAGGAAGATGATGAATGGGAGAGGGTGGAGTTTTCCAGCGAGAAGGTAGATACCACCATGGTTCAGTTAGATCAATTCATTAACAGCGTCATTAATGATGATCCGCCTGCGGTCTCAGCTGAAGATGGACGGAAAGCCCTGGAACTTTCACTAGCCATATATGAATCTTCAAGGCAGAAAAGCCCCGTTGAGCTACCTCTTTAGCTCGTCGGTATTTTTGCTATTCGAATCGAAGGTCGTCTTACCTACAGATCTGTAAAGGCGGCGCCGCACCATTAGGGTCCAGATTACAAACCCAGATATTACGGCAGTTCCCGAAATGGTGAGATATTCTATGACGTAAACCCAGAGCAGGGCCCGGTCCTTGGCCCCGAGCACCTCATCTCGGAGTTCAAGGGCCTTTTCCTTAGCCTCCTCAAGTTCAGCTAGGGCCGAGGAATAATCACCGTTTATGTAAAGATCGCTGGCCCTGACCAAATTCTGATCCGTTTCCGCCAGTTCCCGGGCAAACGAATCTGTACTAGCTCCGAATCTCTCCACCCAATCCATGAGGGAAAGGATTATGGATTTTTCGGTCCTGTATTCCCAAAACCCGTCCCTGGCCTTTGAGACGATAACCACGTCCTCAGGCAGTTCCCTATCGGCGGAATATAGGATCAGGTTCGACATTATGTCCATTGCCCATGGATTCTCAGATAGCCCGTGAATACTGGCATGTATATTGCCCCACCAGCTATGATCCAGGTCATCCGCAACAACCCAACAATTCCCACCGTTCCCATCATATTTCCACTCAAGAATCCAGGGACCATATCTTTCGGGAACCAGATAGCCCCATGCCTTTGCGCCGGTTCTTGGTTCCAGGAAACCACATCCTATGCCTACCGCCCCTTCCACTCCCAGCTCTATGAAGGGGGTGAACACTGGTGGAAGCCCTCGTACGAACCTCACTTTGTATGATCGGTGTGTCCAGTCCATGTCAAGGGGAACCGACATGTCATGTGGTACAACCCTTCCCAGAATTGAGGACTGAACGGAAGGAAATTCGGGACCGAAGGTGAAAAATGAACCAGCACTCCCCTCACTTATGGCATCGAACATCTGTTGAGATTGTTTTCCCGAGAATATGGACACGTCGGCATCGACGAAAAAAATCATCGAAAACTTCCGTAACTCCCCCTCACTCCTGGGAAAATAGAGCCTAATATACCTCATTTTCATGTCATGTGTAAGCTTACCTGCTGGGCCCTCTCGTGTCCGTATTGCCACATAGTCATAAAGGGGATCATCATCGAACAGCAGGGGAAGCGGACATTCCTGGGGATATACCTCTCCGATAAGAAACACCTTGATTCTATCCCCCTCCTGCTCCGCCCTACAAACGCCATGAAAGGAGAGAAGGAGAAGGATAAGCAGAGGTAGAGCAAATTGTTTCCAAAACACGAGACGGTTTAAACTGCTAATGAATTAAAAGTATAATGCGGCACTCGGGTTTCGAGTATCTAGCCATGGTAGTATTCTTTTTTTCAATCATGGAAAGACAATTATTAGTTCGTTAATCATCAAAGGAAGAGGAGATTTTGCATGGTAAAGCTATTTGGCCAAAATTTCAGTCGGGACGAATTATCCAAGAGAGTTGGGGATATTCGCCAAATTGGCGGTATTGATCTCGCCGAGCTTCAGGACGGGAAGGAAAAAGGCACCTCAGCCGCGATCTTTAGAACCGGGTCTGGTCTGGAATTCACGGCCTTGCCCGACAGGGGGATGGATATAGCAGAGGCCTCCTGGTGCGGCATACCAATTAGCTGGGCATCCCCCACCGGCAGAACGGCTCCATCATTCTATGATAGCCGGGGGGATGAGTGGCTTAGAGGCTTTCACGGCGGTCTCCTGGTCACATGTGGACTCACATATGCGGGAGCGCCCACGGTTGACCAGGAAGAGGAGCTCGGACTCCATGGGAGAGCCTCCAACATACCAGCCCAAAAGATATCGGTGAATGAGGGCTGGGAGGGGGATGAATACTCCATGAAACTCAGCGGCGAGATCGTGCAGGCAAAGGTCTTTGAACCAACAATCGTTCTAAGACGGCAAATCGTGGCCCGTCTAGGAGAGTCCAAACTATGGATCAAGGACATCGTCGAGAATACCGGATACTCCACCTCACCCCACATGATAGTGTATCATATGAACATGGGATTTCCGGTCGTTGACAAGGGGTCCAGACTGGTTCACAACTCCAGAGAGGTCATACCTCGTGATGAAGAGGCGGAAAAGGGGATTGATGAGTACTTCACCTTCTCTGAACCCATTCCTGGCTATGAAGAACAGGTTTTCTACCACGACATGAATCCTGATTCATCCGGACTTGTCAATGTGGGCATAGTAAACGAGAGCCGTGATATTGGAATAAAGCTATGCTATAGAAAGGAGCAGTTGCCGAGATTCATAGAATGGAAGATGATGGGAGAATCCACCTACGTGGTGGGCATGGAGCCCTCAAACTGTTGGGTAGAGGGAAGGGATAAGGACCGAGAAAGAGGAATACTCCAGTTCCTGGAACCGGGCGAAAAGAGGTCCTACGAAATCGAGGTTAGTTTCCTCCAGGGCCCAGAGGCCCGGGAATTCGCCGATAGTTTTAGCGAGAGGTGAACTCTTCGGATATATGGAAGAAATTCTCAAGAACCGTCCTACCATGGATATGCGTAGGGTCAAATCTCTCGGGATGAAATTGAACTCCGAAAATTGGTCGTTTTGAGTGGGACACGGCCTGGACAGGGCAGTTACTGGACCTAGCTATGATACTGAACTTCTCGGGAACTCTCTTAACCTCACAGTAATGTGATTGAGAAACGATAATCCTGTCCGGTAAATCATTCCAAAGCCGGGAATCCGCAGTTATCTCAATCTCCTTGAATCCCCGCTCTTTGAAGAAGCCGGGCCTGTAGTCAGGCTTCGGATCCGTCTCCCCATCGTTTAATCTCCCCATGGGAGCCACCTTTCCCCCCAATGCCATACATATCAGCTGGTGACCGCCACATATTCCTAAAATTGGAAGGTCGACCTTCCTGATAACTTCACGAATATCAGCCAATGACTCATCTCTATACTCATCCCAGTCCGTGGCATTGCCACCTATTACCAGGGCCATTACCGGCAGCTCACCTATGGAAGAGGAATCGAACCTGATAAAGCTCTGAGAAAGGCATGGAACACCTGCGATACTACCCATTCTTCCCCTGGCTAGTTTCAACTTTTCGAGGTGTTGACCCAAATCGTCTTCATGTCGAAAATAGGAGGGATGTTCCATATCAAGGTAGAGAACGATCTTTTCCAGCCTTGTAACCTCCCTTTGAATTAGTCAGCATCGGATCTAAGGAAGTAAACTGCGACCACCAGTTCGCCTTCCTCGTCCGGAATACCCATGTGCTCCACGTTTTTAGGGACCCGAACCGTGTCCCACTGGCCCACTCGGATCTCCTCGTCCCCAAGGACAATGTGACCCGAACCCCTCAATACCAGAAATATTTCCTCCATATCTTCATGATGATGGGGTTCTGAATCATGGAAGCTAACCGCATGCAGTATTCCGGGCTGCCATTCATCTCTAAACCCGCATATCCCCTGGTCCGGGAAACCTCCAAATCTGGAGACATGGGCACTGGATTCCGTTCCCTCCACGGTCTTTACTTCTATGGACTCCGGCATGTGAAGGACTCGCGAATTGGAGCTTTACTATTTTTCCTAGGTCCCGGTGAGAGTTCGCCATGAACCGTCATCGGCATATCGCTAGGGGAAAATAACTATCCCTGGAGAAGGGATTCAGCCCCATCTATCCACACCTCGGTCCCGGAGATATATCGGCTGGAATCGGAAACCAGAAACAGGATCAGCTGGGCCACATCTTGAGGGCATAAGGGGTCTCCCCTAGTGAGTGGTATATTCCCTTCAGGATATACGACCGGTTCTTTTTCGGACTCAATATCCCTCTTCTCGGTGCTTTCTTCTATTCTGGTTTCAACTGCCCCGGGGCAGACGGCATTGACCCTAATTCCATGGGAAGCCAGTTCCAGAGCGAGCATCTTCATCATGGCCACCTGACCAGCCTTGCTTACCGAATAGGCCGTCGCCCCAGTCGAGCTAAATTTTCTGGTCCCGTTTATCGATGAGGTTATCACTACTGATCCATTTCCCTTCAGATAAGGCACCGCGTATTTAATGGCTAGAAAGGTCCCGAATAGATTAACATGGATAGTTTTCTGGAATTCGTCCGGCTCAAGCTCCTCTATAGGGGCCCAAACTCCATTTATTCCTGCATTTGCAACCAGTATATCGATATCCGACCATTTCTGGACGGTTGAATTAATCGCGGCGGACATCTCATCTGGCCGCGATACATCGGCCACGATGCTCATTGCTTGTCCACCCCTATCGTATATTTCTTCAACCACCTCATTCAAGTCAGGCTCAGTTCTAGCTAACACCGCCACCTTAGCTCCATTTTCGGCTAAAATTTCCGCTGTCGCCTTTCCAATTCCGGAGCTACCCCCGGTCACCAGAGCAACCTTGTCAACAACCGATAAATCGTCGATCAATGTACCCACATGGTACTTCCTGTGTGCACGGTATGAAAAGGGTGGGTTCCTGGTCCTGGGATGCTACTTTTGGGTACTCCCAGAAGAACTGGATGAGTAACGGGCGGTAGGCGAGATAGGAGCAATCCATCCTCCAAAATCTAGGTTTAATATACGGGTTACCTCTTAGAGTGGGATGAGAGATGCATGTCTAAGAGGAATATCATCTCCTTACTCGTGTTAATTGTTTTAATGGCCACCGTTATAGGTTACTTGGCATTAAGAGGCGGGGCATCTGAGACCTTTACCTATGACTTCTCCACAGGAGACCATGGTTGGACGTCGGGGTGGGTCGACCTCCCCGAGACCCATGACCCTGGGTCCTATCAATTGAGATCCGGGTGGAGGAAACTACCGGAAAACCTTGGGAAATCAAAAGCTCTCTACATCTCCAGCATGAATATGGCCGATGATATATTCATGTTTTTTAAGAAAAGGATCGATGATCTGGAAACCGGAACCATGTACGATGTCGCCTTTTCAGTTGAACTTGCCAGTAAATATCCCAAGGGAAGCATTGGCATCGGTGGGAGCCCCGCCGATTCGGTCTATCTCAAGGGAGGAGTTTCGATTGAGGAACCAGTCCCATATGTTGACTCTCAAGGTTGGCTCAGGCTGAATGTAGACAAAGGAGGCCAATCCCAGGGAGGAGAACAAGCCACTGTCCTGGGTACGGTGGCCAAACCGGATGACGGTACCGATCTATATAAAATCATAGAACGCGATAACCAGGATAATCCGGTGGCAGCCAAGACGGATGAAGAGGGAAGAATGTGGATATTTTTCGGAACGGATTCCGGCTTCGAGGGTCTCACAGAGCTTTATTACAAGAGTCTGACCATTATACTGAAACAGAAGTAACCCAATATGTCAAGCCGAAATATGGTAGAATTGCAATGACCTCGACAATCCAGCAGGCCGTGGCTTCCAGAGACCGAAGCGAGGTAGAGAAGTACTTTGCTCGCTTGAAAAAATTGGATTACTGGTCACTGGTAAGCATAGTTGACGAGGTTAGCCCGTTTGCCTTGATGGA
Source organism: Hadarchaeota archaeon (SeqCode) (assembly GCA_964621445.1). Taxonomy (GTDB): domain Archaea; phylum CAYQAE01; class CAYQAE01; order CAYVLA01; family CAYVLA01; genus CAZUNO01. The sequence continues at coordinate 1,003 of CAZUNO010000010.1, read as the reverse complement.
ATCCAACCTCCCCTACGGTAGCTTCCACAGGATTAAGATGGCCCTTTTCATGAGGTGGCTGGCCAGGAAGGGTCTCTTCTCAAAAGATACCGAATTTGCGATGGCACGTCTAATTAGCCTTGACCTGGCTGATCGTGAGTGGGTAGGCATAGCTGCCTCGGACCAAGGAGTTCTGGAAAAAGAGGGGGATTACCTTGAAAAAATGATCGATGAGCTGAATTCCGGGAATTCCCACAACGCTTTCTACTACGCTTTGGGTTGCCTTGGAAATGACCCGGACCTCTTGATACGGACCCTCCTCGAACTGGGCTCGGTCGCCGTTCCCAATAGCTTGGGTCATAGCATTTCCTGTTTCTGGCCAGTTGTAATGGATCTAATCTATACCAATCATAAATACACGTATACAGGACTTCTTTCCTTCATCATGTACCTTTCTCGCTTTCAATATGGAGATAAGGTCCTGGAAGAGGATTCACTTTCCAGTCAACAAGGCCTGGATCATGAAAAATTCCTCGCTATCTGTGCATCCGGAGGGGGTATAGTTAACCTTCATCATATGATCACTTTCTACATCACGGAGGCCTGGCAGCAATCCACCCTATGCCCCGGAAAGGGAGTCCCCTGGAAACTGATACGGAACTGGGTTGGCGATAAGGAATTGGACGGGGAGAGGTTTGATGAGATGAAATCCGTTGAACCCTACCCTAATCGGATTGGGAGTTATGAGGAATTTTCCCAGCTTTTTGACCTTCGCCAGGTCGACCAATCCGTACGGGTTCTTCTATCCCTGCTGGAAAAAGACCCACAAAGGGGCATAGACTGGGTTTTCAGATTATATACATCATATTATACGGCTGACTGGGATCCCCATTACATAACCGGGCTCTATTGCGCAATCCAGCTACATCTTGGTAACGGCGTCTCCGACAAGACAGCCTCCAGGATGGCAATTGATCAAACAGTACGATACTTTGCCAAAGGCAAACTGGACGAGGATTAGTTT
>CAZUNO010000009.1:0-99262 GCA_964621445.1 Hadarchaeota archaeon (SeqCode) | reverse complement strand
GAAAGAAGTTGTACAATGAAGATTCAGTGATCTTCTTCCATCATAAAGACTACAGGAAGGATTTGGGAGAACCAATAGAATCTTTTGACTTACTAGTTTCACAATATGCAGGTTTCGTGTCCCAATTCTGTAAGAGATATCTCAAAACTGGAGGTATCTTACTGGCAAATAACAGTCATGGAGATGCAAGCATGTCCTCAATAGACAATGATTACAGATTTGTTGGTGTTATGAAAAAGAGACGCGACAAGTATTCATTTTCTGAAAAGGACTTGGATTCCTATTTTATTACAAAGAAACCAAGAGACGTCACAAGAGACTATCTCGAAAGAACAAGAAGAGGAGTAAGCTACACCAAGTCTCCAACAGCCTACCTTTTCAAAAGAATCGAATGAGATTTCTCAGATACCCTTTCTATGATATCGCCTTGGGCTCCGGCGTCCATTGGTTCCGTAACATAGACCTCCCTGGCGGTGTCGGTCTCAAAGCGGTATTTGCCATCCGAGGGGACGGTGAGATTGCCATAAGGATGGTAATCGCCGTAGTTGTCCTCTCCGCCGGACTTCACAAGGCGCAGGGAGTTGTTGTTCGGATCGAAGACCTTGATGCTGACCTCGCTCCACGCTCTTTCAAAGTATCCGGGATCGATTTCGATCTCCACCCAGAGCTTGTATTTCCCCTTCTCGAGGGTCCCGTAACCCGGAGCGTCGACGGTGTAGTTCGCCTCCTCCGAGATATCAGTGGTTACGATGGTTAATGCTATTCCCCCAAGTATCCCCGCCACTATCAGGGCAAGAACACCCGCCATCATAATTACTAACGGGACCTTGGTTTTCATGAGAACACTCTATCGATGAGTCGCACGGCCACCAACATAAGTTCGTGGCCCCCTGAGGGACCATTCTGCATCTGATATATTTTTTCACTTGCTGCCGATGCAAGCTGAAACCATGTTCTCCATCAGACGTACTCGATAGATACTCCACCGATTGAAGCATCATCAAGAATTCCCCATCTCAACTGGATGATGACTATCCCGAGGGGGCGGTACTCGCCGAAGTTGCTGCCCTCGTTGGAGTCTGTCATGGATAAGCGGTTGCCTTATTCGTCGAAGATTTCAATGCGGACGTCGCGCCATTTCTCTTCAAGCCCTCCAATGGAGATGGCCTCATCCGAGATATCGATGAGAAAGTGATCACTTTAGTAACCAAAAATGAAGTGAGCCAATATCTTAGCTGGAATAGGCCGATGCGGCGTGTTTGAGGTTGCTACAAGCGTTTCAGACAACCTATTAGTATCGTTTCACCGATATACCACTTAGAGGAAGCCTTATGAGATTCCATATCAAGGTCGTTATCTGCTTTTTGGTCGTTATTTCATTGTCAATTGGCCTGGCTAACCCCACCCTGGAGGATTTGAAGAGCGCTGCCTTGGATTATGTGATAAGCTCCGATCACTACTCGTCAAGCGGGGGGTACGCGGAGAAGGTCCTGAATTCGACCATTAACAAGGAGACGGCGTGGGTGGTGATCGAGTATCGGACGGACAGAGAGGGAATGCTGTGCCATGTCATTACACAGCTCACAATGGATCCCAGCACCCTCCAGGTGATCAGAGCGGTGTACGAAGAGGGCTGTGAGGTCGAGGGTTCCGGCGGCTCAGGGAACTGGACGGAACCGGGATCAGCGCCGGGCGCCGAACCCGGGAATATGGAGGACGAATACAGGCTGAGAATTCTCTACACGATCAACACCACGCGGGCCAAGATATACGAGAATGATGCCGAGGATGATCTGGGGGATGCTTTGGACATCCTTCAACGGGCCGAAGAACTGATGGAGCTTGAGGATTATGAGAAGGCCCTGGCTACGGCGATCGAGGCCAGCGAACTGGTGAGCCAGTATCTCAATGAGGGCGATGGAGATGAGCCGGTGGATATAGATGAGGAATACGAAGTCAAGATATCATACACCATCAATGCCACCCTGACCAGGATACACGAGAATGATGCCGAGGATGATCTGGAGGAGGCCTTGGATCTGCTCCAAGAGGCCCGGGAACTCTTAGAGAATGGCGAGTACGGGGCAGCCCTGGAGCGGACCCGGGTTGCCGAATCGATGGTTTACGACTACCTATACGGAGAGGGGCCAACCGAGGTGCCGGCGGAGGACCCGGTCAGCGGTACTCCATGGCTTTACGGTTACATAGTGATCTTCGAGGATGAGCCGGATGATGATGACTGGAATCGGCTTCTTTCCAAATACAACGCATCCTACATGGGGAAGGCCGCCGAGTACACAGAGGAGTCCAACGCCTACTGGGTTAGGTCCCTGGACGTCACACCAGACGACCTTCTCGAGATGCAGGGCGTGAGGGATGTCCTTGCTCTGCGGGGTGGGCCACAGCCTTCCGACGGGACTGAGGTTTCCCAAGCCTTGGCAATGCCGGCCCTGATTGGCGTAGTGATTATCTTCTATAGGAAGAATCGGGACACCAGATAGACCCTGGCCTCTGGAAGGACTCCTGCGCCGCTGGATTTGGGAATAGGATTCTGGGATAAGGTCCAGGGAATAGCCCTTTACGATCCAATCAAGTGGATCAGTTTTACGAATTCAAGTTACTTCGAGCTATAATCTGGAGGGCTGAAAACCAGTGGCAAACCAACAGAGCCTGGAAGGTGTTCGGCGGAGTACTATTCGAAGTCCCCATAAGTAAGGCCCGATACGGAAAGATGTACCGGACAACCACTGGCGGTGTCTAGGGGCCTCTCTGCTACCACCCTACGGCAAGCTTAAAAGGGAAAGGCAAGTAATCTAGAGTGGTGGGCAAGTGGTATTCAAGAAGATCGAGCTGGTGGGCGCCTCGGATGAGGGCTTTTCCGAGGCCGTTCAGGATGCATTTTCCGAGGCCGCGAGGACTCTGAAGGGCATAAAGTGGGTAGAGGTTAAGGACCTCAGGGCACTGGTTGAGGGCGACGAGATAACGGAATACCAAGCGACGGTCTTGGTTGCGTTTAAGGTCCGGTCCGATAGGTGATCTTTTCCAATTCTCCGATCTCCAATAGCCTACTGAAATGCACCTTTTCCGTCAATGGGGTTTCGGAAGTTGGTGGAATATTCGTGCCGATAAAAAGCGCAAATGAAATCATGAATGCCAAGCAGATCGGGGTTTTGGGGGCTTCCTCGACCCTTAGAACTCTCGTGTCAGAGTCACGGAGACCTGCCGGGTCACGGACACTCAGGGTCACGGTGAAGTTACCCAAATGAGAATAGCAGTGTGAGGCCGAGGATTCAGATCCCCAGATGGTGGCATTTCCGTCCCCCCAATCAAAGAGGTACTCGAGCTCATCGGAGTCCCGGTCGCGGGACGTTGAACCGTTGGCAAAAACCTCTGTGAGCGTGCCAACTTCATTCACGGGCATGGATAGCTCAGCCTGCGGGCGATGATTCCTGACAGGCCCCCCGGAATCAACGGTCAGGAATACCCTATCCGACTCCCCTCCCCTGAGGTCCCGAACTTTGAGAGAGCAGGTGTAGTTGCTGCTTTTTGGATAGCTATGGAGCATAACGGGTGAGGCCTGCCATCCGGAGAAGAACCCGTCCCCAAAGCTAAACCTGTATTCCATTTGGTCCCCGTCAGGGTCAAAAGAAGATGAAGCATTGATTAGCACCGTCCTGACCTCGTCCAGAACCGCTGTCATATTGGCGAAAGGTTCAGTATTGTCGACCGCGGGGGTCACGTTCAAATCAAGGGTGTCAACAACGGCGGTTGAGCCATCTGAAGCTATGCAGGTGACGGTTATCCGGCCGGGACTGAGATAGAATCGGTTCTCTGTGGCATTTGTGGAGTCTATGGATATCCCGTCCCGGTCATCGAAATCCCACCAGAGCTGAACTCGGTCGCCATCGGGGTCATGAACGGAAGCAGTGAACTCAACCGATTCCCCAGCTTTCACGGCACGGGGTTGTGCGGAGATGGATAGCTCCGGATCGGTGTTGTTGTCTTCCACAGGTTTCAAAGTGGCATTTGCCAGAAAGCCCTGGTTCACGATCCTACCGTCGTCCGATACGATGGAAACCATTAGGGTGTGGAAACCTTCCTCACCTGGCCTCAGGAAAGCGGTCTCGGTTTCCTGCAAGCCGGGCCCGAGTCTCAGGACGGACCTCGAGGATAGATTATAGAGACTGGATGTTGAGAGACGAGATCCCTGCCCGATTAGATCCACTACAACGAACTGGTTTGCCGGGTTTTCCATTTCTTTGGGGAAGTTTACCGCCACGATGTCCCCGTTGCCATCATCATTCTGGTCGATGATGGTGGGCTGAACCTGTTCAAGGGGCACAAATTCTTCCTCCGACTCTCCTGTCGTGTCGTGAGGGAGGATCCAGAGCGTATCTAGTAGCCGGCACCAGGCATGGCCCCACATGATCTTACTCATCTCGTAGGAATCCTTCTCCTCCTCCCAAAGGCTGCGAGAATGGGGCACGAACAGGTTAAGCCCGGTGATCCCCTCAACAGGGATGTAATTGACAACGGCCTCATCGAGTTTATCGAGTACTTCATCAGCATGCTGGACCGCTAGGTAGCCGACCGGGTCGATTACGTAGCTCATCAGCTCGTCCTTGATATTCTGAACCATTGTCCCGAGATCCATCAGCCACCAGGCGCCCTCGGAAGGCCCCCGGAGCCTCTGGGTATCTTCGATCGCCTCGTTCACACCGTCACCGAAAAAGCTCCAGTGATCTACCAGGAATTCGCAGAGGTCATTGAACGCGTAGATCGTGTCGTTGGCCTTCTCGAGGTCAATTACACAGGCCGGAAAGTCACGTTGAATCCAGTACTGATCGCACGCCGCGATGAAGTCTGATGCTAACTGGAGCGGCGTTGGCGACGAGTCGAAGGTATCGTAGAAGGAACGCAGGTTCTCCAAGGCTCCCGGTGTATAGAGACCGGGCCAGACCATAACCGTGGTGCTGGCGACCAGATACCTGGCGCCATTCCCAAAGTAGTAGCTGGCCTCCATCGAGGACATGGAGCATGCGTCGAAAACCATGACATCCAGATCCCTCCGCGCAGCATCGAAGTTGAAGGGACTGAAGACCGTATGTCTTGAGAACATTGAGGCGATCTCGGTAGGAGCGATGACGCTTTGGCAGGAGTAGTCATAGGAGACTCCCTCAAAGGCACCACCGTGGTCCGAAATAACGAGACAGTAGTGGCCCGCCGGCGCATAGTGGCTGCCCCACATCATGAAATCCTTCAGAGTCTGTCTATCTCCCGAGTCGACGCTACTCAATCTCCCTAAAACCGGGGAATCGAACCTGTCATTGGCGGGATTCGGCATGAGCTCGGCCCTAATCGCTCCATATGAGGTCTCATGCCCATCATTTTGGGGCTTACGGTCGTACTGCAACAGGACGCGGAATTCGCCGTCGGGGGCCTCGGATTCCAAAAGGTCGACAAGCTGGTCGTAGTAAGAGGTGAGATCGTTGTCCCCGTTTATGTACATCAATATCGTCCAGTCATCGATCCCGGTAGGATTGAGGTTGAGATCAGGGTGTGGGGAAAGCCTGCCGTAGACGTGAACTCGGTTAGGGGAGGTGACGACGATATCCCATGGATAGTCGCCGGCAGTAACCCCATCCGGGACCGTGAGGACCTCGCTCCAGCCGGGGTACCACGAGAGCCCATCTCTGACTCTGAGATTCTCCGCCAGGTTGACCGTAACGTATTCCTCCCCTGAGGGTTGTTTGACGATGAAGTCCACCGCCATTCCGGCCACGAAATCGGAGGTGCCATGGGGTACATAGTAGCTTGGCTTGACCTGGAAGATCTCCCCTGGAAAGAGCTGGGCGTGGTTGAATCTGCATCCAACATTTGCCTGCCAGTCCAACTCCTGACCCAGGACTTGGAAAACGTATTGGGCGTCCGCCTGTTCACCGGGATAATCAACGTGGGCGGTTATGGTGACATTACCCGACCAGGGCCCTTCCTGATCCGCCGTGGCAGTATAGATGATGCTGGAGAGGCCGCTATGATTGGTGTTTGTCCGGGACGCATTCAACCAGCCTTCATTTGCTTCCCAGTCAATGGCGGCATTCTCTACCGGAAAGCCGGCCCTTGTTACGTTGCAGGTGAGAAGGAGGCTTGCCCAACTCTTGCAGAAGGGGCGGTCGGTGCTCAACTCGGCTTCCAGAGGTCCGATGGCATGGACCAGTACGATGGTCTTGTAACCATAGCCATCTTGATATCCTCCCTTGTATGCTCTCACCGTCAGGTCCAGTGGGCCGGTGTAGTTTTCGGAAGGTAGATATTCGAATTTCGCCCCGCCGCTTCCATTTGTCCAGTCAGATTGTTGTCCAATACCTCCGGCCGTAGCCGACGGTGTGAACTCTGCCATCCTCACAGGCTCTCCCTCACAGCTCACGGATACAGTGTAGTTCACGGGCGGCCCACCTACCTGGACTTGAAGAGGCCCGTCGAGTTGAACCTCGAGATTGGGCGCCAGCGCGACGTGAATCTGGTAAGATGCGGCGGGCAACAGGACCTCGCCTATGTTGCCTATAGCGGTGAGGTTCGCGCTGAGGGGTTGTGATAGTCCATCCGGGGCGAAGTACGTGAATGTGCACCTGCCCGAGGCATCGGTGACCCGGCTCTGTGGTTGGTAGGTTCCATGGGTGACGGCAAGGTATATGACTGCACCCGAAACCCCTTGATTTGGTCCCTCGTAGCTCCGCCTGTAGACGCTGACCCGGACCATGACTGATTCACCCTCAACAATCTCCGTTCTCATTGGATATATCTGGACAAGGTACTCCGAAGCCAGTCCATTGTCGGCAATAACATTGGGTAGCAATAGCGAGAGAAAGCAAGTTAGAACAAAGAAGGTCCGCAGCGTCGGTATGGCAAAAGTGGATATCTCTGAGAGGTCGCGAGGTGCGGGGGCCATGCCTTCGAGAAGAAATTTGCCTTCTCCCATTTAAGGGTTGAGGTCTTGGTGCTGGGCCCGGAAATCACATCCAAAACGACTCCTGGAGCTATTAGTAAACCTCTCAAATGACTCTCGATACGTGATTCCGGTGTTAGGGCGCTGTGTGGTCTCTCCCTGCGAGATCCTCATGTCTCCCAGGAGCTATTTGGATATTCCTTTACCCATTCGATACCAGCTCGGACTGGGCTAAAGGAAAGGGACCCCTTCTAAACGAGTTCTCAAAATGTTCAATTACGATCCTAGATATGCTTAAGCCCTGTTTCTCAGCGGTCTTCTTCTACCAATCAGCCGGTATAGCGATGAGTAAGAATGAATAACCCGCTTCTTTGTGCCAAGTCTCATCCTGAAAAAAATATACACCCCAAAATTAGGAGTCATACCGGTAAAAGAGCGCCGGGGGCAGGATTTGAACCCACGTGCTCAAAAGAGCAACAGATATGACGGTTTTACCTCTCGAATCTGCCGCCTTTCCAGTCTTGGCTACCCCGGCCTGGGTAGGAGAGGCGGATGTTGTTGAAAAATTTGATCAATTGCCTATCCCAGGCAGGACCGGCCTCGCTTGAACTGGAGCACTATGGCCCCATCCTCCTTCTCCAGTATGCAGCTCATATTCTTGGACTCAACATAATCACGGAGCCTGCTTACCAGGTTCTTGGAGGTGGGCTTTCGCTCAGCCTTGCGATTACTTGGGGATTCCATGTTTCTCACAGCCCATCCTAGGAGGCTAACTTAAAAAGACTGGTTTTAGCCCCGGTGTTTACAGTTGTTGAAATGATGCTTGGTCCCGAATACATTTATTCTATGTCGTTGGGAGGGAAATTCAGTTAGCGGTATTTACTGGCCAAAGGGAAGTAATAAATTGGAATCAGCCATTGATCTTTTCAGGAAGCGAGCAAGGGAAGAGGGCTTCGATACCCTAGGAAAGGAGGTCGTTGGTAGGGGGCTTTGCTCGGGGTGCGGGATGTGTGCGGCGGTATGTCCCAAGGATGCAATCGTTTACTCCCCTAAGGGCAGTCCGGTTCTGGATGAGGCAAACGATTGTGTGTCCTGCGGCCTTTGTGCTGTTCACTGTCCCAGGAGTTTCTCAAATACCAGGGAGCTGCAGGAACTCCTCTTTGAGGGTAAGCGTGACGAGTTAGGATACTACCGGGCCAAATTTTCGGCGAGGGCAACCGACGCAAAGATTCGAGAATCTAGTCAGGACGGTGGGGTAGTTTCTGCCATTCTCAAGCAAGCTTTCGAAAACGAGTTGATAGACGGGGCTATTGTCTGCAAGGAGAACGAAAATTTCCAGGGACAACCTTACCTGGCCAGGAGCTGGGATGAGGCGAGGAGCGCGTCGGGCTCAAAGTACAATCTTTCGCCCAATCTTTTGGCCCTGAAATGGGCCAAGGACCAGGGGCTGGAGAGGGTGGCCCTCGTTGGCCTTCCCTGCCATATAGCTGCCTACAGAAAGCTGGAGAAAGGCGGCCCCAAGAACCTGGCAAAAAGGGTGACAATGACCATAGGTCTGTTCTGCAGTGAGAATTTCTGCTCGGATATGCTTACCGATTTCCTGCCCCAGAGGGGTATAGACCCAAATGAGATAACCAAGCTGTCTATCAAGGGAACCTTCCTGGTCGAGAGTGGTGGTAGAACCGAGAAGATAGGACTCAAGGAGATGGAGGAGGTCGTCAATCCTGGATGCCTTGCCTGTAGGGACTTTACGGCGGAACTCGCCGACATCTCCGTGGGTTCGGTGGGCGCTCCGGGTGGTTGGTGTGCGGTTATAGCCAGGACCGTAGAGGGCGAGGAAATCCTTGATGGACTACTGGAGAGGGGTGAACTGGAACGACGGAAACTGACCAAGCCCAAGACCCTCAGGAGGCTATCTCACACCAAGAGGAAGAAAGGTAACGAGAGGCTAATAGAGATTATGAGGGAGGAGGCGGCGCTGCCCTTGCGGGACCTGGAGCTGCCCTCCGAGGTGGATTCCCTGAGGAAAAAGAAGAAGAAAAAGAAAAAGTCCAAAAAATAGAACCCTGGTGAAAGATAATCAGATGCTCCTGATCTTAAGCGATCTAAAAATGTCCTTTAGAAGGTAGAGGATTTCGTGTCCATCCTTCTTCTCGTTATTTCTTAGAGTTTGCCCCCGATCTATCATTTCCATGATCCTAAGATATTCCTGATCAATGGGGGAGGAGGCGGATTCCTTGTCCATTATCTGCCCGTGGACCCTTATCTCGTGTTGATCAATTATCTTATGGACCTCGATCAAGGCGGATTTCCGGTCCCCAAGGAGAATCAGGGCTTCCAGGTACTCGATATCCAGGTCCGTTAGCGGTTCAGTCGGGGGAGACAGCCAGCGCCGGTTTTCAACCTCGCTTTCCTTGGCACGGTAGGCCCTTTGAAGGAGGTCACGCCCTTGCCTCCTATATCCAATCAGTGACAGGGCCTCTAGGTATTCCTTGTCCAAACTGGATATCAATCTTGGTCTCAGTTTCTTTTTCGAATCCCCCAAAACGGGGGATTTCCCGGTCTCTTCGTGCGGGTCATCCGGTTCAGTTTGATCCTGGCAGCTCTCTATCTCCTCGAGTAGCTCCCCCAGTGAAGAGACCTTCATTCAGGTATTTGATGTCCGGGTTTCTTTATAAAAACGGCGAGGTGTTCTCCTTCAGAAGGCACCAAATGGATTTGATGCTGTGCCTCCCGGGGTTGCCTGGAGTGCATATCGATTCGAACCACCGGGAAGCTTTTTTTAGGGAAGGTTCATCTCCTCTTTTGTTTTGAACGCCAGGGAAAGATTACTGGAGGTTTTCGAATTCGGTGATCCGGACAGGCCATTCCGCTGGGAGTGCATTGCCTACTGGGGGGAAACCCTGGACACATGGAGGTCCGAGGGGCTGGAGGGTCACCCCGATGAGGTATTCGAAATGGACCCTCAGATATCTCCTCTCCACTTTTCCTCCAAGATCCCCGTCAAGTCGGGTTTTACCAGCACTCCCTACCTCCCAGAATTCGAGGTGGTGGTGCTTGAGAAGGGGAAGGACTCAAGGGTGGTAAGGGACCAGAACGGGGTGATTCGACGCGAATTCAAGGCCGGCAAGGGTAACTCCATTCCCCAGTGGCTGGAGTTCCCGGTAAAGAATGGGGATGACTACAATCAGTTGGTGGGTAGACTGGATGCCAGCGACGAGAGGCGGTATCCTGGTGACTGGAGCGAGCTGGTTGAAAGATACTCGGACAGGGACTTCCCCATCGCCATGCCCCTCTGTGGCTTTTATGGCCATCTCCGCAATCTATTGGGACCCTCCAAGGTCCCCCATTTCATGTACAGGGAGGGCGGCCTCGTGAAGCGGATACTGGATCACTGGACCAAATTCAACATGGAGGTCCTGAGCAGGGTCCAGGAAAACGTTGACTTGGACTACATAATGGTGTGGGAGGACATGTGTTATAGAAACGGCCCCCTGATCAGCCCAGCCCTATTCGAGAAGTTCCTGCTCCCCTGCTATAGTAAGCTAACCTCCCACGCCAACAGGATAGGGGTAGAAAACGTTATAGTTGACAGCGACGGGAAGGTGATCGACCTGCTACCCCTATTCCGGCGCGGGGGAGTCAACGGCATGATCCCCTTTGAGGTTCAAGCCGGGAACGACGTGGTGAAGATAGGCGAGGAGTTTCCTGAGCTGACCATCTTTTGCGGGCTGGACAAGCTGGCCTTGGCTAAGGACAAAAGGGCTATAGACAAGGAGCTGGAAGGCAAGGTGAAACCCATGCTTGAGAGAGGTGGATTCATTCCCTCCCTGGACCACGCAGCGCCTCCGGATATACCTTGGGAGAACTTCCGTTACTACATGAACAGAATAAGGGAGCTAGAGGCCGAGTTCAAGAGCTAAACATCATTCCCCGAGCTGGGAGTTGAGTTCCTCCTTAAAAATCCTTAACGCTTCCTGGTCATAAAGGTAGAAGACGACTCTCGACAGGCGGGAGTTATCCTTGAGGTAATCCAGGGTCGTGGATAGCATGACCTTTGCGCATATGTCAAGGGGAAAGCCGAATATTCCGGTGGATATGGCCGGAAACGCTATGCTCTTGATGCCCTTCTCCTCAGCAAGTTTCAGGGAATTACGGGTTGCATCACCGAGCTTCTGGTCCTCTCTTCCCTCTCCCATTCTAGGCCCCACTGCATGTATAACATAATCGGCCCTTAACCGGCCTCCAGTGGTTAAGACCGCTCCACCAACATGGGTACCGCCGATCTCGTCGCATTCCCTCTGTATGCTGGGTCCACCCTTCCTCCTGATGGCGCCGGCCACGCCGCCTCCCATCGTAAGCGATGAGTTTGCCGCGTTAACTATGGCCTCCATATCCGCTTGGGTTATGTCGCCTTGAATCAGTTCCAGGTCGGTCTGGTGGATTTTCCTATTCATTTTTTCCCATCTCCTTCAATGAGGTTAACCTCCGGAATCACGTCCGTAGAAAAATGGATAATACGGCCAGCACTATGGCAAGTTTGAGGCTGGTCCACCAGGAGATTTCCCCGGCAATGAGACCTTTTTCCACCGCCCCTGGAAACATGTCGGGAACTACCCAGGCCCATACCAGCTTCAGGACCATGAGGCCCACGATTAGCACTATGGCCACTAGAACTATTGCTCCCGTTCCAATGCTCAAACCCCTAACTATTCCCTCTTTCAATTCGGAGACCCATTTTTGGGGGGCTTCACTCTCTTAAGCATTTTTACCTATAGTAAAAATCAGATGGTCCCGCGGGTGAGATTTGAACTCACAACCTATACCGGGCATGGGGACCCCACGCCTGACGGTGGCTATCACGGACATGGGTCTACAGCCGTCCGCTCTGCCAAGTTGAGCTACCGCGGGACTTGAGCTGGTGTGTGCTATTTCTGAAAAATGCTTTCCATCCTGATAAACAATCAACCAGGACATCATAGTTTTCATATATCCCCTGATAATCCAATCGATTGTAATGGTTGATCTTGATATGTACGAAATCGTTGACCTATCCCAGGAAATGAAACCCGGTATACTAAAGGTGAACGGAGAGTATGTCCACGGTTCGGAATCGAGATGTCTGGAAATCAGGGAGTTCATCTTTGAACCGGACAAGATGCTAATGAACTGGGTGGAGACGGAGAGCCATATTGGAACCCACGTAGAGGGCCCGAGCCATCATCCGGACGCTGGGAAATGCCTTTCCGACCTTCCAATACGAACCTTCATTGGGAAGGCCATCCTTCTCAGATTTGATGACATTCCTCCCTCCGAGGATGGGTCACGGCCCATAGAACCCAATCACCTTCAGGAGGTCCGGGCCGGGGATATTGTCCTCATGTGGAGCTCGAGGGAGGGGGAAGATGCACCCTATATATCTCCTGGAGCCGCGGAATTTCTCCAGGAAAGGGGTGTCAAAATGATTGGTATACAGGGAGTGGGACTTGAGGCACCGGGTTCCATGGCCAGTCATGAGACATTCCTCCTAAATGACATCCCCATAATAGAGGGTCTAAAGAACCTGGAGAAGCTGGACACGGAGAGGTTCCTATACATAGGTTTGCCAATATACCTTAACGGCATAGACTCCTCCTGGATCAGGGCCATCGCCTTGGTGGAGAAATAATCCTATACCTGGCAGGTCTTTGTCCCTGCATCAGTCGATGACAGGGCCGCTTCATGGCCTCCGCTAATTCGGGGACTTCGTGAACGGAAATCGATCTTACTTCCCCCCGACCTGACCAGATGAGAGATGGTTTCCGTTGTCCACTTCTGGATGGAAACTTTTGACCTGCGGCTATTTCTTGGGGCACCCTTGGGTATGCGAATTTCGAGTTGATCGTTTCTCTCCTTTAACTCGATGCTGGCATCGACCAATTCGGACAATAAGGACTGGTCCTTCTTTTCCAGCAGGGAGGGATCTAGTAGGAAGACCGAGACGATGCCCTTCTTCCTGAACTCCTCTGCCATCGAGGCAATGCTGCTGATGATGGATTCCATGGAACGGTCCTTAGATACCATAATCCATGATGGCAGAATGTCCAGCAAAGCCCTGCCGTGGCGGGTGCTGGATTCCGGAAGCGCTTCGGATATGGCATAGTTCACCAGCTCGAAGTTGGGGCATTGAATGATATTTTCATTTTCAAAGGCCTTGTACTCCTCCGTCTTGCCGGCCAGGAAGCTATGGCAATCTACTATGTGAAGAGCGTCGCCGGTTTTCCCTATCAGTTCCCTATAATTTTCCCTTATTTGATTCGGGGGTCGGGTTGAAGTTACGTAGAGAGTTCTCTCACCGGAGAGGATTCCCTGGACTAGGAAGCTGGTCTGGAAGCTATTTCTCGCCTCATGCGGCCGTGCAACAAGGAGGTTGATTGTGCCTCTGTTCAGTCCTCCTGCGAGCAAGTTGTCCAGGGCGGTACCAGTCGCCGCTTTCTCGGAGAAAAGACCGCCGAAAAGGGAGGAAAGGATGCGATCCTTGCTTTCCGGGGATACCTGCACATCCTCGATTATGGGTTGAAGAGCGTCCTTCAATCTACTTTCTGCATCCCTGCCCAGGACCTTCCCGTAGGACCGATAGATGGAGTTAAGAAAGAGGGAAAATGAATAGATGGCTCGTCCTGCATCGGAATCCTGTGCATGGGAGGAATTCCAGGTAACTGAACCGTCCTGGTCTATGGACAGCGTTCTCAATGAGGGATATGAACCGGCAAGTTCGGAGTGGATGGACCGTATCATCTCCAGGCCCAGGGCCGGTTTGGTGAGACTGACGACCTTTCTGGTTATTAAGCAGAAAAACTTACACGCCCCAATCCTCTTTCCCAGCAGTGACCATTCGATATTCTCTACATCACTGACCTCATCATTGAATAGATGCAGTAGGGATTGAAGGGTGAGAATGGCCGAGGATGGTACAAGGATTGAAAAAAGTGCGTTTAGGACCATAGTTCCCGTTGGGGTATTTGGGTGTATGAGGGACATAGTGAGAATGGACAGATGTGCGAACTGGAGCAGTGCAAATAACTTGAGTCTCCAGGCCCTGATGGTCGTCTTCTTCCGAATAAGCTGATTGGTCTTGTAGAGGACCCAAATCGAGAATGCCAGGGTGAATAGGAAGCCAATGCCTATGATGGGGAGATAAGTTTCCATGTGGTTCATCCCGTCCTCAATCTTTGGAGCTTTCGGATTCCCTGGTAGTAAAGGGCAAGAGTGACTGAAACCAGAACCAGAAGAACTGCAGAATAGTTAGTCCTCAGCGAATTTGTGGCCAGCAGGAGTAGGTCGACAATGATCACCGCCATGAGCACCGATATGCTAGTGGATATGGTGCTCCAGGGACTTGAGGAATCGGTTATGCGGTTGAGCCGTATGGATAGAACTAACGCTACGGCCGAAAGGCCCGCCCCCACCATGAGCAGCGCACCGAAGGGATCCACCTGGTTGGTCAATAGCAGCATACCATTCCTCTGACCCGGCAATGAAGGAAATTCAGGGTAAATCTATGATTGCCGGCTTCAATTCCTAATTACCTGCTTTATTTCCAATAAAACTAAGGAATTGATCTCCAGATCTGGTTGCGATTATTTCAGGATGGTCGGGAGGTTCATGATCATTGTACTATTCCAGGTTGACCAATGACCCTTAAATCCGTTCTAGGGGGATTATAGAAAAGTAGCATTGAAGTAATTTTATCAGGGATGTGAAAAGACAGGATCACCCTAGGGGGTCGGGATCATGCGCTCCTCGACTTCCAGGGGCTTTGATCTCCCGCATATGCGGCATTGGGCCCTATAGGGATCGATGACAAGCCAGTCGTGATTCTTATGGACCTCTTCCTTGGGAGGAGGCCCCGAGATCGATTCCAGGTTATCCCTAACCATCTGTAGCTGGAGCACTGCTTCAGGCTGGTCATTTGTACTAAGTAGGTCAAGCGCGCGCTCCAGATGTGTTCTTGCTTCCCTTATTGCCGATGAATCACCCATGACTCTCTTCCCAGAGGTAATTGGACTATCTATCCATTAAAAGGTATCTACGGGCAAACTTTGATTCCTTTCTATATATCCTTTGGCTGGCGGGACCCGATGAAGTATACGCCGTTCTCGGCTCTCATGACAAGTGGCGTTCCTTTCAGTAGGGAGTCGACGTCTATATGATAGATGCCTTCTCTTGACACCCTCAGATTCTCTACGGCGTCAACTATCGATTCCTCGCTAATTGCAATTCTTGATACTAACATCTGTAACTCAACACCCCTCTTGAGGTGTCCCCGATGTCAGGATGATAGCATCGGATGCTTAAAAAGATTTGGTGAAGGTTTCAGAACATTTTATGGGACGTGGGGGATTATCCCCTCTTCAGAAGTTCGAGAAGCTCCTCCCCGGCCTCCTTTATGATGTCATTTCTTATGATTTTCACCGGTGACCCAACCTGGATGGCCATGGATATGGCTGCGGCACGATCGAAATCGAAGTGTTCCTCGATCTCTTCCAGGGTCTCGTCGACCCTTTCTCTGCCCTTGTCCAATATTCTTCTCTTGAGTATGTCGCCAGGGTCAGCCTCAAGTATGACTATCTTTTTGGGGTTCAACTCGGCCAGGATATCTATGGGAACACCCGGTACATAGCCATCGGGGGTTGGTATGGTGAGGTGGGTGTCAACGATTACCCGTCCCTCCATTTTCCCGATCTTCTTGGCCGCCTTGGCCTGTAATCCCCTCTGAACCGATGTGCCGAGCAGCCGAAGTTCGTCACGGTTCTCGACAAGCCCCTGGTCCAGGGCCTCCTGCATGATGGCATCTCCAAAGTTCACCCTCTCCACGCCCTCAATTCTATTCAGGGCGTAATTGACGACGGAGGATTTTCCAACTCCTGATAGTCCTGCCACGAAGTATACCTCTGCCAAGTTATCACATCCTTCCCTTGGTGGCCGTTCCTCTTTCTCCGACGGGCCACTGCCTTACCTTTTTCATTTCAAGGATCCTCCAGCTTCCGTCTTCCTGTACCAGGGTGAACTGTTCCTCCATGTGCCATTCACCAACTATGCTTTTGGTCTTGCTGACCAGAGTTACCCGAGCTTTACCACCAGAGACCTGGGATCCAGCCACATGGGATTCCTCAATCTCCATCTGGGTTCGTTTAGCGGTGGTTCTCATCTTGGAGCTGTATGCCTGCTTGCTGAACTTTTTCTTGATATCGCTCCGTTTTGAATAAAGGTTGTAGATACCGGAGTAATCTCCCCGTCGGTATCCTCTGGCGAATTTTTCGATCACCTGCTCCGGCGATGGAGTTCTTGACATTAGGATTCTGGGAAGATATGAGGAATAATAAATGTGGTCCAGTATTTTGCTGGCGACGTTCATGATATTGCATTCTGAAAAGATTGTCAAGAGCTGGACCTGGTGCCGTTTTACCCGGGAATACGCATCGCAGGGTGCCATAAGGGAATATTTGTAAGTTCAGCAGACCACCGATAATCACGGGACACGGAGAATGATAAAGAAACTCAGTTTAAGAAATTTCATGTCCTACGTGAGTGCGGATATTCCCTTTTCATCAGGAGTGAATTTTATCTGCGGGCCCAACGGGTCGGGCAAGTCAACCCTGTTGGTTGCGGTAGCCCTGGCCCTCGGCCTATCTAAGACGGAGCGAGGTCATAAGCTATCCGACCTGATCAGATGGGGATGTGATGGGTCCGTCATTAGTCTCACCCTTGACAATCAGGAGAATGATGGCTCTCGGCCCTTCCCTGATTATGACAAGGACGAGGTGGTCCTGGAGAGGACCCTAAAGAGATCAGGGTCGTACCCGATCAAGATAGATGGAGTACCCTCCACCAAGTCGGAGCTAACCGAGCTAATCCAGAAACAGGGCATAAATCCGGACAACATGCTCATAATAATGCAACAGGACATGGTAGAGGAATTCAGCCTCCTTTCGGGCAGGGAAAAACTTGGAATGCTTGAGGAGGTAATCGAGTTCCAGTCCTACCGACAGGATCTCCTCGAGGCCAGGGATGACCTGGAGACCCTTTTGAACGAGGAACGCGAAACCAGGAGGGTCCTAGACGGTTCGAGCCGTAGAGTGACCGAGTGGGAGAGACTGTATGAGAGATATCAAAGAAAGCGAAAGCTGGAGGATAGGCTCGAGGACCTTAACGCGGAGGCGCTGTGGGCCAAGGTTGTCGAGAACGAAAATGAGCTCAAGAAGCTAAAAACCAGGAAACGCGAGAGAGACCGGGAGCTTAACAGACTGCGGGCCCAGATGGAGGAGCTGGGTCGGAGGATGGATGATCGGCTTTCCAGAGTTAAGGGCGCATGGCGCTCCCTGGACCAGGTCAAGGGTTCCCTAGTTGAGGCCTCGGATCATTTTGCCCGAGCCGCCAGCCGAAGGAAAATGCTGGAAGAGAGATTGGAGGAGGAAAGATCCGGCCGTGATCGACTCCATCAATCCCTGGAACGTAACAGGGAGAAGGTAAGGGAAGCCTCGGAGAGGCTGGAAGATCTGAGAAGAGGTTCAGGGGAGGAACAGTTAGAGGCCGACCTGGATGACCAGTTCTCGGATCTGAGACAAAGCATAATGGGGATGGTTAGCGATGACCGAGCCTTGGATCTGAAACATGATATGGCAATCAAGAAGGAGAGGATGAAGGAGCTGGAAAGGGAGATGGGCTCCCTGAAAGGAGAGCTTGAACATCCATTTGGTGAAAAATTGGAGGCCGCTGGCCAGGAGGTGGAGTCCCTCGAAAATTTGGACGGTCCCGTTTTCGGCCCCATATACTCGGTAATTGAGTCAAATGACCTTGAATTTCACGTTATTCGCACCCTTTTTGGCGAACGTGTACTGCGTTCCTTCGTAACCACCACCGAGAGCGACAAGAGAAGGGTGGTTCGCTTCTTGCGGGACAGGGGAGTTGACGCCTCCGTTTACCTGGTTCCTAATTCCGCCCTGGTTCTACTTGACGAGAGATACCTGCCCAAGGAGAAAGGAGTCATCGACTGGGTCGTTGACAGCATCGATGCTCCTGACCAAGTGCGCGCGCTGCTTAGAAAATCAGCCGGGGATGTGGTGCTAGTTGACGGGGATGTTGATCATAAGGGCCTTTCCGAATCCCTGGGGGTCCCGGTGGTTAATCCAGATGGTGATTACGTCGGTTTGATGAAAGGAATGATAACCGGCGAGAGCTGGACTAAGGGCGGGGAGCTCCTGAAGATCCGGGAGGAGATGGAGTCCTTGCGGGAGGAGCACTCCCGTTTAAAACGGGAGGTACGAGACCTCTCCCGAGAACTGGATGACATCCAATCGGATCGGGAGAATAAAATCGGTAATCTGATACGGAGATTGATTTCCGTGGGCTCAAAAAGGGAGCTAGCGAGCCTGGAACATATCTCATCCGAGGCCATTATGGAGCGAGAGGCCGAACGAATCAGAATTTCTTCCGGTGCCATTGTCGAGCTGAGGGAGAGAGAACTTAAGGAGAAGGATCGGCTCCTGGGCCAGCTGGAGGAGGAACTTAATTCGGCCAGGGAGGCCGTAGATCGAGCGTCTGCAGGTCTTGAGGAAAGCGAACAGAAGTTTGAAAGGGCCAAAAAGGACCTCGAGAAACAACTCGAATCCTATTATGATCTCAAGAGCAAGAGAATCCTGCTTTCCGAGAGGATAAGCTCGACTAAATCAGAGGTCGAGAACCTGAAGGAGGAGATTGCCAGTCAACAAACCGGCCTTCAGGACCTAATTGGGCAGGCCGAGGAGCTATCACCCAGAATCAAATCCCCGGGTTCCCTCCGGGAACTCGAGAAGGAGATGAGCAGCGTCAGGGGGTCACTGGGAGAGCTTTCCGATGTCCCAGATGATATCGAGGGCGTCTACAGGACATATCTTAAGGACTTCAAGGAGCTGAAGGAGAGCCTCCAGAAGATCATCGAGAAAAGGGAGGAGATGCAGGTTGAGCTGAGGCGGGGGCTCGCCAAGTGGCGGGAAATAATGGAAGAGCACCTGGAGGAGATCAATCACGATTTCAATGAGATATTGTCAGATATCAGAGCAAGGGGAAGGGTAGAGCTGGTAAATGATGACGTTAGAGAGGTGGGCCTGGACATAAAGGTGGGGTTTGAGGGCAAGGAAATGACCTCAATAAGCACCCTGACTCAGAGCGGCGGGGAGAAGAGCCTATCGACCATGGCCTTCCTCCTGGCTCTACAGCGCCAGGTCAAATCCCCGTTCAGGGCGGTAGATGAGTACGATGTTCATCTCGACCCCGCGAATCGGGATAAGGTAACAAGACTACTCAGAGCGGCCGTGGAGCAGGACTCAAAGCAGTACATAGCTATCACTCCTTCTTATCTATCGGAGGTAGATCTAAACGAAGCCGAGAACGTGATAGTTGTGCAGAGTGTGCAGGACAAAAGCCAGGTGGGAAGCCTGGTAATGGAGGCCTAGAATGAGCCGGAATACCCAGGTACTGAGGGATGGACTTGCTAAATGTCGAGAAGCCCTGAGAGGAGAGATTCTCCCTCACGAAGTGGACGCCTGGGAGGTCTGGGAAACCGTATCCGAACTCGGCGGGGACCTGTCGGAGCCTGAGGACCATATACTCTATGCTCGTCTAATGAAGTCCCTGGTTGCCACCATCAGGCTACAGTGCGAGTGGCTCAGGTATGAGGCGGACGAGCTCTACGTCGATTCGGATATTGCCAGGGAGAGGGTCGCCTCACTGCCCCTTTCCCGCCTCCTCTCAATTTTCCTCGGATGTTTTCATCCCTTACTTGAGCTGGAGGAGATCAATGAAAAGGCTCTGGAAATGGGCAGAGAACACTGGTTGGACCTATCCACGGAGGGGGATTCTGAGGGGATGGATATCCCACCATCGGAATTCCGGACTTATGATAGAAACGATGAAGTGGCGAGGAGTGTGTTCAGCGACATAGATTTTGACGAGGTCCTTAATTCACTTGAATCAGAGTTCACCTCTAGAATTGAGGGTTCAGGGATCGAATATGACGAGTTCGTCTCTGAGCAAGGGAGGCTGAACTTCAATGATGCAGTTAGGAGAAGCTACCTTTCTAGTTTCCTGCTATCCCAGGGAAGGCTTGAATTGGTGGATAACCAGGGGGGACCCAAGTTGGTGAAGAATACCAATGGCCGGAAGGGAGATACTCACAGCCTGGCCATTGTGCTGAGAAGGCTGAGGGAGGATAACTGACTTGGTTTCGGATAGGGAATCAAGGGTACTGGGCATGCTGCTATTCAAGCGGGGGAGGAGACCTGGTGTATACGTCTCAGAACTGGAGAAGATCTGTGGCGAGGAGCTGCAGGATATCCTGGGTGGACTGAAAGGTAGGTTGGAGGACCTGGGCCTGGAACTGGTTACCGTTGATGATAAGGGAGATCCACTTTCGGAAGGACGAAAAAGGGTTTTTGTAAGGGCCAAGAAGCCCATTAAGGACAAGCAGGTCAAGATCTGCGGGTGGGATCGAAGGTTCCTTGCCGCGCTTGCTGCGGTGACCTGTTTCCTGGTTAGCAGGGGGGGCAGGGCCAAGGAGGTGGAGGTCATGGACGTTCTGCGAAGCAAGGATATCTCTTCAAAGAAGATTGACACCATGGTGGAAGCCGGTTATCTCTACCGGGATGAAGAGGTGTTATCCCTCTCGTGGAGAGCCATGGCCGAGATCGATCAAGAACGCTTGAGATCCCGTTTTCTATCCGCGCGATCAACGGAAGAGGAAGGATCACCAGCCGAGGAGCCCGTTGAATAGCCGCCCTCTGCCCTAAGACTCCGCATCTTGACGGGTACTTCTCAGGACAACAAAAACCAGGGGGGAGAAAGGAAGCCTTAAATGAGTAGATCGGTGTGTGTTTCCGTTGAGCTTTTCCAAGAAGGGAACCATGGATCTACCGCTTCACGGGGGATCGGCTCCGGGCTGGCTGGTTGGAAGAATGAAGAAGCTGGCCAGGGCCATATCGGATATAATGATAGATGAATATGGCCCGGATGAATATCTCCGCCGTCTTTCCAACCCGGACTGGTTCCAGGCCATGAGCTGCGTCCTGGCATTTGACTGGCATAGCTCGGGAACCACAACCGTGCTTTGCGGTGTGCTGAAGTCAATCCTGGATCCGGAGGAACATGGCATGGCCTCTGTGGGTGGAAAAGGTTCTCGGGCCAGGAGGTCATTGGAGGAGATCGAAAACCTCCAGGACAGATTGTCCCTCCATAGCTCAAGAATTCGTTCTCTACGCAGGTCGTCAAGGCTTTCGGCCAAGGTTGATTCTGCCCTGGTGCAGGACGGTTTTGGAATATACCATCACTCAATGTTCATAGTGGAATCAGGGGAGTGGGCGGTTATTCAACAGGGGATGAATGCGGAGTCCAGAATGGCAAGAAGGTATCACTGGCAGTCCTCAAGCCTTGACAATTTCGTGGAGGAGCCTCACGTGGGAATAGCCTGCGACAAGCGGGCCAGAGAGGCGATGGACCTGACTTCAGGAAAAAGCGAGAAATGTCGCGAACAGAGTCTCAAGTTAGCCACCGGAGGCCGAGGCCAGCTTATGGACGATATGGCAAGGATAAGAAAGGATAGCCAGAGGTCATTGCTGGAGTGGACAGGGGTTTCCCTGCCAAGTGAGAGAGTGCTGCCTCCCCGGATAAACTGGGGGGCAATGGATAAGATCTACGATTTCAATCCCAGGGATTACGAACAGCTATTGTTGGTCAGGGGTCTTGGACCATCAACGGTCAGGGCTCTGGCCCTGGTTTCGGATCTCATATATGGACAACCTCCAAGCTGGGAGGACCCGGTGAAATACTCCTACACCTTTGGGGGAAAGGACGGGGTGCCCTACCCGGTCAACCGGGAATCATATGATGAAAGCATCGAGATCCTGGAGAATGCGGTGAAGGACTCCAGCATCGGCGACCGGGACAAGATGCGGTCCCTGAAGAGACTTAAGGAATTCATACCCACCGAAATGCAGGGAAGAGGTCGATCTTGGAAGGGGTAGAGGAGCTTCTGGATCCCAGAATAGTCTCGCTGGCCAGGTCCGAGGGCCTGGAGGAGCTAAACCAGATACAGAGAATGGCCATCCCGGATATCCTGACTGGGAAGAACGTGGTGGTGGTCGCCCCGAACGGCTCGGGTAAGACCGAGGCTTCCATCCTTCCCGTTCTTAACAGTCAACTCTCCAGGGAGTCCAAAGGCATATCCATACTCTACATCACACCTCTGAGAGCTCTAAACCGCGATATCCTGAAGAGGATGGCCAAATGGGCCGAAAATCTCTCCATTTCAGCCGAGATAAGACATGGCGACACCGGGAGAAGCCAACGCAGGAGGCAGGCACTGGAACCCCCCGATCTGCTGGTCACTACCCCGGAGACCCTGCAGGCACTTCTGGTCGGGAAACGATTGAGAAGCAACCTTTCAGGGGTAAAAGCGGTGATAATAGATGAGTTACACGCTATTATGGGGAGCAAAAGGGGTGTGCAGCTCTCCTTGGCCCTGGAGCGATTGGAGGTCGTATCTTCAGGTTTCCAGCGGATCGCCCTCTCAGCGACCCTGGCCGATCCTGGGGAGGCTGGGAAACTCATCTGTGGACCACGCCCCTTCAAGGTCAAATCCTGGGTGGGGGAGAAGAGCTACGAGATAAGGATAGAGTACCCCGAGCCAGAGGTCAGGGACCTGGACCTGGCCGATGACCTATTCTCATCCCCCGAGGCCGCGGCAAGAATTCGCAGGATGAAGGAACTGGTGGAATCACACCGGTCCGTGCTGATTTTCGCCAACGCAAGGACTCTGACCGAGATGTTGGGTCATAGGCTGTCCAGCGTTATCCCCTCGGCCGTTCACCACGGGTCCATATCAAGGGAGGAGAGGGAATCCGCAGAGGACGGGTTCAAGGCCGGGGAGATTCCCGCCCTGGTCTGCACCTCGACCCTGGAGCTGGGCATTGATATCGGGCAGGTTGATTATGTCGTACAGTACATGTCCCCCATGAAGGTTAGCTCCTTCGTCCAGAGATTTGGTCGATCGGGACACATGATGGGGAAGGTATCCCGTGGTTCCATCATATGTACCTCGTCCGAACAGATCCGGGAATCGATAGCCATTTGCCGGCTGTTTCTGGAGGGCAGGCTTGAGCATATTTCAATACATGAAAATCCACTGGACGTCCTCTCCCACCAGATCGCCGGGATGGTCATGGACGGGCTCGACCTAGACGTAAAAGGGATTTACCAGATGATCGTGAAGGCCCATCCCTATAGAAATATTGGCTACAAGAGGTTCATGGAGGTGGTTCACTTCATGGAGGGCCTAGGTACCATAGCCCAGTCCGGGATCAGACTTCAGAAGACGGAAAACACCTGGAAATACTACTTCGATAACATGTCGATGATTCCGGATGAGAGAAGGTATCCAATTTTGGATGATAGCACGGGTAGGATAGTCGGCAATCTGGGCGAGGAGTTCGTCGCCCTGACCTGTGAGGTTGGTCTGGATTTCATTTGCAGGGGTAAGATATGGCGCATTAACGAGATGGGAGCTGACGGGTTGGTCCATGTCAGTCCAAGCGACCAGAACCTGGGCGCTATCCCGGGTTGGGACGGCGAGCTACCCCCTGTGCCCCATGAGGTTGCTCAGAAGACGGCCGCCCTGTCCAGGGATATGGATTTACTTGAACCAGGTCTGCATGCGGATGACTCGGCCATGGATCTAGCCGAGGAGGAAATGGAGGTGGAGCGTGATGAGGATGTATTACCAAACCCCAAACAGCTCTTGCTGGAGGTTTATGACAGATTTCTGGTGATTCATTCACCTCAGGGCACGAGGATCAATCAGGCTCTTCGCCTGGCGCTGGAAGGGCTTCTCAGGGAGAGTTCCGAATCCCTTTCCCAGGGCCTGGAGATAATGGGCCAGTGCGATCCCTATAGGGTAATGTTCGAATTCGCAACGGTAATAGACCTTAACTGGTTGAAGAATATCATGGGAATTTTGATAGATAGCGCGGGGGAGGTTGAAAAAATCGTTGACAGGGAGATCGACCGCCGGTTCCCGTTCCCGCTGAAGCATGTTGCGGCCAGATTCGGGGCCATTCCCAGAAACGTTCATTTGTTTGACCCGGTAGCAAAGAATTTGGTGGAGAAGTACCAAAACACGCCCATCTACGAGGAGGGAGTCCGGGAGGGAAAGACCGAGAAGCTTGATGTTCCGGGCCTGGCCAGGATCCTCATGAAGTTATCTGATGGAGAGATGGAGATACGTTTTCTGGAAAGAAGCGCCGAAATTGGTCCTTCATCCCGGGCCAGGGGAATTCTGGATAGGTTTTCCGCCGTCCCTGAACTTGAATTCGGTGCCACGAGGGAGGCCAGCGAGAAGATCAAGTCCAGGATTCTGAGGAGAAGGAAGGAAATCAGGTGCTTTGAGTGCGGCAAGGGCAAATGGATGAGGATCGGGGAGCTGCCTGATGAACCGAGATGTGATAGGTGTGGATCCAGGTTTCTAACAATTCCGGCCGATGCAGATGAACGGCTTGTATTAAAATTAAGGAACTCGGAAAGCGAAATCGATAACAGGGAGGTCCTGGGGAGGCTGAAGAGAAAGGCGGATCTGGTCTCGATTTATGGTATTCGAGCCGTGACGGCACTTTCAGTGAGAGGAATAGGACCCCAGACGGCAGCTAGGATTCTCTCCAAGATGCATGACGACGATCAGGGATTCATCGCCGACCTGATGAGAGCCAAGGGTAGATATGAGGCCACGAGGGACTTCTGGGATTAGAAAAAAGAAGAAAGGAAAAAAATGAAAAAAATGAAAAGCTAGTAACCTAATATCCTGGACCCATTCCACCGGCACCGGGTCCTGGGGGTCCTTCGGTGTCTAGCTCCTTGGATGCGATAACGTCATCGATCCTCAGTATCATCATGGTGGCATCGGAAGCGGACTTGATTGCCTGGGCCTTGACCGACCAGGGCTCGACGACATTCTCATTGTACATGTCCTTTATCTCGCCGGTAAGGACATCTATACCCATGCTCGGGCCCTTTTCCGAACTGGCTGCTATAAGGTCCTGCATGGTGTCGATGGGGTCGAGGCCAGCATTCTCAGCAAGGCTTCTCGGAATAGCACGGAGGGCCTCACTGAACGCCTCAACTGCTAGTCCTTCCCTTCCGCCAACGGTCTTGGCGTAGTTATCGAGTTCTCTGCAAACGGAGATCTCGCTGGAGCCTCCTCCGGCAAGGATCCTCGGATTTTCCATTACCTCGGCGACGACGCTTATGGCATCGTTAAGGGCACGCTCTATCTCGTCCACCACGTGCTCGGTTCCGCCTCTGACCAGTACGGTGACCGCCTTGGGGTTTTTGCAGTCCTCGACAAAGATCATCTCGTCTCCGGCTATCTTTCTTTCCTCAACCAGTCCTGCTTCGCCCAGGTCCTCCGGGGTCAGTTCCTTTAGGCTGGTGACCACGTTACCGCCCGTTGCCCTTCCCAGCTTCTCCATGTCGGACTCCTTAACCCTTCTCGCGGCTAGGATTCCGCCCTTGGCTAGGTAGTGCTGGGCAAGGTCATCTATACCTTTCTGACAGAGAAGCACATTGGCACCGGTTTCCTTGACCTTGTCAACCATCTTTCTCAGCATCCCTTCCTCCTCGTCCAGGAAGCTCCGGAGCTGGTCCGGTGATGAGATGTTTATCTTGGTGTCGGTTTCCGTCTTCTCTATCTCCAGCGCCTGGTTGATCAGGGCTATCTTGGCATTCTCGAGCTTGGTGGGCATGCTGGCATGCACGACCTCCTTGTCTATCAGGATGCCGTTTATCATCTCAGAATCGCTGATGGACCCGCCTTCCTTTTTCTCGAGCTTGACATGATCGGTATCCACGAGGAATTTTCCTTTTTCCTCCTCGGCTACCATTCTCACGGCCTTTACGGCCAGGTCAGCGAGCTCTTCTCTGGCCGCCTCTGCACCCTTGCCGGTCATGGCGGTAATGGCTATCTGTCGGAGCGTATCCTCGTCGGGATCGATATCCTTGGCGATCTCGTTCAGAATCTCCAGGGCCTTTGCTTCGGCCATCCTATAACCCTTGATGATGACCGTGGCGTGGACCTCCTCATCCAGGAGCTCCTCGGCCTGGGACAGTAATTCACCCGCTAGCACGACTGCGGAAGTGGTTCCGTCCCCGACCTCCTCATCCTGGGTCTTGGCCACCTCTACCAGCATCTTGGCTGAGGGGTGTTCCACGTCCATCTCATCGAGGATGGTCGCGCCGTCATTGGTTATAACAACGTCGCCCAGGGTGTCCACGAGCATCTTGTCCATTCCCCGCGGCCCCAGGGTTGTTCGAACGGATTCCGCGATCACCTTGGCGGCCATGATGTTGTTCCTCTGAGCATCTCTTCCTCTCTTTCTTTCAGCACCTTCCTTGAGAATTAGGACAGGTGTTCCTCCTAATTGAGCTGCCATGTTTCTATTCACCTCGCACGTAGCTCCGCTAATTACTTACGGCTTATATAAAAATCTTACAGGTTTTCTTCGTCGTGGAAATAATAGGTCCTAACCGTAAGGGTTCAAGGTTGAATGTGGAAAGTCCCGTCCTTCAACCTAGAGTCCAAAAAGAGTTTTAAGAATTCCCCGGCAGTTGATAGCATGCAATTCTGGGTCGGGTATGGGGCTGCGCTGATAGTCGTAGGTCAGCTTCTGGCGGTCCTTGGGGTAATCATCGTCGTCTCTGTGTTTATAAGAAAGAAGCTAGCGAATCGGGTGAAAAGCGGAAAGAAACCAGAGAGGCACGGACTACCATATCCTGATCTCTATTACTGGCACGTGGTTCGAAATAGGCAGTCCCTGGCCAACAAGATAAAGCGTATTTTCCGAGGCGGTCAAGAGGGTATGTAGAGCTTCGTGCCCCTGAATGCTAATTGGTCAGGTTGACAGGCACGCCTTCCAGGCCGCTCCTCCTGATTGCCAGGGTCACCTCAAGAGTTTTGGCGCCCTCAGAGATCGGGGTGGAGGTCGGCTTATCATTCATCACTGCGTTGGTGAAATGCTTGGCTTCCAAGAGACTGAGGTTCGTGGTCTGGCTATAGGATTCCTCCACCGTATTTTCCCTGTTCCAGGTTATCTTCAGTGAATGGGGGTCCTTCAATTCGAGCACCGCCTTCTTTGTAAACACGGCAAGATCAAGTATCCATTTTCCAGGAAAACCACCGGTTGTGGCCACCATTGACCCCACCGCCCCGTTTTCGAATCGCATGGCAGTCGAACTCACGTCCTCTATCTCCAGATCCTCGATCTCCGTCCAGTATCTGGTGTCCATTTCGGATTGTACCCTCTTGACATCTCCGCATAGGTATCTGAGGAGATCAACGGCATGGGTTGACTGTTCCACGATTTGCCCTCCGCTTTTTGAGGGGTCCTTCCACCAGGAACCTCCCACGAAGTTGCAGATATACCTGGCCAAAGCCATGGTGATGGGGCCAAGGTCTCCTCCCTCGAGGAGTTCCCGTGCCCTTTGAACCCCCTTGCCAAACCTGAGCTGGTAACCGACCTGGCTTTTTACACCTGTTTTTCTCACCGCGGACACCATTTTATTGGCCAGTTCCATGTCCAGAGCTATCGGTTTTTGCATGAACACGTGGATCCCGTTTTCAGCGGCCACCTGGACCTCATCCGAGTGAGCAAATGGTGGCAGGCAGATGTATACGGCATCCATTTCCGTCCCTTCCAGCATCCTGGTATAATCGGTGTATACCTCACCGCCATATTCCTGGCTATACGATTCTGCCTTCTGCTTCACAATATCGCAGAATGCGGCGAATTCAACGTTTCCAAGTTCCTGGAGAGCCTTGGTGTGTGAACGGGCTATGCCACCGGCACCTATGAAACCAACGGAGAGAGTACTCATTTGATCTCCTGGGCTTTCTACCACTCGTTTATTAATTCGAACATCTTTCCCAGGATTATTAGGGAGGATATTAAAGAAAAGAAGAGGATCACCTGAATAGGAATTTGGAGGTTTAGTATGAATTATGCCACAAACATCTCAGATGTTCCCGTGAAGAAATGGAAGAAACCTAAAGAAGGAGAACCAAAGCCAATTGCCACCCTGCTGGATGGCCAGGACCTCATAACCACGGGAGAAAAGGGAGCCATTAGCGGTTCGAGAAATCTAACTATACTTGTCCAGAACTACCGTCCGGGAGGCTTTCATGAGCCTCACTCACACTCGGATGTTGAGCAGGTCTTCTTCGTTCTGGAAGGGGAGGGCCAATTCATGTTAAATGATGAATGGTTCGATGTAAAGACCGGCGATGTGATTTACGCCCCTACCAACACCTCGCACGCGGCCAGGAACAATAGCGAGGATACACTGGTCATTATTTTTATCAGCGTTGGCCTTGGGAATTCCGAATAGGAATTCAGGGGATCTACGGGTATGGAAAACGGGAGTCTTGACCTCCGGATAGAGGAAAGTGGAAAGCCCACACATGCCAGGATCCAGCTACAGGATGCAGATGGGGAGTATAGGTACCCTAGAGGCGGAGTTCCCTACAAAAAGGACCTCCATTTCACCATCTACGGGGGCTTCTCAATCCACCTTCCTAGGGGCATTGCACATATCCTGATTGAAAAGGGAAAGGAGTATGAGGGCATCTCGGATACAATTGAGATAAGCGAGGGGGAGGTTACCACTCGCCTCTTTGAAATGAGAAGATGGATCGACATGGCGAAACTGGGCTGGTATTCGGGAGACACCCACGTTCACCGCAACCCCCGAAGGATGCCGCACCTTCTGGAGGCCGAGGATCTCAACGTTGCCCCGGTCATAAGCTACTGGAACCAGGAATGGCAATTCGAAGGCCTTCTGTTCCAGGGGGATATTTGGCAGAGGGGGAAAAGGTCGTATAGCTTCATGACTCAGGAGGATGAAAGGTCCGGGGGAGCGGCGATGGGCATAAATATCTGCAATCCCGTCAAGGTCGCGACCGGTAATTGGCATCCCGCACAGAACCTCCTGCTTCGTAGAATGAAAGAACGGGGGGCAATCATCGAACAGGAAAAACCGTTCTGGTGGGAGGCCCCGGTCAATGTTGCTTTGGGCCTGGTGGACACCATGGGAGTTGTAAACAACCACCTTCAGAGACGTGAGGTCAGGGATGATGAAGCCTGGGGTAGGCCGAGGGACAGGGATAGATATCCAGGCACTAGAGGGTTTCTAGACTACGTGTTGGATCTCTATTACAGGTATCTGAACCTGGGAATGAGGATCCCCATTTCGGCAGGATCCGCATCTGGGGTTATGCTAAACCCGGTGGGTTTTAACCGGCTTTACGTGAAAATGGAGGGCGAGGATTTCAACTACGGATCATGGTGCCAGGCAATGAAGGAGGGTAGAGGCTTTGCAACAAATGGGCCAATGCTTTTCACCTGTATTAGTGGTGAGGGCCCGGGGATACGCCTCAGGCCTATCAAAACCAGGGAGGTACAGATCGAGATTAAGGTAATATCGGGCCATAAATTGAGGACGGTGGACCTGGTCAGGAATGGATCTGTAGATGACTCCTGGGATGCGCAGGATGAGAGAACCTTTGAACAGATTATTGACCTGGAGATAGAGGAAAGCTGTTGGTTGGCAGTAAGAGCTTTCGAGGCCAGGAACGATACCATATTTGCCCACTCCAATCCATTCTTCCTACAGACTGAAAGCCCTATGAACCCCTCTCCTGAGGACGCGGAATTCTATCTTAACTGGTGCCGGGAGTTGCTTGAGAGATCCATCCAGGATGACCGTCGTTACGGGGATGAGAAGGAGAGAGTTGAGGTACAGGAGTCATACCGGCGAGCAATGAATATCTACGCAAATATTCTCCAGAATAGCTCCGATAACAAGTCTTAAATTTGAGTTAAGTAAAGAAAAGTTATGCCAGGGGGAAGGAACACGGGAATTTTTCTTGATCGGTTGGCAATCGGGTCATTCATACTTTACCTTGGAATGGTAATTCTACTCCAGGACCTATACACATTCGATTTCTGGGCCATTGCGGCCATAGGCGCAGGAGCCATGCTTCTGATACTTAACCTGGGAAGGGCCCTTCTCCATGTTGGGATTAATTCCTTTACCTTGGTTTTGGGGGCCATCCTATTAATTCTAGGCTGGACCAGATTACAGGAACTTGATTACAACTGGTTTGCCATAGTTCTTATCGTGGTGGGCATATGGGTTCTTGGGAAAGCGGGTGCAGAAAGGTTGTAGGAATGCATGGAGTTCGATGGCGGTGTTAGTCCTCGTCCTTCTTCCTTCTCTTACCGGGCCATCTCTCGCGTCGATTCCTCTCCTCTATCTTCACCGTTCTCTTGTAATGCTCTTCCCTTTCCATTTTAGGGTCTCTGAAGGATTTTAATGGGTCTTTCTTCCTTCTTGGGATCTCCTCTTCGTATGACATGAGTACCACAGGGCCGAAATAGACAAATATAGTTATATGTGCCACGTTGATAAAGCTCACCATAGTTTAAAAGGAGCTTTGTGATTGGAGAGGCCGAGAATTGAAGTTCAGAATATCGTAGCATTTGTGGATCTTAAGACAGAGCTCGATCTAGAACGCCTAGCATTTGAGTTACCGAACAGTGAATACGATCCCGATCGATTCCCTGCATTGATTGTTAAATTCAAGGAACCGAAGATATCCTTTCTGGTATTTAGAAATGGCAAGATGAACTGCACGGGCGCGGACCACATCAGCAGAATTGAGGAAGGAGTGGCCAAGCTCGTCGAGCAGCTTCGCGACCTGGATATTGATATCAGGAAGGACCCGAAGATCAACGTGACAAACGTCGTGGCAACGGTGGACCTGGGCTTGATCATGAACCTGGATGAGATTGCGCTGAACATTGAGAACGTGGAATACGAGCCGGAGCAGTTCCCCGGTCTTGTCTACAAGCCCTACGAGTCAACGGTATCCGTTTTGGTTTTCGGTACCGGGAAACTCGTGGTTGCCGGTCTAAAGGATGCGGATGAAGCAAGAGGAGTCGTAGACGGCTTGCTTGAGAGGCTGACAGAAGCGGGTTTGGCCTAATTGGCTAGAAAACCTCGAAATTGGGGCCCTTAATAGTATGCTCAGGAGACAGTAGAATGGAGCTGTCCTCCTTTACGAACTCGTCCCACTCCGACCTGAATTCCTTGAGAAAGTTCACCAGCGCTGAGAAATCGGCATGTGCGGATAGCACTAGATGGGTGTACCCGGACCCCTCTATGGGAGCTGCAAATATGATGCCCTTTTCTTCTCTAAGATAATCATCTAGGTCTCCTGTGTTGCCCTTGGCGTGATCCCACCTGAAAAGTAGAAGATGGACTACCTTGAAATCGATTTTCTGAAGAGCCGGTACAGCTATATATCCGGTTATTACATCGTTTCTTTCGAGCCTGTCTATAATCTTGCCGACGCCAGGTCCTGTGAGCCCAGTCTCGCTACCGATATCCTCAAGGGTTCTACGGGCGTCCTTGCAGAGCGCTCTAAGTACCTTAATTTCGTTTTTCTTTATGGGCATTTCCCGACCCCGATTTTTCCAGACAGTGTTCCCGCCGAATTGATGTAAAATATTTTTTTGGATTTTGTTAATAAATATTTCTTAGAAAGGCCTTTATGTATTTGGAAAAAAACACAACGGTGCGAATCCTACTGAAACCTTGGAAAAACAGTTCCTACCCTATAGTAATGCCTAAATAACCAAGAAAGCGTCTTTGCCGCTTCCTCCCCCTCAAATTCAAAGGCGGCAACGAATGTATCGTCACCTCCAACTATCTCTATTCCGGACCAGTGACCATCGATAACCGCGAAGGAAAAGGGTATGTCGGAGATTCTGGTCATTTTTCGGAGTTCCTTGGCTCTGCTGGCGATATCATTTTTTACCATTCCCAGGAGCTCCAAAGCCATAGGTCCAAGATGCTGTCTCCCCTTTTTGTACAAGATCTCGATGGAAACGTTTCTATCCATGGCATCGAAGGTCTTCTTGGCAATGGTGGTGTCGATGTATCGGGTCGCCAGTTTGAGCCTGCTCGTGGCGGCGTCTATCCTCTGGGAAAGGGTGTTCATCATTTCCTGGTAGGTTACCATTACCCTCGATTCCATGGGCAGCAAGCTTACGTCCCCGTGAAGGGCATTGGCAAGTCTTTTCTGGACGTTTACAGCAATGGTTCCCTTTTGGGTGATGATGTATTTGTTGATGCCATCCTTCCTGATGAGGCCTAGCCTTCTCAGGTCCCCAAGCCGTGAATAATAGGCCTTTTGCCCCAGACCGAGCTGCCGAATGGTTTCCTTGCCACTTTCGAATCCATTTTCTGCCTCTCTGAGAATTCCCATTGCCCCCTCTCTGGACAGGGCTCTGAGTAACTCCGGGGTTTCGAGGGCCTGGTCAGATTTCATCCCTGAGCATTACCTCGGGCTAAAATAAAACGATTCCATAAAAGATGCAAATGATGGTCGTGAAATGGTAAGATAGCATTCATATCGGGGGGAAATTACTATCTAACGAGCACCTTAGTTATTAAGGGACCATCACAACCCAAATAGAATCTAGAAAGGGGTTTAACTGCTTGAGCAAAGAGAAAAAAATTGAGAGCAGGCTTCGCTTTTACAACTTGAGGTTAGTATTTCTGATCGTACTCTTCGTAATAATCCTGGTGGTTATTATTATCCTATCAATTCTCACCGGTGGCTAGAAGGTCCTGGTTTCCCCAACCTCATGATATAGTGCTCTTCTAACCATAAGCGTCCAAAGGACGAAACCGGCAACCAGAAAAACGCCGGTAGTAACCGTCCACTCGACTACGTATACCCAGAATAGGGCTTTGTTCTTGAGCTGGGAAGCCTGCTCTTCCAGCTCCACCATCTGTTCAAGTGCTAGCTCCATTTCATTGTAGGCGGCATCGAAGTCCCCTTCCAGGTAATAATCGGAAGCCGTGGATCTCATATCTTCCACCTCGCCCAGGTTATCATATTCCCGATCCGGATTGGCCCCGAAACTTTCGGCGAATTCCAGGAGGCTGACTAGGAGGCTCTTCTTGATCTGGAAGTCGTAAAGGTCCCTCCTGAAGTCGTGGACCTTGAATGGGTCATTTGGTAGCTCCCTGCCCGTGCTAAACCAGACGATATTGGCGATGATATCGGGGGCATAGGGGTTTGTCTGGCCGGTTGATTGCCTGGGACTCCAGAACCTGTCGTAAACCATATCCTGGAAGGTGAAGGTTATCGATTCGTTCCACCTCCAGTAAAAAACATGGGCTATCTGGCCAGGCACGGGGTGTCCTATGCCTTGATTGTTCCTGGTGTAAGAGAGGATAACTGAGCCGGGTTTTGGGATGGTATTGAGGCCCGCGTATTGACCAAAAACCCCCTCTATGGGGTCCTTGAATGATTTCATTATGTTGGGCAGTGCTGGATCATCCTTTATGATGAGCGTTCCTGGCTCTCCCTGTTTATTTCCCGTATCGGCAATTATCGCGGAAACGTCATTTGGGAAGGCATCGGAAATTATGCTGTCCCTCCATGGGAGGTGGAGCCAGTCGTGAGTGCTCATTATGCTTCTCGTGTTCACCCCTCCCTTGGGATGTTGGGACAGCGCATTGAAGATCCACTTCTCCTGCTTTGGCCCTATAAACTGCATGTCCACCTGGGCCATGAAAAAGAACTCGTATTGTAGAAGGTTTTCATAGGTTCTCGGGAAGTATATCCGCATGAATCTCTGGATATCCCCTGCACCAACTTCACCATAGGCCCTGGTCGGAATTATTATTGGCTCAGTTGAAGGCTCGGTGGTGAACCAGGAGGTGAGTATGGGCATGCCCTCGGCCTTTCCCGTACCGATAACCTTGATTATCCTGGGTTTTTCCTGAGCTGATGCGCCTGCTATAATTCCCAGAAGTAGAACGGTGACGGTAATTATCGTGAGCCTTGAAGACAAGGTTCCACCACAAGTAATTTTATTCCCCTAGCTTATAAAGATCGTTTCCAATCCTGCTCAAATACCAATTATTAGACATTCTCAGACCCGCTTCGAGTCATGTGCCTGAAGTCACTCTAAACTAATAACTAGGCAGGTCAAGGTATTAGTGGAACAACAAATGTTGCCAAGGAGGCTTGATTAGCCTCCAGATAGGTAAGAATTACCTGGCAGCCAGCTTGATATCTTCGGCCTTCACGGTCTTCCGTCCGGCGTGTCTAGCCAACTCAACGGCCTTGGAGGCTACCTCTGTTCCATATTCCTCAAGGACCTCTGCCAATTCCTCGGAAGCCGATGCACTAACTCTCTCGGCATTTGCATTCTGTTTGATTATCCTTTCAACTGGTGCCAGCGGAAGTTTTCCCATTGCTTATCACCGGTACCATAACTTCTTGTTAGGGCAAATAAAAAGATTTCCAACTCGCCGGGGGATAATAGGGGGCGTAGAGCCACCCAATCAGTTAAAAATAGCATTTTTCGCCTTCGCAGGTCCGCCAGGGGTTGCAAGCGGGTATAGAATGATATGGAGTCAGGATGTTATTTGGTTTCTTCTTTCGAGTAATTCAGGAGGGTATCTCGTATGGTGTTCAGGGATCTAAATGTCTCCTCCCCTCTGGTGGTTAGCCGAAAGTAATTCCTTCTGGAGGTCTTCTCTTCCGTAGACTCAACGGTTATGAGGCCCATTTCCCTAAGCTCATCCAGATGTTGATACACGGCTTGAAGGCTGATTTCATCCCGGTATCTCTCCGCTAGCTGTTTCCGGATGTCATATCCATAGCTGGGAGCGATGCCAATTATCTCCAGTATCTGCATCTTTGTCCGTCCCAGGGCTCCCAATGATTTCTGTTCCATGCTAACCAGGTCCCAGGAGGACTGAAGCCTGGGCTTTAGGCTACTGGCGATTCCTTCCGGTACCTTGAGTCCGCTTCCGGTGACCACACATACTACCATATCGGAGCTATCCGTTCTTCCCGTCTCAAATAACATTTGGGCCGCACAAATGGTTGCAGCAGATGCGGGTTCCGCGAAGATCCCTTCCTTGGCTCCCAGTATGTTAACGGCCTGGATCATGCCCTCCTCGGATACGGTAAAGGCAGTTCCTCCCGATTCCCGAAGGGCATTTAATGCCAGGTGACCATTTAGGGGATCCCTAATTGCGATGCTCGAAGCGATAGACCTTGTGGCTTCCTGGCGCTGGACCTGATTTCCCTCCTTATGTGCGTTGGCTATGGGGGCACAGGCTTCGGCCTGGACTGCAACCATCTGCGGCAGCCTTGAGATAATTCCCGCCTGCTCCATCTCCTTGTAGCCCTTCCAGGTGGCGTAGAGATTGGTTCCCGTGCCCGCCGGGACAACCACGAAATCGGGCGCTGTCCATCCCAGCTGATCGGCTATTTCAATTCCAGTGGTCTTTTCGCCCTCGACAGCGTGGACGTTCGTCTCGAGGGTAAGGTTAGTACACCCCTCCCTGCAAGCAGCCTTGCATCTTTCCAGGGAATTTCTAAAGGCACCAGGAATTCTCACGAGCTTTGCCCCGTAGACCAGGGTCTGGAGTAGCTTGCTGGCCTCCGCCGAGGTGGGAGCGAAGATGGTGCATGGAAGTCCGCCCTTTGATGAGTAGGCGGCCACGGAGGCCCCCGTGTCACCATGGGTGGCGCAAACGACCCTGGAAATACCGGAATTTAGCGAGGCGCTAACGGCGACCGTGCTTCCCCGGTCTGTAAAGGAGGAGGTGGGGTTTCTCGATTCATCCTTAAGAAATATCCTCCTATTGGAAATGGCCCTCTCACATTCGAAAAGCGGCGTTCCTCCTTCTCCAAGGGTTATGCTGGACTCGACGGGGGGGAGAAGCTTGGCGTATTTCCAGACCGATGGGCTTTCGTCCTTGGGCATTTCTGAGATGGCGGATAGATCGTACCGGGCCTCGAATACACCCCCATCGCAGGAATCACAGTGAAAATTTCCAGGGCTGGATCTGGTTAATCCACATCTATTGCATTGAAAGCCCAGGAATGCCTGTTCAGTCAGCCTGCCCATCCCCCATACCGGCCCTGAGGAGAAGGTGATCGTATATACGAGATTCTCTAGTTAGCTCCGGGTGGAAGCAGGTCCCGATTATATTTCCCTCTGTGGCCGCTACTATGGCACCATCGATCCAGGAGATGGGCCAGCATTCGCCTCGGGTTTCCTCTATCATCGGGGCGCGGATGAAGACCCCTGTTTCCCTCATGGTCCTTTCCGGAAATCTCAACTCCAGCTCGGTTTCGAAACTCTCTCGCTGGCGACCGAAGGCATTTCTCTGCACTGAAATATCCATTACGGCCGGAAATCCGGGGTGTTTGGTGACGTCCTGCCCATTCACCTCTCTGGCCAATAGGATAAGCCCGGCACATGTACCGAGAATGGGTTTACCCTCCCGGGCCAGGTGAATCAGATCCCTTTTTAGACCCCTACGTGCTATGAGCCTGGATATGGTGGTGCTTTCTCCCCCGGGGATGGAGACCGCGCTGGCCTTTCTTATTGATCCTGGATCCGTTCCCGATTTCACTTCCGCGTCCAGGGAAAGGCGGTCAACCGCAGATCGCAGGGCTTCCACATGTTCAGCGACGTTGCCTTGAAAACCCAGAACCACTAATTGATCTGGGCTTTTCGTAGGCAAGCAATCCCTCTCCTCGGGCGTGAAAACAGGGTCCTAGCTATACGCCTCTTTCCTGAAGCCTTTGATCGGAGGGCAGGTCTGATATCTCCAGGCCCTTCATGGGTTCTCCCAGGGACCTGGATGAATCGAGCACGATTTTCGGATCCTTGTAGTTGTGGGTGGCCTCGACTATGGCACTGCCCATTTTTTCAGGTGATTCGGACTTGAATATTCCGCTGCCAACGAAAACGCCGTCCACACCGAGCTGCATGCACAGGGAGGCATCCGCCGGGGTTGCTATGCCCCCGGCCGCGAAGTTGACGACGGGTAGCCTGCCTAGTTTGGCCACCTCTCTCACCAGATCCAGGGTTGCCCCATATTCTCGAGCCTTGGCCAAAAGTTCAATATCATCGCAGATATCGGCCAGCCCCCTGAGTTCCGCTATCTGTTTGTTAACCGTCCTCATGTGCCTGACAGCCTCGACCACGTTGCCGGTTCCAGCCTCGCCCTTTGTCCGTATCATGGCTGCACCTTCGTCTATCCGGCGCAGTGCCTCCCCCAGATCCCGTGCCCCACAGACGAAGGGAATGTCAAATTTCTTCTTATCTATATGGTTGGCTTGATCGGCGGGGGTAAGTACCTCGCTTTCATCGATCATGTCCACGCCGATTTCCTCCAGCACCTGGGCCTCGGCAAAATGCCCTATTCTGACCTTTGCCATCACCGGTACGGAGACCGCGTCCATGATCTCCTGAACCTTCTCTGGGTTGGCCATCCTAGCCACTCCACCAGCAGCCCTGATATCGGCGGGAACGGCATGGAGAGCCATGACGGCGACGGCACCGGCGTCCTCGGCGATGCCAGCTTGGTCGGCGTCGACGACATCCATTATTACCCCGCCCTTCTGCATCTTGGCAAATCCTCTCTTGAGCCTATCGGTTCCTACGATCTTTTCGGCCATTCTAATACCTCTTATTCAAGCTGTAACTTGTATAATATTGGCTGCGATTCGTATATAACTCTTATCGAGGTTTGTCTAGATCGACTTCAATTTGGTGGAACTAACGGACCTGAAAAGCCTCCTCTTAACCATGAGAGTCCAGACCACGAAGCCTGTTATCAGGAATGTACCGGTTATGGCTAGCCATTCTGTGGCATAGACCCAGAACAGGGCGGACTCCTTTAGTTCAATTGCCTCCTTTCTCAGCGTGCTAAGTTCCTGGAGAACGCTTTCCAAGGAATTCCAGGAGTCGTCATAGGCCTGTTGCATGTACAGGTCCTTGCAGTCGGTCCACCTGAGATCTAGGGCATGAATCTCCTCCTCGACATCCTGTGTGTTGGCACCGAACTTGTCCACGAACTCTATCAACGAGAAAATGTAGCTCTTGCTTTCAAGATAATTTGAAAATCTAGATCTCAGCTTGTGGACAAGGACGACATCCTCTGGTAGCTTTCTTCCCGTGCTGTACATCATCATGGCGATCATTACGTCCGTTCCATATGGGTTGATCCCCTCATGCCAGAAGCTGGAGCCAAGTATATCCTGGACCGACCACGTATATCCCTTTCCATACTGCCATCCCAGTATATGAGGGAAAAGGCCCTTTATCGGGAAGGCGAATTCTGGAAACTGGCCGGTCTTGGACCAGGTGTAGATTTGGGAGCCCTCTTTGGGGATCATTAGGTTGCTGCCCCAGGCCCCAATGTTTAGGTTGAGGACATCCTGATATCGTTTCACCACATCCGGGATGCCCGGGTCCTCGTTAATTATGACCTCCAGAGGACCATTTCTGTGATAGTCG
This sequence comes from Hadarchaeota archaeon (SeqCode), assembly GCA_964621445.1. GTDB lineage: Archaea > CAYQAE01 > CAYQAE01 > CAYVLA01 > CAYVLA01 > CAZUNO01. The sequence continues at coordinate 60,853 of CAZUNO010000009.1, read as the reverse complement.
ACCTCAACCACGATATCTGCATCGTTTGGAAAGGCGTCGGACAATGGGGACTGTGCCCAAGCATCCGAGTAAACCCGGTGCATGCTCATCACGCTCCGATCCTGTAATCCTCCAAGTCCCTCCTCCTCAACTGCCCTCCTCATCCATTGGAATTGTTTCTGGGTGAAGTAGCTGCTGTCTATCTGCTCCAGAAGAAGGAATTCGTATTTGGAGGTCAAGTCTTGGAAGGTCCTAGGAAAATAGAGCCTCATGTATCTCCGAATTGTGGATCCATCAAGGTTGACGTTGTGGCTCCCAATCCGGGTGGGGATTATTACCGAATCGGTCATTGGCTCACGTTTCAGTATGGATGCCATTAGGGGCATTCCCGAGGCGTGGCCGGTGCAGAGTACCTCCAGGGAATCAACATCTGTAGAGCCGGAAGCCTGGCTCACAAAGATAAGGAAAAAAACGATGAAAAATTTCCAATTAACCATCAAGACACAATTGTGTCAGGCACTTAAATCTCCTCGGATCGAGATCATAGGACCCAGATTATCACGGTGCATAAAGCGGCCTGGATGATGAAAGTTCCGTTAACCAGGATCCGTTTTCCCCTGATCTTAAATCTGAATTTCGCCATGGCCATCAATACAAAGAACCAGATCATGGCCGTAATTATCATGTTTAGGTGGTTCAGACCACTCCATGCCGTTAAGGCCAATTGAAGCACATATAGAAATGGAATCAGGGAGAGAAGAGCAAAGACCTGGAATATTGTATACCAACGGCGTGTAATCCATTCCCTTTCCATTGACCAGTACCGAACGTTATCCGTTATATTCATGTAGGGCACCAACCATATTGCAACCAGACCGGCGGTAAGTAGGACCGGGGGGCTGGTGGGCATTTGACCAACCCGTTGTTTAGAAAGGCTGCAATTCCAAGGGAGAGACCTCCCCAGAATCCTACGCTGTGCTCCATGAATTTCCAGGAGTCGACATCCAATCCAGCATTATGGCAGAAGCGATGAATCAATGATCCCAGGGAGAATCCCCCTCCGAAGCCAGCCCAGCCTATGAGGCCGAATCCTACAACCAACCAGTCCCCGGGATAGATCATGAAGAAGGCCAGGGTGCCCAGGGCGGCACCTAGAACCGGTGCCCATGCATCACTGCGGGGTGGGGAGAGGTGGAGGTCAAGACCTTTTACCAGTAGCTTATAGCAGCCAAAAGCGGCTATGGAGGACAAAACCGCCCACAGTGCCATATCCCCGAAGACATAATCCTTTTCTGAGGCTATCAGCCCCAGGGCAGTTCCGCCGAAGAAACCCCAGAGTCCCCCGACCAGAAATAGGGCCAGGACTCCGAATAGGGGAGGCCTATCATGTTGCCCCTTTACATATCCCACTATGCGTCCATAGCTGAGAACGCCTCCAAGGGATAGGCTTACGGCCATAACCGCACCTAGAACGATCATCTGCCAACCATTGCTCACCGTGCCGAAGCCCAGCCATAGTGACATTCCACAGAAGGCACCGGGAACCGTCGCCCCCCACCAGTGACCCCACTCACCTCTAAGTCCCCACCCCAGAGAGGTTGCGACGGCCACTAAAATCAGACCTAAAACTGTATCCATCACTGGAAGAACCTGGGTGTCCGAATAATAATTTATCGGACCCGTTTCGGGGACCATCCGGGAGGATGAAAATATATACAATAGGACAGAGAGACAACCGGTAATTGCCTTGGACCCGAAGGAACTTCAGGAGCTGGGACTGTTCCTTATCCTGGGTATAATAATGGCCTTGCTCATGAAGGGAAGGGCTGGTGATTACGAGGGGGCGATAACCGTGGTCCTTTACATACTCTTCATAATTGGTCTGGGTCTAATCGTCTACGGCTTATTTCTGCATGAGAGGATGGGTAAACTCATTAAGGGGAGAAAACAAAGGGAGGGTTGAATTCAGGAGATGATCCGTTGAGTTTCAAGCCATTCAAGACCATAAGGGTGAACTTTAATCCGGGTGCTGCCAAGGTTTTTGGAAGGGAGTACGAAGAGATTCCCATCCTGGTGCCCGAGAGGATACTGGTTTTTTCTCCTCACCCGGACGACGAAACCATCTCATGTGGGGGGATGATATACAAATACGCAAGGTTCCACGGATCCCAGATCATCGTTCTTCTTGTCAAGGGCGCCGAGAAGAGAAGGCTGGAGGAATTCGACAAGGCACTCCAGTCCCTGGGGTGTGATGAGGTTAATTCTAGGTGTCTTGACTTCGATATCGATTCCGGGTTTAATGACGAGATAATCGGCAAGTTAGCAAACAAGATGCGGGAGATCCGCCCTCAATGGGTCTTCTTACCTCACCCGGAGGATAGGCACCGGACTCACCGGGCGGTATCGGAGGCAGTATTGGAGTCGGTTTACCACGCTGGCAGCAACACCTACCTGGAGGAGGCAAAGTACTACACCTCGGACCAACTAGAGAAGGATCTTTTCAAGGGACCCAATGCCGACCCCGTGCTTAGTCCATGGCTGCCCATGGGAATTTTCTACTATGAGAGCCCTAGCTTCAGGTTTGAATACCGATCACAGGTGCAAGCACCGATGGTTGTTTGCGATATCAGCGGGGAGCCCTATGAGACGAAGCTGGAGATTCTGGACAATGCTTACGCGGAAACGGTTGAGGACATTGACAGCTACAAACGGTGGACCAAAGCGGTTGCAGACCAACGGGGCGCCTTAATCTATTCCTACCGGGGGGAGGCATTCGCCATGGATACCCATCATGTGCCGATAAGAAGTCTTCCCGTGTGATCTGTAAACTGTTCCACCATTGACTCAAACCTATACCGGCCCGGTTGAAAGGGGAATTCTTATTGGAGGAAGCCTTATCTAGAGTGGTATTCCTTTGAGGCTCTTTGGAAAGGGAAGAAAATGCTATGCCTGTGGGAATGATTTTGATCTCAAAAAATGTCAATGCGGCAGGTGGTTTTGTCCGGCGCATGGATTTGGAGGGAAGTGTTTGGAGTGTCAAAGAGGGTCCACGGAGACCCTTGTTCCTGCATTTGAGAGAGAAGGCGAGGGTAAGGATGAGGGGGAGACCAAAGGCATTATTCCTCGTAAGATCCGGGCAAAGATAAAGCATGAATTTCTCTTGGGGGAGGAAGTTAGGGAAAACCTGGTTTTGGAGTTCAAGAGATACCACAGGGTCCAGATGGATACCATGTCGGTGGAGATTAATGGAGATATCCGATGTTACTACCACCTGGAGTATGTTATTTCCAGGATACTTGAAAAGCAGGGCATCACCTCCCTCGTAACCGACCTGACACTTGTCCCCGAACAGATATCGAAAGAGGAGGCTAGAAGATGGTCTTTTCTTACCAGTGGAAGGCCGATGAGAGATGAGAACTTCACCTACTCGATGACCTTTCTTCACAATGAGACATTTTTTCTGTGTGAACTAGTGGTTAGATCCCTTGGCATGGATATCGAGAATATAGAAAATGATCTGCCCATGGATGAGGTATCGCCAAACAAGCTCGGCACATGTCCTTTCTGCGGCACCTGGGTCAGGGAAAGGGAACTCTGTTCTACTTGCGGAAGGGCCATCCCTGAGAAAATGGATTTTAGAGAGTTCATGAAACTCCATTCAAGGCGCCAGTTTCTGGACAAGCTCTACACGGTGAAGGCGACATCTATGCGGCAGGAAGCGAGAGATAAGCATATCTCCCAGATTCAATCCCGTTTAAGGGCACTCAAGGAGATGTGATGACGGTCTCGTCTTCTTTTGAGATTTATGATAGCTGTATAGGAGTGATTTGAATGAATATCCTGCTTATCGTCTGCGATTCGCTTCGACAGGACTATTTGAGCTGCTATGGCAACACTTGGATAAGAACCCCGCGGATAGACTCCTTGGCCCGAGAATCGGTGACATTCACCAACTTCTTTGCAGCCAGTTTTCCCACTGGCCCAATGAGAAGGGACCTGTATTCCGGGAGGTTCACCTTTCCCTACCTAAGTTGGCGAGATACCTGGGATCCGAGCCACGCTGTGCTACCTGAGATCCTTCAGAAGGATGGATTCCAAACTGGCATGATTACCGACACGCCATCAAACTCACCCCACAGGAGAGGATTTCAGCAATTCGAATTGATAGAAGGGCAGGCCGGGCATGGAGTTGAGGTCGAAGAGGGGGGCGCAATCGACCTTCCTGCCGAAAAGAGGAAGCTCAGAGTGCCTTTGGAGAGGCTACGAAGGATCAAGAAGGTGGAATCCACGTGGAAATGCGAGGAGGATCGGTTCGTTGCGAGGACTATGAGACGAGCTTCCTGCCTGCTGGAGAAAATACATTCCTTGGATGACACCTTCTTCCTTTCCGTCGATACTTTTGATCCACACGAGCCCTGGAACCCTCCGAGATACTATATAGATCAATATGATCCCGGATATGAAGGGCAGGAGCTTTTCGAACCCGCATACGAGTCATCGGATTACGCGACTAGCTCAGAGATAAAGCACATGATGTTCATGTACGCCGGGGAAGTGAGTCTTGTTGATCGATGGGTCGGGCATCTCCTGGACACCTTGAAGGGCATGGGTATATATGATGAAACCTGCATCATCCTCACTAGCGATCATGGTTTCTATCATGGTGAGCATGGTTTTATAGGAAAGGTGGAACTTGACAGGGAGAACCGGATAACCAGGAGGTGGCCCCTGTACGGGACGATCTCCCATATCCCCTTGATCATAAGGATGCCCGGACTAAAACCGGGATCATGTCCCGCATTCTTCCAGCCACCAGACCTTATGCCAACCATACTGGATGCAGCTGGAGCATCGATCCCGGAAACCGTACAGGGAATATCCATGCTTCCGGTGGTCCGTGGGAACCAAAGGGGTAGAGAATGGGCGGTGTCGAGTCATACCTATGTTCAGGACCGCGAAGTTCGGCCTCCCACATCTCTTAGGACCTCCAATTACCTCTATGTATATGGTGGAGATGAGTGTGAAAGCGAATATTTTGACCTGGGGAACGATCCTGGGGAGGAATGTAACCTCATGGAGTGGCGTGAAGAGGATGCAAGGTCGGCACATGGAGAATTTCTCTCCGTTCTGCAGGACATTGATTGCCCTCCTGAGAATATCAGAATGAGAAGCAAATTCAGGCCGATTGCCAGATCCGATCTACCTTTAACCAGAATCATCTGAATTTTCGCAGGCCAGGGATCGCGGCGGATTTCCCCTCTCAAACCTTAGATCAGCGCCGCATTGGGGGCAGTAGGTTCTCCTTCTTTCAATGAATCGACCACAATCCGGGCACCTCGTTGACCAACCCGCGGTTGAGGGTGACTGGCCCTGGTTCCTGGGGTTTATCCCTCTAGCCATCCTGGCCAAACCAACTGCAAGTAGAGCGGTGAATCCGAGACTCAGAAGAATGGTAGTGTCGACTACATCCCCCACCTCGAAGGACGGAGACTGGGGCAGAATGAAGAGCGTAAAGGCAAGTGTGGATACGATTCCCGCCGCTCCGATGCCAACCAATGGGTGCTTCATTTTCTTTACACGCATCCGGTGAAATGATGGGCTGGTGGAGGAGTTGAAATGGTAAAAAGCATTGTTGAAGATGATCCGGTCGCTTGTGAGAAGTTCAAAAAGATGGCGGATTCCTTCATTGATGATCGATATGGAGCCAAACCTAACTGGTAGGAAAGAGTTTAAAGACCGTTATGCATGGCCGTGCATATCGGTGTGATCATGTCTGGTAACGGAGATCAAAATGGAAAGCAACTAGCCCTCATATTGGTAGCCATAGTAATAATAGGAGGAGGATTCGTCTGGTTCCTATTTTCCGGTCCCTCGGAATCGGAGAACAAGACCTATGCAAACATTACCTTGATAGGGAGAGAGGGATCGGAGGTTATCCTCGACTTTAGTGAGCTCAAGGATATGGATTCCATGTCCGGTGATATGCGATACGAGAATCGACTCGGTAATTGGGGAGAATCGTCGACCTTTGAAGGGGTTAAGATCTCGGAACTGGTAGAAAAGGTCGGGGGCATGGAACCTGGTGACATACTGACCATTTCCAGTACCGACGGGTATTTTCAGGAGTATAACTATTATAACGTTTATCCAAGCCCATACTGGGAGAGTCTTCAGGGGGATTTCATACTCGCATTCTCCCTCGATGGAGAGGATATACCCGGTTGGGAGAAAGGCCCTAGAACGGTGTTCTTACCTGAAGACGGGGATCTGAGTAATATCGACGTGAGATACACATCGGGAGCTGGTCATGGATATTTCGTAAATCCATCAGCTGGATCCCGTTTGGTTAGAGACACGTGGAAATTCGAGATTACGCGAGAGCGGTCGCCGGAAACCGAATGGACGATGACGTTAAACGGGAGCCGTTCCATGGACCTGTCGAGGTCGGAATTTGAATCACTTTCGTACGGAAATCTAACCAACATCACAAGAGCGTCGGGGACAAGTTGGAGTGGCCTGGAGATATCCAGGATTCTTGGCCTGGTGGATGGTGGTCCCAAAATAGGTGACTCCACTTTCAACCTTAGTTATGCGCAAAGTGGCTATGAGGTAAGGGTTTCAGGGGCCAACAGTACTAGCCTGGATAGCAGGGCCCTGTCTGAAAGTCAGATGATTATTGCCCAGATGGCCGATGGAGATTCCCTAGCTGCCCCCGCTTTGGTGGGAGAGGGCATCTTGGTTGAGGACGTGGATAGCATTGAGTTCTACACCCTGTGGAAGTTAAAGGTAGAGGGTGAGAAGACTAAGCAACTGTTCCTTTCGGACATAATCAGAATGGAGAACATTGAGGGAAGTGCGGGATTCAAGAAGGTCACAGGAACAGTTCGGGGACCCTACGAGGTGGTTGGGGCTCCCATAGAGCCTCTAATAGAAATGACCGGAGACCTGCCAGCAAATTACAGCGTGGAGGTTATTGCCTCAGATGGCTATAGCATGATGCTTTCCCACGAGGAGATCGAGGGTCAGGTTATCACCTATGATAGCCAGGGCACGGAAACCGGGATGGGGGGTGTTGATGGAGTGTTGATCTATGAAATGGACGGAAGCAGTGATTTCAGCGGAGGTCCTCTCCGCCTTGGTTACGTTGGCGATTCGGGACAGATAACCGATGGTCACTACTGGGTGAAGGAGGTTGCCGAAATAGTGGTAAACCAGCCTGTTAAGGATTGGGATGTCGAGCTTTCGGGTAGTGTGAATGCTGTGTTGAACAGGTCTTCTTTCATCTCCGGTGCCACTTGTGGGACTCATCGTACCTCGGTGGAGGTTACTATGCATGATGAGACTCATATGTATTCTGGTTTTCCTTTGTGGGTTGTGCTTAGTATTGTGGATGGTAAGATGGATCCGGAGGGTCATTATCTTTTTGATGATGATCTGGCTGCTGGGGGTTATGGTGTTGAGGTCATTGCTGGTGATGGTTATTCGAGGACTTTGAACAGCACCCTGGTTGCTAGGAATGATGATATCATTCTTGCTTACAAGAAGGATGGCGAGGTTCTGCCTGAGGATGAGGGGCCTCTGAGGGTTGTTGGCAGCGATCTGTCAAGTAAGTATATGGTAAGCAATTTAGTAAAGATAATATATCATGTACCGGGGCAGTGATGAGCGGTTGAACCCGGACGGGAGCGATTCAGCATGAAGCTACCTTCCAGTTTCTCTACCAGAGATCTTGTGACCATAGCGGTGATTAGTGGCCTGGGAGGGGTCTCAAGCACCTACATAGGTTATTTGGCCAACCTGGTAAACAATTTCGTGGGAACGCCCTTCGGTGCCGGCCAGTTTCTGGCCGGTCTCCATGTTTTCTGGATACTATTGGCCAGGGGGACCACCAGGAGAAATGGTTCTGGCACTCTGACCGGCCTTTCCAAGGGTGTTATTGAGCTTCTTATGGGAAGCGTTCACGGGGTGATAGTCGTTCTCGTATCCCTGGTGGAGGGTCTTATAGTTGATGTCCTGATGCTAAGATCAAAATCAAATCAGGGATTCACCATGATGTTGTCAGGTGGGTTGAGCACGGCATCAAATGTCTTCGTTTTTCAGCTGCTATTTCTTTCCGGGGTACCTATCTACTTTATATTGGGAATAACCCTCCTGGCATTTGCCAGCGGGGTGTTGTTCGCGGGTTATTTTGCCAAAGGGGTGCTAGCTTCCCTTATCCATTCGGGGATAGTTACCGTCCCTGACCGGGATGAAGTCTCAAAAGGGGTGGCTGCCATCGGGTACATCGTAGTGGTACTTTTGCTAGCGGGTTCAATTTGGTATTACTCCACCGTTTACTCCTGGGGTGTTGGGCAGGGCATAGAGGTAAGGGGTCTGGTCGAGAACCCATATAGCTACAAGGAGGAAGATTTCAGGGATGATGTAATTACCGTTGAAGCGGAGTTGGAGGGATCTTACGTCCACCTTGAACCTCGTAACTACACGGGGGTCCCCCTGGCTCTGGTAATTGAGGAGGCCATTCCAAAACCCAATGCAACTGGAGTGAGGCTGGTTGCTGAGGATGGATATAAGGTGAAGCTTGAACTGAAACGGGTGAGAAATGATAAAACAATAATTGTGGAGGAGGAAGAGGGCGAATTTAGTTTAGTTGCAGATAACCTTGATGGATCACTTTGGGTCCGCAAGATCTCCTTCATAGAGCTGATCTGAGATTGTTAGATTTCAAAGACCTCACCTTTAGATATCCGGGAAGTGCCGAACCGGTAATCAAAAACATGAATCTCGAGGTGGGGGGTGGGGATTTCATACTAATAACCGGCGAAAGCGGTAGCGGCAAGAGTACTCTGGCAAAACTGGCGACGGGCTTCCTCGGCCCGGATGATGGGCACCTGGCGGGCGATGTGAGAATCGATGGGGAGAGCGTTTTCTCGCGTGATAGGGAGGACCTGGTCACGGTTATCGGTCTAGTCCAACAGGACCCGGATTCTCAAATAGTTACACTGAGAGTGGAGGATGAGGTTGCCTTTGGCCCAGAAAACATGGGGATGAAAGAGGCAGATATGAGACAGCGGATTGAGTGGGCACTGCGTTCGGTAAAGGGGGATCATCTGATAACCAGGAACATAGCTGAGTTATCAGGAGGTGAGAAGCAGAAGGTTGCCATTGCCTCCATCCTGGCCCTGGAGCCAGAGATCCTGATTTTAGATGAACCAACCTCCAGCCTGGATCCTCCATCAAAGAGAGAACTTAGAGTAGTGTTGGATTCCCTTAACGCCAGAGGAGTTACCATAGTGCTCATTGAGCATCGATATGACTGGTTGGGGCCGAGGAAAATGAAGGTGGGAAAATTATCCGAAGGGCACATCAACGTATCTCATTCCATTCCATCCCATGTTAGAGAATATCACCCGAGGGATGTTGGTGTAGAGGGAGAAATCGGGCCCGCACCTCTAGCGGTGACTAGAAATGCTTGCATAAGTTTAGGGGGCAAGAAGGTGCTGAAGGGAATAGACTTGGAGGTAAATCGGGGGGAAATCATCGGTCTCATGGGTGATAATGGTTCAGGAAAGACCACTCTCCTCGCCTGTTTGGTTGGACTTCTGGAACTTGACCAGGGAGAGGTGCTGATTGACGGCAATATGGTGGGGCCAACCTCCGAGGTATCACGGGATGTGGGAATTATCTTCCAGAACCCAACCCACCAGATAGTTGAGATGACGGTTAGACGCGAGGTGGAGTTTGGCCCCCGTAACTTCGGTATGAAGAATCGGGAGATTGAGCGAGGGACTGGTGAGATGCTGGAGTCCCTACATCTCGTCAAGTACGCCGATGAGTCACCCTACAGCCTCAGCACGGGGGAGAAGAGAAGGGTTAATGTGGCTTCGGTGGCCGTTTACAGGCCCAAACTATACCTCCTGGATGAACCTTTCATAGGACAGGACATGGATAACGTGGAGAGGATCATGGAGGTAGTAATACCCCGAGTTGAGGACGGTTCCAGTTGCGTGATCACCACCCACGACCCCAATTTCGTTGACCGATATTGCAGCAGATTAGTTTTCCTGAGACGAGGGAGGATAGTCCGGGAAGGAAGGCCGAATGATGTCTTCCGATACCTTGAACGGTCGGGCGAGGATTATTACCTGCCCACCAGGTGGAAAAATTGAGAAGAATTGGATATGTTCCAGGTCATTCGTTTCTGCATAAAATGGACCCTCTTTCCAAGATAGTCATGCTAATCTCTTTCTGCCTGATAGCCCTGTTTTCGACCAGTTTGCTGGTAATGATCCTAACTATCCTCATTACTCTGGGACTGGTGGGGGCATCGGGAATGGGTTTTATGGCCGGAATGCGGAGGATAAGGGCCATTACCGGTCTCTGTCTTGTTTTGTTCCTGCTCCAGGCCCTGTTCAACAGGAGCGGCGGCCCTCTGATTGGTCTTGACCTGGGACCCCTTGGTCCCCTGGTTATCACCACCGGGGGCATCACCACCGGGGCCAGAATAGCCTTGAGGCTGATGATAATAATAGTGTCGAGCCTGGTATTTGTGGGAACCACCGATCCCTCAATAATGGCTTACTCGCTGATGGAAAGAGGCATACCATATCGATATGGGTTCACCCTGATACTTGCGCTCCGGTTTATACCACTTTTCCAGATCGAGGCCAATACGGTGAGGACGGCCCAGATCGCAAGGGGTCTGAAGATAGATAAGCCGGGGCCAAGAACCTTACTGAGAGTTGCCCGATACACGTTGTACCCCTTGCTTGTGTCGGCGCTAACAAGGGTGGACCAAATTTCAATTTCCATGGAAGGCCGGGGATTTGGTTCGTCACGAAAAAGGACCTATCTGAGAAAAAGCCATTTCGGTAGAGGCGACTTGATGATCTGTTCCCTATGCTGCCTGTATGTTGTTTTTGTCCTGTTCATCTTCCCCTAAACTTGACGCATTGGGTTTCGAAACATACTTATCTGAATCGCGGAGTTACTGTCGGGGTGTTTGGCATAAGGAATAAGATGATCGCCATCCCGGTCTTCCTATGCATGATTTCCGCTATTTGTGGGGTACTAGCATCTCCCACGGTGGTGGTCGAGGAGGAATCACCACATCCGGGTACGAGGATTACCGTGAGCGGTTCCGGGTTTCCCGGCTCAGCAGATTTCGAGATTTTCATAGATAATGAGAGCGTGGCTAGCGACACTAGCTATCCTGGCGGTACATTTCACCGAAAGATGACCCTTCCCAGGCAGACAACAATAGGATTGCACAACCTCACGGCCGTTTCGGGGTCAATAAACGCCTCAACGGAGATACGGGTCGTTCAATGGCCCGCGGCGATGAATCTGAGCCCAAGTATTCTCAAACCAGGCCAGGACCTGACGATCTGCGGACGGGGCTACCCGCCGAATGCTTTCTATAGAGTGGATATCTGTGGTAACGCCACTCTAGAGGGTGCTACCGATGAGAATGGTACCTTTTGCCGTCTTTACTCGGTACCAAAACAAATGCTGGTTGGCGATTGCGAGGTCACTGGAAAGGCTCCCATGTTTGCGGGTCCCCCATCGGCAGCTGAGGTGCTAAAGGTAGACCAGTGGGAGCCGGAATTGGTAATTGACCCCTCAGACCCATATCCAGGCGCCTTCGTGTCCATATCCGGATCCCATCTACCTCCCCTATCGAGATACGAGATATTGCTCGACGGAGCTTCGGTTCGGGTGGGCACGTCCGATGCACGGGGAGAATTCTCCAGGAATTATCAGATTTCGCCACACATATCCACGGGAAATCATGTCCTGGAGATTACCGCAACGAAATACACCGGTCCCCCGAGGACCTACATTGATTTTGAGGTAATTCAATGGCCCTGTGAGATCACCCTGGAGCCAATTCATCGACACCCCGGCAGCAACGTCACCGTGAAAGGCAGATTCTTCCCTCCTAATACCCGGTTTGTGGTCAGCCTTGATAATGAGGAAATAGGATCAGGGAACACGAGTTCTCGTGGGAGGTTCAGCTTTGTCCATGAGTTCAGGAATAACGCCACTCTGGGGGAACATACGATCTCAGGGGTGACACCCCAGTTCACAGGTCCTCCCAAGGCGGAACTCTCCTTCAATCTAACCCAATGGCCCCTATTGGTAGATATCCGGCCATCCGATATTCATCCAGGCTCCAATCTGACCTTAACCGGAAGCCAGTTCCCACCCGCAGCGGACTTCGAGGTCTATATGGATTCCTCAAAGAGATTTTCCGGAATTACCAGCGGGGATGGTAACTTTACCATATCCATTGTTCTATCAAGGGATATTGCATTAGGTCTCCATGATTTGACCTTTACCGTCGATGGTTATTCGGGACCCCCGACTAGAAATTACAGACTAAACATAACCCAGTGGAGGGCAGAAACGGGAGTAGTTTCCGACCATCAGTACCCGGGAGGGTTGATAACCGTAATTGGCTGTAATTACCCCCCGGAATCGGTGTATTTTGCACTGGTGGACGGGGTGAAGGTCGGAGGTGGAGTGATAGATGTTGAGGGTTGCTTCCAGATGGATTATCAATTGAATAGGACCATCGACCTGGGAGCTCATGAGCTAAGCATATCTACCGGGTTCCCGGGCTTGGATCACGTAAATCGGACATTTGAAGTTTCCCAATGGCCGATGGAGATGTATCTGGAACCGGAAAACGCTTTGCCGGGTTCAACGGTAAATGTCGTGGGTCAGGGATTTCCACCCAACGCCAGCGTAAAGATAATCTGGGATGACCTGTTTGTAAAGGCCGGCGAGGTGTCGTCTGAAGGAGAATTCGACATACAGTTCCTGCCTCAGGGCCAGGGAAGCGGTTGTTACCATGTCGTGGGTGCCCAGGTGAGAGGGGACTACACCGGGCCGCCATCCTGTTACGTCTATTTCTGGCTGGGAGACGATCCTCCTGAGATGAAGCTTGACTTCTGTGACGAGTTAGGCCGCGAGAGAGATCACTTCTTTCCAGGGGACACCATACATATCTCCGGCAGCGGCTTCCCGTCAAACATCACCTTTGACGCCTATATCGGGCATTCCGATCAGGATATGGACCCAACCCTTGCCTCCCTGGAGAAGGAGATAACTGCGGACGGGGAAGGGCGTATTTCCTGCACGCCAGTGGGAGATATAGGCGAAGAGGGCCTTTACAGGGCCTGGTTGGACCTCAATAGGAATGGGATGGCGGACGGAACGGATACGGAGAGCCAATCCAGCTTTGAGGTGCTTCCGAGGCCGGACCTAGGAATTCTAGAGGTAACCATCTCCAACGATTCTCCAGTTCAGGGGCAGAGGGTTGACGTTTGGGTCAAAATCAAGAATTATGGAGGCTCGACTCAACAGGGAGTTCTGGCCCTCGAATTTAATTCCAGCAGAGATACCGAGAAGATTTTCTCCATATCTTCCGGGTCCACGGTGAATACCAGTTTTATGTGGAACACATCGGACATCGAGGCAGGAAAAGCGATGCTCTGCCTGGTTCTTGAACCTCTGGAGGGAGAAACCTCAGTTGGAGATAATTACCTGGAGTGGGGATTGGTGGAGGTTGAGGCAGCGCCTGATATAAGGGTAAATTCTGTTCTCCCGGGAACCAGAAGCGTTCACAGGGGAAAGGACGTGGAGATCAGCATTGGTATCGAGAACAAGGGGTCAACGGATCAGAATATGTCAATTTGGATTGAATGGGGAGAGGAGGTTGTGGGCTCATTCGAGGCGGAGCTGGATTCGGGAACCGAGAGAATTTATGAATTTACTTGGGATACCTCGGAAGCCAGTATGGGTGAGAGGACCATAGCTGCCAGAGCAGAGGTACTTGCCTGGGAAAGAGATCCCCGGGATAATCATGTCCAGAATGGTTTCATAGAGATCAGGCCTTCGAACCGCCTGCCGAGAGCCGATCCACACGGACCCTACTCGGGCTCTGTGGGAGAACCGGTGACCTTTGACGGGTCATGGTCCTATGACGTGGACGGCAGGGTGGTTACCTACCGCTGGGCCTTCGGGGACGGTACGACGGGGACCGGAATGGTGGTCAATCATACATATTCCGGGCCCGGAAAATATGAGATTATGTTGGAGGTTATGGATGATGACGGAGATTCCAGTTCCCAAAATACAACCGCCGGTATAAGCAGCCAGAAGGAGATGCACCAGGTATCGATCGTTGTTAGGGACGCTGTCAATCTAGTTCCCCTGGCCGACCTCTCGGTTTGTGTGGGTCGAGAAGAATACCTGGTAGAGGAATTCCCGTTGGATATATGGCTTGAGGAGGGAGAATGGCGGGTATCGATTAACAAGACCGGCTATCAACGGTTGGAAAGGTGGGTTAGCGTTAACGAGTCACTTGCCATCTCCCTAGCGGCAACCCCCGATATCCGATTTTTTGCATCGGATGAGCGGGGCGGGGAGAAGGTCGATTACTCCATCACCGATACCGTTTACGTTACGGTGGTATCCCCCAGGGACTATTCGCTCCGGTTTCGCGTGGTTAGAGACGGGAAAGCGAGGAGTGGTGAACCGCTGGTGGACATTTCCACCGATGGCTATGATGAAATAGTGGCTCCGTCCGGTTCTTCCACCTATCCGGTTTGGGAAAACCGGCTGGAGCTCGGTTCCTATGACATCGTCCTGGATACCAATTCGAACGGTATCTTTGACGCTGACACAGATCTTCAATACCGAAGGGATTTCAGGGGATTCCAAATAACTGAGAATGGATTGCTGGGCCTGGGGCTCTGGATAATCTCGTTATCGGCCACATTTTTGGCCCGGGAACAGCTCAAGAGCGGGTCCTGATTGATATGCCTCGGGGTCTGTGCGGGCGGCACTTCCAAATCTAGAAAAGTCTTTTATCCCATCTCCGAGAGGCCCAGTCCAGGTGGGAGTATCCCCGGACAAGGTTCCCTGTCGTCATTTGGGTCCCAGGCGAGGTCCTTTCTGAGAGTTCTCAGTGGGGAGAGGACGGGAACATCTCTTTCGTTGCCTCAGCCTGAAAATGGCGATATCGTATTGGAGGCCAAGGGAATTACCAAGAGCTTCCCTGGGGTGGTGGCCAACGATGGCATAGACCTCACCGTGAAGGCCGGGGAGATTCATGCTCTTCTGGGGGAGAACGGGGCGGGAAAGACCACGCTGGTGAATATATTATACGGCATTTACCGCCAGGATTCGGGCGAGATACGCATCCAGGGGGAAAAGGTCAATATACGGTCCCCAATGGATGCCAGGGACCTGGGTGTTGGGATGGTTCACCAACACTTCATGTTGGTAAATCCTAGTTCGGTTGCAGAAAACATTTCGTTGGGGCTCCCTGAAGGCAGCCTGCTCTTCCCGGAGGATCAGGTAAAGGATTGGGTGGATAAATACTCCGATGTCTACGGTCTCAAAGTGGATCCCGAGGCCGAGGTATGGCAGTTATCGGCGGGAGAGAAGAAGACCATAGAGATACTAAAGGCTCTATTTTCAGGGGCCAGAATGATAATACTGGACGAGCCGACCTCGGTTCTGACACCCATCGAGTCCAGGGACCTGTTCTCGGCTCTCAGGCTAATGGCCGAGAGGGGTAAAGCTCTGATATTCATTACCCACAAGCTGAACGAGGTCATGTCCGTCGCCGACTGGGTAACCGTACTCAGGAACGGAAAGCTGGTCGGCTCCAAGGATATAGAGGAAACCAGCAGGGAGGAGCTGGCCAGGATGATGGTCGGTGAACACCTCTCGCAGCCGGCCAAGAGAATGGGAACCGTTGAGGCCAAGGAGGTTATGAAGGTGGAAAACTTCTCGGTTTTGGGGGACCGCGGGTATGAGGCCGTCAGTGACGTTTCATTCGAGGTTCACGCGGGCGAAATACTGGGTGTAGCTGGAGTAGCAGGGAACGGTCAGAGGGAGCTGGTGGAGGCAATAACCGGCCTCCGGCCCTCGGTTTCTGGAACTGTAGTGATCGATGGCCAGGATGTAACCAACGCTAATCCCAGGCGTATCGTATCGCTGGGAGTTGCCTACATACCAGAGGACAGGGTTGAGTTCGGCGTGGTGGAGGGGATGAGCGTCGCTGAAAATCTTGTCCTAAGGAAGTACTGGCAAGAACCTTTCTCCAGCGGGATCATGCTCAACCGAGAGGAGATCGAGGACTTTGCAAGGGAGATGATCGATGAATATTCCATTTTTACTCCCTCCACGGGTACGCCGGTGAAGAAATTGTCCGGGGGGAATATCCAACGATTGATACTGGCTAGGGAGACCTCGAGAGAACCTAGGTTGATAATCGCCTCCCATCCTACCTCCGGTTTGGATGTCAAGGCGGCCAGCGATATCAGGAAGCGGCTTCTGAACGAGGCAGGTAGAGGGGCATCGGTGTTCCTGGATTCGGAGGACCTCGATGAGATATTCACGCTGAGTGACAGGATAGCGGTAATCTCCGACGGGCAAATAGTGGAGATACTGGATAGAGATGGGGCAACCAGGGAGAGGGTGGGCATGTTGATGGGAGGTGCTCTTTCATAATGGTTATGGGTTGGCTTCCCAGGATTAGAATAAGGAGACGGAAAGAGGAACTAGGTAGCAAGGGGTTCCTGGTTACCGTTTCCATGATCATATTGGGCATAATACTGGGCGGGCTCTTCTTCTCCCTGATAGGGGTCAGCCCCATCTTTGCCTACGAGAGGATTCTGCTAGGGTCCTTCGGTAGCCTGAGTGGTTGGAAGGAGATAATGAGGAAGGCCATCCCCCTGATGCTATGTGGGGCAGGCCTGGCCATCGCCTTTCGCGCCGTGTTCTGGAATATCGGGGCCGAGGGTCAGATACTCGCGGGTGCCGCGGGTGCCACCTGGCTGGCTTTGTCTTTTCAGGAGACGCCGTCCTGGGTCCTGCTCCCTGCAATGTTTGCCCTGGGGTCCCTGCTCGGTGCCGCGTGGTGTATGATACCCGCCCTGCTCAGGGCCAAGTTGAAGGTTAACGAGGTTATCACCACTCTCATGCTCAATTATGTGGCCATATACTTCGTGACCTATCTGGTGGACGGTCCCTGGAAGGGCCCAACCCAACACGGCTACCCCTACACGGACCCCTTTGTACAGGCGGCTAGGGTTCCTCTTCTTCCAGGAACCAGGATCGCCTATCCAACACTGATTATGGCCATCGTTGCCTCGCTGGGTCTCTACTTCTTCCTATCCAGGACGAGGTCGGGTTATGAGATCAAGGTTACAGGGGAGAATCCAAAGGCCGGTAAATACGCTGGCATCAGCTATGCCAAGACCCTGATCATTATCGGGCTGATTAGCGGTGGCCTCGCGGGACTGGCGGGGGTGGGAGAGGTCGCCGGAGTTCACGGAAAGCTTTCTTACCCCCTGGATATCTCTGCCGGGTATGGTTTTACGGCCATTATAGTGGCCTGGCTGGCCAGGCTTAATCCGCTCGGTGTGGTGGTGTCCTCCATATTTGTTTCCGGCCTGCTGGTAGGGGGTAATGCGGTTAGGACGGGAGGAGTCCCGGCGGCGTCAATAGACATATTCATGGGGCTGATACTTCTACTTTTGGTTTCAACGGAGATTCTCAGGAAGTACGAGATCAAGATCGAAAGGGAGGGGAGAGGTTGACTTTCGAAGAGGAGGCCATATTCACTCTCCGAAGAATGATCATCTACGGCACTCCTTTGCTTCTGGGGACGCTAGGGGAGATTTATGCCGAGAGATCGGGAATATTGAACCTGGGCGTTGAGGGCATGATGAGCATGGGTGCGGTAGTTGCTTTTGGGGTATGTCTGTCCACTGGAAATCCATGGCTAGGACTAATCGCTGCAGCACTCGCTGGTGGCGCCCTTTCCCTCGTTCACAGCGTGGCCACTGTAAACCTTAGGGCAAATCAAGTTGTATCCGGCCTGGCGTTGACCATGCTGGGCCTAGGCATCAGTGGCCTGCTTGGCAAGAGCTATGTTGGAAAACCCCCGGGGGCTACCCTGGACCCCTTGGAGATACCCCTACTTTCCAGGATACCCATACTGGGCAAGATTCTATTTAACCAGGATCCCTTGGTCTACCTCTCGCTAATTATTGCAGTGCTGGGGTGGTTTGTCCTCTTTCGAACCAGATTGGGTCTAAATATCAGATCATGTGGGGAGAATCCCGCCGCGGCAGACGTTTCAGGGATCAACGTATACAGGGTTCGACATCTAAGCGTATACATAGGCGGACTTTTGGCCGGACTGGCGGGTGCCTACCTCTCCCTGGCCTACGTGCCCTCCTGGACTCAGGGGATGAGCGGTGGGAGGGGGTGGATTGTGATAGCGCTAACCATCTTCGCATTTTGGCGACCACTGAGGGCAATAGCCGCTTCCTACATGTTCGGGCTTCTCTTCGTCCTTCCCTACAAACTTCAGCCCCTTGGAGTGCACACCAGCCTTCTCCAGGCCTTACCTTACCTGGTGACTATGATAACCCTGGTTATCATATCCAAGGAGTCCATAAGAAAGCGGATGGGTGCCCCTGGGGCTTTATCCACTTCCTATTCCCGGGAGGAACAGTGAAGGGATCCGAAAGCGGCAAAATCTATTTCAATGACAAGGGTTTGGTCCAAATTGGGCGCTGAACAGCGCCATAGGAGAGGGCCGAGTGGAATCTTCTGAATCTACAAATTATGTTGGGTATGTGGTAGTGGCCATCGTGGTTGCAGTAATTGCGGCCGGGGTGGCCTACTACATGGCCCCTGGAAAGGGTGCAGAGAACGTAACCCAAAGCGATGTCGAGCAATATCTGGAAACGGCCGGTGAACAGGATATCAAGGATGCCATATCGGAAGTTTCGCCCGATATTCTAAAGGAATCGGCAAAGCTCAAGGTTGGCTTCATCTATGTGGGGCCGATCGGAGACTACGGATGGTCCCATGCCCACGAGCAAGGGCGTCTCCATGTTGAGGACAAGTTCCCGTGGCTGGAAACTGTGTATGTTGAGGACGTTGCCAAGGCTGACTGCCTTGATGCAATACGGCGACTCTTCGATGAGGAGAAATGCGACATGGTGTTCACCACGAGCTTCGATTTCATGGTCCCCACCGTGGAATACGCCGAAAATAACCCTGATAAACTACTGATGCACTGCTCCGGGTATGAGCGCAGGGAGAATCTGGGTACCTACTTTGCCGATTTCTACCAGCTTTACTACCTGAATGGGCTGATGGCAGGAGCGCTCACTGAGAGCAATAAATTGGCGTATGTGGGCGCCTTCCCGATACCCGAGGTCAAGCGACACATCAATGCGTTTGCCATCGGAGCAAAGGAGGTAAACCCCGAGGCTGATGTCCATGTAAGGTGGATAAAGGACTGGTACAATCCGGATAAGGCCACCGAGGCCGCCAATGCTCTGATCGCCGAGGGGTGTGACGTGTTCGCCTTCACCGAGGATTCTCCAACCATAGTACAGATTGCGGAACAGAACACGGATTCTGGCAATACGATATACTCGTTCAGCCACTATAGTCCGATGCAGGAGTACGGGGAAGACTCGTGTGTTAGCGGTCAGCTGGTACACTGGGAGAGATTGTACGAACAGATCATCATGAGGTTGTACACCGATACGTGGGATGCTAGGGACTATAACTGGCTCCTGGCAGAGGGAGGAGTCGAACTGGGAGCAGAATTTGGCACTCCCATCAATCCTAAGTTCGAGTCTGCCCTCAAGGCGGTGACGGTGAATGACGAGGTTTTGGGCGAGATCAGCGTCTATGACCTGGTCATGAAGAGGGTTGAGCAGATGAAGGACGTCAACGTCGGCTTCGATCCATTCACCGGTCCCATCTATGACCAGAATGGCGAGTTAAAGATAGAGGAAGGAAAGAGAGCTAGCATCCAGACCCTTTGGTCTCTAGATTGGCTCGCTGACAACGTGGTCGGAAGTCTAGAGTGAACTCTGCACTAAAAGCAACCATTCAGGGCGGTAACCCGCCCTGGTTTTTTTCATTTTCGATCAAGATATAAGGGGTCCATTACATCTATTTCCGTGAAGAAAGATAGTCTGAAGAAAAGGGCAGAGACCTACATCAGGAGAAAGAGGAACCCGGTGCGTCTTGGGGATCTCAGAAAAGCCATCGGCTTGAAGTCGGACAGGACGTCTGAACTAAGGGAAGTACTCAAGGAAGAGGACCTTTTCTTCAGGGTCGGTTCAGGCTGGTATGTGAGGGATGCGGACCTCAAGATAATGGTAAGATTCTGCCCCAACTGCGGACACCGGAAGGTAAGGTATGAGGGAGGTTTCTATACCTGCCCCAACTGTGAAATAAAGTTTCACTTCACCTGGCTAATGTGACTACGCGCTGGCCCGATAAAAGAAGAAGAGAAAGGTTTCAACACCGGCGGCAACGGCCAGAAGGATTATTACCAGGGCAAATGCCTTGAGTATCTTCCTGAGGTCGGAGAGAAGTATCCTCGTGGAGGCTTCTCCTTCTCCCTTCATCCAGTTCTGAATCAGCTGGAAGGCGTCGACCCCCAATAGGATTCCCAAAGCACCGGCAATGAAGGTGGCCGATAGCTCAAATACCCCGTGAGGTAGTATGGCGGTGAGAAATACCCATAAGGGTTTGTCCGACCCGGAGAGAACGATTCCAAGGGGAATACCGTTTATGAATAGAATGAAGAGGGGCGGAAGGGCGAATATTATGCCGGCAAAGGACATTATGGCGCAAACGGCCAGATTATGCAGAAGTATCTTGGAGTAGATCCTAACCGGGCTCTCAATATCCTCGAACTGGGCCGATATCCTTGAAATCTGGTCCTCTATCATTCCGGCGGCTTCAGGATAGTTGAGCTTCATCGCCACTCCGAGGGCGAATCCAATCATGTAGATTCCCAGGGCTAGCAGTACCAGCTTTCGCCTGATAACCGATTTTGTTAACACTGGAACTCTACTAAGGGCATTTCTGATATATATCTCCCGATTTGAATGCCGGTCCTCGGAATTTCCTCAAGGCCTGTTTCATGGATTTCGCGAAGGCGCGGTTTTTATCCGTACGAAAAACTTATTTATAGGACGCAACAATAGTAATATTGCTATACGTTTGGGTCCCACGGAGAGTTACTGGTCAATCCTAAGACGATGATCTGGCGGACAACCCCGCATAGCAACAGGGAGGCGCCGATATATCCTTCCACGAGGACATCTGGGTCGAGGGAGGATTAACCCGTACGATGAAGCCCAGGAGTTAGTGTAGAAGGTTACAGGCGCCCCCCCCCCCCTTGCGGGGAACGGACGTAGTAGCATGGGAAGAAATGAAAAGCTCGTAAGAGTTAGAGTTTCGCCAAACTCAGCTCGTTCATCGATTCAAAGAAAGGAGGATGAAATAAAGGTCAAGGTAACTTCACCCGCTAAGAAGGGAAAAGCAAACAGGGAGCTGCTCGGGATCCTTTACAAGGTATTTGGTACAAAAAATATCGAGATTGTACGTGGTAGAAGAAGTCGGAGAAAATTGGTTCGAATCTACATCAATGAAGATGTAGTTGATAGGGTTATTGAAAATCTACCCTCGGATGGGTCCTGATAGTGGCTCATTCCACAGGTGGTCGGTAATTCATCCTGGGTTACTGTACTTTTCCTTTCGCATTTCGAGTCCAGTAATGTAAATTGTGTTGATATTTTGGTGGTCACATGTCAAAGAAGAATAAGAAGAATAAGAAGAATATCGAGGATCAAGCAGAGTCGACGACTAAGTACGAAATCTATGCGCAGATAGAGACCGATGGCGTTGTTGAGAGACCCGATGTCATAGGTGCCATTTTCGGCCAGACCGAGGGCTTGCTCGGGGATGATCTGGATCTCAGGGAACTGCTAAAGACGGGCAGGATAGGAAGAATCGAGGCGGAGATAAAGTCCAGAGGCGGCCGTTCTACCGGGGTTATTAGACTTCCGAGTAGCCTGGATAAGATAGATACGGCAATTCTAGCCGCATCTCTGGAGACGGTGGACAGGGTCGGTCCCTGCGAGGCGCGGATAAATGTGCTCAGGATCGAGGACGTCAGGGCGGCGAAGAGGAGAGTTCTGGTTGAAAGGGCCAAACAGATTCTGAACACCCTATTCGAGGACGTCACCATAGATACCTCTGAGATTAGCAGCGAGCTAAAGCAGTCCTTTGAGGTGGGGGAGATAACCAAGTATGGCCGAGAGAAGCTCCCGGCCGGCCCCGGGATAAAGGATTCCGACTCCCTGATAATCGTGGAGGGCCGAGCGGATATTCTAAATCTTTTGAAGGCCGGAGTCAAGAACTGCATAGCGGTAGAGGGGACGAACATTCCCAAGTCGATAGCCAATCTGTCGAAGAAGAAGACGACCATAGCTTTCGTGGATGGAGACAGGGGAGGAGAACTCATTCTCAGGGAGCTCTTCCAGGTTGCCGACATCTCGTACGTGGCCCAGGGTCCTCCTGGAGAAAGCGTCGAGGATATGAGTAGAAAGCAGATAATCGAATACCTTAAGAACAGGATTTCAGTAGATCAATACTTCCAGCAGCGTAAAAAGAAGAAAAGGGAAGATAGCTCCGAGATGAAGAAGTTCAGTGAGGTATTCAACGAGATACAGGGTTCCCGAAAGGCCAAGCTCCTAGACAAGGAACTTGATGTAATGGCCGAGGTCGACGTCTCCAAGCTCATCTCCACCTTCAAGGGCTCAGAAGGGGTAATGGCGGTTATCCTTGACGGGATCGTCACCCAGAGGCTGATCGACGTTGGATCGGTCGCTAATGTAAGGTATGTTGTGGGTGCGAAGATAGGAAACGTCACCAAGAAGCCGCCTGATTTGAAGATACTCTCCCAGAGGGACCTGCCCAATTAGAAACCTGGCCTGGATGTGAAAATATTTAAAATGGCGAAAACCTACCTTTGCTTCCGGCCGTAGTTTAGGGAATAATTTCATCGAGTTGATGTTCATGCCAGTAAGACCCAATAGATGCTATAGACAGTTGAAGGGAAGGCCCTATACCAAAAAGGAGTATATAAGCGGGATTCCCGGAAAGAAGATAGTGACCTTCGATATGGGGGCAAGAACCGCGAAGTTTCCCGTAAAGGCAACGCTGTACGCCGATGAAATGGGTCAAGTCCGGCATAACTCCCTCGAGGCATCAAGGGTAATGGCCAACAGGTACCTAATGAAGGCAACCGAGAAGTGGGGCTACCATCTCAAAATAAGGGTCTATCCACATCACATACTGAGGGAGAACTCCATGGCCACGGGGGCCGGAGCCGATAGATATCAGACGGGAATGAGAGGTTCCTTCGGCAGACCCGTTGGATGTGCGGCAAGGGTCCAGAAGGGACAACCGCTAATGTCGGTATGGGTTTATGAGAATAAGGAATCCATAGCACGCGAATCCCTCAGAAGGGCCAGAATGAAGCTCCCCATGCCTTGCCACAGCGATATCGAGTACGTGGAAGTTGACGAATCCAAGCTGGATAGAATAGCAGAACTTGAGAAGCTGGAAGAGGAACGTGAGGCCCGAAGGAAGAAGGAGGAAGCCAGGGAAAGGGCAGCTGCAGAAGCCGCTCTCCTTGGAATCGAGCCGGGCGAAGCCATTGAAGGCGTTGAAGGCCTTGAGGGTGAAGAGGGTCTGGAAGGTCTGCGTCCGGAGGAGCCGGATCTGGTAGAAGAGGAGCTCGTCTAGTCCTCTTCCTTTTCATTTGTTTTCTTGTCGAAGACTATCTTTCTAGCTCGGCTCATTACCTCTTCGAATACCTTGTCGATGGTCTCCTCTATTGCGTCGTTTTGGATGATTAGGAGGTCCTTTTCCTTTGCCCTTTTTACCACATAGTTCTGAATAGTGCGGATCCTGGAGAACTCCTTTATATAGCTATCAACGGGTCGCTTGGTGGCTATCGACTCGGACCTTGTATACATGCGACTCCGGTGCTGCTCCTCCCCGCTGGCAGTGACAACGACCAATACGACGTTGGGCCGGTTCATTATCTCCTTACGTATGAAACCCGGTACCAGGTGCACTCCCTCGATAATTATGCTGAGCCCCTCTCTCAGGGCTCTCTCTATGACCGCCTCAACCCCTACAAGAACATATTTTGCATGCCTTTCAAAGCCTGCAACAGTGGAGTCCTTTCCCCCGGTTCCAGGTGTCTTGAGCGCCTTCCAGGCCGTGTAGGAAGATAGGTGTAGAGTGGGCATCAGATCGGGAGATATGATCTTTCTCATGACCTCTCTCACCGCATCAGTCCCTATCACATGCATTATGCCCAGCCGATGGGCTAGCTGAGCTGCTGTGGTGGACTTGCCTACACCTGTGGCACCGCTTATGAGAATGACCATCGGCTCGCGTCCATGCTGGAGTTGACGCCAGGTCAAATACTTCTCGGCCCCGCTCTCCCCTATGAGGGACTCAATGTGCTCCACTGCGAGTTTTCTTATCTCTCTACGCTGAACTTTGTACTTCTCCTCCTCTAGAAGATGGCCCTCAATATTCCTAGCTATACGGTTGGCTGATGCCTCGTCTATTCCAGCCGCCTTTAGGGACTGTGCAAGAATACCCTTAGAGAATGGCGTCCTATGTCCGTGTGACTCCACCAGAATGTTCTGCGAGGACAAATAAGGCCTCCGGGAGGGAGAGAAGTACTGTGTATTTTCCGATATGAAAAGCTTTCGGGTAATTCCAAAGGTTCTATATTCTTAGCGCTTCAATTGCAGGCATTTTCTCGCCACTTAGATAGCTTATCAACGCCCCGCCGGCGAGACTCACATAGGAAAAGTCCTCCTTGAAGAAGCCCAGCTTATCCATGGCCTTGAGGGTATGGCCACCGCCCATCAATGAGAAGGCATCGGAATTCGAAATAGATTTCAATAGACCCTCGGTACCCAGGCCGAATTTCGGCTCCTCGTAGACCCCGGCAGGGCCATTCATAACCACGGTCCTGGCAGAGTCTATCAGATCGCCGTACTTGTCAACGGTGTCGGGACCTATATCGAATATCTCCAGATCAGTTGGCAGATCCGAGACGTCGATGTCCACCCTTTGCTGGTCCTTGAAGGCTCCGACATCGACGGGGGTCAGGACCTTTTCACCGAATTTATCGATTATCTTCCTGGCCTCGGGGACGAAATCGTCGAACCCTTTCTTCTGGAAGAACTTATCATCCTCCGGTCCGGTGTCAACTCCCTTGGCCCGGAGACATATCCTTCCCACGACCCCACAGGTAAGAGCCTGGTCTATGCTCTCTCCTTCAAGTCCGTTAAGCATGACATTGAATGCCTCCTCGGGCTTGAGACCACCCAGAACGTATACGCAGGGCTTCTCGGGGGATTGCATGGCCTTGGATATGGAGGATATCTCCCTTTCCATGGTTAGACCGAGTGCTTTCGGCAAATCAACAGTAAAGCCAACCAATGATGCATGGGACCTGTGAGCGGCAGAGAAGGCGTCATTGATGAAGATATCAGCAAGAGGCAGTAACTTCTTGACCAGGAAGCTGTTGGCGTGCTCTTCGGGTTCACGGTTAAGGGTCTCCTCTGCCAGGAAGCGGGTGTTTTCCAGGAGTAGTACATCTCCTTTCTCCAACTCCGATATTGTCTTCCTGGCCGCCGGACCCATAATATCATCTATGAACTTGACCTCGGTTTTCATGAGCTGCGATAAAAGTCCGGCATGGTCCTGGAGGGACGCGAAGTCCTGGTCCCCGGCCCTGCCCTGGTGGGCCAGTACCACCACCTTCGCCTTTCGGGCCGATAGCTCCTGTATTGTCCGGGAAGCGGCCTCGATCCTTTCACTCATCTGTGGACCATTCTCGTCGATACTCGTATTGATGTCTACCCTGACCAGAACGGTCTTGTCGGCTACCTCGATATCATCCATGCAGTTGAATCTCTTCAAATCATGCCCCTCCGAAACGAGCAAACCTTACTGTTCAAGCCTTTCTTGGAGCGAAAGGCTTTCGAATTACATATAAAGGTTTTTTCTACCCCCAGGGACCTTCATTGAGGTAATCTGACCTGTTTGTCGATCCCCTTTCCGGGGGTGATGCACAGGAAGAGGCCGTTCCTTGCGAGAATAGTTCTTTACTTTGCCAAGTATGGTTTGGAACTGCTGAATTTAGGTTGATTTTTCAATGAAAAAGCGTGGTAGAATCTAATGTTTTGTTATCAATGTGAACAGACGGCTAAAGGTGAAGGCTGTACCGTGCATGGTGTTTGTGGGAAGGACCCCGACGTGGCGGCACTTCAGGATCTTCTTCGTCAAGTGGTGATGGGTTTATCTGTTTGCGCTCATCGGGCCCGTAAGGGCGGGAAACGGAATAAAGATGTTGATGAATTCGTGCCCTGGGCCTTGTTTACCACGCTGACAAACGTCAACTTCGATGCTAGGGATTTCGAGAATTTTATCCACCGCGGGGCGGAGTTGAGAGAGATTGCCCTTGATATGTGTGGAGATCTTGATGTCGGTTCTGGCGACGAAATGGCATGGATAGAGAACTGGCACCCGGCTCAGGACCTCGAGGGTCTGATCGCCCAGGGGGAGGATGTAGGGGTCCAGAGCCGTATCGATAGGTTCGGTCCAGATATAGCTGGTTTGCAGGAGCTGATTGTGTATGGGCTTAAGGGTGCAGGTGCATACACCTATCATGCTCGGGTATTAGGACAGGGGGACGAGGAACTGTATGATTGGTTCCACGAGATGCTGAGTTATATAGCCTCTGGACCTTGTGACCAGGAAGAGCTTTTGAACAAGGCGCTTGAAACGGGTGAGTTGAATTTACGGGCAATGAAGTT
This sequence comes from Hadarchaeota archaeon (SeqCode), assembly GCA_964621445.1. GTDB lineage: Archaea > CAYQAE01 > CAYQAE01 > CAYVLA01 > CAYVLA01 > CAZUNO01. Next base: position 34,112 of record CAZUNO010000009.1, on the reverse strand, counting down.
GCTCGATGCCGGCAATACCGGGACCTATGGTCATCCGGAGCCCACCAAGGTACGTGTGACGCCTGTACAGGGAAAAGCGATCGTTGTTTCTGGCCACGATCTGAAGGATCTAAAGGAGTTGTTGGAACAGACGCGGGGAACGGGGGTCAAAGTCTATACTCATGGAGAAATGCTTCCCTGTCATGGGTACCCGGAACTGAATAAATACGATCACCTGGTTGGCAATTATGGGGGTGCATGGCAGCTTCAGCGAAAGGAGTTCGAGAAGTTCCCGGGGGCTATTTTGATGACCACGAACTGCTTGATGAAGCCCAAGAATAGCTACAAGGATAGGATTTTTACTTCCGGCCCCACGGGTTGGCCAGGGGTGACTCATATTGGTGATGGAGACTATTCACCGGTCATCGAGGCTGCTCTTTCTCAACCTGGATTTCAGAAAGATGGGGAGCCACGAACTATAACTGTTGGATTTGGTCGAGATGCAGTTAACAAGGTTGCGGACCAGGTTATAGAAGCGGTGGGGAACGGCGATATACGTCATTTCTTCCTGATCGGTGGGTGCGACGGAGCAAAGCCGGGCCGGAATTACTACACGGAATTAGCGCAATCCGTGCCCAGCGATTGCATAATTCTGACCCTGGCATGCGGGAAGTACAGGTTCAATAAGCTGGATTTCGGAGATATCGGGGGAATTCCCCGGCTACTGGACATAGGGCAGTGTAATGACGCCTATTCGGCGATCCAAATCGCACTCGCCCTTTCAAAAGCCTTGGATTCAGAAGTCAATGATCTCCCTCTATCATTTGTGCTTTCGTGGTACGAACAAAAAGCCGTGGCCATTCTTCTGACGTTGTTATATTTAGGTATCGAGGATATGCGTCTGGGGCCCACCCTGCCTGCCTTCGTGGAACCAATGGTTCTCGATGTCCTTGTGGACAAATTCAATATCATGCCAATATCAAACCCAAAGGAAGATCTCAAAGAAATACTCGGGGAATAGAAATCCAGTGGAATTTGGCGGGTTGAATAGTTTTTTGGGAACCAATAAGGATAGTCCCAGACGGCCCAGGCGGGGTATAATACATATAAATATCTTAGATTGGGCACCCAGCTAGGGGCTAAAAATTGAAGGTGGGTTTGATCAGCGATACACATGACAACCAAGGCATGATCTCAAAGGCAGTCGATTTCTTTAAGAACCGGGATGTTAACGCAGTTATCCATGCTGGCGACTGGGTGGCTCCTTTCTCGGCCAAGAAATTCGAATGCTTTTCGGGCAGGATTTATGGAGTTTACGGCAATAACGATGGGGAGATCCTGGGTTTAAATTCAATATTCCAGGATATAAATGCCCAAGTGGGGCTGGAATTTGCCGATTTTGATATTGAGGGAGAGAAAATCGCGGTAACGCATGGTACCAGCACCCCCACAGTGGAAGCTATTCTCGAATCGGGTCGTTTTCCCTTTCTCGTTCATGGTCATACCCATGAGCCCTCAGTTAGAGACACCGGTGATACATTGGCCGTGAATCCGGGGGAGGCCTGTGGCTATCTTAGCGGCAGAGCGACCGTGGCTCTCCTTGATACCGGAAGGAGAGAAGCCATTATTCACGACCTATCATAGGGTCAACTGGGGCGAAGCTGAGTAATATGGATAAAAAGCGAATAGTGCAGACGTTTCTGGATAAGGGAATCCTACTCACCCCGGGGGCCCTGGAATATGCCTCTAGTATGGACGAAGATCGAATAAGGAAAGTAGCTTCGGAGCTCCAGGGAAGGGAAATGGGAATGGCGGGGAAGGAGGACCTTGAAAGCGAGACTCAAGAAGAAGCAGCCCATGAAATCGAATTGATAGCGGATGCTCGGGGATCGGAGTCGGACTCCAGGATAGACTATCTGAGACACTTTCAGAACAGATTCGACCGTCTGGCCGAGATGGTGAAGAGAAAGGAGGGTTATGGGAGTTGCCTGGATTTAGGCCAGGTAAAGGAGACAGAGGGGCAAGACGTATCCGCTGTGGGGATGATTAGCGAGAAAAAAGCAACCGAGCAGGGCTTAGAGCTTCTGGTAGAGGATGGACGGGAACAGCTGGCGGTTAGGCTCCCGAAATCTTCTGGCCACGGGGAATTGGTATTGGACGAGACCATCGGCATCCGCGGTCGTTACTCCAAGGATGATGAGATGCTAATCGCCGAGGAGATCCAGATGCCCGATATAGAGGAAGGAGAGAAGGTGGTAGCGGATGAGAGGTCCTACGTTGCATTCCTCTCGGACCTCCATCTCGGCGGCGACGATTTCATGGAGGACGCATTCAGAGGTTTCGTGGAAGCGCTGACCGGAGAGAGCGCCGAGTCTTCCAAGATTCCTGATCCACTTAGATTCGTGGTCTTGGCCGGTGACTTGATCGATGAAGAGGCCGGAAACCCCCTGGATCTATACGAGGAATTAGCCCGGATTGTTTCACGGATACCCGAACATATCTCCATCTTTGCCATACCGGGGGAGACCGATGCCTCCGGGGTTCTTGAGCCACAGTCCGGTTTCTTCGACGATATATTGAGGATATTCTCTGATGTGAGTAACTTCAAGCACGGTAGTAATCCATGCACCATAGCCATGGACGGCGTGCCAGTAATGCTATATCACGGAAAATCCCTTGATGACTGGGCATCATCTCTGGGGGAGGATGACCCCTGCGAACTGATGAGACAGATGCTAATCAGGAGGCATTTGGCACCGACCTACGGCTCCGGCGTGCCCCTGGCACCATCCGGCGTTGACCCCTTCCTGATAAAAAAAGTGCCTAGCATACTTTGCACCGGTCACAGACACCTGCTATGTCAATCCCGGTATAAGGGGGTCCTCCTTCTGGGCTGCCCATCCTGGAAGTCTAATGACGAGGAGAAGGGTGCGGGCACGGTTTTTTTTGTTGACCTATCCACCCTGGAAACGCGGCCGGTCAGATTTTCTCGTTAGTTATCGCTTTGGACACGCGGTCAATTTCCACCTGGTCCTCCTCTCCGGATTTCATGTTCCTAAGAGTTACCACTCCTTTCGAGAGATCCCTGCTGCCCACGATAATCACGAACGGGTGGCCCATCCTGTTGGCGTGATCAAGATTCTTTGAAAGGTTCCTGCTCATCACATCAACCACGGCACCCACACCGTTTTGCCGGAGATCGGATGCTATTTTCATTGCCTTAGGCATCTCCTTCTCAGTTACGGGGGCCACCAGTACCTGTGGGTTGTTGAAAATGCTCTCCGGAATAAGGTCCTTGTTTTCCAGGGCCAGAATTAGGCGAGTTATCCCTCCCGCGCAACCAACGGCAGGGGAGGGCCTGCCGTAAAGGCCGACCAGTCCATCAAACCTCCCTCCTCCGAAAACGGAGCCCAGACTTTCATCCTGGGCGTCGAAGCACTCGAAAACGAATCCCGTGTAGTAATCAAGTCCTCTTACCAGACTGAGATCGAATTCTATCCTCTCAAGGCCCATCGATTCCTCCAGTATGCCACCGATTTCCTCCATCCTCTGGATTGAATTGGTGTCCTGAATGTGGCCGCATTCTCGAAGGAATTCACATACCTCATAGATATCCCCCTGCTGAGATGAAAAATCAAATATTAGGTCGATCTGCGAATCATCTATGTTCAGCTCCTGGAGCATTCGAGTCATTTCATCACGGGTAATTTTACCCCGCTTGTCCATTATCCTTAGAATGGCCGCTTTGTCCGCTTCCAGCTGAAGGTGTCTGAGGAATTGGTCCATGATGTTCCTGTCGTTGACGGGGATTCTGTATTGGTCGAGATCCAAGTCCTCCATTATCCTAGAGCTCAGCTGGACTATTTCCGCGTCTGCCGAGGGTTGCGTGCTGCCGAAAAGTTCCACGTCCCATTGCTCAACTGAGCGATACCTGCCGTATTGAGGTTGGTCGTATCTCCAGATGTTGGATATGGCTGCTATCCTCAGGGGCTTGGGCCAGTCTGGATTGCTGGCGACCATGCGGGCCATGCCCACGGTGAGATCAAACCTTAATCCTAGACGTCGGCCACCCTTGTCGTCGAAGGCGTATATCTCCTTTTCGATCTCAGGGCCGGCCTTGGCAAAGATGGTCTCTATCCTCTCTATATGGGTGGGGTCTACGAAATCGTACCCGAAAAGCGAGAACACCGATTCGATCTTCTGACGTACGTATCTCCTCTTATTCATCTCTTCGGGAGTTATGTCCCTCATGCCTCTGGGGGGAGTGAAGTCAGCCTTGGCTGGATTCATGGTAAAACCTAACCCAATCCCAAAATCGGGTTTCTTAGCCGTTGGAAGGTCCTTTGATATCTGTTTCTCGCCCTAAGGCCTGTACCAGTATATCTCGTAGTATCCATTCCTGGCTCCCTTGAGGCCGATCTTCCTTGCCACATAGTAATTAATGTCCGTCTCACGATCGACGACGGCAATGAGGAGCTGCAACCCCATGCTCTCCGCCTCCCGAAGGGCATTGGCCAGTTCCAGGCCGCTCATCCTGAGGGTCTCGGGGATCGTAAGACATAGAAAGGTTGGAGAGTCGCTTTTCGGGTCCTCGACTCCGTTCTTTGTCCTGTGGTATAGCAAGAGGTCAGCCCTTTCCTGGTCCTCGTAGTCGTCCTCGGAAACCCGGGGCACCCCCAGAATGAAGGTCTTGCGGACGCTTTGGCTTAACCGGATTATCCGGCCCCACTCGCTCATCAGCATTCTATACGATTTTGGGAAGACGTGGAGCACGTGTTTGGAATGAACCCAGTTTTCCTTGTCGGTGCCCGCATCTGGGAAATAAATCCGGAAATGGGCCCCGAACTTAAATCCGGTTTTTACTATGTATCCGGAATCCCTCCAGTCCGAATAGACATCCAGAAGGTCCTCTATCTCGTCATGTCTCTGGAGGGCGAACTGGGCGAGGTCCGAGTAATTCATTTCATCTCCGGATGAGCTGTCGACCAGACGAATATCCATGCTATCCTGATCAAAGAGGTACAGCGTCTCAATTAGGTCAAGGGAAAGGTTATCCCCTGCTTTCTCCTGCTTATACTTGCCGAGCTGGCCGAACCAGGCCTGGTAGTACAATTCCTCGGCTATCTCCCTGTCGAAGATGATGGACATCTCGGTCTCAGGGAAGAAATACATGGTCATGTCCTGTACGGAGGGGAGACGGCTGCTCTTGGTGGGGTAATCCTTGGATTTATGGGTTCCGGGTTTAAAGTTCTGGGGAATGGCATTCATCTCAAAGGGGAAAACCCCCCTGTCCCTCCAATCACGATAGACCACATATTTGACCAGTATTCTGGGGTCCTTTCGTGCGTTTTCAAGCAGAAAATCCTTAAATTCTACCTCCTTTCCCGATCTCAGTAGTTTGAATCCCCTTCTTTCCAGCAGGTAAAGGACCTCTATAGGCGTGAGTTCTCCGTGCTCGTCACCGAAGTGCTTGTCCCTTAACAGGGACCCCGAGTCATCTTCGATGACCACCCTTCCGTCCTCGCTTTTGAGGATATCTTCCTTTTCGTCCTTTTCACATTCTTCGCTCATCGTTATTGAAAAGAGTTTAATTTCCAGCTTAAAACTATGCCCATAGGTAAAGATATTGGATAAGGAAAAAAAGCCGAAAGCAAGGAAGCAGGAATTGGTCTTGGGGTCTCCGTCGGACCCGGGTGAGGTCCTTTCGGAGGAGAATAGGGCCATCCTCTCATTCTTTTCCTCGGAAGTAGCCAAATATCTGGAGGTTGGGATGGGAAACAGGCTTTCCGAAGTCGAGGGGCGTTTGGATGACATAGATTCCCGTCTGGAATCGCCGGAGGAAAGGAGAGCCCTTAAAGGCATAATCGGCTTGTTCTCCAAATACAAGTTATTCAGCCTGATTCAGGCGGTTAGAGACCATGGGTCTCGGGGAACTGAGTTCACCAAGAACACCCTAATACGAGAGGCCGGTGTGGGCCAGAGCTTCCGGGAATCCGGGCTGAATAGGCTGATCGATATCCTATCTCTAAACGGGCTTATACGAGAGGTAGGGAAAAGGGGAAGGGGAGTGAAGTACCGGGTTACGGGAAGAGGAATACGTTTTCTGCAGAAATACCTTCCCTGAGGGCGCTAATGCCTTGGATGTTGAGCAGGGGGATCTGATCTGAAGATAGCGATGATGGACGGGACGGAATCACTGGGTATCGGGCTGGCCCTGAGGTGGGGGGATAACCACGAGGTGATACTGGGGGATCGTAGCTATGATAGGGCCAAGGAAGCCTGTGATAGGGTAAGATCATCCCTAGCGGATCTGAACATGAAGGCCGATGTGGATCCAGATGAGAATTACGGGGCCATAGAGGGCTCGGATGTGGTGGTTATCTGTTCCCCCTACGAGGCGGCGATTGGATCCGTGGAGGATTTGAGGGCCGCGTTCAGTAAGCAGATAATCATTTCGCCGCTTAGTCCCAAGGCATCCGTTGATGGGGAAACTGGATACATCAGGCCCAGGGAGGGTTCGGCTTCCTTGCAGCTGAAAAACATTCTCCCCCAGGACGTGGATGTCGTCTCGTGTTTTCAGGGCATGCCGATTTCCAAATTGATGGATCTGAGAAAGAGATTAACCTTTGATGTCCCTGTTTTTGCCGACTCGAAATCGGCGAGGAGCAAGGTATTCAAGCTGATCCGGGATATAAGATTTCTACGCCCCTTGGTTGGTGGTTGTCTTGAGAACTCATACCTGGGGGAGATGATGGGGCCGCTGAGAATGAATATTGGAGAGCTTAACCAGATGGACGGGCCTGGATTTAAGTTCCCTGAGTGAACATTTAACACTGATTGCTTGAACCGGCGGGGAGATCAATGGCAGTAAAGGTAGTCAAGTTCGGCGGCACGAGCATAGGTACGCCGGCCAGGCTGAAAAGAGCCCGCCGAGGCATCCAGAGGTTAATAAAGAAGGGGCATACCCCGATCGTGGTGGTTTCCGCGATGGGGAGTTCCACCGATAGGTCCCTGGAACTCATAAGGTCCCTTAAAGTTGATCTATCGGACCGGGCTGTAGATGAGATTCTATCCCTGGGGGAACGTATGAGCGTGCGTCTGCTCTGGGGCCTTTTGGATGCAGCGGGCGTTGACGCAAAATTCTTGGATCCCTCGATGGAGAGTTGGCCGATCGTCACCAATGACCGTTTCCAGGATGCGGATGTGAATTTGAGGGAAACTAAAAGACGCTGTAAGAAATACCTAATGCCCCTGCTGGAGAAGGGTAAGGTGCCGGTTATATGCGGGTTTCTGGGAAGAGGCCCCCAAGGAAGGGTAACCACCATGGGGAGGGGGGCCAGTGATCAGACGGCATTCCTCCTGGGCTACTGCCTGGAGGCAGACGAGGTCATCATCGTTACCGACGTAAAGGGCGTTATGTCCGCTGACCCGCGCATAGTTAGGGACGCGAAGCTGCTAAGGTCAATATATATAGAGGAGCTTTGGGATCTCAGCCTGGGCGGAGCCCAGGTCATGAATTTCAAGGCACTGAACTTCAAGATCGAGAATCAGAAAGCACGCATAGTTGATTACCACCGTAAGGAATTGGATTCAGGAGGAACTGAGATAATGGGCTCGGCCGATTCTAAGCTGGAGATCGTAGTGAATGACAAGCCGGTGAGCGCGATCACCATAGTTGGGGACAAGATGAGCAACGTATCAGGGTTGCTCGCGGAGTTCTCGGAGGCCATTTCGAACCAGGGGATCAATATCCTGAGCGTGAGCACAGGTAGATGGTCGATCACCTTTTTCGTCGATTATGATCGTGCGGAGGATGCGGTAAATGCACTTCATAGATTGGCCCGATCCGACGGCCCAGCCAGGGCGGTGACCAAGAGCAAGAGATGTGCCATGATAACCATTACCGGGAGAAAGCTTATATACACCCCGGGTATGGTCTCCGAGGCCCTCCTCCCTCTGGGGAAAAATGATGTGAATGTGATAGAGGTCTCGACCAGTAAGGCCGAGATAACCATATTCATAAACTGGAATGACCGGCATCTTGCCAGAAAGCTGATTAAGAAAGAGCTTAAGGAAATGGATGAAGAGGAAACAAACTAGTCATACCTAGTTGTCGATACCTCTCGATATAGACTCCTCCTAATCATCAGGGACCAAACCAAGAGCCCCGATATGAGAAAAGTAGCGGTTACTGCGAGCCATTCGGAGACATAGACCCAGAAAAGGGCCTCGCTTTTCACCCTCTCTGCCACCTTGTTTGCCTCCTCCAGGAGTCCCGAGGCCTCGTCCATAAGTGATCTGACCTCCTCAAACTCCTGTTCCAGGTACAGATCTATGACCTCCTGTCTTTTCGTGTCGAAGTCGGTCAGCCTCTCCAGTATCCTATCAGGTTTTGCCCCAAATCTCTCCACAAAATCGATAAGGGAGTCCATCAGGGCACGCTGGTAGGCCAGCTGTTCCAGGCCGAACCTCACGTTATGGACAAGCTCTATATCCTGGGGTATGGGCCTCTGGGAGCAGTAAAGCATGAGATTGGTTGCGAAGTCGGGTACGTAGTCCCACCTCAGGAATTGAATGCCGCCTCCGGGGGTCCAGTCTCCGGTCATGGCAAATGTCCTTCCCTGGCCATATTTCCAGGTGGAGAAGAAGGGATTATCATAACCAGTATTGTCAATTGTGTCTATGGCCAGCACCTGGGTTGATGGCCTACGATTCACTATGTTTGAGGCGTATTCCTGGAGAAATGGGAGGTCGGGGCGCCACGGGAGGCTGGAGATAAATGGATTATCCTCCTTCAATATGGTTACCTTTCCATCCATGTACTGATCGGGCTGGGTATCCACGGGCAGGGCATCACCAACAGGCGTCTTTCCCCAGTCCGGGTGGCCGGTTGACCCACCGAAGCTTTCATGTCCGCCCATCATCGATAATCCCATTCCTTCCTCCTTAACGGATTCCCGGAACCAGAGAAGATGCTTATTGGTGAAGCTATTTACGTTGGCGTCGCTAAGAATAACCACCTCATAATCTGCCACCAGATCCTCATACCGCCTTGGCATGTAGATCCTAATGGCCCTCCTAATATCCTCCGAACTTATGCCCGCATAGTGGTCCCTGGATGCCTGAATGGGGGTGACTCGGAGAAAGGGCTCGACCTTCATGTGCACATAGGGGGTGATTCCGGGGAAGGGGTCTCCAGCGTAGATCACGCTGACCCTGGTCCCCTCCCCCACGGCTAGAACCGGGGAAACTAGGGATGGGAGCACCAGGCAAAGGGTCAACACCGGGATGGCCCTTGAGAACCATGAAGGAAATTCCCATTTCAAGTTTCTCACGACCGCAATTCCCGAATGCGCTTATCAAGGATTCGAGATGCCTCCTGGGGGTCCATCTCCTCGGTATCCACGATTAGGACATTTTCCCCCTCAGGCTCCTCGAAGAGCTTGGTTAAACGGCGGATGGCATCCGAGGGTATCTTCTCGTCCCTGAGAAGGTTCCTGGATAGCAGGGAGTCGAGCTTGGCCTTGAAGAAAACCACTAAGAAGGGGCAGTCGCCCTCGCGGGCAGCGGAGATGAATCTCTCCCTGTGTCCCTCCGTGTAGTTGGTGGCGTCCACCATAACCACTCTATCCCTACCCAGCTCTTCCTCGACCATATCTAGCATTCTTTCCCATAGTTGGCTGGGTTTACCCTTCCTTCGAATGCTATCGGAAGAGATTATCTCAAGGTCCTCCCTTTCCTCCTCCAGTTTCCTTGCCACCGTAGTCTTTCCACTAGCCGGAAGTCCAGTAAGTACTACGAGGACACCTTGCTCATGTTCACCAGCCACGTCATCTCCTCGGGGAATCCATCTATTGCTCTGCCTCTATCGGTTTTACACATATGGCTCGGTAGTCCTTTCCTCTGTGCCTTCCTCCTCCTCTGCCTTTCCTCTCCGGAATCTGGACAGGGCCTTCTGGAAGGATTCCAGATCCTCGGGCGTGAGCGGCTCAACCTTGGATAGGGACTTCTCGAAATGCTCCATAGTCACCTTGGCCTTGGAGAGTTCCTCCTCCTCCATCTTTGCCCCGGACTGGACATAACCTCTGATTGCCAGCATCACCGCTTCATTGCAGATCGCGGCTATGTCCGCCCCCGTGTAGTTCTCGGCCTGCTCCGCAAGTCGATCGAGATCGACGTCGGGAGCCAGGGGCTTGTCCCGAGTATGGATCTGGAAGATCTCCTTCCGCGCCTCGCTATCAGGAACTGGTATGAAAATCCTTCGGTCGAAACGTCCCGGTCGGAGCAGGGCGGGATCGATTATGTCAGGCCGGTTTGTGGCCGCTATAACCGTTACGTCATTCAGGTCCTCAAGCCCATCTATCTCGGTAAGGAACTGGCTGATAACCCTCTCAGTGACGTGGGAGTCGCCCATTATGCCACCCCTGGTGGGGATGATCGAGTCTATCTCATCGAAGAAGATGATGCAGGGCGCGGCCATCTTGGCCTTTCTGAAGGTCTCCCTAACGGCCTTCTCGCTCTCTCCAACCCACTTGGAAAGGAATTCCGGTCCTTTCACGCTTATGAAGTTTGACTCGCTTTCCGTTGCCACCGCCTTGGCCAAAAGGGTCTTACCGGTGCCCGGTGGGCCGTAGAGAAGAACACCCTTCGGTGGTTCGGCCTTCATGTGCTTGAAGAGGTCACCGTATCTGAGTGGCCACTCGACGGACTCCCGGAGCTCCTGCTTGGCTTCCTCTAGGCCACCGATGTCGGTCCAGTGGACGTTTGGAGTCTGGATCATGACCTCTCTGAGGGCAGAGGGCTCGATCTCTCTCATGGCCGTGAACACGTCATCTCTGCTGACCTTGAGGTCGTTCAGAACCTCGGCGGGGATGCTCTCCGCCTCCAGATCTATGTTGGGCAGTACCTTACGTATGGCCCGCATGGCGGCCTCCTTGGTCAGTGCCGCCAGGTCAGCACCGGTAAATCCGTGGGTAACGTTGGCTACCTCTTCCAGGTCCACTTCCTGGAGGGGCATTCCCCTGGTGTGGATCATCAGTATCTCCTGGCGGGCATCGACGTCCGGTATGCCTATCTCTATTTCCCGGTCAAATCTTCCGGGGCGACGGAGTGCCGGGTCCAGGGCGTTGGGTCTATTGGTGGCTCCAATTACCACAACTTTGCCCCTGCTCTCCAGTCCATCCATGAGGGCCAGGAGCTGGGCCACCACCCTTCGCTCGACCTCGCCGCTAACCTCTTCCCTCTTGGGAGCGATTGAATCAAGCTCATCTATGAAGATGATGGAGGGCGCGTTTTCCTGGGCTTCCTTGAACATCTCACGCAGGTTTTCCTCGCTTTGGCCGTAGTACTTGCTCATTATCTCCGGACCGCTCAGGCTATAGAAGTTAGAGCTGGTCTCCCCGGCCACGGCCTTGGCAAGCAGGGTCTTTCCGGTTCCTGGTGGCCCGTGAAGAAGTACGCCAGTGGGGGCTTCAACCCCCAATTTCTCGAATAGCTCCGGGTGTCGTAGGGGAAGCTCGATCATCTCACGTACCTTTTGAATCTCCTCTGACAGGCCTCCGATATCCTCGTAGCTTACCCTGGGAACCTCGACCTGCGCCTGGCTGGCGGGCTTGTCGCTCAGCTGGATCTGCGTTTTCTCGGTTAGCATAACAGCATTGGCCCTGGGCTGGACGGCGGTAACCACCAGGTCGATCTTGTTTCCCATTATGTTCAGCTGTACCAGATCTCCTCGGGTTACCACCCGACCCTCCAGCATCTGGGCCAGGTACCTGCCAACCCCGCCTCCGATGTGAAGGGGTTCGGTTGGGGCAAAGGTAACCTTCTGTGCCCGCTTGGGGGAGTCGATATGGCGGACGGTGACCTTCTCGTCAATGTTGGCCCCGGCGTTTCGCCGGATGTTTCCATCTATTCTTATTACCCCCGTTCCTATGTCATCCATGTACCCGGGCCAGGAAATGGCTACCGTTGACTTGTTCCCCTCGATGGATATGACGTCTCCGGACTTGAGACCTAGCCTGTCCACTACCTGGGGGTCCATTCTAGCAATACCTCTGCCGACGTCCTTTGGTCGAGCGTCGGCCACTCGCAAAACTGCTGAATCGTTTCCGTTCGACATTCTCTCTATTCCTCCTCTTCTAACAGATTCATCTTGGTTAATCTATTCAGTACGATCCGAATTTCCTCCTCCCTGAGGCCCAAACTCCTGGACATCTCCGGGAGGGAATAGTCCTCGTGAGCGAGGATGTAATGTAGAATCTCTCTTTCCTCGTAACGGTCAAAGAGATCCTTGATAAGCTGATTGGCTCTGGCCATATGTTCCTCCTTTTCCTTCAGGAGCTGTGACATCTCCTCGTCCATGCTGGAGATCTGTTTATTGAGTGTTTTTAAGCTGGACTTGATATCCAGGAGACTCGTTCTCGATCCCTCGGTCTCCAGCTCCTCTCTGGACGTATCCATCTTTTCCCCGGGCTCCAAAAGGTCGGATACCTTGGCGTCAAATAGGTTGGGTCCTACGCCCAGCCGCAAGGAGAACCCGGTCACCGCATAATAGCACTTACGCTTTGGTCCGCGGTTGCTGTGAATGCGTTGACACTCCACCAGCCCATGCTTTTCCAGGAGCTCGAGGTGCTTGCTGATGGCCTGGGTGCTGAGCTTGAGCTGCTTGGCCAGTTGAAGAGGATAATGGGATTCTATGGTTAGTCTTCGCAATATCCTTCTCCTTGTCGCATTCTGTAGTATCATCAATATGGTGTCCAGATCCTGCATCGCCATCACCTCCGATCAAAAAATAAAAAGAAAAAAAGCCCCCTGAGGGGGCCTTGAGTTTACTCGATGTTTATCTTCTTGCCCTTCTTCTTCGGGGCCATCTTATCCAGACAGACTTCCAGTACCCCATTGTTGTACGTGGCTTTTGCGGATTCTGCGTCGACGTTGCTGTGAAGATCGATTTCCTTGTAGTACCTTCTCTTCTCAGTGTCAACGTCAATGACCAGGCTGTTTTCGGTGGTTTCCAGGTTGACGTCCTCTTTGCTTACCCCTGGAATCTCTGCTGTAACCTTCACCTGGTCGCCGCTTTCAACAACGTCCACCAAAGGCTCCCTGCCCGATGGCAGCCCGGCCTTAGGCTTGGCTGCGATGCCACGAGTGTTGCCAAATTCCTCTACGTGGGGTTCTCCGTCTGGGCCCATCCTCATTGACCATCCGTAGACATAGGGGCCGCCTTCTTCGGGGGATTTCAGTTCTCCTTCCCTGGCTTTTCGCATGAGCTCATCCATTTCCTCTCTCATACGTCTGAAATTTTCATCGAGGTCGCTGAGGTAACCCCTCGAGAAGGGGGTTCTACGGAAGAATTCGTCCTCCAGCCAATCGAATGGGTCCTTTGATCGGTCCCGACGTTTTCTTGGCCACCAACTCATTCTTTTTCACCTCCTGATCGCTTCTTGTTAGGTCTTTAATCACCAAGTTACCTTGGCAAACTTAGTAACCTTATGTTACTAACCTCAGTATTTATTTAGCAGCGCTGCAATAAAAAGCTAACGTTTTTGACATATGATGTCAAGAAGGCGTCAACTTTCCTGTAGGACAGTGCATTTGCTTGGATGATAGCCCATCGGGGATTAGAATTGGCTTGAGCCTAGCTGTGAGCGTGCTCTCCGTCTCGACGGCCGCAATTCTGATCCGCCTTACCTCGACCGGGCCTATGTCTGTTGCCGCCCTGAGGTTGACTTTTGCTACTCTTGTTCTGGTGCCATTCATTGCCTGGAGGGGCCTTCCGGGAGTTTCCCTTATATCAAGGAAGGATGCCTTGTTGCTAGTCCTCACGGGGGTGTGTCTGGCACTTCATTTCGCCCTTTGGATAACCTCTCTCTACTTCACCACCGTTGCCGCCTCGGTGTTTTTGGTTTCCATGTCGCCGGTATTCGTTGCCTTACTAGGTGGTGTTTTCCTGGAGGAAAAAACAACAACCAGGGCGGCGATTGGAATAGGTGTTGCCCTGATAGGCGTGTTCCTCATAACCGGAGATAGAATGGGTTTTGGAATGGGTTTCCGGGGCGAGGTCTTGGCCCTGGGAGGGGCTGTGGCGGTATCCCTGTATTTGGTGGCCGGAAGGAGGCTACGACAAAAGATACCCTTGCTCACCTATGTATTCCTGGTCTATGGGGTAGCCGCGGTCGTACTACTTGGAACATGCATGGTGCAGGGAATTGACCTTCTTGGTCTGAACTCACTGGACTATGCCATACTCCTTTGCCTGGGAGTTGTGCCCAGTCACCTTGGGCATACCCTATATAATTATCTTCTAAAATTCCTTGACCCCAAGATAATCGCCGTTTCCACGCTTGGCGAGCCGGTTTTATCCTCCCTGCTGGCACTGATGGTCCTGAGGGAGGTTCCCAGTTCATGGGTTGTGGCGGCCTCTCCTCTGATTCTCCTTGGCATCTACCTCACGGCCACCGGGTCATCTAGAAGGGTCACCGTTCCTATGGACTAGATTACCTAAATGGTGCAGAATCAGTAGAAAATATGGATGAGGCTAGGTATTATCCTCTTAACCCTGTGAACCTCATATGTGTGGAGATAACTACGTGGTTTGGTTTCCAGAATCCCAAAAACTATTTTCGAGTGAATATGTTCGGATTCCGTTCCCTTCTCTACCCCCAGAATTTGATAGAAATGGGAGCCCAGTGAAGGAGCAGGTTTTAGGAAGATGGGCAGTCGGGCCTTTTCCAGGTCCCGTTCCTGAAGGTGGGCCCTGATCAAATCGAGTTCATCGGGATTAACCGGGTATTTCTCGTCTCCTCTAGTTTTGAAGAAGGGCTCCTCCTCGTCGAGCAGTTCCACATATTTTTCGGGCAGCGGTACGGCCTTTCTGGAACGCCTTCTTTCGAACTCGACCAGCTTGTTCAGCGTGTCGTAACCTTTTCCCATGTGCGAATATCTTCGAGGTCAGAGTTTTAATATCTGTGCCGATTCTGAAAGCGATAGTTATGGTGGTAAAGATAGCTCATCGCGGAGTAAACGAGATGGCACCGGAGAACACCATTCCCGCGTTCAAGGCGGCCATAGATATGGGTCTAGATTACGTGGAGATAGACATCAGATGCACAAAGGACGCCCACCTTGTTTTGAGCCATGATGAGACCGTTGATAGGGTCACTGATGGTTCGGGAAAAGTTAGCGATTTGGCATTGGATGAGTTGAAGGGTCTCGATGCCGGGTCCTGGTTTGATGACCGTTTCCGGGGCCTGTCGATACCAACTTTTCAGGAGGTCCTGGAGGTGTGTGAGGGTCACATAGGCATCTATCTCGATCTCAAGGAAGCGCCCCTGGACCCTGTCTTGGCAACGCTGTCTAGGTATGGGATGATCGGGGACACGGTGGTCTATTCGGATCTGGATACCTTAGCCAAACTTAAGGAGTTAGAACCGGGTCTGCGGGTTATGCCGGGACCCGGTATATGGCTAAGGGTACCGGGTATTCCAGCAGCGATAGTGAATAACCTGCCGGCAGAGGTATTGGATTCCAATATTGTGGATTGGACCCCCGAGGCCGTGGAGGAGGTGCACGGGGCCGGAGGTGAGGTCTACGTTGATACCCTTGGTGAGATGGACAACCAAGAGGGGATGTTGGCCGCCCTGAACATGGGGGTTGACGGTATAGATACTGATCACCCCGATATACTTGTGAAGACCCTCGAGGAATGGGAAGGGGCCTAGAGGAATCCGCGCCACAATGTGGTCGTATACGAACACATTATTCTACATCTCTGGATTAGCATAAAGGGAGATAAGTGTTGAGAATCGGCGATTATCTCATACCTACCACCGTGGATTGGCCCGGCAAGTGCGCCATGATAGTATGGCTGGCCGGATGCAACTTCAGGTGCCCCTTCTGTCAGAATTCTGGAATAATACCCATGAACTCCGGTAACCAGATGGAGGTAGAGGAGTTCAAGGAAAAGATAGAGGAAAACCTGATGTGGATCGATGGAGTGGTTTTCTCCGGGGGAGAACCGACCCTTCAGGAGGAGGCGGTGATGGACCTGGCCTCCTACATAAAATCAAGGGAACGGGGGGTGCTCATCGACACCAATGGGTCAAGGCCGGAGGTATTGGAGAGGATGTTGGGGAAGGGACTCGTCGATAGGGTGAGTATAGATTTCAAGTCCGCGCCCGAAAGATACGGAGAGGTCGCCGGGGTAAGTGCCGAGATGGCCGACAGGGTAATCGAGTCAGTCGAGAGATCCATCCAATCGAGGGCCACCGTGGAAATACGTACTACCGTGGTTCCCGGTCTGGTGGGTCCGAGGGATATTGAAATCATCGCTCCGCTTATCGAGGGCTGTGATGTATATTACCTACAGCAGTTTAGACCCGAGGGCGATCTTCTGGATAGCTCTCTGGAGAAGGTCGAGTCACCGGCCCCCAATAGGCTCTCTAGGCTGGCGAGAATTGCCAAAAAGCACGTCGATAAGGTGGGCATTAAGACCAAGGAGTTCGGCGTTCAATATATGTGAAGGGAGAACTTTCTTTGAATGATCTAGAGATCTACGAGAAGGTGTGGTGGATAGATGAATCCATCCCCAGAAGGGGCGAGGGGGACATGATAGAGTTGAAGGACGGCTCCCTGCTCCTGACCTATACCCAGTTTTACGGTGGGAGCTCCGATCACTCATCGGCCAGGGTGGTGGGCCGAATATCTAGGGACCGGGGAATTAACTGGGAGGACGGCTTCGTCCTGCAGCCAAATACGGGCGATATGAACGTGATGTCGGTGAGCCTGGAAAGGCTGCACTCGGGGGATATGGCACTTCTATATCTGGTCAAGAATTCCCAGCAGGATTGCAGAGCCTATTTCAGGAAATCCGATGACGAGGGAGGCTCCTGGTCCGAGGCCGTTTGCGCCACGCCCCAGAAGGGATATCATGTGGTGAATAACGATCGGCTGGTCCAGCTCTCGGACGGCAGGCTGATCGTCCCCGCATGTACATATCCCGAAAGGTCCGGGGGGGCGAACTGGTCTACCGTTTTCTACTCCGATGACCGGGGAGAGAGCTGGGAGCCTTCAGATTCCAGGTTGCAGGTAGAGGGCTCGGAATCCGGAATGCAGGAACCAGGGGTGGTGGAACTGAAGGACGGTTCGTTGCTGATGTTCATGAGGTGTGATCTTGGCTACATATACCAGTCCCGTTCCCTGGACGGGGGAGAGACCTGGTCGGCGCCAGGACCGACGGAACTGGAAGCACCTGTATCTCCGGTTTCCATTAAGAGAATTCCATCCACCCGGGATCTACTGGTCATATGGAATGATCGGAGTCAGAGAACGGATGGCGAGCCCTTCTCCAGGAGAACGCCGTTAACCTCGGCCATATCCAGGGATGAAGGCAAGAGTTGGGGTGGGGTAAAAAATATCGAGAGCGACCATTCACGCACCTACTGTTACACCAGCGTTACCTTCGTTGATGGGAGGGTTTACCTGACATATTACATTTCGGAGCCCCGTGAGAATGGGGAGAGGGTTCTGGCGTCCCTGAAACTGAAGGTGCTGGAGAGCGATTGGTTCTATGTGGATCAGACCACCGGCTAGAGCCTCTCGAAAAACCGTCAATCAGTGGCATGTTGACGTTCAGACCCGGGTAATCATCATCGACAAAGAATCATGGATTATCTAGATGTCCTAACGGTTCTGCCGAATTCCTTTAGGCCCGGGGCCTGTAGAAAACCTCGCTCACCGAGCGACTATAGTGGATGCGGTTGATGGTTCTGGCAAAGGTGTCTGACAGGCACCGGACCTTGAGGAAGTCCAGGGAACAGAAATCCTCGGTCTGGGGTATGCTGTTGGTGACCACGAACTCTTTCAGACCGTAATCCTCGTTTAGCTCCTTCATTCTCTCCCTGGCCTTTGGGAGGCACAGGTTGTGGGATACCCCTAAGTATACCTCTTCAATTCCCTTTTCCTCAACCAGCTTTTTTGTGAGGGCGTGGACCGTTCCCCCGCTGCTGAGGATGTCATCAAGTATGATGGCTATCTTCTTGTCGGTGAAATCCCCTATAATCTCCGACATGACCACCTTCTCGGGCTCGGGACGGTACTTGGAACCTATGGCACATTTGATGTCCAGGGCACGGCCGAAGTGGGTTATGAATTTTGAGGCCCCTGCGTCGGGTGAAACGGTTATGACGTCATCCCTGGCTCTAAAATCATCAAATTCGTTGATGAACAGGGTTAACGATTCAAGCATGTTCACGGGAACGCTGCCATAGAACCCTCTGATCTGCCCCGCATGTGGGTCCCAGGCGATTAACGAATCTATGCCCGCCTCTATGCTTAGGTCGGCCATGAGACGAGCGGTGGTGGGTTCTCGGGTGAATGAGGTTGGCTTGTCCTGCCGGGCATATGCGAGATAGGGGAGAACTCCGGTTACGTGCTTGGCCCCGTGTTCCTTGAAGGTTCTGGCGGCGATAAGGAAGGCCATGTAGTTCTGGTCGATGCTGAGTTCGGAGGTTGGGTCGAAGAGAGCCTGGAAAAGGAATACGTCAAAACCACCGACATGCATGTCAAGCCTAACGCAGGTCTCGGAGTCCGTAAAACGCCTATCGATGTCGTCCATGTACAGTATTTCACAGTTGCTCCCGGCCTTCTCTAGCAGTTCCTCGTACCTATCGGCGACGCTCTTGGACAGATAGGATCCCGCCGAGCAGCCGGCCAGGAGTAGCCCTCCCCTGGGGGGCTCCATTTTCTTGCCTTGCTGGGCTGCAAACCATTCCGGGGTGAAGAATGCCTTGGAACTCGGATCATAATCCGGATTCATTTCGGTTCTACCGATGTTGCTTTTGACTGGCGGTCTATATTTGTTTCACCTCTGAGGAGTTCCGTGTGGAAGTGGCTGTCCCTGAATTCCCGGATGGTATACATTTATGGATCTGAGGCTCGACACAGAAATCGGGGGTACAATAGAATGGCCGGTGGAAAAGGACGGGGCTTATTCATTTTCGCATTTTCCTTGATGGGCGCGGCGATCCTTTGCCCTCCGGTAATGGCTCTAGGTTACTACTGCACCTCCGAGTCGGTGGAAGCTAGCATCTATGGAGGAGGTACCAGCATGTTCGTCACCCAGTCCCTCAGCCTATACTGCTACCAGGGGTCCGTGAGCAGGGTAAATGTCACCTTCCCATATTCGAGCAGAGAGTTACGGGATCTCGAAGATAACCTAATTGCCCGGACCAGGGATGCTACCGACCTGGAGGTTGAGACGGAGATCGAGGGAAATAAAACCCTGGTCACCATACTGCTTGCTGATAGGTTATATGCAGGGCAGGAGGTTACCCTGATATTGAAGTATCGCCTTGAAAACCTGGGAGATTCCATCGGGGCAACAACCAAGGATTTTCTTTTTGGTAGGACCGGCGCCAATACTCTGGTCAGGCTAAAGGTCCCCTTTCTGGAGGTGGATACGGAGGAACTTATGGTCAGGATCTATCCACCTTCCAGTAAGCCACCGAAGGATTGGGAACCGAGGGCTAACTCCGCCAAGACCTGGAGGGCTGACGGGACCATTGGAATTATTTGGCACATAACAACCGGTGTACCATCCGGACCCGAGTTCCGGATCGTTTTTGGCGAGGGCGGCTGGAGAATTAAAACTCTGGACATACTAGGAATATGCCTGGCCATGGTAGCTATAATGATAATTCACAGGTTCCGGAAGAAATAGCGGTCTCTGCTACTGAATTCATGTCAAGCGGATTTGGGCCCTGATCCAACTTGGACAAAATAAAAAAAGTGAACCTTTCCCTGAAATGTAAACTCAATTTCATACCTTAATCGGACCGGTGGATTATCACTTGGACCTCAATCTGAAGAGACTTCGGGCCCCGGAGAACAAGGAGAGATGGCTGGCCATAATACTGGCCTTGACCGTTTTCCTGGTTATGCATTTTGGGCCCAATCCGAGTGGTCTTTCCCGCGAGGGGCAGAGCGGGATAGCAGTATTTGCTGCCACCATCATTCTATGGATCACCAGGCCCATTTCCTTCCCCATGACCTTCTTCTTCATTTCCGCCTCTTTGGTGGCCACCGGAGTTTTTTCTCCGGATAGTGCCTTTCAGGGAGCGGGGTCCAGCACGATCTTCTTCCTACTGGGCGCGATTATCCTTGCCTTTTCCCTGAGTAAACATGATCTGGACAAGAGGATAGCCCTAACCTTCCTCAGAAGATTCGGTTCCTCTCCCCGGACCTTCCTGCTGGGAATAATACTCATCTCCGCCCTGCTGTCCATGACAATGCCGGCGCACGGTGTGGTTGCCCTTCTCATCCCAATAACATTGAGCGTCCTCCGAGCGGGAAAGAGGGAGATGGAGAGGACGAACTTCTCCAAGGCGGTGTTACTATCACTTGCCTATGGTTCATCGGTTGGGAGCATGGGAACCCTGTTGGGAGGAGCCAGGAACCCGCTGGCCATCTCCATTTTCCATCAGCAGTATCCTGAAACGACGATCAGTTTCCTGGGCTGGTTCATCGCGGCAGCACCTATCGTGTTCGTGATGCTGTTCCTGCTTTTCATGGTCATGCTCTATTTCTATCCACCTGAGAAAATTGACATGAAATACCTGAGGGACTACCTACAGGAAGAGGTGAAGGAGATGGGAGATCTCTCCTTTAGCGAGGTCAAGGTCATCTTTTTCCTGGCCCTGGCTTTCCTGCTTTGGGCGACCTTCGGGACGATTATCGGGATGGCAACGGTGGCCGTTTTTATTGCAGGGCTCCTGGGGATGACCGGAACCCTGAGCTGGGAGGATGTGGAGAGCAAGCTACCGTGGGGCATCATATTCCTCTATGCCGGGGCCATAACCCTCGCGTTTGCCCTTTCACAGGAGACGAATGCGGCAGATTTCATCGCCAGAAATCTAATCTCCTCATTTATCGGACGCCCCATCATACTGATATTGGCGGTCGTCACCTTGACCATCTTTCTTTCCGAAGTTATGAGCAACAGCGCTGCCACAGGCACCATCCTTCCCATAGTTCTCACCCTGTTCAGTGCCTCCAGCCTGGGCCTGGACCCTCAGCTGGCCATGTTTGTTGTCGCCCTTCCCTCGGCATTCGCGTTCATGTTCATAATTGGCACGCCCGGCTCTGCCATGGTTTATGACACCGGGCTTCTAAGAACGAGGGATTTTCTAAAACCGGGTCTAACTCTAAATTTAATTGGCATATGCGTGTTCATGACCGTCGGCTTAGGATGGTGGAAGATAATAGGTCTATGGTGAGAGGATGGTTGGAGATAGAGCCGGGAAGATACTGATTGCCTGCTACCGGAGACCATACAAGAGGAAGAGCCTGGACACGATTAGAAAATTGATCCAGCAACAGGAACCCGAAAAAGTCATAGTTCTCAGCATATCCGAGACCCGGGAGTCCAGCGGGACCATAGAGAGCTATCTGGGTACCTCGGATCTCAGGACATTAAAGGGCCATCTAGTGAGGGACCAGGAGATACGAGCATCGGGATATTCGGACAAGATTCTTGGAATAAGCCAGGCCCTGGGAATTCCCACCGAGAAGAAGGAGAGAGAGGGAAGGGCATCGAAAATTATTCTGAATGCGATTGAGAAATTTGAACCGTCCCACGTGATAATACATTCATCGGATAAATCGAGCATAGACAAGCTCCTTTCGGGTTCCGTGAAGGAAAGGGTCTGTAGGGGAAGCAGCTGCAAGGTCGTTATCCTGGATTAATGGCCCGTGATGCCTGTTTTCTTCCGAGGTGCAAATTGCGTAATTTCGGTTGATAACGTTAAATCTTTTAAGAGTATAATCTTAACATGCGGGAGGAGATATAATGCCCGAATTTCTAGACCCGTTTAGCGGGGTTACGCCGGATCGAAAGCTGACCTCGAGGGAGCTTGCTAGAGCTTTGCGTCTATCGCTGGCAGCCGAGGAAGAGGCCATACACCTCTATGAGGCCCTGGCCGATGCAACTGAGAATGAGCTGGCCAAGGAAGTTCTGCAGGATGTGGCTGACGAGGAGAAGGTCCACGCAGGCGAGTTCCAGAGACTACTAAACATACTGCTTGAAGACGAGGAAGGCTTCCTGGCCGACGGGGCCGAAGAGGTAGACGAGATGGCCGAGGAATAAGGATCAGACAGGCCCTGGCAGGATATCGACGCACTGGAACTTGACAGTGCATATGAATTTTATGGAGATAGTGTGAACCATAGTCCGGAATTTACTAATCTTTAGATCTTCCCAGTTATCCGGATTTGATGACCTCATACCTATCTATCTCATGATGGATAATGCTTGATCTCAACAGGTGGAAACACTAAAGTCCTTGGACCTTTGGGTAAAATTGATGATACCCAACCAGAGGAAGAGAGGAATCGTAAAGATAAAGCCCGTGTACGTGGGGCTCCATCACTACACCGATGTCTATGGCAGCGTGTGTTCCGCGGATGTTTCCGGCACCCCAAATTTCCCCGGCATAACCCGTGAAGAGGCAGAGGAATCCTCGAAGAGGATGGTCCAGGACTTTGAGGAGGAGATTAACGTTGACTTTGTGGAGATCGAAGAGCCATTGGTGGTAATTGAACACGGTCATATGAGGTCCTTGAGGAAGCAGATCAGCCTGGATACCGACGCTCTTCTGGTCCGCTCCCGGGGATCGGTTCCCCTAGAGATGCGCACTATATCCAACCTGGGTCTTCCAATCGCCAGGGCCGATGACCAGTTCCTAAGGGGTCTCCGGGCCCAAAAATACCTGAAGGAGAGCAAATTCCTCTACATTGGCGAGATTCCATCATTCTCGGCACCAAAAGGGCCTTATGATTTCCCCCTGCTGGAGGAGAAATTCGGGGTTAGAACCAGGCATATAGAGACCAATGAGTTCTATCGGTACTTCGATCGGTTCACGGAGGATGAGGTAGGTGAAGACCTCGAGGAATGGAAAAATGATTTCGAGAATGTCATTGAACCGGATGATAAAGACCTACTCGACGCCACCAGGGTCTATCTAGCCTTGCGTAAGCTTTGTGATAGAGAGGACGCTAATGGTCTGACTGTAAACTGCGGCCGTTTCACCGAGGAAAGACCGGTGGTGCCCTGCCTGGCCTTTAACCGTCTAATCGATGAGGGCATACTGTGTGCCTGTGAGGGAGATATCACGGCCATGTTGGCATCTCTCCTTCTCCATGCCGTAAGTCAGCAAGCGGTCACCATGGGAAACTTCGGCAGCAGCAAGGGAAGGTTTGAGGCCCGTGAGGGGGAAGTAAGCTTAGAACACGATATAATTCCCCTTTCCCTTGCCTCTGGAGGCTTCACGGTCAGGGATTATCACGGCCGGAAGTTCGGGGTCACCGCATATGCAGATATCGAGCCCGGACAGCCCATGACCCTGATTAACATGGAAAAATCTCTGGAATCCATCAGCGTAATCGAAGGAAATATCGTGGGTACCGAGGATGGCATTCACTGTAGGGAGATCGTTCACATGACGGTTGATGGCGATGTGGAGAAGGTACCCGAGATGATAGTGGGGTCCCAGCACGCTTCAATGACCCTTGGACACTGGATGGATGCTCTGTTGGAAGCTGGGAAGATACTGGACCTTGAGGTCCACCGACTGCAATAGTTGCTGGATATCAATTGGGCTCCCCGTGATTCATGGCCGATCTACCTGCCCTCCGCCAGCTAGCCAACATGTGTGCCCCCTGGGCGACGGATCCTGTTTTGCGATGGGGGAATTTTATAATTGGGCATGGAGGCATGGAAATATGACCGGTTTAGCATGGGGGCGATCAGGGATGGATATCGAGGAGGAAAACCCGAGCATCTCTGTTGGTACTGGAATCCCGGATCGATGCCCTCTCTACGCATCTCCAATACCTTAGCATACTCCTATGATCGTCCTGCCGGATGATCTTCACATGTCATGAGGCATTTCGATCTCCACGGTTTATGTTGCTCCCCGTCAAATTGATATGGAGGTTGCGGGTATTACGAACTAATCAGCGTGTCCCCAGGGGATTGGGTGGCGACCTGGTTGTACGCCAAGGAGCACAGATGGAATCGGCCTTTCTGGTTAGGATTTCCAGCCATACTCGGATTGCTTTGGCTTCGGCAAAACCTGGCCCCCATACCTTCGGAATGGTCTTTTGCGGGGCTACCCTGGCCTGGATTCTTCACGGAGTGCGATCACTATCAAGGAGCATAAGGAGTAATTTTCTAGACTCATTCCTGGGCAGGGTTTACCTCTCGATGATATTTATAGTACTGGTGGTTTTCATTCTTTCCGCCGTGGCATCGGCGGGCACTGCTGGATACCTCCTGGCGCTGATTACCTGGACCGCTCTACATCTCATAGCGCGTGCATTCCTCTAGTGGTTAAGCCCCTAACCGGGAGATAGTCCAGGGCGATGTTGGCGGTCCTGGGGGTGATTTTGGACTAGTCCAGTTCTTCTAGCCGTCGAAGAGTTTCCTCATACCTCTGGTAATGCTCTCCCTCGGCACGGTCGGGGTCAACGTGCTTGAACCACAGGGCGCTGAGCTTGTTTGGACCTGCAAGCTTGCGCCTGCTCTCCCCGATGTAGCTGGATTTTCCGTGCCACCTTACTTTTCCGTCCTGGAGCAGGATGTATTCCCCCGCGTAGTCGTCAAGGAATCCATCACGATGATCCCTGTAGTACAGGGCCTGTTCACAGGTAGATCGGCGCCAGGCAAGTACGGTCTCAAAGGGATCGGTCTCCTCCGTTCTGAATGAGGCAACCGGGGAGTCAACTTCCGATTGGAAATCGATCTCGTCCAGGCTAGCGGTGCCAAAGCCACTCTCATGCGCTATTCGAATGGAGTTTCGGTCCCGCACGAAGGGTTGATGGGGCCAGTCCCCCCGGGGGTCCTGTCCCATGAGGTGGGTGGCACAGGCATCGGTGGCGATGACTTGGTCACCGGCGACCAGGGTGTTGCAGACACGTGGCTCTCCTCCCCACTCCTTCCCTGATTGCCCGACCAGCCCATCCAGAATATTCAGGGTGGGGTTGATAATCCGTCCTATATCAACGAGCACGTAGGGAAGACGCACCAGGTGATGGAAATAACGTCGGGAGCGCCCGTGGGGTTCCATGGGCATCAGGCCAAAAAGGTTCTTGAGGCACAGGGTTACGCCCATGAATTTATGGCTCTTCATGGTCTGAACCGATATCAAAGCGTCCGTGTCAACCACCGAGGTGGGAAGGAGGTACTGGCTGAACATGGCACCGCCGCCGGGCACGGTGTAGGTCCTGTGTGGCGGGTTGTCCCCGTCCACGAACTCAACATCGAATTCGCGGAGAACGGGCATCAGGGTGATGGTGTCAATGGTTGTGAGGTCCGGATTATTTTCGGCCCTGGTGCTGATCTCGGTGCAAAGTAATTCGGCATCGGTCCTCTCCCGCAGCAGGCGAAAGAGTGCCCGGGCCACCGAGAAGTCAACTAGTTCCTGGAGACGGTCCTTGTGATATACCAGTTTTTCCTCTGGCCATGCCTGGTTTAGCTTGACCGTGATTTTTTCGGCTTTCTCAAGTTTTTGCCAGGCGGATTCCAGTGGATTGATTGCACGTTTTAAGGCCTCATACACCTGCTCATCGCTGGCCGAGTGATCGCAGCGGACGGCTCGAACGCGGGGTTTTTTCTCTTCCGACATTATTCCCTCACTCCCTACTCATGATTACTGATCTTTATCCTCTTTACCTTAATCAAATTACCGTGTGGTGGAAATGGATGACTCAAGGAAGGAATTGCACTTCCGGTCCCAGCGTTTCGATGGAAATGAGTAACACAGCAAATATATGGTGGAATGGGTCGAGGATGATAGGTACGAGAGATGAACGACCAAATCATCAACATCGGAACCGAGAAGCAGGTCTTTCTTGACGGCTTCCTGGTGGACTCCAAGCACAACATCGGCCGGAGAATGCATACCCCCCGACGCGATGGAGAAATCCTGATAGCGCCTGACCGCCGGTGGGATAGAGACCCGGAGGGGCGGGGAGAGAGTATCGGCAGCTACAGCTCCGTTCTCAAGGAAGATGGGAAGATCCGGATCTGGTACGATTCCCGCCGGGCCGAAAATTTGCGGGTCGCCTATGCCGAGTCCGAGGACGGGATCCACTTCAAAAAGCCGGAGATCGGCCTGCACGAGATCGAAGGGTCAAAGGCCAACAATATAGTCATACCAGGACCCAAGGTCGCGGGGGCCGCGGTATGGAAGGACCCCAACGCTCCCCCCGAACACAGGTACAAGACCCAGACCAAGGTCTATCCATCCGGCGACCTACAGATGCACAGCTCGCCCGACGGCATCCGCTGGAGCCTGTACGCCACGCCCGAGATCGGTGACAAGGACACCCAAAGCATCGTTTTCTGGGACCGGGACGAGGGCCGTTACCTTATCTACACACGTAAGTGGGTTGAATCGGATGAGGACCAATCGTGCCGATTCCGGACCGTCAGGCGCCTGGAATCCGACGACCTGGAGGAATGGGAGGAGGAGCAGATAATCATGGCTCCCGACGAGCGTGACTGGTCCACCCACGAACCTGGGGAATCGAGCCCGCCGGTTGATTTCTACGGGGCGGCTGTTTTTCCCTACCACGGGGTCTATATCATGCTGCTCCAGACATTTTGGCACTGGGTGGACTGGGAGAAGGAGGGATCCGGTCCCTCGGCCATAGATGTCCAGCTGGCCGTCAGCCGTGACGGAAAGGAGTTCAAGCGGTTGGGAGGTCGGAGACCCTTCATGGGACTAGGTCCCGAGGGCCGTTTCGACTCCCGGTTCGTCTGGGCGATGCCGCGTCCGGTCCGCATGGGTGATGAGCTCTGGATATACTACGTGGGTTCGAACCGGGAACACGGTCCCAGCGGAGATCTAGACACCACAGCCGGTGAGGAGCTTTCGGGAATAGGCAGGGCCGTCCTGCGACTTGACGGCTTCGTGAGCGTCAGCGGTGGCATTGACGGCGGGTGGTTCACCACCCCGCCCCTGAGGTTCCGGGGTGACCGGCTGGAGCTGAATGCCGACGCTGCCGGAGGAGGGTCGGTGGAGGTGGAGATGATGGATCCTGATGGCCATCCGATCCAGGGCTTAAGCCGCGAGGAGGCGGTACCTGTTACCTATAATTCGGTCCACCTTCCCGTGGAATGGAAGGGGGACCGGAAGCTTGGATCACTGGCCGGGCAGCCGGTCCGGGTCAGGTTTTACCTCACCAATGCCGATCTCTACGCATTTCAATTCAGGGATTAAGCCGATCCATAAAGGTCTTGGGCTAACCGCCACCTGATACTAAAAAAGGGAGTCATTCCCGGAAGCGGTCCTCCAGTGAAGACGTAACTCTTTAATTGTGAGATGCACCGATTTGGGCCTTGAAAGGAGATCCGGACATGGAGAAGAAGAACGTTCTGGTTATGTTTTGTGACCAGTTGAGAGTGGACCTGCTTGGCTGCTATGGAAGCGACCTGGTGCGGACACCAAATATCGACGCCCTCGCGGCGGACTCGATTGTTTTCGACAATGCCTACACACCGACGGCGATATGTTCGCCCGCCAGGGCAAGCCTGATGACCGGGCTCTACGCCCACGATCATCATATGTTCAATAACTCCACCCCTGGGTACAGCTATTGCCATCACCTCCGCCCGGAGGTGAGCATGATCCAGGACTGGGCAGACGGCGCTACAGCGTATCAGACCGGCTATTTCGGGAAATGGCACATCGGGCCGGCGGACGACCTGTTCGATTCCCGTTTCCATGTCACCCATCCCCGTCCCTCGGAGAACGGCCCCTCCTATCTTTCGAGTTCTCACTGGCACCCTAACCTCAAACTGGGAGAGTTGGTTGAGGAAAAGGGGAACCGCGATATCCCACCCGGCCAGGTTTCCGGAACGGTAGGGGTGCCCATACAGGACTTCCCTGATGTGGCGGCGGCTCGCTACTGCCGGGAATTTATTGGCGATCGCGACCGGCAGCGCCCGTTCCTCGCCTTCTGCTCCTTCCCGGGCCCACATTCTCCCTGGCTAGTGCCGGAGGAATTCGGCATACGCTACGAGCCGGAGGATATCCCTCTGTGGCCAAACCGAAACGATCCCCTGGATGGCAAACCGATTAACCAGCAAAAACTGCAGGTGGTGGCGAAAATGAGCCAGGGGGACCTCGCCAATGAGGATCGCGACAATAATCTGAAACAAAAACTGTCAGCTTGCTTTTCCTACCTGGAACTCATCGATCAATGCCTGGGCGAGAATATAGATTATCTCAAGAAGGAAGGCCTTTACGAGGATACGGCGATTTTTTTCACCGCGGACCACGGCGACATGGCAAATTCACACGGATTTCCCAGCAAGGGCTCCTACATGTACGACGAGATCTACCGCATCCCCCTGATTTTCAAGCCGCCTAAGCAAAGAGCCAGCAAGAGGGTGGGCGAGCCTGTGCACCTCATGGATGTCACTGCCACCTGCGTGGACCTTATGGCCGGGGGACGGCAGGGGAAGATGGGCGATCAGCCCCTCCACGGCCGCTCGCTGAGGACCTTTGCCGGAAAGGACCACCAGTGGCCACGCCGCGTGCATTACGCCCAGTACCACGGCGACTGGTATGGACATTACTCGGCGCGGATGGTAACCGACGGGAGATGGAAGCTCGTCTGGAACTTCTCCGATCTCTGCGAGCTCTACGATCTGGAGGAGGATCCCGAGGAGATTTGCAACCGTTTCTACGAACCCAGGTGCCGAGAGAAAAGAAAGCATTTCCTCTCGCTGCTGGTCGAGGAGGCCGAGCGAGTGGGGGACGGGCAGGTACTGGATTTTATAAGCCACGATGCTGACCTCGAGGAACTGGAGGAGAGAGTAATAACTCGTATGCGGGCTCCCTCATAGAGGAGTTACCCCGGGTTTGGACTGCGACCCAGGCCTCAGGTCAGTCACACCGGATGCCCTCCCCATGCCGGAAAGGGATATTTTTCGCGGTGAAAAGCATTGATCCGCAGAGCGCCATCTCTGAAAGATTGATTAACGGGCGTTCGGTCGGAATGGCGTGGAGATCCACAAGTTACAATAGGCATGAAATACCATGTCCAGGAGGTAATTAGCCATGAAAGTCGCAATTTCAGGATTCAGGCACGGTCATATCGCTTCCATCGTCAGCAAGGTCCGGGACCACCCCGATCTCGAAATCGTCGCCTGCTGCGAGGAGGAACCACAGGAGTGCGCAGATATCATTGACAGGTGCGATATCAATGTGGACTTCCGGGTTTTTGATGAAATGCTGGAGGAAGTCGACTTTGACATACTGGCAATCTGCGATATTTACGCAAAAAGAGGGAGACAGGCAATAAAGGCCCTGGAAACGGGCAAACACGTGATTTCCGACAAGCCCCTATGCACGCGTCCGGAAGAGCTGGAGAGTATAGAAAAACTTGTCGCGGAAAAGAGGTTGAGCCTTACCGTGGGCCTCTCCCTGCGGAGCAGCCCGGCCATCCAAACGGCCAGAAAGCTGGTTCAGGATGGGGAAATCGGCGAGATAACGAACGGAATAGTAACCGGGTACCACGGGCTGAACTACCGGTCGGGAAGGCCCGACTGGTACTTCGAAGAGGGCGCACAGGAGGGAACGATTAACGATCTTATGGTCCATGGCGTCGATTCAATCCAATGGATAACGGGGATCGAGATAGCCGAGGTCCTGTCCGCCCACACCGCACATTTCGAACCTAAGAGCGTGCCCTTTTTTCAGGATGTAGCCATGGCGAGTTTCAAACTTGCCAACGAAGCGGGAGTGTTCATCGATGCCTCATACAAGACTCCCGAGGGGCATTCCTCTCCGTGGACTTTTCATTTTATCGGTACTGAAGGGGCCCTCGAAATTGACCTCGGCAGGAAAATAGTTCTCAGGAAAGATAACCAAGCGGAGAGGGAAGTCCCCCCGCGTATGCTCAACGATACTAACTTTGTTAACGATATCGTCGCTGAAATAAGCGGGAGGAGCGATTATGAGCCCCTTTTGACAACCAGGGAATGCCTGGATTCAACCGCTAAGACGCTGGCCGCCCAGCAAGCCGCCGACGAGGGCCTGGCCAACGTCAAGCTGTCTTGATATTTGAAGGATCGGAAATCAGTCCTTTCCCGTCTCGGCTGAATGAAATATCCAAACTCTGTGGCGGTTGAAGACCAGCATTTCGTCCAGGCCGTCGCCGTCTATGTCCGCGGAGAGGGTCTCGTACCTTAGACCGCAGTCGTAGGAACGGTGGGACCAGATCTCGTAGGGCGGATGGGAGTAGTCGTCCTTCCAGGGGATTATGTCGTGCATTTGGCCATTTCCGTCCATTAGGCATGGCCACAGTTGGCGGCTCCAGGCCGGTTTGCTGTGTATGGGGGGGCTGTCGAAGGGCTTCAACTGGGGCTGAAACACGGCCCATGTCCTTGGCACTTCCTGATGCCAGTTGATTTGGGACAGCACGTATCCGTTGATATCGGCTCGGTTCCAAAGGACGTCACCGGTGGACGACAAACCCCACCCTCCTCTATTCTTCTCGCTCATGATTATCCTGGTCTCGCCCCCGGGGCCAAAGGGACCGGGAACGGATATCTGGCTGTGCCCGGCGTTTGTCTTCCAGATCACGTTTCCCTCAAGATCGGCCACGAAGAAATCCTGGGACCCGGAATACATTATCTCCAGGTCACCGTCCCCATCAATATCGCTCACCGCGATGTGGTCCGCGTGATTTTGTATGTAGTCAAATCCCTCCCCGAAATCAACCCTCCACATCTCCTCCAGATCATGGTCCAGCAGGCTGTATCCTACGAGGAGCTCGTCGCGCCCGTCATTGTTGAGATCCATGGATATCATGTTATGCCCGGCCCCGGGAATGGCAAGGGGTTCCTGGTAGATGGAGAGATCGCAGTTCAATACGATTAGAGGGTTTGCGTAGGGCCAAGGGGGGTAGGATCGGTTGTTAACCTTGCAGATTATCTGCAGACCTTTTTCCGCCGGGTCGAAATCAGCCGTCTCAAGCATGATGTAATTGTCCGTGGGAAGGTTCGTGGAGGCCTTTTCCACCCCGGTGTGACCGTCAAGAATGGATAAGCGACCGGCCTGAACGGACAGGACCTCGCAGTGACCATCACCATCGACATCCCGAACTATGATGCTGCTCCCCCCGTGAGAGATGAAAGGGACTCCGGGATTCTCGTATGGCTCCCCTACCTGCCACAGGACCTCGCCCTCCAGGGATACCGCGGTCAGGCAGTATAGCGAGGGGTCAAGGCTCTCGATGGATACCCCTTCGGGATTCTCTATCTCGCTGCAGAACTGGCCCGCGCTCTGCAGTAAAAGCAGCTCCTGGCGGCCATCATCGTTAATATCGGCGATCTTCATGATGGACCCACCGAAGGGTTCGATCGAGAACTGCTTCTGGAGACGGGCAGGTCCCGGCGTCCTGGTGTGTTTCGTATCGCCTGTCAATTCCGGTCAACCTCTACTTGGTCCATGTGGGACGGGGCGGATATTCAATGTCCGATATCATAACTGTATCTTTCTTTGGGGCTTACCAGCACCAGGCCTATCTGAAAGCCTGGAATATCGATCTGGCTTAGAGTTCCTCGATTGGAGCTAATGAAGATAGACCTTGCTATCTATCCTAAGGATTCGGACAGATTAGTATTCTTATCCTAGCTAAACATGTTGAGCATTGACTTGTTATTCGGGTGGGATCGAGATTGATCATCAGGGAGCTAACCAAGCGTGAACTGAACTCCATACACCAACTCCTTCTATGCATTTGGGGGAGAAAAACGAAATATAAAGCTGGGGAAGTGGCCGAGGCCTGGAGCTAGCCGCGAGATACCGAATTTGAAGGGGCGTGGTATTCAGCTCCGGGGATAGAGAAGAACCCCTGAAGAGATTGACTGTGGAGTGTAATGTAAGTTTGGGGCAGGCGATGAAGGATTCTGGCTCCGTTTCCATTTAGATAGAGCCGTTTAAGGCTGGCAATCCAATTATCCCTTCCTGACGTTCAACTCCATTAGGACGTATTCTCGGAATAATTATGATCTGACCATGCCTCGTTTTCGATCAACTAGTATTCCCATGGTTTTTTTGTTGGGTGTTGGGTAGGGTTACGGTGAAGGTTGTTCCTTGGTTTTGGTTGTTTCTGTATGTGATTTTTCCTTGGTGGGCCTGGATTATTCTTTTACATACTGGTAGTCCGAATCCCTGTCCTTGGGCCTTTGTGGTGTACATGGGTTCGAAAATCTTGTCTCGGTCCTTTTGATTTACTCCGGTTCCGGTGTCTCGGAATTTGATTGTTGCTTGGTTCTCTGTGTTTTCTATTTTTATGGTTAGTTGGCCTCGGTTGGGCATTGCCTGTATGGCGTTGGTGACTAGGTTGGTTATGGCTCTTCTCAACATCCCGGGGTCTACCTGAATTTTGGGGAGGTTGTGAGGGGTTTTTATTGTGGTTTGTATG
This sequence comes from Hadarchaeota archaeon (SeqCode), assembly GCA_964621445.1. Classification (GTDB taxonomy): domain Archaea; phylum CAYQAE01; class CAYQAE01; order CAYVLA01; family CAYVLA01; genus CAZUNO01. The sequence goes on along the minus strand of CAZUNO010000009.1, from coordinate 1,637 downwards.
TTGCGGGGGATTTCTGTACTTTTTACGACTTGTTCTATTAGTTTGTGGATGTTGGTTTCTTGGAATTCTGGTTGAATGGGTCTGGCGTAGTCCTGGAGGTCGGAGACGATCTTGTTCATGTATTGGCTTTGTTGCTCTATGGTTCTGTGTATGTGGCGTATTCCGGCTTTTTTTACGATCTCTTTCTCTTGGGGTGTCATTTCTTGGATTTTTTTGTTGGCTAGGTAGAGGTTGTTGACTATTGCCTGTAGCGGGTTGCGGAGGTCGTGCCCTACCATGGTTGTGGTCTCTCCTATGGCTGATAGGCGTTCTTTTTCTTTGAGTTGTTTGGTTCGTTTCTCTACGATGTCTTCTAGGTGGTGGGAGTACTCTCTTAGTTTTTGTTCGTTTCTTTTTCGTTGGGTTATGTCTCTTAGAATGGCCATATCTCCCACTATCTGGCCGTCTTTTTTTATGGGGCTGGCGTTTATCTCTACGGTTCTTTTCTTCCCGTTTCCATCTACGAGTTCTACCTCGTAGGGTTCGGTATGGCTGCCTTTCATGCGTTTGGTAAATTTTTCACCGATCTTTTTCAGGCTGTTTTGGGGGAATAGTTGGAGTAATTCCTGTATGGTTTTTCCTTTGAATTTTTGGGGTTTGTACCCGAAAATTTCCCCTGCTCTCTGGTTTATTTCCAGTATTTTTCCTTCTGGGGATAGTAAAACCACGGCGTCGTTAGCGGATTCGAATATGGTGCGGTATCTTTCCTCGCTTTCCTTCAGTTTGTCCTCTGTCTGTTTTCTTTCCAGGGTGCCTGAGATCGCTCCGGCTACGGTTCTTAGCAGCCTTATATCTAGCTCTGGCCAGGTCTTTGCTCTGTGGACGGAGTCCAGGCCCATGAATCCCCTGGCCGATCCACTCATTACCAGGGGCACTACGAGGACGGATTTTATTTCCTGTGATTGCAGTATCTGTTTCTCTTCCTCAGCCTCGTCCGGTAGGTCGGAGACCCGGGGTATGTGTATGTTTTCGAATCTCTTTAGCTTCTCCATCCACCAGGGGAAGGTATCGGCGGGTAGTTGCTGTAGATTCTGGATCTGTGGTCTGGTTTTCGGGGCACACCATTCGTGGGTGTTGCTCATGGTTTCTCCATCGTTGGAGAAGAGGAAGATATAGGAACGGTCAACGCCGGTGAACTCTCCGATCTTTCGTAGAGCGGTGTCTAGTCGTTCGTCAACTTCACATGATGGGCAGCCTATGAAGCTGGTTGACAGCTGGGTGACCAGCATCTCCATGGCAACCCGGTGCATGAGTTCTTTATTCCGTTCCTCCACTTCCTCCACCGCCTTTTTCCGGTCCGTGATGTCTCTTTTCAGGGCTACTGAGCCGATGATTCTACCTTCGCTGTCCTTAAGGCCTCTCGAGTACCAGGAGATGACTCTCTCATCCCCATCCTTGGTCTTGATCCTGGTCTCAAAATCCTCAACCACTTCCCGGTCCTTAATGATTCTTTCTGCTGTCTCAGTTACGTATTCTCTATACTTTTTGTCGGGGTAGAGCCATTTCCATATCTTATTGTGCCCCACGACCTCCTCGGACCTATAACCGCTTATCTCTTCAGCCGCTCTGTTCCAGATGACGACCCTGCCGTCGGTATC
>CAZUNO010000008.1:0-102482 GCA_964621445.1 Hadarchaeota archaeon (SeqCode) | reverse complement strand
CTACCTAGCATAGCTGCACTGTTCTGTATCGGCCTTCTCAAAAGAAGGAACTAGACACAGACACACAAAACCCCAATTTTCATTTTTTTCCTTTTTTTTTCATTTTTGCACAGGATCGATCATGGGGCCTAATCCCTCCACAGGGAGCTGGGGGAAATGGTGTTTCCCGGACGCACCGTCGGGTGGGTAAGAGATAACTGAGGCACATTGCATCAATAGATGCATGATCTCATCATCCTTTGGGTGACCTTCCTCGTACAGTAAACCCCATTCGATCCACGGTGAATAGATTTCTATTTTTATTGGCTCGCCTTATTGGACTCCCGAAGGGTGTGAATCATGGCATTGACCCATAGAGCCCCAGACTGGAACGAATACCATATGGATTGGAGGAATCCCCACCAAAAGCTGGAGCCGCTGAGCAGAGAGGAATCAATAGTCCATGATTGCCTGGAGGCCCTGGCCTCAGCCAGCATCATACCCCATACAATGTATGACAGTGGCAAAATGATGGCCATGCGCAAGTCGGTTCAGGACCAATTCGATATCCCATGGACGGCCATAACCCCGCGTATGCAGCGCCTGCTGTACGCCGTAAACGCCATATCCCAGCCCAAGATCATGGTGGCGGTAGGCATCTTTTGCGGATTCACGTTCATAAGCAATGCCGGAGCAGCCATCGGGCCCGGTTCATGCTACCAAGCATGCAGATCCATAGGCATAGAGATAAGAAAAAGCGAAGCCAAACGAGCAAGGAACAACGTTGCAAGAATCGCTCCCCCGGACCAATTTGAGATCGTTCACGCGGATGGCGTGAAATGGTTGAAGAATTTTCAGGGAGAGATCGATCTACTATATCTTGATGCCAATGGAAAGGGGGCCAAGGGTAAATCCATTTATTTAGATATATTGCAGTCCTCCCTTAATTCCCTCAAAGAGGGAGGCCTAGTTTTGGCACACAACTCAGTTAATTCCTCGGAGGCCCTTTCCGAGTATTTGGCCTTCGTCCGGTCACCCCGCAACTTTCAGAATAGTCTGAACGCGGTAATCGATGACCAGGGGCTCGAGATATCAAAGAGATGAAGGGGGGCTCGGCTTTACCAAGTCCGGCTTTTCAAAGGTATTGTGGTCGTGGATATCTCGCGAGCACAAAACGCGCCATCCCCAAGCTCCGGTGATTTGACTCCCTGAAATACAATCCTTACCGGCACCCGATCATGGGCCTCGGTATCAACCACGCTGAGGATGTATCGTCCACCCTTCCTGGAACAGGACCCGACAAGTACGGAGCCCTCCCAGTTCCCGAGGAAAGGGGAATAGAGCGGGTTTGCCAGAAAATGGGAGAGGCAATAGATACCTATACGAGCATGGATGGAAAGGATGGAGAGGTATTGGCCATATTTCATCTAAACTGCTAGGCCCCCCTCGCGTCCCGAAAGTTCGAAATCCCCTACAAATGGACACCTTTTTCTTATCCCCATATATAGTCTTCTTGAAAAACCTGGAAGGGAACAAGGATGACCTTAACCAAATCACGCGTGGCCATAGTGGAGGGTCAAGATCCAGACGACATGATAAGGGAGATATTCCAGATCCTGAATTGCGAACGGATAGCCGGTTCCGGGCAGAGGGTGCTTTTAAAGCCCAATTGCATAAGCTCCAAGACCCCGGATTCGGGGGTGACCACCGACCCCCGGATAGTCTCGGCGGTTATAGACCAGCTTGGGGATTCGGGAGCAGAGATAATTATCGGGGAGGGTGGTGCCGGTAACACAAGCCGTGCATTCCAGTTGATAGGCATAGACGCCGTCGCCGAGGAGAAGCAGGTTGAGCTGGTAGATCTCAACCAGGACAAGAGGGTAAGTGTAGAGATAACCAAAGGTACCGCCCTTAAGGAGGCAGGAATTGCCAAGACGGCTTTGAAAAGCGATGTCATCGTAAATATACCCAAGATGAAGGTCCATCACCTGAGCCTGGTTACCCTGTGCATGAAGAATCTCATGGGGATGATGCTTCCGAAGAGCGTTATGCATTCCCGTATCAACGAGAAGATAGTTGACCTGGCCTCCATATTTAACGAGAAGATAGCCCTCAATATCGTGGACGGCCTCGTCGGGGCTGAGGTCGAGGAGGTCCACGGCAGGCCCATAAAGATGAACTTGATAATCGGCGGCCGTGATATGGTGGCAGTAGACTCCGTCGCAGCCTCGGTAATGGGCATTGATCCGGGGGAGGTCAAGTACCTACGTCTCGCCGAACAGCGGGGTCTTGGGACCTCTCACCTTAGTGATATCGAGATAGTGGGGGAGAAGATCGAAAACGTACGAAGAGAGTTCGAGAGACCCAACGGGTTCTGAACTAGAACTCGATCTCAACATGGTATACGTTGCCCTCGAGCCTGTATTGAACATCATAGCCCAGCTTCTTAAACACGTGCATCATGCGGTCATTATCGCTCAGGACCCAGGCGGTGAATCCCTCAAATCCCTTATCCTTGGCGACCTCGACAAGGTACTCCAGCATCTTCGTGCCCAGCCCCTTGTTCTGCCAGTCATCCCTGACCACAAGCGCCACCTCCGCCTTTTCGGTGTTAGGAATGCTAACGTAACTACCTATTGCTATCAGATCCTCGTTACCCTCCTCCTCAACCGTGGCCACTATGTTCATCTCGTTCTCGTAATCCACGGTCACGTAAGGCCATATCCGCTTCATGGGCATGGTCTTCATGTGGCCCAGATAGCGATGCACCACCGCCTGTTTGGAAAGGGAGTAGAAAAGATGGTGTTTCATGGTGGCGTCCGAGGGCTTAATTGGCCGTAGCTGTATCTGTATACCGCCCTTGAGCTGCACCTTCTTCTCCAGTTCCTTGGGATACTCCACCTCGGGAAATGGCAGAACCTCGAGAGGAACGTAATGGTGCTCCTTGGCCCACTGGAGGAGCTCGTTTCTAAATTTGGGATGGGAAATGTTGATCAGGCCCAGTGCTCTTTCCCGGATGGTACGGCCACCCAGCCGTGCAGTTCCATACTCGGTGACCACGTAATCCGCGTCACCCCTGGTAAGGACCACGCCGGCACCCTCACTTAGAAGGGAACGTATCCTCGATATTGTACCCTCCTTTGCCGTGGAGGGTATCACCGTTATCGCCTTTCCATTCCTGGAAAGCTTTGCCCCCCTCATGAAATCCGCCTGTCCTCCCAGGCCGCTGTAGAATTTGTAGCCCAGCGAGTCGGAGCAGACCTGGCCGGTGAGGTCCACCTCTAGCGCCTGGTTGATGGCCACCATGTTATCATGCCGGGATATCACATGGGGATCATTGACGTAATCGGACTCGTAGAATTCAACCATGGGATTGTTATCGATGAAGTCGTACAGCCTTTTGGTACCCATGGCAAAGGAGGCGATTATCTTTCCCCTGTTAACGGTTTTTTTCTCGCAGGTGATGACCCCCTTCTCCACCAGATCCACCACCCCTTCGGTAAGAAGCTCGGTGTGAATTCCCAGATCATTTTTATCATCCAGGGCGTTCAGAACCGCATCAGGTACCCTCCCGATCCCTATCTGCAGAGTTGATTCATCGTCAACCAACTCCGACACGTGATTGGCTATCCGCTCGGACACGATGTCCTGCTGGGAGGGGGGAGATTCCAGAATCTGCTCGTCGTGTTCTACCAGGAGATCGATGTCGTCCACGTGTATGAAGCTGTCACCCAGTACCCTGGGCATTTCATTATTTACCTGGGCGATAACGAAGTCGCAGGTCTCGGCGGCCGTCTTTGTCATCTCAACTGACACCCCGAGACTACAGAACCCATGCTCGTCCGGCGGCGTTACCTGGATCAGGGCAACGTCCATGGGCACCTTTCCTCTTTTCACAAGTAGCGGAAGCTCGGACAGGAACACCGGGGTGTAGTCCGCTCTTCCCTCGGCCACCGCTTCCCGAGTGTTGATGCCCACGAAGTAGGCGTTTAATCGAAACCTGCTCGAATAGCGAGGCTTCGCGTAGGGTGCCACCCCCAGGGTATGTACGTGCAGTATCTCGTTGTCAGCGAGGTGGTCACCGAGCTCGACCAGCCCCTTCAAGAGGTACTGGGGTTCACCGCACGCCGACCCGATGAATATATGGTCCCCGGTCTCCACCCGAGAAATGGCTTCCTCCAAGCTAACCTTCTTTTCATCGTAGCCTTCCTCCTCGTTTTCTCGCTCAGCGGTCACCATGATAATCTACCTAAATAGTGTACTATTCACATATTACTTCTTCCTCCCCGGGTTTAGGAGCCCGGATAACGGGGTAATTCGTGCAGGTTCAACAGGGTGGAAAGCATTTTATTCGCACTTCCAGGACACCTGGTGAGGCAAGGGCCTCGAACAACCGCCCAATAATACGACCCGAAATATTCATGAAAATTTGCTAGAGGCTTAACAATGAAGCTCGAGAGTCTGCTCAGGCCGAAATCAATTGCCCTGGTGGGGGCCAGCCGCAACTCGGAGAAGGTCGGCCATAAGATCTTCAGGAACATAATCGACTCCGGCTTTGATGGCGATCTATACCCCATAAACCCCAGCGCCGATGAAATCCTGGGTTTCAAATGCTACCCCAGCGTTCTCGAGGTCCCCGGAGAAATTGATCTTGCCGTGATATGTGTTCCGGCAAGGGTTGTCCCCAGCGTGGCCGAGGAGTGCGGGAAAAAAGGGGTGAAATACCTGGTTGTCATTTCGGCAGGATTCAGCGAGGTGGGAAGGAAGGGAACCGCCCTCGAGAGGGAGCTGGTAGAGATCTGCAGGAGGTACGACATGCGCATGCAGGGGCCCAACTGCCTTGGCATAATCAACGTGGGCTGCAATGTAAACGCCTCCTTCGCCTCCACCAAACCACCAATGGGAAGCGTGGCATTCGTGTCCCAGAGCGGAGCTTTAGGAAGCACCATACTGAACTGGGCCCTCGACAAGGACGTTGGATTCACCAACTTCGTGAGTCTGGGCAACGAGGCCGACCTGACCTCCGCTGATTTCATAGAGGCCCTGGCCGAGGATGAGAACACCAGGGTGATCGCCCTCTACATCGAGGGAACCAAGGACGGTAAGAGATTCGTGGAGGTGGCCAGCCGGGTCACCAGGAAGAAACCCATAATCGCACTTAAAGCGGGGACCACCGACGTGGGAATGAAGGCCGTATCATCCCACACCGGTTCCCTGGCCGGTTCGGACACCGCCTACACGGCAGCCTTTAGGCGGGCGGGAATAATCAGGGTTGAGACCCTCGAGGAGCTTTTCAACCTGATAATGGCTTTTGAAGGACAACCCATACCGAGGGGGCGAAACGTGCTGATCGTGACCAACGGAGGGGGCCCGGGCATACTGGCCGCCGATGCATGCGAGAAGGTGGATCTGGAACTTCCCCTGCTTGAGAATTCTTTCATCGAGAATCTGAGGAAGAAGCTTCCCCCCCAGGCCAGCGTTCACAATCCTCTGGACGTGCTTGGAGATGCGGATGAGGACAGGTACAGACTGGCATTGAGGGCGGCGATCAAGAGCAATAACGTGGACTCCATCATAGTGGTCCTTACTCCCCAGGCCATGACCCCTGTAGATAAGGTGGCGGAAGCCGTGGTGGAGGTATCACGGGGTACTAAGGAAAAGCCCGTAATCTCAGTTTTCATGGGTGTTGACGATTCAAATGATGGCCTGCATCAATTGAAAAAGAACGACATCCCCAACTACTACTATCCCGAGCACGCGGCCCAGGTCCTGAATTGCATGTGTAGCTATAGATCGGCGCTTGAAGCCAGCGAGAAGGAGGTTACCAGGATATCGGGCCTCGACAAGTCAAGGGCCCGTAAGGTCATCAAGGGGGCCCGTGCTGAGGGCAGGATAAATCTGACCATAATCGAATCCCTCCGACTTGCAAAGGCCTATGGTATTCCCGTCCCCGAGGCGGCCATAGCCCGTAATACCAGAGAGGCCGGTGAACTGGCCGACAAGGTAGGTTACCCGGTGGTTATGAAGATAGTCTCCCCGGAGATCATACACAAGACCGACATAGGGGGAGTTGTCATTGACGTTCGAAATCGGGATGATGTCGAGCGGAACTACCAGCAGGTAATGCAGAGAATCCGGGTGGCGATGCCCGAGGCCAGAATCGAGGGAATGCTGATTCAGAAGATGTATCCCTCTGGAAGGGAGGTAATCGTGGGTTCGGTGAGGGATCCCCAGTTCGGTCCCCTGATGATGTTTGGCCTGGGCGGGATTTACGTTAACTTCTTGAAGGATGTTTCATATGGATTATCCCCCTTGTCCGAGAGGGACGCGAGAGAAATGATAGAACAGACCAAGGCTTATGCCTTGCTTCGCGGGGTCAGGGGAGAACCCAGCTCTGACATCGACGCAGTTATAGATGCCATGCTGAGGCTGTCCCAACTTACAGTGGATTTTGAGGACATCATGGAGATGGAGATCAACCCTCTTTTTGCCTACCAAGAGGATGCGGTCGCCGTCGACGTGAGGGTTACAATTTCCGAGGGCGATGAATCGGGGTGAGTAAATGGCAAGCAGCATATACGTAGCATCAACGAAGGAGCTTTCCGGCAAGACCCTGTTGACACTTTCACTGGGTCTTGAAGCTAAATCTCAGGGTCTTAAAGTGGGCTATTTCAAGCCCATCGGCCAGGGCTCCAAGATAAACGACCAGGGTCAGGTAATAGACGAGGACGTGGAGACCATGAGGGAAATCCTGGAACTCGAGGAGGACATGGAAACCCTCTGTCCGGTTAAGATCTCCAGGCCCGAATCACTGCAGGACTGCACCGGAAAGCGGAAGGAGGATATTCACCAGAGGATTATCGACTCCTACCAACAGCTATCGGAGGGCAAGGACCTGGTCCTAATTGAGGGTACCGACACCCTGTGGACGGGTTCCTTTCTGGGCCTGAGCTCTCCGAATATCGCCCGCGAACTCTCCTCCAAGATGGTGATTGTAGCGGCGGGGGAGGACGACTCAGCGGTTGATGACCTAATACACGCTGACGAGTACTGTACACATCACGAAATATCTACTTCGGGTGTCATTCTCAACCGGGTTCCCAGCGATAGGATGGAGAGATCCAAAACCAGCATGAGGGCTTGCCTGGAAAGGCATGGATTGGACGTATTGGGAGTGGTTCCCGAGGACAGAGACGTCAGCGCGTTGAGCGTGAGGGAGATCTGCGATGCACTGGGGGGAAAGGTTCTCGCCGGGGAGGAAGGTCTGGATAGAACCATCCGGAACTATCTGGTTGGTGCCATGACCATGGAGAGTGCCATGAAGTACTTCAGGAGGACAACCGACAAACTGGTGGTGACCGGCGGGGATAGGACCGACATAATACTAGCAGCCATGGAGGCCGGGGCCTCGGCGCTCATTCTGACCGGCAACCTCTACCCCACGATAAAGATCCTGCCAAGGGCGGATGACAAACGAATACCCATAATCATGGTTCCCCAGGACACCTATGCAACCCTTAACCTCGTACAGAAAACCATAGGTAAGATCAAGCCCAGTGATACAAGAAGGATCGACAAGGCCCGCGAGGTTTTCGGCAGCCAGGTAGATTGGCAGGAGCTTCTGGGTTAAAATAGTGGCAAAAAAATATATCACCCCCTGACTCAAGGGGAGGATGATGATGGACGTGGAAGAGATCCGGCTGGAAGACCTTGATCCAGAGGAATTCATATCACAGCAGGTCAAAGAGCTAAGATCCGAGATCGGAGACCAACTGGCGATCAACGCCCTTTCCGGCGGAGTTGACTCCTCGGTGGTGACCCTTCTAGGCCACAGGGCTCTTGGAGATAGACTGAAGACATATTTTATCGACAACGGGCTGATGCGCAAGAACGAGCCGGGGGAGGTGGTTGACCTCTTCAATAACCTGGGGGTTGAGGTGGAACTGGTGGATGCCAAGGATCAGTTCTTCAACGCGCTGAAGGGAATCACCGATCCCGAGGAAAAGCGGAATGCGATAACCGAGACCTTCTACCGGGATGTCTTCGGGAGAATAGTGAGGGAGAGCGAGGCCAACCACCTTCTCCAGGGAACCAACTACACCGACGTGGAGGAGACGGTGGCCGGAATAAAGAGACAGCACAACATATTGGAACAGCTGGGTATAGACACCGAAAAGGAATACGGCTACAAGGTAATTGAGCCCCTACTTCGGCTTCGAAAATCCGGGGTGAGGGCGGTTGGAAGGGCTCTAGGCCTGCCAAAGGAAACCTACCAAAGACCTCCCTTCCCGGGACCCGCGCTGGCCGCAAGAGTGATCGGGGAGGTTACACGGCCCAGGGTCCAAACGGTTAGAGAGGCCACGGACATAGTGGAGAAGGAGCTTAGCCAAACCGGGGCATTTCAATACATGGCCATTCTACACCAGGACCGGGTTACCGGAGTTAGGAACGGGAAACGCGATTTCGGCCTCCAGGTAGAGGTTCGTTGTTGGGAAAGCAAGGACGCCCGGGTGGGAAAGCCCACCCATCTGGACTACGAGACGCTGACAAGGATCGCCGATAGAATAACCAGCGAGGTGGACGGCGTGGTAAGCGTTACCTATAACATAGCCAGCAAGCCACCATCAACTATCGAGGCAGTTTAGAATTCGGTGAGAATTTTTCGGATTACTATTCAGGCTCTGGCTGGGACTCGGTCTTGGCCTCCAGGGTACCGGATTCCACGCTCCGCCAGATAAGGGATATGAATATCATAAACAGCCCGGCCGCAAGGAGCACTGGAGCCCAGAAAGTGGTCTCCGTTCCCACTGACCCCAGGGCCTGCCATACCTCCTCAATCATGTTTCCGGTTTTTGAGTTCATGCCGGCGTAGCACAGGAATGGACCCATCACCACAAGGACAGCGCCCAGGGCCTGCCAGACCATTCTTTTGCTTTGGTCCCTGGCCTCGTTCTCGCTCTTTCCAAGAACTATTTCCTGCAGATGCCTTTCAGAGGCAACCACGTAAACGAAAAAGGCGGAGAAGGCAAGAACGCCCACCAGGTAGCTGAGGGTCAAGATGGAACTGAAAAGACCGACCTCCACAGAGTGAATGATCTCCACGCCCAGGGTCACCATAATGCCGAAACCGGCCAGGCCGTGGATGAATATTATCCAGTTACTCGAATCGGCGGCGACCAGGGATGATGACTTTGACCCGGTCGACATCAAGCTGACCGGCCAAAGCATCTCATTTCCATCTTCGTTTCCGGACGAGCGTGGGTTTTCACCCTCGGTGGAAATTATCTTCTTGGAATGGTTGTTCCGAGCAGCCTTCCGCCCTAGGTACTCGGTGATATGTCCGGAAAGTTCCCTTTCGATCCTCACCAAAACCGAGCGGGTCAGATACAATCTCCTGCTCAGGAATAACTCGCTCACCAGAAGGGTAAATGAAACCAGAGCAACCGCCAGACCAATCATAAGACGTACCAGTCCCTCGGTCTGGAAGAAGAAAACTCCGAGAAGAATCAGGGACCCTACTAGCAATGCCATACACCAAAGCCTGTGGGAATTAGTCTGAAGGAATAGATCCTTAGTCGTTGCATACAATGAACTCAAGGCCTGCAATCGACTTTCTTCTACGATCATCTCGAACCCCTGATCTCTTTCCAACCAGCTTTCATACTCTCAAAGCCATGTCTGAATTCTGTTTTGGACATCAGGGTATTTAAGGAAGATATCCCCATCCCTTTCCAACGCCAATATAGCCCTGGGACTAGCTTTCATAAGGTTTACTGAACGTCTGAAAGCTAGAATAGGACAATTAAAACAAACTGATGGGTAAATTTAGCGACCGGGCAACCGCTTTTTCCTTCCCCCGAATGGATTAGGTAATACCAATACGTATTAACCCAGTTAATACCGTTTTAGCAAGATACGTGGGAAAGACAGGAAGCCCCATTCACTCTTGCTCACGACTGGATGCACTGATCGATAAGACCGGAGTTCCGGAGTTTCCCCAGCGCTTCCTGATATCTATCCGGGTTATTCAAGGTCTGGTTGAGTAATTCCTCCTGGACATGGCTCCCTGGCTTCACACTTACCTCGGCCTCGATATCCAGCTCCTTTTCCAGGGCATGTTTTATGATGATTCCGATCGCTCCTCCCATCGGGCAGAATGGAACCGTGGGTGCGAACTGTACCTTAACCGTATCATCGGCGATCTCTATGTCGTTCTCGGTAACGATATCCAGGTCAAGGACCGATACTGGATGTTCAGGATCATTGACCTTTCTGAGCACATCGAGGACTTCTTCCATATTGGGCATGCTATCGATCATCCTAGAAACCTGACCTTAGAAAAAGCTGTTCCATTTACCTCGCAGATGACATTTTAGTCGTACCTCGTCCCCTCCGACAATTCTTAACTGCATTTTATGCCCTATTTGAGCTAAATAGGTGGGGTAATTGGTACAAATTCGGTCATTTATGGATCCAAAATTTGGTATTTAATTTTAATATTCCATCGCATTGTAATTTTTACACTATTTCCGCGATGTTGAGGTGGTGATGACTTCTCGATAGGCCTTTCTCTTGACCATTAGAAAATTCAGGAAGATCCCGGTTATGCTCAGAGCTCCGGTGACCACCGACCATTCTATTATGTAGACATTGAGAAGTGCCCTATCCTTGAGGTTGAGTGTCAGATCGATGGTCTCCGATAGTTCGTCGACCGACCCCTCAATGGCAGCGAGGGACTTCGGGTAATCCCCTTCCAGGTAGTAATCATCGGCATCATACTTACCCTCGTCTATGGATACCAGCTTTTCGTCCACGGCCTCTAGGTTGGCGCCAAAGTTTGACACGAACTCTATGGCCGAGATCAGGGTGCTTCTCATAACCCTATATTCCTCGTATTTCTCGTGGAGCTCGTGCATCCGGGCCACGTCCCTGAAAATGGGCCTATCGGTGAGCCTCAGGAGAATGTTGAGAAAGATGTCCCTCCCGTAGGGATTGTCGGACATGTGGATATCGGTTCCGTAGTCCCCCCAGAAGGGATGTCCAAACCACTCGGAAACGGTAATTGTCCTTCCCTGGTCATATTCCCATTCCAGACAAAAGGGTGGGTCTTCCCTGAGGAATCCATAATTTCCATTCATGGTCGCCATCACCGTTGAGCCTGATTTCCTCACCATTTTGCGACCCGCGTATCCGTGCACGTCCTCGATCCCAACCCTCACGAAGGGCAGGAATGGATTGTCATCTACGTCATCGTTAACGTTGATGGTATAGGGCACCCCCTCCAGGAAGTAACCGGGAAAGCTTCCGGTTCGATATGAGTAGCTTCCGGAGATCACGGATGAGATGTCGTTTGGAAATATGCGTCCTATACCCGAGGCCACCCAGGTGTCCACAAAGGAGCTTATAGCACTGGTTCCCCCGCAATCGGCCAGTGCCCCGATTCCGTTCTCCACCCCCTCGGTCATGGAATTGATCTGGGAGGTGGTGAAGTGGTAGACATCCCCGGCGGAGAACATTATGGCATCAACCGTATCCGGACCAAGCTGTCTAGGGAAGTAGAGGCGTATCAGACGCTTGGCTTCCCTCGGTTGAACGCTTGACCCGCCGAGCCTGGTGGGGATAATTGACACCGTGTTCATGGGGTCCTGTTGACACCAGTGATAGACCGGTGTGTCCTGGGGAAGAACCGTGCCAATAGCCACGATGTGGAACTGCTCCCCCATCACCGCCGGCAACAGGGTTGCGAACAGGACAAGCACCATGGAGATTTCAAGCATGGTTCGCAAATTCATATCTGGTGTTGGCTGATTGATTGTCATAATATATGTGTCCGAACCTCGCCTGGCTTTCGCAATCAGGCAATGTTCAGGGAGATCCCGGAGAATGTAATTATCAGATACGAAGCGTAGATTACCAAAAAGGCGGCCGAGGTTCTTCTCGATATATGGCCATCATGCCCAACGACCATGAACAGAACCGTGGCCCCGATCATCATGGGAATATCTATGAACAGTGTACGGGCTTCCGCTACCAGGGGTTGGCCGTGTAAAGCGGTGCTTATCAGAGCGCTACAGCCCAGGACCAGGGTCACGTTGTATATGTTCGCCCCTAACACGTTTCCAACTGACACCTCCTCCACCCCCTTCTTCATGGAAGCTATCCCCGTGGCTAGCTCCGGTATGCTGGTTCCCACCGCCACCAGGGACAGGCCTATGACGAACTCGGGAATTCCAAGAGCCGAGGCAATGGAGGTTGCACTGTATATCAGGAGATAGGAACCGGCACCTAGGATCACTCCTCCCAGCACGAGCATCATTAGGTCCCTGAAGGAATCCCCCGATGGTGGCTCGGCGCTCGGGGCATCAACATACCTTTGCCTGTAACTGTATAACAAGGACAGGGCAAGCACTGCAAGCAGGAGCAGGGAATCGTACCATTCCAGGGCACCTCCGATTAGGACTAGGACATAGAAGACCAGGTAGGCAAGGAGCGCGTTTCTACCGAAATCACGGAGGAAGGCCTTGTCGAAGTCCAGAGGCCTGATGAGACCGATGATGCCGACTATGCCCACGATGTTAAAGATTGTGGAACCGATAGCGTTGCCCAATGATATACCTTCGCTTTTCAGGGCACTAGCCATGGTGCTCACGCTGAACTCCGGAAGGGTGGTCATGAGGCCCGCGACTATCATTCCCAACACACAGGCCGAGATCCCCCTCCTTACCGATATGTCCCATACGGAGTCGGTCAGCCAACTCGCACCTTTGGAGACCATTAGTATGGATACGATCAATACCGGAATTGCGATGGGGTCCATTTAGATTCGCACGCCCTTTTCGTTTGCAATTTCTCATCGCCAGCTCGAGCTTTGGACACTCCAGTCGAAGCCCAGCTAGGAGAAAAGGATAAGGAGATGTAGAGGGTTAATTGGAAAATGTATCTTCATGGCATCCGTATGTGCTTAATCCACATCGGGATAAGGAGTAATCGGACTTTCACGGAGTGGGATAAAGGACCTAGCCACCTATAACGATGGAATCATATATGGTATATCCACTCGGCATCTGGCCCACTCGATAACCGGTTCCCGTGGTTTCGCAGGGCAGGTATTCGACCCCATCCACCACATACCTTTCTCCCGTGGAGCTCGATATCGATACACCGGTCATCATGTGATCAGGTCGATCATCGCCGTTGGTATCGACCCTAAACAAGCATACGGGATAACCCTCCGGTCCTGATTTGTTAAGTAGGTAGGCAGCAAGCAGGGACTTATCCTCGCAGTCACCCCCGCCTTCAACCAACGTCTCCAGGGGGTGTCTTGGGTATCCACCTTCTGGGGAATCGTGGATGTAGGGCAGGAATTGAACGAACTTCAAGATGTTATTTGCCCTTTGGCTATCGGTGGCCGCCTGTGAATATAGGTGGTCTGCAAGCTCCTGAATATCATCGGAGTCTATGTTCATGGTACGCAAAAAGGAATCCATATCCGAATCCTTGCCATGCCTACCCGCTGCCAGATACATGTATTCGGTCCGGTTAAATCCCGTCCCTTTCTTTCCACTCACTCCCTTGCTCCATGATCTAGGATGCAGGTAATACCACTCGTATTGGTGATAGATCTCCCCCGGGATGGAGAGAGAATCCTTGATGGTGGTAAGGGCATCGGCCTTATCCTGGAGGGTCCTCACCTCCTCTGATAGCCCACTGCAGTTTGCAAGACAGGTCTCCAGCCTCGAATTCACAATCTCGTTTTCGCTTGCCATCTTAGCGCACTGTATCTGGAGGTCCTGTTTTTGGGTCTCCAGTTCATGAATACGAACCAGAGTTAGATTCAACTCTCGGGTTAGATCCCGGATCTCATCCTCCTTCTCCGAGAGGGAATCATTTCGTGATTTGCACCATGACCTAAGTTCTGAAATCGACGCTTCTAGATCCTGATTTATACGAGACAGAACCGTAATTTCAGATTCCGTATTGGCAATGGTTTTTTCCCTTTCTCGAGCTTGTTGAGCGCACTCCTCAAGGGACGATTGCGCTGTGTCAACCCTTGATACCAGATCCGCGTTTTCCTCATATAGTAACCGATACCTGGTTTTCCACAAACCCGTACCGTTTCCTTCGGACAGAAAAATTCCATATCCCGCCTGCCAAGCAAAAAGGGTGCATAGCAAAATCATCAGCAGAATCAACACCAGCGAGGTATTCCGAAATGAAAACATGGAAAGTCACCGCGGATTAATCCGGGCATGTTGCCTATTAATCTTGAGAGGAATAAAGGAGTTAATACGGATCTCTGGAAATATAGGCGGGTAATCAACAGGACAATCCTAATCGATACATGTGTTTATTCTGGGCCAACCGGCCACAAATATTTCCTAAATTTCCAAGACCATCAAAGATATAGAGATGCCTTTGCGAATTGGATAAATAGAAACCACATTTGCTGCAAATTCTTTATATTGTGCCAATTACAGTTGAATATATCTCGGAGAGTTTCATATTGAGGAAAGCTGTACTGAAGGGAAAGAAGTTGCATACAGCATACGGAGATTTCAGGGTTCCCTCCGGACTCGCAGGACCGGAGGGGGAGGAACAGGCCTCGCTTTTTTCTGGATCCACACCTCGCGGCTGCATAAGAAAACAGGGAGGAAAAATCCTGGCCGACATATGGGACGACAAGGGCACCTGGCTCTTGGAAACCTTCGAAGTCACAACGCCAAAGACATCCGTTAAGCTACAGGCCAAAGCCCACGGACTCCCCAAGGGAGGTAGAACAGTTCAGTACACCATCACCGTACCCAAGGATGTAGTGGAGTCTCTGGGTTGGAAGAAGGGTCAAAGACTAAATGTAAAGAAGGTATCACCGAACAAGATCGAAGTGAAGAAAAAGAAATGATTCTCTGACCCCTTTTCCACTTTTTCATAACATTCCTTGTTTCATTTTTTAGCCATCTCCCCGGCTTCGATAACATTCCTTTCTTGAACCAAAAACAATATACCCCTGTATGAGCACTCTCCCTGCGAAAAAGACAAATGTTAAGTGACTTAATCGTGTTCCAACCGGCCTTAGGCAGCAGCTCCCTTTGAGAATCCCAATTTTTGGCCCTCAATCTCACCGTTTTTCCACTTTGACGAAAGGACAAACAGGTCCGTGCAGAGGGAGCACTCCACAACCTCCCATGGGGTTCCTGAATATTCAACTCCCATCAAAACCGCGCCGGCTACACCCAAGGATTAAGCCGGTATCTCGATTATTTGGCCCGCGGAGATTCTTGAGAAAGGGCGATGAAATGTGGAAATATATTGCCTGCTTGGCACCGAAAAATCGATTCTACACGGGGCCTGGAATCCATGGTTTTAATCCTGGGGCTAATTTGAACCGGTTCAAAATAATCTGAAAATCGGAATGGGATATTTCAAATTACTACATGTGTTAAGGTCCTATAGAGGAGGGGCACATGAAAAAAGACAGCTACAAAGTGTGGAAGAGGTTATCTCGCAAGAAAGTTTGTAGATATTAGCCTATGAGAAGACGCTCGATCTTTCCCCGAAATGGGGCAAAAGCATGCCCGGGATCCCTGAATTGTATACACCTTGGTAAGTTGATACCAACTGCTTAGAACCTGAATCATGGACCCCCATTTGACGGTTAATTTAAATCCATACCCCCCAAATGGCCCTCCCAGATTTACTTCCCGGGTGATTAATAGAAGGGAGCCTTCTAAACCACCTGGGAATTATTTCTCCCGAC
Source organism: Hadarchaeota archaeon (SeqCode) (assembly GCA_964621445.1). Lineage (GTDB taxonomy): Archaea > CAYQAE01 > CAYQAE01 > CAYVLA01 > CAYVLA01 > CAZUNO01. Next base: position 86,749 of record CAZUNO010000008.1, on the reverse strand, counting down.
CCATTTACGGCAAAACTAGATTATGCCTTTGGATGCGCGGATTAACAGCATATATTCCCAAGTAAGGTGCTCCAAAAACAAAGGAATGATACCGGACCAACCGAAGCGGCTACCGCCAAAATACAGGAATGTTAAACCCAACCAGGGGAATGAGATAGACAAAACAAAGAATGCTATATCAATAGGCGATATCCCGGCCCGGGCTGGTGGAACCTGATACTCTTCACGACCCAGGCGCACTTCATCTCTGAAAAAATCAAATTAAGAAGGTGTTTGGGTGGCCGTTCTCCGGCTGGGCGCGGAGTCGCTTTCAATGCGGAATACTTCATCAGGAACCCCTTTGGATTATCCAAGTGGAGATAAGCCAACAGGCGATATAGCCGAGGTCAGTGGCCTTCAAAACAGGTCGCAGAAAACCACATCCATCCTGGAATCCTGACCTCCCAGGAACACCTTTTCTCTTCATCCCAAAGAGGGATATCCAGATAGGACACCACCATATGCCAGGAAGCTTAACATTCAAGGTTGAGGGATTGAAGGGACAGGAATAGGAACGGTTGAATGATTGGGCAGGATAGTGAAGGAGAGGAGATCACTTGGAGAGTATACCACTATGATATTCCCAAGTAAGGTGCTCCAAAAACAAAGGAATGATACCGGACCAACCGAAGCGGCTACCGCCAAAATACAGGAATGTTAAACCCAACCGGGGGAATGAGATAGGAAAACCAAAGATTGCTATGATACGAATAAACTGTCCCGACTTGGATCCAGCCGGGCTCAAGATCATTGCCCCCCCGAGGCACGGGATTAGGGTTTTCGATCCAGGGAGATGTGAGGGTTTTACTACTACCTCAGGGGGATCCAAGGCAATCTGGGACCTAACTGATTACCGTTAATCGGGTACCTGATTCCACCCCGAAATGGCTTCTGGAAACAAAACTCAACCCGGGAGATATCGGAACAGAGTTAATGGTAATCCATCTGAATTACCCCTCTGGTAATCTCCATCCAATCAAGGTGAACTGCACACCAAACGGGTAATGGATGGAACATGGAAGTATATGCAGCTTGAGTAGAATAGTAGGGAGAGAGGATGGATAGTTCTGCTTTTGGATGATTAACCAGGAGGATTACTTTGGGAACCATGATTTCAGACATCTTTCCCTAGCTTATGAGCTTGATATTCCCGAAGAAATCGTTATCAGCAAGCATTCAGGTGCTCAACATAGGGACCCCAATTACAGGGAGTAAGTAATGGATTTAGATAGGAAAGGTGGCCAGCCCGCTTGATGATTGAAAGGCAGCCCGAAGTGGAGAAAATGAAAGGAGAGGCGACTAAGTGACCAATTAATCGAGTGGGAACCTGGCCAGATCCGTTAACCGGATCACGAAATGAAATGGAGAATATCGGGACCAAATCATCCATCGCCTTCGGAAAAAACGATGGTTTATCCCGATGCTCCTAACCAGGCCTAAAACCAAGAATAAAGATATTTAATCTTAGCCTTAACACTTGTATCAGAGGCGATGGTTTGCCGGTTACCCTTAGCGGTGAAGAATATGCCGACATGATGGGAGTGCTTTTTGCTTCACAATACCTATCTGGTCGGGAGTCCTACCTACGTCTGGGAAAATGGGAGGACGAGATCTCAAACGTCCTGGGCCAGAACGGGTTTTCCCAGGATGAGTCAGATCGGCTGTGCACCCGGTTCAGACAGAAAACGGAACAGGTAAGGGAACAGACCTCTCGCTGGCGACAGCAATTTTTCCAGGCACTGGAAATTGAACCTAATGAGGGAACCGAGACCACCTCGGTGAGGATGCTGGCCCAGGATAACCAGATAATCGATCTGCTAGTGGATCTGGGTTTCCAGAATTCTCGCAGCGATGCAATCGCCTATTTTGCACATAAGGGTCTGGAGTATAACAGGTACTGGCTTTGGCTTCACCGGGAGGATATGGCAAGGGCCGTGAAATCGCATAACCAGATCGCGGACGAGATCAAGGGACGAGGGGAGATTCCGGTTAACTGTCCCAAATGTGGAAAGATTCTGGGCATGTATAACGACTATGCAGTCTGGCGTAGCGGGGGGATTGAATCCAAGGAGATCGTTTGCCCTGATTGCCGAAGCGAGTGGTCATACGAGGTAGATGTCCGTGGAACCGTCGATATCAATCCCGCTTCTTCCGGAGATTGATCCTCAATACTTGTATTAACTCCATGATTTGATCCTTACTCGTAAGATTAATGGGCCAGTACCGATATTGAAATCCCTACCTTGTTCCAATCCGAAGTCGTTTCCCTGCTTAATGAAATCGCCGATATCCTGGATATCCAGGATGACAAGTACAGGCCAAGGGCCTATAGGAGAGCGGCTCGTGGCATAGAGAATTACAGGATGGATTTGGTCGAGGCGGTTGAGAAGGGGGAACTGACCTCCATCTCTGGTGTCGGGGAGAGCATCGCCTCCAAGATCGAGGAATACTTCCATACGGGAGAGATCGGTTATCTCCAGAATCTCAGAGAGGAGATACCCTCGGGTGTTGCAGAGCTTCTTCAGATCCCGGAGGTCGGTCCAAAGACGGCCCTGATGCTTCACCAAGAACTGGGAGTTTCATCGGTTGACGACCTGGAGGAGGCGATAAAGGATGAAAAATTGAGATCCCTAAAGGGACTTGGGAGCAAGACCGAGGAAAATATACTACGTGGAATAAAGCTACTTCGTAGCCGGTCGGAAAGGATGCTGTTGGGCAAGGCCCTGCCCATAGCCATGAACATCAGGGATGAACTTGAGTCCGCCCCCGAGGTTGCCAGGATCAGTCTTGCCGGTTCCATAAGGAGAATGAAGGAGACGGTCGGCGATGTCGATATCCTGGTGACGACCGATTCCGCTTTGGAAGTGATGGAGAAATTTTCCTCCATGACCATGGTACAAAACGTGGTGGCCAAGGGTGAGACGAAATCCACCGTGATTCTTGACAACCAACTTCAGGTCGATCTGCGCATAGTCCCCGACCGCTGTTTCGGTTCCGCTCTCCAGTACTTCACAGGTTCCAAGGACCACAACATAAGGATGCGCGAGATCGCTCAAAGAAGGAACCTGAAGCTGAGTGAGTACGGGCTTTTCGAGGAACAGGGGGAAAGGGTAGCCGGGGAAACGGAGGAGAGCGTCTACCGTTATCTGAACATGGATTACGTAGAACCGGAACTCCGGGAAAATCGGGGAGAGATCGAAGCCTCCGTGGAACATGAGCTTCCCGATCTTCTGACCCTGGATCAGATCCGGGGCGATTTTCACATCCACTCTTCCTGGAGTGATGGGAGCAATTCTCTCAGGGAGATTGCCAAGGCCGGGAAGGGAAAGGGATATGCATTCCTATGCATAACCGACCACTCGAAATCGCTAAAGATCGCGGGTGGTCTTGATGAGCAGAGAGTGGAGGAGCAAAGGGAGGAGATAGACTCCATTAACCAGGGTAGTGATGGTTTCAAGATGCTGTCGGGTCTTGAGGTGGACATCCTTCCCGATGGCTCCCTGGACATGGAGGCGGAGCTTCTCGAGCAGCTGGATATCGTCATCGCCAGCATACATTCCAAATTCAGCTCCGACTCAGAGGAGATGACCGATCGCATAACCCGGGCCCTGGACACGGGCCTGGTTGACATACTGGGGCATCCCACCGGTCGTCTGCTTCAGCAAAGGGAAGCCTACAACTTCGAGGCGGATGAGGTCTTCCGGAGGGCCGTCGACACCAACACCTGCATGGAGATCAATGCCTTTCCCAATAGGCTCGACCTGGACGACCGAATGTCCAGAGCGGCCGCGGAGGCCGGAGTCAAAATTGCCATTGGAACTGACAGCCACCACGTCAATCAACTGAACAACATGAGGTTCGGAGTAGGCGTTGCACGCCGGGCCTGGCTAACCCGTGAACAGGTAGCGAACTGTATGGATATTGAGGATGTGCTGGGCCTGGGGTAGGAGTTAGAACTTAAATACACCAAATCCATGGTATCGATCATGCAACTTGATTTCAACTTCATACCCTGGCTTTCAAGCCTGGTGGCCATTTTATTTGCCGCCTATCTGGCAATCAGACTTCGGGGAAAACCTGAGGGCAGCGAGAAGGTCAGGGAACTCGGAGACCTCATCAAGAGCGGGGCCATGACCTACCTCAATAAGCAATACAAAGTCCTGGGGGTGTTCATAGTTGCAGTCTCCGTGGTCCTGTTTCTTCTCCTAGGGTGGCAATCCATGACCTGCTTTCTCCTTGGTGCACTGTTCTCAGCTCTGGCAGGAAACATAGGGATGAGGATAGCCACCACTGCCAACTCCAAAACGGCCGAGGCCTGCAGGAAGGACGTTAACTCGGGACTGAGGATAGCTTTCTCCTCGGGAAGCGTGATGGGACTGGTGGTGGTTGGAATGGGTCTGCTGGGGGTCTCCCTTCTCTACGCCATTTTCGGCGATCCGGAGATACTGTATTCATTCGGCTTTGGCGCCTCCTCCATAGCCCTTTTCGCCAGGGTTGGAGGTGGCATATACACCAAGGCGGCCGACGTTGGCGCCGACCTCGTTGGAAAAGTTGAGGCCGGGATCCCGGAGGACGATCCCAGAAACCCGGCGGTGATCGCGGATAATGTGGGAGATAACGTTGGGGACGTGGCCGGCATGGGGGCTGATCTTTTTGAGAGCTATGTGGACTCGATCATCGCGGCCATGGCCATCGGCCTGCTTTCCGTGACCTTCGGTTCCAACAGGGTAATACTCCCCCTGGCCCTGGCGGGCCTTGGAATACTGTGCTCGGTCATTGGGAGCTTTTTCGTCAGCGCCTCTGGTGAGAACATACACGGGGCACTGAACCGGGGAATCTTTGCAGCAGCAGGTTTGGTACTTGTCACCTCTTACTTTCTCATCGACTGGATCCTGGAATCCAACCACTGGGGCATATGGATAGCAACCGCCTCCGGATTGCTGGCAGGGATTATAATCGGGCTTTCCACCCAATACTACACCTCGGAGTCCAGCAAACCAGCTCAATCGATTGCCGACGCCTCCCAGACCGGTGCCGCTACAAACATCATAGCTGGGTTGGCCCTGGGGATGAGATCCACGGCAATTCCCATCATAACCGTGGTGGCAGCCATAGTGATATCCTACCATTACGGCCAGCTCTTCGGCATATCCATGGCGGCGGTGGGCATGCTCTCCACCCTGGGCATCACCCTGGCTACCGATACCTACGGACCGGTGGCGGACAACGCGGCTGGGATTGCAGAGATGGCCGAGCTTGGCCAGGATGTGAGGGAGAGGGCGGAGGCCCTTGACGCGGTGGGAAACACCACCGCCGCAATTGGAAAGGGGTTTGCCATCGGGTCCGCAGCCCTCACAGCACTCGCACTCTTCTCGGCCTACAATAGAACCATAGGACTGGAGGCCATAAGGCTAAACGAGCCCCTGGTGATCTCGGGCCTGTTCCTAGGTGCCCTTCTCCCCTTCATCTTTTCCGCATTCACAATGAACGCCGTGGGAAAGGCCGCGGCGGAAATCGTCAAGGAGGTTCGGCGCCAGTTCAGGGAGATCACGGGCATCATGGAAGGAAATGCGCAGCCGGAATACAGAAAGTGCATATCCATATCCACGGAGGCCGCGTTGAGAGAGATGATAATACCAGGACTCCTGGCAGTCATAGCACCGGTGGCCGTGGGACTGACCCTTGGACCTGAATCCCTGGGCGGGCTTCTGGCGGGAGCAACCTCCACTGGATTCCTGTTGGCACTGATGATGGCCAATGCCGGCGGGGCATGGGACAATGCCAAGAAATTCATCGAGCGAGGAAATCTTGGAGGTAAGGGGTCCGATGCTCATAAGGCCGCGGTGACCGGGGACACGGTTGGGGACCCCTTCAAGGATACCAGCGGTCCCTCGCTGAATATCCTCATCAAGTTGATGTCAATAGTTGCACTGACATTCATACCGCTTTTCCCTGGTATATAGGGACTAGCTTCTTCCAGGCTAGATGGCGGTCATCAGAAGCTTACCCTGTTTGACGCCCTTGGTTGAAATAAGCCTATCGGAGATCGACCTTATATCATCGGCTGAACCGGACATTGCGATCATCTCCATGCAGTGATGCTTGTCCAGGTGTATGTGCATGGTAGAAAGTACATGCGTATGTTCCTCGTGCTGGAGATCGGTTAGTTTATCGGATATGCCCCTCTTCTTATGATCGTAGACCAGAGTAAGGGATCCGTAAACCTTCTCCCTTGAGGTCCTCCATTTTTCCCTGGCCAGGAAATCCCTTATCATATCCCTTATGGCCTCTGATCGATTGGGATAACTCTTCTCCCGTATCTTTTCGTCAAAATCCATCAGGAGATCCTCTGGGATGGATACCCCAAACCTCACCATGTTCTTCATCGTAAAACCGTAATTCTGCTGGACCACGCTTACTTATTGCTTTCGGAATGAGCGAAGAGGGCAAAGAGTTATTATGTCACGAATTCACAATTGGTGCTACGGCGATATGGGAAATGCTGAGCGAACCAAGAAAGGAAGTATGGGACCTAATCGGCAAAAACAATTTGGTCGAGCTCCTCAAGCGAGCCGGGACACTGCACGGACACTTCTGCCCGGGCCTTGCTCTGGGGATCAGGGCGGGCACGGAGATGGTCAGGAGGCTTAATGCCAGACATCGAGGGATGGAGGACGTAATAGCTATCGTGGAGACCAACAACTGCTTCTCGGATGGAATACAGTTCACCACTGGATGTACCTTTGGCAACAATGCCCTCGTATTCAGTGATTACGGAAAGACGGCAGCAACACTGGCAAACAGAAGTGGGCAGGGGGTCAGAGCATGCATCAACCCTCAGGCTTCCGAGGTCTGGGATGCCGAAAGCAAACAGAGCGAGGGGGAGGAACCGTTACCGGACAGTTTCCCCAACCAATCCGCCAAAAAATCCTATATGGTAATAACCGCCGACGTAGATAGGCTATTTTCCTTTCATGAAGCCCAACCGAAGCTCCCGGGATACGCAAGGATACATGAAAGCGTGATATGCGAAAATTGCGGAGAGATGTTCATGACCACCCGCTCGGTCAAGAAAAGGGGCAAGACATGCTGCATACCCTGCGCAAGGGAGAGCTACTACCAGCTGACGGGAGGAGGAATAGAACGAAAGGGTTGGAACGAAGTCTGAGTCCATCACTCCGCGATTTCTCCTCAAATGTATAGGGATAGGTTGAAAGGGGTTGATCATGATCCACAAAGACATTTTTATGATCTCGAGATTCCTTTATCCAGCTCTATAGACCTGGACGTTTTTTGCCAGGAGGACATATGATGGAGAGATTACGTTCTCCCTTATCTATTGGCGGAATGAACCTTAGACCTCTGGAACTAGCGATGATTTTGTCCTCCTCGCTTGCCCTGGCGGCACTAACCGCCCGGCTTACTCCGGCTGGAAATTATAGACTGCTCACAGGAATCTTCGTCCTCGCTCTAAGCGCACTAGCGGAGATATCCTTGGCACAGAGATACGACCCTAGGGGTTCGGTCAGGACTCTTGCCCCCCTCAACCTAATCTGGCTAGCCGTCCCCTTCGGGGAGATATCAATCAATCTCCTGGTCATCGTCTCCCTGCTGGTTCTTAGCGCCTTCATGGCTCTTAGGATTGATATCCGCACCATGAAGATCGAGGACCTGGCAATTCTATTGGCATCAAGCTTATCGGTAGGGGCCTTCATATCCACCCCTAAGGCCATGATCTATATTCCATACATGGGATCGGGTACCGCTCTCTCGCTGGGTGCGCTTCTATGCTTTCTGGTGGAGACCACCATAATAGAGAGATACGGGACCGATGACCTGCCCAGGATGGTGTTCGCCCCTCTCATTGCCCTAGGGGTCTACCGTCTGATCTTCGGGATAGGGAATGCCGGGTTGATCATCCTAGCCGCGATCACACTATATCTGTCACTCTACAGGTTGGTGAAAAGCGAGGCAAAATTGGTTCATCTGCTAGTCATCCTTATCGGGTCCCTTTCACTTTCGGTCTTTCTCTGGGGAGAGATTCCACCGGTCTTCGAGACCGTTGGATCAAACGTGGAGTGGTTCCTCATTACAAACGTGAGCTTCCTGGCCCTGGCCTCGGGGGCCTATTACCTATTCCACCCCAGCACCGTGGTGGTAATGACCATCCCGGTGTGGTTTCTGGGACTCTACTGGGGTCTTGACGGACTCCTTGGGAATCTACGAATAGCCGGCATCTTCCGGGGATCGGATATCGCGGTTGCTCTTATAGCGATCGCGGGTTTTGTGGCATTAATGCAGTGGAGATCCAGCAAGCTGGAAATACCGACCCACATCAGGGAGGGAAAGCTGCAGTTTAAAAACGTGGCAGTGTTGCTGGTGGTATCCCTGGCCGTCGGTTCATTCATGACCGAATCCCAGCAGATGGGATACTCCCCAATCGCCGATGCCCAGACCTGGTTCTACGGGTCGGCGGGCCTGGCATTCCTAATCCTTATCGGACTGTCCTCCATATTCAGCTCTCGGGCCGTTGCCGCAGTCTTCGGCCCCTTCATCATTCTATTCGGCTCCAGGCTTGTTGGACCGGAGATCGAGAACGGGCCGGCCATATTCCTGGGGGCAGCGGTTCTTCTTTCAATTCTCGCCTGGCTGGTCCTTCTGGGGACCGACTTCGTGAGCCGTACCATCGATTCCTTCATAGGCAGGTACACGGAGAGAATGGCCGCCGTCTGGAGTTCAGAGGGCGAGGAAGAGGAGGAGACCGAGGTTCAGGACACCGTCCTCAGTGGAGAGGCCGGACGGGGGCTTTCCCTGCCCACTGATATGGAGGACAAGATAGCCCAGATAAAGAGCCGACTGGCAATAAACGAGGAGATAATCCGCGAGGTGGTCACCAACCTGCTCATGGGTAAGGACGTTATACTCATCGGCTCCCCGGGGACGGGGAAGACGGAACTAGCCAAGATGATCCCTTCCATGATATTCGACAAGCCGTACACCGTGGAGACCGCAACCTCGGACTGGACCACCTATGATGTCATCGGGGGTCTCATGTACGATGGAAAGAAGATGAGCATCAAGCTCGGATGCGTCACCCAAACTGCACTGTCCGGGAGGTGGCTAATCATAGATGAATTCAACAGGGCCGACATAGACAAGGCTTTCGGGGGGATGTTCACCGCCATCGAATCCCGCCAGCTCAACATACCGACCCTGGAAAACGAGACCCAAACCGTGCGAATACCCGATGACTACAGGATAATAGGCACCCTAAACACCTATGATAGGCATTTTCTGTTCAACATTTCCTACGCCCTCATGCGTCGTTTTGCCTTTATCGGGATGCCCATTCCGCCCCATGACCAGGAGAGGGCCATACTAACCGGTGAACGGGGAGGGGCCTTTGAAGACGTCAAGAATAGCCTGGGAATGGGCAGGGTCGACAGGGTGCTGTCCAGCACCCCATACAGGAGCCTTGTAGACAAGCTATACGACGTCATGAACGCGGAGACTGGGATAAGGAAACTACGGGGTATCGGAACCGCTCAGATGATCGACACCCTGAGATTCGTTCTCATGGGGCTCCTAATGGACGACGATGCCCAGCACCTGGACCTGCTGGACAGAGCAATAGAGTCCAACGTCTTGCCCCAGCTTGACGGAATGAACAGGGAGATAGACGAGGATCTGGTACAGAACGTGGAAAAGGTTCTCGGCAAGGACTCCAGAGTGGCCACCGAGCTTAGAGCAATGACCATGGGCCTCGACATACTCGATCAAATCGCCACCTGAGGTGTCTTAAGATGCGCAGAGAATTCGCCATACTGTTGATCATGCTTTCCTCCTGTCTGCTTATCCAAAGCGCAAGCGCTGCCGCGGATACCCAGATAATGACCTACGAGGACGTCAACCGAACCAGGCAGAACCTGTTTTTCCGACCCGGTTCGACCGTATACTTCCGGTCCCTAGGAACGGGAGGGGCCACGGAGCCCTTGATGTATGTGCGCGTTGGTGGGGTCCAGATACAGGTTATCATGGAGGAGGTCATCCCGGGGTCCGGGATCTACAGGGGTAGCTTCCTCACCGATCGCTTTCAGACCGACGACCAGCGGGATATGATCAGGACCCGTAACGGTGCATTGGTCGAGCTTCGCTCCGACATCGATGGCGATGGAATAGAGGGCACAACCGATGTTCTTAACATCACCATCGACGACCAGGAACCCAATAGACCCAGGAGATGCGAGGTAAATGCAACCGAGAGAGGGGCCGTAAGAGTGAACTGGACCCGGTATGATGGGAAGGACTTTAGGCGGTACACCGTCGTCCGGGCCAACACAGCCAACTTCTCAGATGTTCTTGATGTGGCCAATATCTCCAATCAGGACCTGATCCAGTGGTACGACCCGGAGAGCAACCTCATTGACGGCGTAAAATACTGGTACGGGGTCAAGGTCATCGATCATGCCGGTAACCCCTCTCTGGTCAGGAAGGCCGAGAACTTCGCGGTTCCCGTGAATGACACCATAGCTCCCTCACCGGTAGCTGGCCTTACCGGCTGGGCCCCGGAGGAGGGAAACTCCATAAATCTGACCTGGCAAAGAAATCCCGAGCCCGACGTGGTTGGCTACAATATCTACCACTCGAGAGAACCCGAATTCGGGGCCGCCGATGAAAACCTTATAGGATTCGTACGTGACCCCGTCTTCCTCCACCAGGATATATCCGCCAATTACCTTCATTTCTATCTGGTCGTGGCATTCGACGAGAATGAGAATCCAAGCGAACCCTCCCCGGTGTTCAACGCCACCCCGGATGACACCATTCCTCCTTTGGCACCTGTATTCCCCTCGGTAACCACGGACGAGACCGGCTACCTCAACTTGACCTGGCTCATACCCAGTGGTGAGGAGGTCTTCAGGTACACCATATACAGGTCAACCGAAAGCGGAGCCCAGGAGTTCTGGAACCCCTACAAGACGGTACGGGAACCTCCCTTTATCGACAAGAATGTGGAGAAAGGAGTGACCTATTACTACGTCGTCCGGGCATCGGACGCGGCCGGGAACCAGGAGAACAATACCATAGAGGTTTCCGCCATGTCGCAGGACACTACCCCACCAAGCCCACCCCGTGCATTAAAGGCCGAGGACACGGACATGGGAGGTAGAATAAAGCTGACCTGGCTCCCCCCGGGCGGCGAGACCCCGGCCGAGTACAGGATATTCAAGTCAAATATCTCCGAGGGGCATAACTTCTCTCGACCCCTGGCAGTGGTCTCTGGCACCTCCTTCACGGACCGGGAGGTAGAGGACGGAGTTCCGTACTATTACGTTGTGAGGTCAGTGGATTCAGCTGGCAATGTCGAGGAAAACACCGAGGAAATTCGCGTGGTGTCCCGGGACGAAACTCCCCCGCCCCACGTAACCATGGTCATCGCCGTTCCCAGGAAAGGTGGTAAGATCGGGATCAGCTGGATGCCACCGGGATCGAATGTTGAGGACCCTGATATCGCCAAGCAGATGCGGGAAGATGTGGACCACTATCACGTTTACTGGAATACCTATGAGGGATTCAAGCCGGATCCCGCGCGTATGATTACCACCACCGAAACCTTCGCCCAACACACGGACCTCATAGACGGGCAGGCCTACTACTATGTGGTAAGATCGGTTGACGCGGTGGGTAACGAGAACATGGAGGACGAAAAGACGTCTGCCAGCGCCGTGGCCGATACCTCGCCGCCGGGTAGCCCGCTAGACTTGAGGACCATTCGTTTGAGAGATGGCAGGATCAAGTTAGATTGGAGAGCCCCCTCCGGGGAGGCCCCCTATAGATACAACATATACCGATCGAGCGTGCCCGACGCCCAGGAATTCGACTTCCCCTTTGCCATGGTCTCCAATACGGAATGGGTCGACGATAATGTAACTGATGGTCAACAGTATTACTACGTGGTCAGGTCCGCGGATTTCCTGCTTAACGAGGACACCAATACCCTCGAGGTTTCCAATATTTCCGAGGACCTCACGCCCCCCGCCGCGCCCAGGGGTCTAATTGTCACCAAGCTCTCCAAGGGCGATCTCATGCTGAACTGGACGGTACCGCCGGTTGAAACTGGAAGCACACGGGGCCGACCCGCGGACAAGGCGGTTCTATACAGGATATACAGCGCCACCTCCAGCGGCGCTCAGGACTTCGACAGGCCCATCGCGGAGACACCAAACCCATATTTCGTGGATAAGGGGCTAAGGAACGGGATAACCTACCACTACGTCGTACGCTCCGTGGACTCCGCGGGGAACGAGGATCACAACCAGTTTGAGGCCAACGGAACCGCCGACGCCCAACCGCCATCTCCGCCCCTAGATCTGAAGGCGAGAAGGAGTACCACCGGGGAGGTAATACTCACCTGGGATGACCCAGCGGGTGAGAGGGTGCATGAATACAGGCTTTACAAGTTCAGGGGAGATGAAAAGCAGGACTTCTCCGAACCCTTGATAGTCACCAGGAAAAATGCATTTGTGGACAACGACGTATCCGAGGCGATCAAGTACCGTTACGTGATCCGCTCCGTTGACAAGGCCGACAACGAGGGACAAAACACAAACGAGATAGTCGCCCCTGTGCTCCTAGGACCCCCACGGAACCTCCAGGCAGACCCCGGAGAGGATGGGGTGATCGAGGTCAGTTGGGACCCACCCCAGGATGGCTCCGGCTCAGTCCAGAAGTACCACGTCTACCGTGCCACCCGACCGGGACTCAAACAGACGGAGCCCTGGACCACGACCATATCCACCCAGTTCATCGACGCCAAACGGGTAATTGGCGGAGTCGCCCACGAGATGATCAACGGCAAACGTTACTACTACTACGTCCGGGCGGTGGACCTTTACGGGAATGAGGGAATCAAATCGGAGGAGGTCTCCGCAGTATCCGACAGCGAACCGCCTAGCAAGCCCCGGAAGCTCGATGCCCTGCCCCAGCCTACAGGGGATATCGAGCTTCGGTGGGCAACCCCCATCGGCGAGCAGGTCGAGGTCTACAGGATATACAGATCCACGAGTTCCGGAAGCTACAACTTCTACAGCCCCATCGCCGAGACCTCGAGGATAATCTACTATGATGAGAATCTGGAGTCGGGGACCCGTTATTACTACGTGGTGAGGTCGGTCGACGAGGCCGGGAACGAGGAGGAGAACAGGGATGAAATCTATGTGACCGCTCTGGACAAGCCCCCCTCGGCCCCCAGGAACCTCAAGGCCCAGCTCCGTCCAAACGGCTCCATCGTGCTGACCTGGACTCCTCCCCAGGGGGAACCAATATCCCATTACAACATATACAGGTCCCGAAGCCCCCTTTCCCAGAACTATAACCAGCCATACGCACAGTCGGCCATAGCCATTTTCAACGACAACTTCGTGGAACATGACGAGACCTACTACTACGTGGTCAGGGCGGTCGATTCAACCGGAAATGAGGAGGAAAACGAAATCGAGACATCCATAAGATCGGTGGACACCGAACCTCCGGGAGCACCGGTGGCACTGAGTGCCGAGGGCTCTGGAACCGGCAGCATCAGGCTGGAATGGAGGGCTCCAAGCGGTGAAAACCCGGCAAAATACTTCGTCTACCGTTCCAACTCCCCCTATTTCACACCTGGTAATCAGAACTACCTAAACCAGACATACGAAACCCAGTTCACGGACCGCGGCCTGGGTCCCTCGCAAACCTATTATTACATAGTCCATTCCGCGGACTCCGTCGGGAACGAGGATGATAACGACAACAGGGTTCAGGCCACGACCCCCCCACCCCATCCCACGGGCCTTGAGGCCACCCCAAAGGATAATGGAGATATCCTCCTCACTTGGAATGTCTCCTCGGCCCCTGCCGATAGTTTCAGGGTTTACCGGAGGACCGAGGATTCCGATTTCTCGCTTCCGCTGGCCCAGATCCCCTATCCCACCAACTCCTTCCAGGATTCGGAACTCAACCACTCCCAGGAGTACATCTACGTGGTTAGATCCGTGGGCCCAAACGGCCAGGAGGAGAGCAACATGATAGAGGTATCAGCGGTATCCATGGAAAAGATACCACCCCTCCCACCACAGGACCTGGAGACCGATCAGCTGGCCAATGGGAACATTCGTCTGCACTGGAGCCATCCCCAGAGCAGTGATGTATCGGTGTACAGGGTATACAAGTCCTCATCCGGTGCCGGCATTGCAGGAGCAGAAATGATTGCCGAGACCAACCTCACCGTCTTTGAGGATAGCAACGTGACAAGCGGTGATAATTACTACTACCTGGTAAGGGCGGTTGACCGCCACGATAACGAGGAGGACAACGATAACTGGAAATCCGTGATGTCCCTGGACACGCTTCCTCCCTCACCACCAACCAACCTTTCGGCCAAGTCGCTACCGGGCGGTGAAATAGAACTTAGGTGGAGATCGCCTCCGGAAAGGGATGTCAGGTTCAAGGTGTACAGATCGAGTTCCAATACCACCGAAAATCTCTCGCTGGTAACCACCACCAATGAAACCAGTTACATCGACTCCGATCTGGAGAACGGCAAGGAGTACTACTACTGGGTTAGATCCGAGGACCTGGCCGGGAATGAGGAATTGAATACAAACACGGTAAGCGCAGTGGCCAGCAAGAGCGGCCCCAGGATACTACTGGCCCTCTCGGTGATAATCCTCTTCGTCGTGGCAGGTTATGTCCTGGACAGCAGGAGAAGGCTGGCCGAGAAGTCTGGAAGCTAGAGGCATGAACCAAATGGAGGAAATGCTCCAGGATTCAATGAACCAGTACATGCGAAAACGGGTATTCGGCCTGCTCCTTACCAACTTTCTGGAGGACCTGGATCTGAAGCGGATCAAGGTTAACCTGGCCGAGGACACCAAGCTTGACCTTTCCAGGGAGAAGTTCGAGGATGCCTTCAAACTGAATACACTGGAATCGATATCCCACGTTCTCCTAAACGACATCATGCCCATGATAGAGAAGAAGCCAAGTTTCTTCTCCACCAGGGAGAGAACCGTGGTCGAGAAGGAGATAAGGGGGACCATCGACTGGCCCCGCACTTTCAAGCGAAACCTCTCCCAGGGCCAGATCTTCGGGAAGGAGTTCGTGGTCGTCAATCCCAGACAGGAGTGGGACACCCCGGAAAACCTGCTTTCAATGCTCTGTCTTCTGGAGATAACCAAAAATACCTCCTACTTCAAGAGGGTCTTCAAGAAATCGGTTGAGACCAGCCACTGGACAGACAACGTGGTTGAGGAGAGGGTTCTCGACGCCCTCTCACAGGAGGGTTACAGGAGGACCAGGGTTCCCTACTTCAGGAAGATAGAGGAGGAAGCCGAGGAAATACTCGAGGACCCGGACAGAATCCGGGAGGTTGAGGAGGAATTCGAACGCCGCCTGGAGCTAAATCTAATTCGGAATCCCGGATATGAGAAGGTCCTGGACTGGAGAAAGGAACTGACGGGAAGGATGAATATAGACAGGGAATCGACGAGGATACTCAGGGACATACCCGGGAAGGGCTTGGAGTATTCCTCGAAGATCTACGAGCTTTGGTCCCTGTTCGAGGTAACGGACGTCATGGAAGAACAGGTCAAGATGTTTAATTACTATTCGAACCCTGGCTCCGGTCCGATGTTCACCGGCACCCTGTCTAATCCCGATCATAGGGGTGAGGGCGGGGAGAGAATCGAGATTGAGATCTACTACCTGCCTGTGGACCAGGTGGCGGATCGTATATGGTCCAGAAGCTACCAGAGAATGCGGTTTCTTGACACCTTCTATCCCAGGCAACTGGGACAAAAGAGGGAAAACAGGGCACTGCACATAAGAGGATACTCTGATGTTGAGATATCCCCCGGGGAAAAGAGGAGGGTGGAGGTAAACATAGGCCTGTTTCCAAAATTTGTGGAAATTCAGGATGTAGAAGAGGACGACCTGGAGGTAACCGCAATTCCACTCCACCCCTCGGAGGACAGAGAGGTCTTCAACAGAAAACTGCTAAACAACCTGACCAAATATATCAGAGGGGTCCCATACTCCTCGGAGTCCAAGGGCATTCTTTTCCACCCGTCAACCTGGAAACCACCGGTTGGGCGACCGGGCAAGGATGTTTCAAGTATTTCCACCAAGAACGGTGCTTGAACAGGGAATTCAGCGGTATTATTTGATTATTGAGCGCCGGGGAAGGGATTTGAACCCTTGCGCCCCAGATGGGACACCAGCTATCGGGGAACGAAATCGCTCCAGGCTGGCGCGTTTGGACGGGAAACCCTTAGTCCACTCTGCCACCCCGGCACCTGCTCAGAAAAACTCTATATCCAGATTTCTTGTCAACTTCTCTCACGTTGCCAAATTTACTTTCCATCAGGGAAGATAAAGGCTTGGCACCAAGATTGGTCTTGGCGACGATTAGCAGACTCCCATCTTTTCTTAAATATTTGGGAGCCCTCTCAATTATCCCTGCAACGGTCTCTCTTCCCGCCCTTATAGGAGGGTTGCATAGGATGTGATTGAACCTGGTATCCAGGGGATCATATAGATTTCCGACCACCACTAACCAGGTCCCCGGCGAATGGGATCCAAGGTTCCTGCTTGCCAGCCAGGCGGCCCTGGGATTCACATCGATTCCCACAACATTGGCCCCTTGAACCGCGGCACAGACGCTGATGGGACCGTAGCCGCATCCGATGTCCAGGACCCACTCGCCCTTTGACACCTTCATGTTATCAATTAGGAGCATGGTGCCTTTATCGACACTCCTGTAAGAGAATACCCTAGGAGAGGTTAGCAGATCCAGCTTCCAATCCCCGAACCACAGAGTTACTTCTCCTATCTCGTCGGGCTCTTCTATATCGTGTGAGAAATAATGTTCGTTGTTCATTACAGACCTTTCTTCCTTGGCATTAACCCACTATTCATGAAATATGCGCATTTTTAGGGCAAAAATAATCCATTTATTGTCCAAAACCAACCTAAATGGGTGAAATAACATCAATTCAGGACTTCCAGTACCTGGGGTAGGTCCCCCTCGGAAGCACGACCCTGGAAAGGTCCACCGCGATTCCCGAATCGCCCTCGAAGATCTGTTTGGCGGACATCTCGCTTTTCCCAACCCCGATAAGTTCATCCTTCAAGGTTAAAACCGCCACAGTGGATCCAACGCTCACCGTGTTTTCGCATTTCACGACTCCAGGCAGGGCAAGCGAGGCCCCATTGCACAGTGCCTCCACTGCGGTATCCCTTGCCCATACCTTGGGAAGATCCCTCATATACCTCTCAACAGGCGAGATAAGGCCCCTGATAGCTTCCTCATCCCCTTCTTCGCGATAATAATGCATCGCATCAACCAGATCCTGGAGCCTGCAGGCGTCCCCCTCATCAAAAAAGCCGGATCTCGTCCTTCTGAGTTCCGACATGTTTGCCCCTACTAAAAGGGCCTCACCCATATCCCGGCAAAGTTTCCTTATGTAAGTGCCGGCCTCGCAGGTAACCCGGAATAGGACGTCCCGACCATCCCTCTCCAGCATCTCCAGGTCCTTGATCTCCCGGTTTCTGGGCTCTCTCTTCACTGCGGATCTCACGGGCGGTACCTGAACTATGGTTCCCCTGAAGTCAGAGAGCACGCGATCCAGGTCCTCATCAGATACATCCCCATGAAGGGTCATAACCGTCACGTAGGTCTTGTCCCTCTTCTGCAGGAATTTCATAACCCGCGTGGCCCGCTCAATGGCCACGGGGAGCACCCCCGACACCTTGGGATCCAAGGTACCGCCGTGACCGGCCTTCTTGACATCCAGTATGTCCCTTAGCCAGGCAACTGCCTGGTGAGAGGTCGGTCCTCTAGGTTTATCCAGGTTAACCATGCCACTTTCGATCAACTCCGGTATCGGCCTCTCCTCGGGAACATGCCCGTATCTAGGATCCGTTGTATCCTTGGATCTTAGATAGATCTCCGTATCCATGGCATCACTGCTCGCCCATAACTATAGAGATCTAGGAGATGAAATCTTCGAGTAGGCCGGAGCTCTCTAGCTCCTTGATCACTTCCTCGTCCTCGGCCCTCTTGTTGATATCCAGCTTCTCCTCTAGGGGCTCCAGGTGGGAAATATTGCATCTTCTCCGCTTGATCCCTGATATCTTCTCGGGACCAATTACCAGGACGAAGTTTTTCTCTATCAGATCCACTACTACGCATTTCTTCCCAGCTTCTCTTCCTCTTGTTTTTACGCAAACTCTTCCGACTTCTATCATTCTAATCCTTCTCCTTTCCTGACATACTTATCTCCAGAGCATGACATACTATATCGACTATTTCCCGGGGCAAGTAGGTGCCACTGTTAATCACAAGGTCATAGACCGACATGTCGCTGATATCGATGTCGTAAACCTCAAGATACCTACGCTTTTCGCTCTGCTCCCTTTCTCCCACCCGATTAATAGCTTCTTCCTCGCTGATTTCGTCCCTTCTTGCCACCCTCTGCGCCCGGGTTCTCCTGTCGGCGATGAGGGAGACTCGAAGGTCAGCCTTACCCAGCAACCAGGCGCTCAGTCTTGAATCCACCACCACGTTCTTACCCCTCGCCTGCTCTACCTGATAGGCATCCACTTTTCTGTCAATTTCATGATCGTTTTCCGCCTTCCTCGAGAATTCCTCGAGCCCCAGCCCCGAATCCGCGGCCATCTTCCGGAATATCTTGCCCGCACTGATGTAGTCCATTCCAATCTCATCCGCGAGTAGCCTGGCCAGCGTACTCTTGCCGCTGCCCGGAAGCCCCCCTACCGTGATCGTTGGCAATAAATCTCAGCCCTTCAACTGCTCTCTAGCTTCCTCCCTTATCCTTCTCTGGGCGCATATCGGGCACAACATACCGCCGTAAGGTCGGTTGGACCTCCGGCTGGACCTAGGCCCGTTATTGTTTTCCTTGGAAACCCCACTCAATTCTCGGCCGCAAACGCATCTGGGTTTTCCTCCCTCCTTACGGCTCCTCTGGACTCGGGTTCCCTTCTCGGTTTTCTTCTTTTTCTCCTTATACGAACTTGATCTATAACCTCTTCTCGGCATGTCTAAACAACTCCTATTATCTTACGGAATATGGAACCAAACAGGGTAGCGCAGGAGAAATACCAGGCAAGGAAGCCAAATTGATCCGGGCTTATGGGATTATTCTGATGGAAGAACTGCAAAAATCCTAGCCTGAAAGGCAACTCCACAACCGGTATAAGATCATATTGGGCCCTCAGAAAGTAGAATACGGCAAAAAGGGGAATCATGTATATTATCATGGGCTTGAACTGGTTCCGCATCATCTCGCCCTGCAGGCTCATCATCTGACTCTGCTTCTGTTTGGACTTGGCGATCTTCTTCTTATCCCCGCTCTTCTGTGCATCCATGATCTCCTTCTGCATGGCGCTCACCTTCTTCTTCAGCGCCCTCGCTCGCTTCTGGTCGACCATGAAGTAACTGGCAAGGGTGGTGAAGAGGGAGGTAAGAACGGAAAGGGTCAGAACAACGAACTTGGGATTTTTCTTGGCATGCATCTTGGTAACGTTAAAATCCGCCTGGAGCGTCTTTTCAACTATCTTGCCCTGATCAAAGTCCACTGCACTTACGGTGACCAACAGGGTCCAGTTCCCGAGTTCCTCCTCATCATATACCTCCTTATCGATCCTGCCATTCAGCGGCGTTCTCCACTCAAAGCTGGTCTCTCCCCTAACCCTTCTCAACTCCAGTTTCTCGCTTCCATTCACAGTTCCAGTCGCCGGGGAAATCGAGGGAGAGGGCCATCTATCCCGGTCGGAGGAAGGGAGCCTGAAATCGGCGGTCTTACCATTGGGTCCCCTGAAACGCTGTTCCACGGTTACATTGCTGAGTTGAGGGTCATTTATGCTTAGATTGTAGCTTATCCTCTCTCCTTCCTGGACCGAGTCGGTAAATAGCTCCAGCTCGAAGGTCTGACAGAACCCCAAATTTACCAGGAGGAGAGCGGCCGCCAACAAAACCAAGCACTTGGTTCCCATTCAACCCCTCCCCAGGAAGTCCCTGACCACGGGGAACATCTCCGCGGCCTGTTCCTTCTGAATCTCCTGATAGATTTGGTATATGATGCCCACCGTAAGAAGCACCCCGGTGCCCGAACCAAGGGCGTTAGTCAGATCCGCGAAGCTAGCAAGTAACCCCACGAATATCCCTCCAAGCACGGTCACTGCGGGTATGTATCGTGAGAGTATTCTCTCAATTATCCTTCGATCCTTACGGAAGCCAGGGATATGCATCCCGGATTGATGAATCTGTTTGGCAACTTCTCGTGGGCCTATATTGGTCAATTCTACCCAGAGCATGGCGAATACCACACAACAAATCACCACCAAAAGCACGTATACAAAGGCGTGCAGAGCATAACCAGGCGCATTGCCGTAGTTAAAGAGGTCCCCGGGATGCTGAAGATATTTGGTTACTCCGGACACAACTTGGCCGTCGACCACCTTGCCAAGTATGTAGATTCCCCGCTGGCTAAGCACGTTGGCCCACAGGCGGAAATTCGCAAATAGGGCCATGGTCAGAATGAGGGGGATGACTGATGCGTAGGTGAACCTTATTGGATACTTCCCCCTCATGCCAACCCTGCTGTATGAGAGCGGTATCTCCACCTTTAGGCTCTCGGAGTATACGACTATCAGGAACACAACGACGGTGAAGAACACCGATATAATGCTTGGCAGCCTGGCGCCCCTCAACAGCTCCGGTGAACCCCTCAGAATTGAGGATATGAAAGCGGGTATGGCGCCCATGATCTGTCCGCTGGGATCAGTCAGGGGATTTATCGCTCCCTGGACGATGGTCTGTGATACCCCGGCAGCGATAAATAGCCCCACTCCGCTGCCTATACCCCACTTGGAAACAACCTCGTCAAGGAACATGACGAGTATTCCACCAAGGGCCAGTTGAAGAGCGACGAGCCACGCAATACCGGGAGTTGCAAGGGTATAAACGCCGGAAATCGCATAGACCACGCCTTCGAAGAAGCAGAGAATTATGGTAAGTAGTTTTTGCGTGCCCTGAAAAAGTGCCTTGTCTGAGGGATTACTCATGTCCAGATCTAATATCTTGCCCCCGACCAGCAGCTGTAGAACGATGCTTGAGGTCACGATGGGACCGATACCCAATGCCAGTATTGATCCCTGACTTCCTGCCAAAACGGCTCTCAAGGTGCCAAAAATATCGAGGCTACCGGGGGAGACGCCGTAAACGGGTATGGTTAGAAGCCCGAAGTAAAGAACCAGCACCCCGGCCGTCCAGAGGAATTTCTCCTTGAAGGATACGTGTCTCTTTGGCTTGTCAACTTCGGGGAGGAACCTTAGAATGGGGTCTATTACTTCCAATCTTGACAAGCCTAAACACCTCCTAGGACTCCTCCGATTTATCGATCACCAGATTGCCGCCCGCCTCATCTATCTTCTTTTTTGCGGTCCCACTGGCGGCTTCGGTCCTTACGATCCACTTATTTCTGACTATTCCACCGCCAAGGAGCTTATCGTAGCCCATGGCAGAAAGGTCAACCTCAATACCATCATCTCCCTCCTTGGCCACTCCTGAATCCAGTAGACCCTCACGCCTCTCTTCCAAAGCGCGAATATTAATTGCCTTTTTTTCCTCAATAGTGGCCGGAGGCCTTCCCGGTCCCTTGTCCACTAGATAGGAGGGATCCTTGGTCAGGTACTTGCTCTTCATATGTTTCTTGGTACCGGCCTTTCCCCTACCTCCTCGGTGTCCGGCGCCACGACGTTTCTTGGCACCTCCACCTCCGCAGGTTCTGCTTCCTCTCTTCTTCCTCGTCTTTCTGTCCTTTAAAGCCAATGTGATCAGCCTATATCATCCTTTTCAGTAGTTGGTCTATCTCTTCCCCGCGGTTTCCGTAGGCTCCTCCCGACTCATAGGGCCTCTTCAGGTCCCTGTAACCCTTGGAAGGGGGACTACACCTAAATGTCCGTTTTAGCAGTGGAAGATCCTTCAAGCTAGCCTCGTCCTGGTGAAGAGCTTCTGCAAAATCATCGATCGAGGAGTGGGTCGTGTGATCGGCAACATACTGGTCATCAAGTCGTCCATACCCCTTGACCTCGCCCCTCTTAGTGAGCAAGGCGGCTATCGTTTCCTTTGAGGGTGATCCATAGGTAATCATGTGCCTTGCTTTAACAAGCAGGCCCCTGTAACTATCCTTACCCTGAATGATTACCACGTTATTTGGCCTTTCCAGACCCAAATCGGTCATCAGCCTACGAACCCTCTCGGGTACGTTCACCGATCCCCTTATTCTCACGACGATTAACTTCATTTCTTAACACCAATGATCTTAACTCTCATTCTTCCTCGGATTCCTCTTCGGAGGTCTCTTCCTCCTCATCAAGCTCGGACTCCAACTCAAGATCCTCCTCATCAAGCTCGGACTCCAACTCAAGATCCTCCTCATCAGGCTCCTCGGCGATCTCTACGGAAATTTCCTCTATCTCTTCCACATCTGCACCTTGCTTCTTCAGTTCTTTTTTGATCTTCTGAACCTGCTTTTTCTTCACCTTGGGAGCCTTTGGTGCTTCACTAGGCATGTCGCCCAGGGATACTCCCAGAACCTCCAAATCCCTTTCCTTTGCCTGAACCGAGTTTGTATTTCTCAGGGCTTCGAAGGTGGCAATGGCATAGTTCAATGTAGTCTGGCTCTTGCCCTGAACCCTGGACCAAACGTCCTCTATGCCTGCCAACTCGAGTATGGTCCTTGCGACACCTCCAGCGGCCAGGTCTATTCCTCTGGGAGCTGGCACCAATTCGACGCTGACGCTACCGGATTTTCCCCTTACCATGAAGGGAACCGTGTGCGGTTTTCCACAGCCGCACTCCCAGCTACCGCAACCTCGTTTAACATAGATCAGGTTCTTCTTGCCATCCTTGACTGCCTTCTGTATGGATCCATATACCTCATTCGCCTTCCCCTGACCCAGACCAACATAGCCGTCCCTGTTACCAACGACAATTACCACCCGGTATCTCAGTTTCCTTCCCGAACGGTCTCTCCTCTGAACCCTGTTGATATCGAGTATCTCACTATCGATGTTGGGAAGCAGGTGGTCTACGATATTGGTCTCCAGTATGGAGGAGCCCTGCTCCATTATCTCCTTCATTGAAGTTATTGAACCATCAAAGACCTTCTTTCCGAGTTCCGTTTTGGGAACCCAAGCTTCGTTTTGCATCTAGTCATTCCTCCATCTGTTCATCAATCTCATCTAAGACGTCTCTGAAGTGATCGGGCAGGGACCCGGGCTCAACACCCTCTCCCCTGTATTCCTTGACCTCATCGTCCTCCTCGGCTGCCTCGGCCACGGACTTACCCTCAATCCTATCCATATCAGGGAAGCAGCCCTGGTCACAGGGAACCTCAAGGCCGGAATCGATGGCCCCCTTGAGCACAGCGAAAACGTTGGAGCCGGCTTCAGGTATGACTAGTCCGGTGTCGAGGATTGCCTCGGTTATGCCCGCCTGCAGGGAACGCTTGCCGCATAGATATCCCGTGAGATATCCTGCTGAGATGTTGGACCCGTGTCCCTTCCAACCGAAGCGACTACCCAACTCCTTCGAATGGGCGGAACTCATGGTTATATCTCCGTCCTCGGAAGGAACGACCACGTGAACGAAGTAATGGGCATTGGACCTCCTAACTACAAGTCTCGGTAGGCCTGACACTAGATAACGGGTTCTACGTCTATAGTCGGTCTTTCCCTCCCTCCGTCTTTTCAATGAAACCCTGTAGGTTCTTCCCTTAGCCATCTTAACTCATCTCTAGGTTATTTTCCTTGACATAGGTCTCGAGATGGGAAACGCTTCTGAAATACCCGGACTTGGCCATGCGGTAAAGCTTCCTATAGGATTTTCGATCTATCCTTCTCTCGTCACGCATCTCGGCAAGCCTGGATCTCAGAGCTCTGATCTTGCTGGCCCAGGCATCCTTCTTTGGCTTTCGGGCATTCTTGGATCCCTTTCTCTTACCTGCCCCCTTCCTTCTGCCCTTTGCCTTTTGACTGGATCTATGCCTCATCCTGCCCTTGCTCTTACTATTCTCGGGCCTGGACCGGATCTTCCCCTCTCTGATAAGCCGCCTGACGTCGTCCCTGGTGATGGCAGTCGATATCTCTCCACCTCTCTCTGGGTCTAGCCACACGGCATTCTCTCCTACCTCTAGGATATCCGCTGCCATTCTTCTTACGAAACGTAAATTCAACTTTGACCCTTACCTATTCAGTATCTTTATTCCCAGCTCATCGGCCTTGGCAAGAATTCTCTCCTTCTTCTGGAGACCTACCTTGCCCGACACCCGAGCGGCCTGGACCGATGGGTCCATGTCATTGAGATCCTTCGGCCTATGGACGGTTACCTCCTCGTAGCCCGAGGGGTGGAGACCTCTATAACTGCTATCTCCACCATACCCCACCTTGGGCATCTTCTGTTTTCCGAAGACCGATCCACGCATCTTGCTATCGATCCCCCTGGGCTTTCTCCACTTATCACCCAGTCTATTCATATGCTGACCTTTACACCTGACAAATTTGGGTTTCTTTTTACCCTTATTGCTCTGATTAGCCTTTGACATTAGGATTCCTCCGTAAGATGAGTCTTCTCCACGAGATATATGCCGTCTTGGAAAATTCGTCTATCTCTACCACGAATGATCGTTGCCTGTTCGATATTTGCAGCCGTCTGAGCAACTGCATCCTTGTCATTCCCGGTGACGCTGATGAACTCCCCATCAACCGACACCTGCGATCCCCGGTGAATACGGGCATGCCTCGGGTGTCTCTCGCCTAGGAAGTTTTTCACCAGGACCCCTTCGTCCCTTACCTCAACGCTTATTGGGAAGTGGGAGCTAATTATCTTCAATCTGGACGTAAATCCCTTGGTTACGCCCTGCATCATGTTTCTAACTCTACCCGAATACATTCCGAAGAGTGCAACCTTCTTCTTTGATGGAAAGTGGGTCTTCACGGTCAGAAGGTCATTTTCAACCTCCAATAGGATATCCCTATCCGGGAATTCTCTGGTTAGACTGCCCTTAGGTCCACTAACCGTGAGGGTTCTTCCCTCCCTTGAAACCTCGACTTCTTCTGGAATCTCAAAATCTTTGCTGGCCTCTGGAGTTACCATATCACTGACCTCAATAGAAGTATGCAAGAAGGATTCCGCCCAATCCTTCCTCCCTAGCAGTTCTGTGGGAAAGAACTCCCCTATTCGTGCTCACTATAAGGTGACCGAAATTCGAAGCGGGTAGGAATCTCCTCTCCCATTTCTCAAACTCACCGTTCTTTATTGGATGACGAGGCTTGATAACCCCGCAATTATTTATCGCCCCGTAGAGTTCGACCTTGAAAACGCCGGCCTTGCCATCATCGTAGAGCTCAAACTCGCCGATATATCCCTCTTTCTGGGCGAGTAGTAACACCGATTCGATAAGCTTAGAGGCAGGATGTATGACGCAGGTCCTCTTCCCCATCATCTGACTGTTCTTTATAGCCGAGAGAGCATTTGCCAACGTATCATTTAACGCCATGCCATCACCTAATCAAGCTTCTTGAAACCGATATCCTCCGAAATTTCCCTGAAACAACGACGGCAGATCTGCAGGCCGTACTGCCTGATTACCGCATCAGCTGATCCACAACGCCTACAGTGATAAGCATCATTGCCGTACTTCTTCTTACCTGTCTTTTTCAGACGCATCTATTCAACCCTCACATCGAATTCTCTTTGAATGAAATCTATGGTCTCCTTCCTGGTGACCCTGTGGTGACTGGGTATTTTCTTCTTCCTGATCTTCCTTCTCTTAACGCGATAACCCCTCTTCTCGACATTGACACAGACATCCATTCCATATATCCCGATGGATGGATCGTACTTAACGCCCGATATGTTGATGTGCTCATCGATGCCAAAGGCAAAATTCCCCTCGTCATCGAAGGACTTGCTCTTCAGTTCATCCCCCACGGCCGAGAACGCCTTCTCCAGGAAGTTCCTCGCCTTGTCGTTTCTCAGAGTAACCTTACATCCTATGGTCGCCCCTTTCCGTATGCCAAAATCACGGTTAGTTCTCTTGGCCGCAATCCTCACCGGCCTCTGGCCGGTGAGCGATTCTAGGAGGGAGGACGCTCTGGCAACCTTTTCCCCCGCCTCACCGACACCTATGTTGACAACTACCTTGTTCAGCACTGGCTCCTGCATAACGTTCTTTGTCTCTGAGGAGGCGTCAGCTTCTATGTCGGGTTTGGATTCTCGATCCTGAGACTCCTCCTCCGGCTCTACATCTTCAGCGGATTCCTCTTCCTCTACCGCCTCATCTTTGCTGTTCTCCTCGGTAGCCATCTCAATTCACCTTTATCTTCGGGCTTTCCCTGCCGACCACCAGGACATAATCCTCCAGGGTGTGAAGTTCCGAATCATTTACGGTCATTATCACCGTATTGGGCTGCATTGCCTTTCCTTTGATGGTCTTCTCTATCCTTCCCAGTTTGCCGGTGTTCCTACCCTTGTATACGTAGGCCATGTTTCCCGGTTTGATGCTCATCTTGTCCTTGATTTTTCTGGCCCGGATGGTCATCTCCAGCACGTCTCCGACCGAATATTCCCCGGACTCGGAGGGGTCTACCTCGATATTACTGCCATCATGCAGATTAACCTGGAGTTTGCCTCCCCGGATCATGGTCTTGCCCATTATCCTCACCAGCTTGAAATCCGACTTGGATTTTGGTATAGGCTGCATCCTCAGGCCCTTCTCACCGGGCACCAGCCGGAAATCCTCTTCGGTCTTGGGTATTGATATCACGTCCATTACCCCGGCCGCGTACTTCGGTTCCTTCCGTGTCTGGTGGTCGACCAGAACCTCTCCATTCTCGATTACCCGCCTGGCCTCCTTCCCATTCTGGGCGTAACCAAGAAAGTCCCTTACAATACCCAGAAGAGGTATTCCTTGCTCGGTGGGATGGGGACCGGGTACGGGTTTAACGGCAAAGGTGTGGGTCTTGGACTCCAGCTTCCAGTGCTTAGGAGCTGAAAAGCGCTTCATGTGCCTCTTCACGGCAGCCCCCTCCTCTGTAGTATCTTCTGTCTTCTTTCATCATCTAGATCAACATCCGTAATTTCCAAGTTTGAGGGATGTATGGGAATGAAGGCCTTGGTACCGTCAGCCTTCTCTCTGGTCAACTCCTTTACATACACGATCCCCCTGTCCAAATCAACATCGCTGACCTCTTCCTCGTGGCCAACGAAATCTCCCCTCATCACCCGGACCTTATCTCCCTCCCTAAGGGGCATGCTTCTGGTCCCATATTGGGAGATCAGATCCTGGGACATGTGAGCGTTTAGATTACGGCGTTTCCTATGCTTATCACTCGCGAATTGCCTCTTTCTGACCTTTGACGGCTTTGAAGTTACTGAATTGCTCAATTAACTTTCCTCCTAGGCCACTGCGCTGGCTATGCCTCCCAGCCTAGGCCATCTCTCAACTGCTTCCCGGGCGATAACGCCCCTGATTTCTGAACCCCTCGGTATTCCTTCCTCGGTTACCAGAACGGCGGAGTTGTCCTCAAACTTCACCCTCATACCGCTGTCCCTCCGATACTCCTTCCTCTGCCTTACGACAACTGCACGGAGAATCTGACGGCGCATATCAGGGGTACCCTTCTTTACAGATACCATGATCATATCTCCCACCCCGCAGGCGGGGTATCTTCTCCTAGTCGTCTTCTCACCGATGACGGAGACGACCTCCAGTTCCTTGGCCCCCGTGTTATCGATGCATAATAGGCGTGAACCGAGGGGCAGGGCCTTTATAGGGGTATAATGAACCTGTCCTCTTGAGCCACCCATTCCTTTCTTGGGCAATTATTCTCCCTCCATCTTCTCGATCACAACGAAAGATATGGTCTTGCTTAATGGCCTGCATTCCGCTATCCTTACCCGGTCTCCCACGGTTGCATCTATGCATTCCGGGTTGTGTGCGTGATATTTCCCGGTCCTCTTCTCATACCGCCGGAACTTGCTCTGATACAGGAGGTATTCCGTAGCCACAACAACGCTGTTCTCCATCCTGTCCCTAACCACCACTCCGTCGATGGTCTTTCCTCTAACCTTTAGGGCGCCGTGGAATGGACACTTATCATCCTGACATTCCGATTCTGGAATCTTGGTAACTAGCCCTCTGGCACTCATCTCATTCTACTCCTAATCTTCTTCTTGATACGATCCTCGGGATTTCCGATCAGCACATCTCCAGGGATCTCGAGAGTTGACTCCTTTCTTCGAAGAAATATTCTGGATCCCTTCTTGCATACCAAGGTCTGCGCCTCCCCTCTCCGGAGGCGGAACGTGTTCCTAGTTTCGTCA
Organism: Hadarchaeota archaeon (SeqCode); assembly: GCA_964621445.1. GTDB lineage: Archaea > CAYQAE01 > CAYQAE01 > CAYVLA01 > CAYVLA01 > CAZUNO01. Next base: position 58,263 of record CAZUNO010000008.1, on the reverse strand, counting down.
ATAACTCTTCCTCTGACCGGCGAAGCAAGCCCAGGTGACACTACCTTCATCTCTTCTCCGATGAACTCACCTCTCACTGCATTCGCCAAATCGTCCATCTGTTATCTCCTCTCTAGGAAACGTCTATGGTATCTTCCTCAAATCCCTTCTCAACGAGATAATCCTTCACGCGATCCCTATGATCACCCTGAAACTCTATTCTACCTTCCTTTACGGTACCTCCGCAGGCAAGTTTGCTCTTCAGCTGTTTGGTAAGTTGCTTCGTGTCCACATCTCTGTCATCTATTCCCTCGATAATTGTCATCCACTTCCCGTATCTTCGCCTCGTAGCGTAGATACGAATTCTCTGCTTTTCCCTTGCAATCTCTTCGCAAACACACAAATCCTTCGGAAGCCCACATGTTGGACAGACTTCACTCATTCCTTGCACCCTTCTCCTCTGAAATCTCACCGAGAATGGTGAGAATTCTAGCAATTGTTCTCCTTAGCTCCCTTATTCTCCCCGGGTTCTCCGGGGGCGATCCGAGAGCCATAGTCGCCTTTTCTCCCGCCAACTCCTCCTTAAGTCGGGAGAGCTCATCCTCGATTTCAGCCTCAGGCATGTTTCGGATCTCGTCTGAACGTAAGATGGCCATTTTTTCTCACCCCTCTAGGCCTCAACCTCGGCCTCATCCTCCTCTTCGGAGTCAGAACTATCCTCTTCAGGGACCTCGGATTCCTCCTCACTTGGAACATCCCTTACTTCTATCTCAAGATCCTGAGATTCCTCCTCCGTGGCTTCCCCTGTTTCCTCGGGCGGAATTTCCTCGGATTCCTCCTCGACTTCCTCCACAAGCTCAACTTCGGGGGCCACCTCTGGACCCTCTTCAGAGGGCTCTTCCGGAGCAGCCTTCTCCTTCAGGCTTTCCATATCCAGATCATCCGGCATATGTATATCGGGGGGCATTATCTTGACCCTTATCCCCATCATTCCCTGCTTGAGGTCGGCGACGGCAAGTCCCTCCAGTACTTGGTTCGATGGCTCACCGCACTTGGTTATGGCACCATCAACAAACCTGACCGTTCGGGAACGATTACCACGGATCTTGCCCGAAACCGTGATTTCACAACCCTGGGCGCCGGCATCCATTATCCTATTCAGGGTGCCGTAGGCGGATCTTCTGAACCGTCTCCCTGCCTTTAGCATTGCCGCCAGACGATTCCCCATCACTTCCGGACTTAGCTCCGGAACGGGTATCTCCTCCACCTCTATCTGGAGGTTATCAAAACCGTATCTCTCCTGGAGAACCTTGGTCAGATTCTTAATATTCCTCCCTCTACGTCCGATAACCAGACCGGGACGTTCCGCGTATAGGACCATTCGGGTCCTGAGGGCTGTCCTCTTTATATCTAGGCCACCAAATTTGGCTCTCTGCAGCTTTCGCCGCAGAAACTCCTTTATGTCCGCCTTCCTTATGCCTTCCTCAACAAATAACCTTTCTCTAGCCAAATCACTTCTCACCGAGCCAAATCTCAATGTTTGTAGTGGGCTTGTCCGAGGACACTACACGTCCTCTCGCCCTATGTTTGAACCCTCTAATCACGAAGCCCTTTCTTGAACTTGCGTGCCGGACAAAGAGAGAATCTTCATCCAGACCTTTGTAGGTCGCGTTATTATGAGCGTTTTCCAAAACCTCCATTATGGCCTCGCAGGCCTTGACGGGCCGCTTTCCCGTGTGCCATTTGTTCAGGGATTTCTTGTGGGATAGCTTACCTTTGTGTTTCTTGTAGGGTACAACCTGTTCCCCTTCAATAACCCTCTCCAGGTAGAAGTATGCATCGTCGAGGTCCTTTCCACGAATCTCCCTACATATCTCCACTGCGTCCTTCGGGGAGATCCTCAGTTCCCTTCCCATGGCCTTGCTGGTGCTAGAGGGATCATGAACCTTGTTATATGAATATCCCAGTTTTGCCATGATATCGCCTACTTCAATGGAACATACTTTGAGCTTCGCGTTGCTCCAACGCCGGGTGCGCTGTGCTCAACCCTCTGTCTGGTTAGCACGAACTCCCCTAGGAAATGACCAATCATCTCCTCCTTTATATCCAGTCTTTTGAACTCCTGACCGTTATATAACTCAAGCGTAATGCCCACCATCTCGGGCAGCACAACGAAATCCCTGCAATGGGTTCTAATCACTACCTTCTCCTTCTCCGACTCGTCAAGACTTCTTATCTTTCGGATGAGGTTCCGGTGCTGTTCCGAAAAACCTCTGTTAATAGACCTCCGCTGTCTAGCCGGAAGCAGCTTAAGGAAGTCCTCAAATGACATTGAGGTCAGCTCTTCCAGGCTCTTTCCTCTGAACGTGAAATCCTTCCTTGGCAAATTGATCACTTCCGCTCCTTCTTCGTTATTCTCCTCTTAGACAAGCCCGTCCGTCTGGCTGCAATATGACCAACTTTCCTCCCGGGAGGTGTGTTCCTTCCTACTGAAGAAGGCCTTCCCAGGTGCTGGTGGCCCCCTCCGCCGTGCGGGTGATCCACCGCGTTCATGGCAACGCCCCTAACTCTCGGATATAGCTTATTTGATGCCTTCCGGTGCTTGTACTTCTTCCCGGCTTTCAGAAACGGTTTTTCCTTCCTCCCCCCGCCGGCCACAACTCCCACGGTGCCTCTACATTTGGGATTCAGTATCTTGAATTCACCCGACGGCATCTGAACCGTCGTGCTTCCCACGTCGTGAGATATCAAGGAAGCGTAACAACCGCCAGCTCGTACCAGCTTGGGTCCCGACCCGGGCTTGGTCTCTATCCCCGATATGAGGGTCCCTTCCGGAATCTCGGCCAGACAAAGTGTATTTCCGGGCTTGACGGGAGCAGATGTACCAAGATTCAGGGTCTGACCCACCTTTATTCCCTCGGGGGCCAAAATAAGGCGCTCTGAACCGTCCCCGAACCTCACCCTGGCCACCAATCCGGATCTTGCTGGATCGTGAAGCAACTCCATGACCCGAGCCTCGTTTTCGGACCCAAATTCGGGATAGCTAACTTCACCCTTCGACTTGAAAGTGAGTGACCTGTAGGTGGGAGAACCTCGACCTCTTCTTTGAGATATTAGCCTTTTGCCCATTATAACACACCCAATCTTGTCGCGATCTCCTCGGCACTGTACTCCGGAGCCAGCTGAACGTAGGCCTTCTTGGTTCCATGTATCGTATTCATGACGTTTACCTTGGCTACCTTAACATCGTACAGTTCCTCTATGCACTTGGCAATGGTTCTCTTATTGGCGAATTGATCGACTATGAATACGAGCTTATTCTCAAGCTCCATTCGTCTGAACGCCTTGTCCCCTGAAACTGGATTTAGAATGATATTTCTGGGCTCCATTTAATCACCCGTAGATCCTCTTTACTTCCTCAAGCGCGGTCACGGTCCATACAGACAGGCGGCCCGGGACCCCTCCTGGGGCCAGGGCCTCCACATTGATCTGATTAGCCCTAGTGACATCAACTCCAGGGAAATTGGACAATGCATTTTCCACGGGAGTGAAGGAATCCACCACGAATAGCGGTCCCTTGGGGGTCCTGATCCTCCTCCCCCTGAGCTTGCCCTTACCGGCCCTCTGTTTCCTCGACCCCTCCAGCCTCTCCATTTCCAATTGCAATCCAATCTTACCCAGTGTTTCTTTGGCCTCTGCAGCGGTCGATACATCCTGAAATTTATCCGGGACCACTATTGGGAGATCAATTCCATCGATTCTATGGCCCCTTCCGCTAACCAGGTCCGGTGAGGTAGTGGCCGCAATTGCAGATCTGATGGCCAGTTTTCGTTCCTTCCTGTTTATCTTCTTGGCCATCTTTTTCTCGCTCTTTGGAGCATGGACCTTGTGACCGCCCACTGCCTGGGTCACGAAGGCCCCCACGCTTCGCCCGCTTTTGGTTCTTCTAAATCGGGCGCGTCCTCTACCCTTTCCTATGGATTCGGCGCTGGTCTGTTCTCCCGCAAGTTTGTAGGGGCTCTTGGGTTGATATCTGGCTGACTGGGAAGCCACCACGGCCCGCTTTATCACGTCGTCCCTGACAACAGATTCAAATACGGAGGGCAGCTCGTAATCTCCCTCCTTGGACCCATCCGTGGAGATAATGCTGACTTTCATGATCTCACTTCCCCTGCGCGGAGGCCGTTGATACGGCGGTCAGAGTTGGAGGCTCCTTTGGCATCTCACCTTTGGGCCTCATGGATTTTCTCAAATTGATAAGCCTCTTGGAGGGACCAGGAACTGATCCCAGCAGTATGATGTAGTTATTGGATACCTCTCCATACCTGAGGAAACCACTGTTCGGCGTACAAGGGTCATCGGGGCCCCCTATCTTGACGATTCTCTTGTTGAACTCGGTCCTCTGATTATATCCACCGCTGCCTGCCAGGGGAACGGTCCACATTATCTGGTGGGGGTGCCAGGGGCCCAGAGACCCGGGATTTCTACGAGCATCATTTGTCTTTCTATCTCTTAGCTTAATACCCCAACGCTTAACCGGCCCCGTGAATCCCTTTCCCTTGGTAACCGCGGTAACGTCAACCAGTTCGCCGGCCCTGAACACATCGGGAACCGGGATTGTCTCACCAGGCTTCTCTTTCGCGTAATCGAATTTCTGACGAACCGTCTCCCCGCCAAGGCCAATTTCGGCTATATCGGGTTTCTTCTTTATTCCCGTTTGACGGGGCGCGGTGTGAATCAGTAGAGTCAGGTCAGAGGCCTCATCACTATCTACCATCTCCTCCATCTCTGCAAGAGCCTTCTGGGGGTCGTTCTCCTTCGGCAACCGTCTTATACGCCTGGAGAGGGACTTATCAAGGTCACCGGCCCAGACCTCGGTCTCTGCATATTTGCCATATTCATTCTCGGAATAGAGCCTCAGACCGAAAACAATAAGATCCGGACAATCTATTACCGTTGCAGCTCTGGATACCTCTCTTCCCTTTTCCGGGGCGTTGGGACGATCCTCTATCATGTGAATATGGGTCATACCTGCCTTGTATCCAGGGAACCCAAGAGGACCAACCTCGTCCCTCATGGGCCAAGATCTAACTCTGCCACAGTGACTACTAGCCCTTGAATGAGGGTGATAGGCCAGTGATCCCTTTCTGGGTCTTCTCTTATCGGGCATTAGATGATCCTCCGATTAAAGTGCGAATGAATCGAAGAAGGAAAGCCGAGCATACCTACTACCCGGTTTTCATTCAAGAGGTATCCCACAGAGTTTAAAAACGTTTTCTCAGAGAATTATATAGGCCTTTATTGTCACATTTCATTTCCGACCAAAGATATCTCAACCAATCAACCGTTAATTGGAGGACATGATGATCGGAAGAAGAGAGATAATCAGACGTATCCAGGAAGAGGGCCTGGTTGAGAATTTAGTATCCAGGAAGCAGATACAGCAGGCAGGAGTGGACCTCACCGTGGGCAAGGTCTACCGCCTCTCAGGCCAGGGTGCCCTTGACTTCGATAACAGCAAGAGAGAACTTTGCCAGTACCAGGACATCCCTTCCGACGAGGAATCCTGGGAACTGGAGCCCGACACCTATCACTTTGCCATGAACGAGAGGATTAACATCCCCCTGGATTTATGCGGGCTCCTCCTGCCTAGGAGTAGCGCCTTGGCCTGTGGAATGGAAGTTCACACCGCGCTGTGGGATCCTGGATACCAGGGTAGGTCCTTCATGCACGTGGTGGTTACCAGGAGAACCCGGATTTACGAAAATGCTCGAATAGGCCAGATGGTATTTCTACCGGTAACCGGTGGTCAATCCGCCTACTCGGGACTCTATCTCGGGGAAGACGTGCTCGAGAGGGGTAGAAGGGGCAAGCAGGCCAAGCTTGAGGACTGATCCCAGGTCTTGGGTCAGGCCTTGTCCACGGTAACATTTGATCCCGAGGAAAAATCATCGAGCTTGGATAGATCGCCCGTTAAACGTCCGAAAACGTTCACCGCACTGGCCGGTCTGATCTCATCCCCGGTCGAGGCAGGCGTCCTTCCCCAGAAGATGCAAAACGCATTGCCGGGTGGCCAATAGGCAAGGTCACCCTTCTCTACAACTTCCTGTGAATCTTCCTCTCCCTGTTTCACGGGTATTGAGAAGTATATCTCCTGCCCCCAGCGGCTTCCCCCGCTCTCTATTGGCAAAGCGTCAAGTATCTTCTGGGCCGTTTTCGGGTTCCTGTCGGTTAGTATCTCACCTTCGATACTGCCGAAATCCTCGCACTCTATTACTATCTGGACCAAGAATATCCTCCGCTCAGATAGAAGAAACCGACACCTTAAAAACCCTATTTTCGGCGGGTCCAATCTTTACTGGTGTCAGGGCCGCGGTAACACATAATAGCTGGTAAGGGAGAAATAACTTCATGATAGATATAAAACTCATAAGGGATAAAACCGATGTAATAAGAAATAATATTAAAAAAAGATTTCAAGAAGAAGAAAAAATTCGCATCTTGGAATCCGTTAAAAAAACTGATGAGAAATGGAGAAAGGATCTTGATCGTCTTAACCGGCTGAGGCACGAGAAGAACCTTCTCGATAACAGTATAAGGGAACTGAAAACCGGAGGAAAGGACGCCAAAGAGGAGATCCAGAAAAGCCGTGACCTAAGCCAGAGCATAGGCCAGCTCGAGGAGAAGGTAAAGTCATACAGAGAGACGATAGATAAGCAAATGCTCCTGCTCCCGAATATCGCCCATGAAACGGTCCCCAGGGGAAACTCGGAAGAGGAGAATGAAGTGTTCAGGAAATGTGGCCAAATACCCGATTTCGCCTTCCCGGTCAAGGACCACATAGACCTGGGATCCGATCTAGATCTATTCGACCTGGAGAAGGCGGCCTCGGCCTCGGGTGCCAGGTGGTATTACCTCAAGAATGAAGCTGTCCTTGTTCAGATGGCCCTCATGCGCTTCGCCATCGACCACATGGTGGATGCGGGGTTCGTCCCCATATACCCGCCGGCAATGATAAGGGAGGAGATAATGCAGGGTGCCGGATACCTTCCCGAGGGACGCGAGGATATCTACAAGATAGAGGACGAGAACCTATTTGCAGTGGGGACATCCGAACAAGCGCTTTCGGCCCTCCATTTCCAGGAAATACTCGAGGAGAAGGATCTCCCCAAGAAATACACCGGTATATCGCCATGTTTCCGGACCGAGGTCGGGAGTCACGGGAGGGATACCAAGGGTATCTTTCGCGTACATCAGTTTGAAAAGGTGGAGATGTTCCTTTTCTCGAAACCCGAGGATTCATGGGAGCTACATGAGGAGATGATTTCCCTCGCCGAATGTATGGTAAAGAAGCTCAAGCTGCCATACCGGGTGGTGAATGTCTGTTCAGGGGAACTAGGGCTAGTGGCGGCAAAAAAATACGATATCGAGATCTGGCTTCCCGGCCAGGAAAAATACAGGGAATCCGTATCCTGCAGCAACTGTACAGACTACCAGGCCAGGCGCCTTGGCATAAGATGCCGCGAGGCCCCAGGAGAACCCACACGGTTCGTCCACACCCTAAATAGCACCGCTCTGGCCAGCACCAGAACGCTAATCGCGATTATGGAGAACTATCAGATATCGGACGGTAGAATTGTAATTCCGGATGCCCTTCATGAGTACCTTCCGGAAATGGAAACCATCGAGAGGAAGTAGCACCTTGATCGTCGATTTTCAGATGTTTGTCTATCCGCTATTAATCGTAATCGGACTTTTAATTGGATTCGTCCTGGCCAACAGGATCTCATCCGCGAGGGTCGAGAACCTCAACCGTCTATGGAGGGAGAGGTTCGACAGGGAGGTGGAGAGCAAGGTCCGCGAAAGGGAGGAGTTTCTGAGAAAGGATGCGGCCGAGAGGAGCGGACGAACCCTATCGGCCAGAGTTCTGGAGAGGTTCTCCCCCCTGATGGACAGCTTCCCTTTCGACCCCCATGATGCCGTTTGGATCGGTAGCCCAATTGATTACCTGGTCTTCGACGGTCTGTCCAAAGGGCGAAGAGAGGGGAGCCCGGTAAAGAGAGTGATCCTGGTGGAGGTGAAATCGGGGGAGAGCCGCCTTAATAAAAGGCAGAGGCAAATCCGGGATCTGGTAAAACAGGGAAAAGTCCAATGGAGCGAGGTGCGAATACCCTGATTACCGGTTAAATGCAAAGAACAGATATAAGACAATGCTTCGAGATTTGACCGGTCTCTTGAATTCGGATGAGGAAGATGATTCGCGGGAGCAGCTGGTCACCAACGCAGTAATAGTTGCCTGCGTGATAGGGATCATAATAGTTGCCGCCCTGATAGTGGTCACTCCAAGGGAGAAAGAGCAATTTACCCAGCTCTGGCTTAAGCCCTGGAAGCTGAACCTAACCAACGCTACCGAGGAGAATCCGCATCTGGAAGAGTTGCTGAACACTCTTGATGTGGGGGATTCGAAAATCCTCAACGGCACGGTCCTGGGCCGGCCCTTCTATGTAGTTCCCGAGATTTCCACGGTCCTATATGTGCCGGATAAGGGGATTCCCTTCTGGGCGAAGAAGGGAGAGACCCTTTACATGGATTCCGTGGCGTTATACGTTGACGCCATAGATGAAAATGAGGGGCAAATTCTTTTCTGGGAGTATCCCAGGACCCTGAGCCCCAGGATAGAGAAAATCGATCTCGAAGAGCCGGATTTACAGGACATACCTCAAAGCGTTATCAACCTAGAAGGGGCTGATGGAAAAATCCTGAAGGAAGAGATATTCAACCGCACCCTATATCTATTTAAAAGCCATGCAAATGGAGATTTCAAGCCATGGTTCGTATCTGAAAACGGTTTGAAGATCGAGCGAGCCCAAAATATATCCATCTTCCTTCTATCAACTCTGAGAAAAGAGGCATATTTCTGGATCGAGGGAAAGCATGACCCATATAAAAACCTTGTTAGATACTCCTTCGTAATCGAGAACAACCTGGGCAGGAACAAGACATATGACGCCAGGGTGGTCCTCCAGAACGAACAGGGGAATGTAACCAAGGTCAAGACAAAAATCTTCGTCCACCCGGAACAGCAAAAAACCTGCCTGGTCTCATTTCAGCTTACGGACGAGGAAAAACGGATTCTTGACCAGGGAAATAGGACCAAAATCGCCACCCAACTGGACACCGGCGAGGAAGTCTTCTTCTGGCTTGGAAGTTCCTCACAGTAAACCTCAGGAGATAGGGCCATGAATTACCAAAAACCCACTCTCAAATCCTCTCTTTGCCTCCTGGCCATCATAATCCTCATTCCATGTATTTCGGGCCAGGACTGGCAAAGCGTGCTTTCCGAGGCACAAGGACTGTTCTCAAACCGTACTTTCGGGAAAGCGGCCGAGAAATATCTCCTGGCCGCGGAGCTTGCTCGGGAAGCAGGGGAGGTGATCAGGAGGGCGGAGATCTACTCCGACCTCGCTCGATGCTATCAGGAGGGCAGGCTGGATGATGAAGCTCTCTTCATTAAATACACCAATACATCGGCCTATTGGTACCTGGAAGGTGCAAGGGAAAGCGGATTCACCCAGGCAGGTAAATACCTTAGAAGAGCAACCTATCTGCTTCACTTCAGCAACCTCTCGGAAGCATCCCTGCAGATGACCCAAATATATCGACAGCGGTGTCTTGACCAGGCAAAAAGTTTGGTTCAGGAAGCCGATGGTCTACGGCTGGAGGGGGAATGGAAGGAGGCAGGAGAGAAGTATCTCAATGCGTCCATGATCCTGTACACCCTTGAGGAACCAACGGCCTCCAATATCTTTGGACTAGCCTCGGAGTCCTTTTCCAGGCAAGCCGAGGAATTGGGCTCCATATTGGGCGAGCTTTCCACCAAAGCCCGTTGTTTGGAGCTGGCAGGGATAACAGCAGCCTTCAACGGGTCCAACCAAAACCCGAAGCTAAAACAAGCTGCCGATTATTACTTCCAGGCAGCTGAGGCCCTACAGGATGCCGGGAGCCAATCTCAGGAAAAATCGAGGGAGATGTTCAGTTCGGCCGGTGAGATTTATCGGAGATTGGGCGACCTCAACTCCTCTAAGAGAAGCTACCAGCGATCTGCCAACATCTCACTGCAACTAGCTTCCCAACAGCAATTCACCAAGTATCTCAGCTACCTGAAGGCAGCCAAGGCATATGACAAGGCCGGTTTCCACACGAGGGCGCAGGAGATATACGCAAACTCAATGAATTCGCTTCGTAATGTTCCGATTTTTAGACGCTACAACTATCTTGACCTGTTCGAGATACTCGGTCATGGCAGGCAGATCAACTGGGCTCGCGATTCCGCACGAAGCCTTATGGGAATAGATCTTGGGAACCTGAGCTATCACGGTGCCCCAAGTTTTGGAGGGTACGATATCATGTTGGATGCCGCCCCGGAGGTGCTGGGGAAATCCAAGAGGGGATTGTATTACAGGGCCCTGGTATCCCAGAACCTACTACTTGCCTCGGCCCTTGTGATGAATAATCGACCCCTAGAAGCGAAAGGCATTCTAGATCAATTCCCAGAGGAAATCCTCATCGTGGATCCCCCAAACAAGGCTCTACACGGTCTACTCAATGGGATTATCGATCTTCAAACCTCTAGATCAGAGGGGGAAGGAAATGACTTGGAAATTTCGGAAATGGCGGCCGGGGAAATTTTCTTTGACGATTTCTGTCGGGCGTTGCAGGAGGTTCTGCCCAAGGATGGATTCGCTCCCCGGTGTCGACGTGTATACGGAGAATTGCTCGAAACTCTCATGCAGGCCTCCTCCTACGGTGAGAGCATTGATACTCGCTATATCGAGGCAAATGAGATCCTGCAGAGCATACGTTCATCCATGCGTCGAAATGTAACCCAGCACCTTGAAATATCCAATATCTACAACTCCATTGCCTGGCGATTGGTGTACATGGGGCAGATCAACGGGACCCAGGGTAACCAGGCGTTCCAGGCCTTCGGGAATGCTGCCTATCACGCCTGCGCGGGGGAGGACTTCCAGAAGGCCATGTTGTACCGCTCACTCTCAGCCGGATGTATCGGGGGAGATACGCCCCTTACCGCGGCGGTTTACGTGGTTTCCGAGTCCATGATCGAGGACAACCAGACCCTCAGGCAGCAGGCATTGGAATACATCTCGGCCAACCTATCCGAGTACATGAATCCTGAGCAGGTTTCCGTACTGTTATCGGTTCTCGAGGATCGCACCGAATTTGACTCCTCGGAAGATCCCTACCGGATGATCTCGATCCTGGTTATAGGGGCATTCGTTCTGGTCACCTCCTACGTTCTCCTGATATGGGAGCCGGGGATGGATCGAGCCCGGGAGGAACCGGAGCCTGAAAGAGAAGATGAAGTACAGGGTGAACGAGAATCCACTAGGGAAGAACTAGAAGAAGAGGTCGATGATCAGGGATAGTTGCCCTTTTCTATTGCCTCGCTTTCTTCCTCGCTGAAGGTGATGAGTACCGGCCTGTCAATGATCTTGGTCTTGAAGTGCCAGTCGTAACCCTCGCTTATGCAGAGCTTCCTTGGCTGATCGATTACCTTTTCATCCAGTTCCTCGGGAAGCTCCCTGACAATCTCGTTATCCTCTTTTCGGTAGCCCACAAGCTTAATTCGCCGGATGAAGTCCTTCCATTCAAGTCCATCTTCATCCTTGCTCACCTTTGCATCTGGGACTTCTTCTATGGACGTAAGCTCGCCGACATACCTCTTCATTACCTTTCCTCCAACCTACCGGTTTTAATATTCTAATAAATATTTGCCCCTGGTAAATGGCCGCATGGAGGCTGGTGACCCTGGGCTAAACAGTTTAATTCAGATCGGCCGATGGGGGTCAGGGTGTTCAATTGAACGAGGGGAGCATCACCAGAATAAATTACGTTGAGAAGATAGCAACAACCGGAAAGATCACCAAGACAACGATCGAACAGGTTGCCCGGGATGCAGGGATTTTTGATGAGGATAACCCATCCAAATACAGGCCATTTGTCACCGTGGTAGGGTCCGGGAAGCCTACCCCCGGGGTTGATGAGGCCCTGAAAAACATGGATGTGGGGGAGGAGAAGGAGTTTGGCGTGCCCCCGGAGAACGCCTATGGAAACAGGAATCCAAAGCTAATGGATCATGTTACCCAGAACGTTCTCAGGCAAAAAGGGATAAACCCGGTGCGAGGCCTCCCGGTACGGACAAACCGGGGCATAGCAATAATCAGGTCCATCAGCGGCGGGAGAATAAGGCTGGACTACAATCACCCCCTTGCGGGTCGCGAAATGCATTACCTAGTGGAGGTCCTGGGGGAGGCAACCGATCCGGAGACCAGGATAAGATGGTTGATAGACAGGCGCCTTAGGAGGATGGACCCTGATTCCCATATTATCAATATCTCCGAGAAGGAAGCGGAAATAGAACTGAATACGGGAGAGCTGTCCGAGCAGGCCACGGAGGCCATTCGCTCCCTAATTCGAAATGATATAGAGGAACACGTCCCGGAGATAGAGAAGATCAGTTTCGCGGTCGAGCCATCCGAGGAACAGCAGGAGCAGGACTCCTCAGAGGCGGAGGAAGTCGGGCAGGCCGAATAGGATTAATCCTTACCTTCTTCCCCCTCTAATTTCAGTCGGACCAGGGCCAGCTCGTTTCCCTCCCCACACTTGTGCTCCTTCTCCTTAACCTTCAGAATACGGCACCTGTCCCCGTCCTCAATCCCTTCCGGGTGGCATAGGTCCCTATCCTCACAGAAATATTTGGAACAGTCAGGACTCAGGAAGGCGATAACCTCCTTCTCCTTGGCCTGGGAGGAGGGGATTAACACCTCTATCTCCGCCGGCTCAACCTCAACCAGCATTACTCCCTCCTCATGTATCTTGCATTTCTCATGGGGCTTGTTCATTGAACTCTTGACGGTGTACCTTCTCCCAACCTTTAGATTGTCACAGACCTTCCTCAATTTGCATCCCATGCATTCCTTACAGTCACCCACTCCGTAGTGAATGAACTCCTGTCCTGGTTTTGCCAGTTTCTTGCCTATTAGGGTTATCAAATCACTTCCGTCCTCCTTGCTAGTCTTCGTGCGGCCGTCTTGCTCAGGCCCGATTTGCCCAGAATGGTATATCTTGAGGGCCTTATCTTATGTGAATCCGTTAACGCCTTGATTATCTTCTCTTCAGAGATCCCAATTTCCTCTGCTGTCACTGGAGCGCCTACCCTGATGAGACAATCCCTTATCGATTCCCAGTCCCCTCCGTGGAGGTACATCATCATTATGGTGCCCAACCCAACCTGTTCACCGTGAAGTGCCGCTTCCGGGGCAATGCAATCCAGCGCATGGCTGAAAAGGTGCTCGGAACCGGAAGCCGGTCTGCTTGAACCGGCTATGCTCATGGACACCCCGCTTCCCATAAGGGCCTTGGCCACCATCCTCACTCCATCTTCGCTTGCGGTCCTGATCACCTCAACCGACTCCCTTATTATCTTGGCGCTCATCATGGTCAGGGCGCAAGCGTACTCGCTTATATCCTCCTTTCCAAGCCTGTAGGCCAACTGCCAATCCAAGACGGAGGTGTTCTTCCCGATGATATCTCCACATCCCGCGGCCAGGAAGCGGTAGGGAGCACTGGCAATGATTTCGGTGTCCATTATTATGGCCATGGGAGCCACCGCATCCATAGAGGCCACCTTGCCAGAGCTGGGCATGGAAACCCGGGAGGAGGCTATGCCGTCGTGGGATAGAACCGTGGGCATGCTAACGAACTCCGAGTTAGCACGATAGGCAGCATATTTCGCTATATCTATGGTCTTACCGCCGCCCACACCGACAACTACGGCGGCGTTATCAGAGTCCATACTCTTTTCAAGATTTTCCGCCGCCTCTTTCTTGCCTCCGGACACGGATAGAAGTTCAGCGTCTCTCTCAGAGGATGCCGAATCGAAGACCCTCTCCCCGTATTTCCTGGTTTTTGTAGGACCTGTGACTATCAGCAGGTCACCTTCAATCCTCATGGAATTGAGTGTTTCCGGAATACCTCGGAGGATTCCCGATCCGATATCAACGTACCGGGGAAGTTCCATCCGCTTCGGTCTTTTCAAGTCATAATCACCGAAGCATTTAATCGCCCCATCTAGAGCTGATCTTAAATATATGTACTCCCTTCTTGACATCATACGCAGATATTTCATTTCCCCAATATGGGAAAGAAGCGGGTATAACTGGGTAAATACCCTGGTATACGGAGCGATACTGGGGATTGCGGCGGTAGTAACCTACAAATCCATAAAGAAGACTGGATACCGGTTCAAATTTGACCTCTTCCTAATGTTCCTGCCCTTCCTAGTACTGGCCACCAGTATCAGGGTGCTAGTGGACGCGGGGAAATATCCCTACACCTACCTACTGATCTCACCGGGTATATACATCACCACCATGGCCATATTCGCTGGATCCCTTCTCCTGGCCCTCGCGGTTAGGAGATTATCGGGAGTTGAGGTAAAGCAGACGGTGATAACCGTGGGCATCGTGCTTGCCACCTCCCAGCTACTTCCCCTTCTTGGAATGGTGGAAAGACCGGTTGCGGGAATGGCTATGGGTGCCCTATCCGCTGGGATATGCGGATTTCTGGCCTTTCTTCACCTTCAATGGGGAGAGCGGCTCCCGGTTCTCTGGAACAGGGAAAACGTGGCTGCCCTGGGTTGTCACCTGGTTGACGCCACGGTGACCTTCATCGGGATCGACTTTTACGATTACGCTGAACAACACGTCTTGCCGAGGACGCTGATCGATATTTCCGGGACTGCAGCGGCAATGTATCTCATGAAGCTGCTAGCCCTCCCCTTGGTCCTCTACCTGCTGGATGAGCACGTGGAGGAAAGGGAGATGAGGCTGTTCATTAAGATGGTGATAATGGTCATAGGGCTCGCCCCCGCAACGAGGAACTTCCTCAGAATAGTGATTGGATCCTAGTGTGGAAATAACGGCCCACTCCCCATCGTTAAGAAAACCTTTATATAGCGCGTTGGAGATCAACGTCCACCTTTTACGGTTTTTGTCTCCTGGGATGTGTGAAATATTTTCACCGACTCGGCAGACATGGTTTTTTGTCCAAGGTTATAAACAGGCCATACGTGGTATGTGAGGGTATTTTCTATTGATTCATGGTGACTACAGTCACAATTACTGCTGAATTGATATGAATAGATCTTGTAATTGGACATATATTAGATTCCACACCTTCTAGGGGTGTACCAGTGTCTAACAATGAACTCAAGGAAGTAAGAAAACAAGTAGCAGAATTCCTACCGGATAGCTCCTGGGTTTCGAGCGTGGAATTTGAGGGACCCGTCCTGGTTCTATACTCCACCACTCCGGAGTTGCTGGTAAACAACGGAAATCTAGTCCGTCGCCTGGCCAAGAAGGTCAGGAAGAGGATTATCGTCAGGGCCGATCAATCGGTTTTGACCGACCCCAGGGAGGCGGAACAGAAGATAAGGGAGATTGTCCCTGATGAAGCCGGGATCACCAAGATCGATTTCGATAGCGAAGCGGGAGAGGTGATCATAGACGCCAAGAAACTGGGACTGGTGGTTGGCAAATCCGGCTCCACCCTAAGGGAGATCACGGCAAAGACCAGATGGACACCGAACGTGAACAGGACCCCGCCCCTCCCCAGCGAAATAGTGGAGGACATAAAGAACACTCTCCAGAGCGAAAGCAAGGAAAGAAAGCGAATACTCCGCAAGATTGGCAGAAGGATCTACAGGACGACGGAGAGCGAGCCCGACTGGATCAGAGTTTCGTTCCTAGGCGGCGCACGCGAGGTGGGAAGGTCATGTGAATTGATCAGGACCGCCGAGAGCAGCGTGATGCTTGATTGCGGGGTTAACATCGCCTGCCAGGATACCGACCGCGCCTTCCCCTATCTCAACATGCCAGAGTTCCAGATAGACCAGCTTGACGCGGTGGTCCTCTCCCACGCTCATCTCGATCACTGTGGCTTCGTTCCCTATCTATATAAGTACGGATACGAGGGGCCCACATACTGCACCCCACCCACCCGGGACCTGATGACCCTCCTCCAGCTCGACTACCTTGACATCGCCATGAGGGAGGACAAGGACCCCCCATACTCCAAGAAGGATATCAAGGAAATGATCAAACACAGCATCGCCTTGGGGTACGGTGATGTGAGGGATATTTCGCCGGACATCCGGCTTACCTTTCACAATGCGGGCCACATACTTGGCTCAGCCATCACCCACCTACACGTAGGAGAGGGACTGTACAATATCGTATACACCAGCGACTTCAAGTTCGCCCAGACCAGGCTATTGCCCCCGGCCAGGTCAAAATTCCCGCGTCTCGAAGGCCTGATCATGGAATCGACCTACGGTGGCTCGAGGGACATGCAGCAGTCCCGGAAGGACTCGGAACGCAAGATGATCAGCATAATCAACGAGACCACCAGGCGCGGTGGAAAGGTTCTAATACCGGTTCTCAGCGTTGGCAGGGCCCAGGAACTCATGATCCTCATCGAGGAGAAGATGCGCCAGAAGATAATGGACCAGGTGCCCGTTTATCTCCATGGTATGATTCGGGCGGCAACGGCCATTCACACCGCATACCCGGAATACCTCTCCTCCGAACTCAAGAACAGGATACTCCATAACGAGGACAACCCCTTCCTATCGGACATATTTAACAACGTCCAGCCGGGGGAACTCGGTGACGTGGTCGAGGGCGAGCCCTGTGTTATCCTGGCAACATCTGGTATGATGGTCGGCGGCCCGGTAATAGAGTATTTCAAGCGCCTGGCACCGGATCCCAAGAACACCCTGGTATTCGTCTGCTACCAGGCGGAGGGTTCTCTAGGAAGAAGGATCCAGGAAGGTCTAAAGGAAGTTGCCGCCACCGATGACGGGGGAAAGCTCAATGTTATCAAGATGAAGATGAAGTCAGAGACCATAGGCGGCTTCAGCGGTCACTCAGACAGGGGACAGCTTCTCAGGTACATCAAGAAGGCATCACCCCGGCCAAATAGGATTCTCGTACAGCACGGGGACTACGATAAGGGTGAAAAGCTATCCCGATCCATCGGACGTATGCTCAGAATAAGCGCATTTTCGCCAAAAAATCTAGAGACGGTTCGCTTCAGGTAAATTCTTCTTCCTGAGCCTCTGCCGGCGTGGCCTTTTCTATCCTGACGAAGGAGGGCACCACAAGCACTATGTCCTCGGAAACCGCGGCCATATCTCCCTCTAGGCCGGTACAAACTCCCTTTAATTGATCTATTATCCCCCTAGCTATCTCGGGATCCTCAGACTGCAGGGGAGATAGATTCACGAGAAGGATATTACCTTCCTTTAGCTCCCTTGAGACGACGTCCAGGTCGTCCCCTGAGGAAAGTTTGACAGGCTTTACGAGAATTTCCTGATAACGGGTGAACGATTCCTCGGTCATCAGGTCCTCGTTGAATTCCATCATCTCAACGTCTTCACTCATTCCTATACCTCTCTACCTGATTGGCATCGATCTTGACAACTCGAAGCGGTCCGGCAACCTTTTCAGGACTTGGAATTAGCTTAAATATGTGACGGTAACCTCCAGGGCTCTAGTAGGCCGTGATACCGGCCTTCATGAACTCCCTGAGCACCACCGTGGCATAGCAGCCCTTCCTGAGTTTGAAGGAGAGGTCAACACGATCATTATCCGCGGTCTCCACCTTCAGGCCCATGACCGGGGAAAGCAGAGGGCGATAGGAGCCACCTGGGTTTAGATCCGGAAGCTGCCTCGAATAGAAAAAGGCAGGAGTAACTCCCTCCCGAACCATCGTCTCCTCCACATCCGAGGAAAGCGGTCCCCGTGCCGCCGAGGCGTATCCGACCACAGAATAGACCAGCCGGGCTACTCCCCTTTCCATCTCCTTGGTTGCCTTATGGGGACTGATATCCTCACCAACCGCAAGGTAAAGGTCACCCTTCTCGATAACATCGCCGTCTCTGGGTAAGAAAGATTCCTCCTCCCCTAATCTCCTGGACAGGGTGAGGTTGAAGAGATATGATTGATATGCCCGGGGGAAAAGACTGAGGAGGTTATTGGGCAAACGCCTCAGGGCCCCCAGATAGTCATTTTTATGAAGAGATAGGTGCTTCAACATCATTCTCTCGTAGTTCAGCCTTTGGGGAAAGTAGTTCAATGCGGATTCGGGATCCCAGTTCTCCATCAATCTCATCCTGGCCCCAAGCGCGTCCTTCCTCTCCCCCTCGTAGGGTACGCAAAGGTACTCTCGAACCGCGGATTCAAAATCTCCTGCCAGCATGTGGCATCCAACTATATGGGTGTTTGATCTGGTGGTTCCGAATCTTTGGTGTCCAAAGAAGTTGGGGACGCCCCCGTTCTCAACTATCTGGGATCCAACCTCCCTTACCCTGTCCTCAGCCTGGTGGCCGCTGCAATCCGCTCCCCTGATCTTCACCAGAAACGAATTTCCCCAGTGCCCCCCTCTTCTCAGCTCCTCTGTTGCCGAATAGGGGGTATGGATCCTAACCCTTCCCTGACCCCAATCGGGCATCCGATCCGGATCGACTCCCTTCACGGAAACCAGCTGGCAGGTTATAGCCCTGGCATCCTTCGTTCCCTGGTATGAAAAATCCCTCCCATGGACACCAATGGCTTTTGAAACTCGCTCAATTGCCTGAAAGAGATCGATTCCCCTCTTCTCCAGACAGAAATGACAGTATTTGCCCCCCTCGCTTTGCGGTGTGGGCACCAAACCCCTGCCCACCTGCACGGTTTGACATCCTTCCAGAATCTCTTCCACCACGAAGTCCTCGATGGTATCCTTTATTCGCCCTCCGATGCCGGGGGGGGTGGTTGAATAGCAAAGAAGTCCAATGGCCTCCTCGCTGGCGATCTGAATCTCCATGGAATATCACTTCAGGAGGGACAAATCGCCGGTAACTCGATCCATCCTGCTCTCCTCTCCCGGACCTAGTCCCAGAGCGGTTACCGTTCCCGACGGTATCTCAGTCAGCCCGCGATCCTTCACCAGGTAGGTATCAATGCCCAGTGCCTTGCCATCCTCCTTAATCTCAAATAGCTCCCGTTCTGAACTAACCTTTAAAACGATCTTACGACCCCCCTCCTCCAGCCACTCCTCCCATTTCTCGGGGTCCCGTTTTCTTGCCCTCTCCGAAACGCCAAGGCAAGCGTGACAGGCCTGTGCCGCTAACTTGCCTCGGGACATATCCAGGTCTGCTCTTAGCACTATCACTTGCTTATATTCCACATATACACTTCCCGAAGCTAAAACTGGTCCCTAGGTCCTTCTTCTAAGGTAACCTATCAGCGTGAAAACGCCGCTGATCAGGGAGAGGGAGAGGACGATTGGTAGGAGGGTTAGGTTCCAGATGTAGTTTAGGGCCAGCCCATCGAAAACAACGATGCATATGCTCAACCCAAAACTCAGGGCTATCCTCTCTATATCGTCGATTTCATCATCCTGAAAGAGGGCATAAACCATGGCGAAACCAGGTATAAACAACACTAGGACAAGCCCTAGAACCATCCTGGCCGCATCCGGAACGATAAGAAAGGATATGACTACCAACAGGGGTAGAAAGAGGAGCAGGGTCAGCCCCGTCCTCCCTTCGCTTAAAGGATTCTTTGTAACCACTGGACACACCAGTCGCTCACATACTTATATAAGAGTTTCGATGCCTAAACATGGATAGCCCTCCATGTGACGCCGCAATCGCCGGTGCAGGACCGGCTGGCACCAGCCTGGCCCTCAGGCTGTCCATGGACGGATACAATGTTCTGCTTTTTGAGGAACATGCAACTATAGGGGCCCCTTCACACTGTGCCGGGCTGGTTGGCCCCGAGTTAGCCCAGTCGTCCCTCTTGGGATCACTGGTTCGGGAGGCCACCGTCAACAAGGTCAGGGGTGCGGAGTTCATCTCGCCGGAGGGAAGCCGATTCATGGTGGAGGGGGACACCGGGTCTGCTTTGGTATTGGACAGGAAGGTCTTTGACCGAGGGTTGGCCCAGCTGGCAACCGATCGGGGCGCCGACCTGCGTCTGAGACATTCCGTTCTTGGTCTCGGGAGGGAAGGCCTGAGGGTTAAGGCCGACGGTGGTGGCCAGGACTTCGCATCCAGGGTGTTCGTGGGGGCGACTGGCGCGCGAGGCACCCTGGCTTCCTGTCTTGGTATGACCGAGGGAAATGTGGTGCCCGGCATACAGGTCGAGGCCACCGGATTCAACCTCGACCCCGGGAAGGTGATGATATACTTCGGCCACGATATATCCGATGGACTTTTCGCCTGGGTAATTCCCCTGGACTCCGGATCTGCAAGAATAGGACTCTGCTCCAGAACCCGGGCAAAGGAACGGCTGGAACGGTTTCTCGGCGGTCCCCTGGCCAGGGATATAGGTCAGGGAACGGTAATCGAGTATAACACTGGTGCGGTGGTTTTCGGAATCCGGGAGAGAACCGTGAAGAACAACGTCCTTCTGGTCGGAGATGAGGCCCTACAGACCAAGCCGGCCACGGGAGGTGGAATAAGCTATTCCTTAATCTGTTCAGAGATAGCCCACCGCTCAATCTCCAGGTACCTTGATCACGGCTTGGAGCTATCCTCCTACGATCGAGAATGGAGACAGGTGCTTCAGAAGGAAATCCAATTCGGTTTAAAGGCCAGGAAGATCTACGAGAGACTTTCGGACAGGGAGCTCGACGACCTCTTCTCGGCAGTATCCGGACGGATGAGCGAAATGCTATCAAGTTCCGACTTTGACAGGCACTCCTCAGTGGCGAACATCATGCTCAGCTACCTGCCCATGGTGGTGTGGGACCTCGGCCTTAAACGATCGGCGAAGATAACCAGGGCTCTAATTGGGGGTGCCTAATGGTGGTTCATTCATGAAGATGATCAGGGATCCGATACATGGCGAAATCTCGTTCGAGGACCGGTATCTGCCGCTACTGGACTCGCCCCGGGTTCAGAGGCTTCGGAGGGTAAAACAAATCGGGCTCGGGAACCTCGTATATCCCGGTGCCAACCACACCCGGTTTGAGCATTCAGTAGGAACCATGGACATGGCCCAGGAACTGTGTACCAAGATGGGTTTCAACGAATCCGATAGCCGAAAGCTGGTGGTGGCATCACTGCTCCACGATATCGGTCACGGCCCGCTTTCCCACAGTTCGGAGAAGTTCTTGGTAAACGTCTCGGAGATGGATCACTCCCAACTCACCTACAGGGGAATAATGCAGAGCCAGATCTCCGAAATTCTATCCTCAATGGGCATGGACCCCTGCGAGATAGCAGAGGTTTCATCGGGACGAAATACCGAACTTGGACACCTCATTCACTCCCAGATTGGCGTGGATAGAATGGATTACCTCATGCGTGATGCTCACTATACTGGCGTGGCCTACGGGGTAATAGATCACGAAAGGATTCTGAGCACTCTGGTATACAATGGGGGAGAGATAATGATTCGTGAAAAGGGAACGCAGGCGGCGGAATCCCTTCTAGTTGCCCGTTTCCTCATGTATCCCTCGGTCTATCTGCACCACGTCAGCAGAATTGCCGATGCCATGCTACTCAGGGCCCTGGAGGATGTGGTCGAGGACGGAATCGCTCCTCAGGAAATCATGAAGATGGATGATCTAACACTGCTATCAACTCTAAAACGCCGGCAGGGAATTGCAGGCGAGATGACCAGGAGGATACTGGAGAGGGACCTGTTCAAGAGGGCGATCTATCTCGGTCCCGCCGAGGTCGAAGACCTGGATGACCTCCTAACCCTCTCCACGGATAGGGAGAAGATTCGCTCTCTGGAGATGGAGATAGAGGAAGAGGCCGGTCTCCCGCCGGGCGAGGTGCTCGTCGATATCCAGGAAAGGCCAAGGATGGAGGAGATGGAGATTAAGGTGTTGTCCAATTCAGGGGTAGAGGCCCTTGAGGAAAGATCAACTCTGGTAAGAACGCTGAGGGAGGCCCAGTGGAATTACTGGAGATTTGGAGTCTATTGTGCCAGGGAAAGACTGGAATCGGTAAGGAAGGTTTGTGAGGCATATGGATGGAAAGTGGAAAGATAGAATCGTGGTGGCCATAACCGGAGCGTCAGGGGTTATCTATGGCGTGAAATTGTGCCAAGCTCTAAGTGAAGCGGGTAAGGAGGTGCACCTTATACTGTCACGGAGCGGGAAGAGCCTCATTTCCATGGAACTCAAACTGACCGAGGAGGATCTGGAGAGATCCGTTGAACGGCTCTACTCCAATGATGAGTTGACATCCCCCCTCTCCTCTGGCTCACATCGATTCGGGTCCATGGCTATAGTTCCCTGCAGCATGAAAACCCTTTCTGCCATAGCTTGCGGCAACTCCGACAACCTCATTTCACGAACCGCAGAGGTATCTCTCAAGGAGGGAAGAAAACTCGTCCTAGTCCCCAGGGAGACCCCCCTGAACCTGGTTCACATAAGGAACATGGAGACTCTCAAGCTCAGCGGAGCCGTCATACTGCCTGCCATGCCGGCCTTCTACCACCAACCGGAATCCATTTCCGATATGGTATCCTTCGTGGTGGGAAAGGTCATGGACCAGCTGCAGGTCGAGCACCATCTCTTCAATAGGTGGACCGGCGTCTCCCACATACAGGACAGCTAGCCCTCCTTTCAATGCCGATCATCAAGGTGGTCGTGTCCAGTCCATCGAAAACCATCAGCCTCCCCCTCAACAGCTCGCCCAGGCCTAGAATAAGCTTCAGCGCCTCCAAAGCCTGGACGGAGGCTATTAACGAGGGTAGAGGGCCGGCAACGGGAAGGTAACTCTCCTCGGGCGGGGAGGGATATAGACATGAAAGACAGGGGGTCTCCCCCGGGATAAAGGTCGTACATCTCCCTTCAAGGGAAAGAACGCTGCCATGGAGGAAGGGAATGCCCTTCTGATTTGTGATTTCGTTTATCAAGAACCTGGTCTCGAAATTATCGAGGCCATCGACCACGCAGTCGATTCCCTCTACCAGATCATCCACCGTGGACCGGTTGATCTTCACATCCAGTCCCTCAACAGCGATCGATGAATTGGATTCCCGCAACCGCTCGCCAGCGACTTCCGCCTTTCTCCTACCCAGGTCGCCCTCCGAATACAGAAGCTGGCGGTTTAGATCCGTTTCCCGTACCAAATCCCGGTCCACAACTCGCAGTCGGCCAACGCCCGCCCGGGCCAACAGCTGGGACGAGATCGAGCCTAAACCCCCTAATCCGGCCACCAGAACGGAGGATCCTTTCAGCCTTTCCTGTCCCTCTCGGTCCCAGTCCATAATTCTAATCTGTCGATCATATCTATCGAGCTCATCCTTCAACCAAACACCACTGGAAGCAGTCTTGCAACGCCCTTTAACTCACTGGAAAATACTTAAAAGTAGCGATCGGAAGTATTACCAGCTCCTCCAGTCCTTAAACTCCCCATAATCAAGCAATAGAAGGAGAAGCGATATGAAAACTCCGATATGCGAAGTTTGTATGAAAAGCGGCATACTCTGTCCCAGCTGCCAGAAAAAGCTGGACAGAGGAGAAGTAAGCGAGATAGATGTCAAGATAGCCAGAACCCTGTACAAGGCCATGGATAGGAACAAGGGTCTCCGTGACATAACCTTCGAAAAGTCCCTTGAGGTCAATGGACTGGCCATCATGGTAGTTGGCGAGGATGATGTCCAGGCATTCATGGGAAAGGGCAGCGAGGTAGTGGAGGAGATCTCCGATCGCATCGACATGGATGTCAGGGTTCTCGGGAGCATGGCCGAGCCCAGGGCGGTTGCCGATGACCTGATACGCCCCGCACGCATCCTGGGGGTCAATACCGTGTACTCCGTGGATGGTACCAGGAAATACAAGATAAGGGTTGCCGAGGAGGACAAGGAGAAGATGTCGCTGGATCTTGACCAGCTCCAGGAACTGATAAAGGATCTCACCGGACAGGAGATCAATATAGTATTCGAATAGAACCCAAGGAGTGTTAATCTTGGGAGAGACCATAAACAGAGTATACTCATCTAGTCTAAAAGATCAGGTTGGCCAGGAGGTCAGGGTTAAAGGTTGGCTGCACACCAAGAGAGATCTTGGCGGCATAAGATTCATCCAGGTTAGGGACAAGGACGGCTTGTTTCAGGTAACCGCCGTCAAGGCCAAGTCACCCCCAGAGGTTTTTGAAAGCATGGACTCAATTTCCCTGGAGTCCGTTGTGGATATTGAGGGAAGTGTAAAGGCCATGGACCAAGCGCCGGGTGGAATAGAGGTAGTGCCCTCGAAGATCTCGGTGATATCCGAAGCGGAGACACCCCTTCCCCTTGACGTTACCGAGAAGGTAGATGCAAACCTGGACACCCGTCTGGACAACCGGACCATAGATCTGCGGAGGCCAGGCACAAGGGCCATCTTCCAGTTGAGGTCCCAGACGGTCAAATACGTCCGCCGCTTTTTCGATGAACAGGGGTTCACGGAGATAAACACCCCCAATATAATAGCCTCCGCCTCAGAGGGCGGAACCGAGCTATTCCCTATAGCCTACTTCGAGAGGGAGGCATTTCTGGCACAGAGCCCGCAGCTCTACAAGGAGGAACTGGTCCCGATTTTCGAGAAAGTATGGGAGATAACTCCAATTTTCAGGGCCGAAAGCCACAATACCAACAGGCACCTGAACGAATCCATGTCCATCGATATCGAGCACGCCTTCGCCTCCTGTAAGGATGTGATGGATATCGCGGAGGGCCTGCTCAAGAGGGTAACCGATGAAATCCTGAACAATGACCAGGAGCTCCTGGAGGCCATAGGAGCTGATCTCGAGCCAATAGAGTTGCCTCTGCCCGTACTGACCTACTCAGAGGCCCTGGAAATCGCAAATAGGAATCAGGGAGAACTTGAATGGGGAGATGATATCGGGTCAAAGGCGAGCCGCAGGATCGGATCTGAGATTGAAGCGCCCTTCTTCATAGTGGACTGGCCACACGAGATAAAGCCCTTCTATATACAGCCCAAGGGCAAAGGCCTTTCGGAGGGATTTGACATGATGTGGGGCTACCTGGAGCTGGCCTCGGGAGGGAAGCGGGTGCACGATATGGATCTCCTGAAAAAGCGGCTCGAAGAGAGGGGACTGAACCCCCATGACTTTAACTACCACCTGCAGGCCTTCAGGTACGGCATGCCTCCCCACGCGGGATGGGCCATAGGGGTTGAAAGACTCTTGATGGCCTTGACCGGAAAGACGAATATAAGGGAGGTATGCCTCTTTCCCCGGGACCGTCTCCGACTCGTTCCTTGAAGCCTGATGGCGATGCGATTTATCATCGATTTGATGCTCGGGAAACTATCTAGATGGCTCCGGATACTTGGTTTCGACGCCCTTTCGGGCGTAGTTGAGGACCGGGAAATACTCAACATTGCCAAGGATACATCAAGGACCATACTTTCCAGGGACCAGAAACTGATAGACCAGGCAAAGGCAAGGGGCATACCGGCGATCTACATCGGCCAGATGGATGTTCAAGACCAGATAATAGAACTCTACAGAAGTCTTGGACTTGACAGCATCGAACTCGACCCCAAAAACAGCAGGTGCCCGGTATGCAACGGCACTCTGGCCGAGAAAGGCACCGAAGAGCTCCAGGACCGGATTCCCCCCAAGGTACTTGAGTACCACTCTCGCTTCTGGGAATGCACTGAATGCCAGAAGGTATATTGGATGGGCCGTCACTGGGAGGATATTGAGAAAAAGATTAATGCCATCAAAACCGAGTTTGAAACGGAACCTGATTAAATGGAGATAGACATGGAGCAGGGGCGTTTCCTGGTGAAAACGGCCAGGGATGCCATAACCGAACATATAAGCCACCGTTCAACGATACCGCCCCCGGAAGAAACCCCGGATCAACTTAGGGAGAAGGCCGGCGTCTTCGTAACCATAAAATCCCATCCCGGAGATGAACTCAAAGGGTGTATCGGGCATCCGTACCCCGGATCTCCTCTCATCGAGGCCCTAATTGACTCGGCCATATCCGCATGCTCAAATGACCCTCGTTTTCCGCCAGTCAAGGAGGACGAAATCGATGGGATAATCCTCGAGGTCACCGTGCTCACCCCTCCAGAGGAGCTGAAGGTCGCAAAGCCCTCCGAATACCCCCAGGAAATTGAAATAGGGAAGCACGGATTGATCGTGAAAAAAGGCTGGTATCAGGGTCTATTGCTTCCTCAGGTCGCCGTTGAGCAGGGCTGGGATGAGGAGGAATTCCTGTCCCACACCTGTCACAAAGCCGGGCTTCCACCGACAGCCTGGATAGATGAGGAAACCGAGATCCAGAGGTTCGAGGGATTCGTCTTCGGCGAGGAGGAGGCGGAGGGAAAGATCTTAAGGATGGATTGATGATTGACTACAATTGAAAATACGGAATTCGAAGGCGTATACAGAATCGTGAGCGACGGGGAATCCCGTCTTGCCACCAGGGAGCTCAAATCCGAGGGAGGCACCCCCGACGAGCCCATCACCAAGATTGATGGAGTGAGGTACAGGCCCTGGTCCCCCTATGATAGCAAGCTATCGGCAGCCATATTGTCCGGCTTGGGGAAGCTTGACCTCCGGGAAGGATCCCGGGTTCTGTACCTGGGTGCGGCCTCTGGCACCACCGCGTCCTATATCTCGGATATCGTTGGAGACGATGGCGCTATCTTCTGCGTCGAATTTGCCCCCAGACCAATGAGAGATCTACTGAGAACCTCCAAGAGGAGAGAGAACATGGTTCCAATACTGTCCGATGCCAGGGAGCCGGCATCCTACTCCCATCTCCTTTCCGAGGTGGATCTACTTTACCAGGATGTAGCCCAGCCCGAGCAAAGCCGTATCTTCTGCGCCAATGCCAAGGGTTTCCTAGGGCCAGGGGGTTCCGGTATACTCATGATCAAATCACGGAGCATCGATGTCTCTCGGAAACCCCGGGAGATCTATGAAAAGGAGATCTCCTCTTTGAGGAAGTGCGGCATGGACATCGAGGAGACAGTCGAACTGGATCCCTATGTAAAGGACCACATCGCCGTGGTTGCCCGCATGAAAGATGAGTGAATAGGATGGTCTCTCTCAACAGCTTCAAGATAACCATCCGGAAGGGAAAGGCCTATCCAAAGTTCGCGAGCGCGGAACTGGAATCCGAGTTACAGAAGGCCAGGGAGATATACGAGAAGAACCTGGGAAGCAAGGAAAAGAATTTCGACGAAAGTGAAATCGACGAGTGCTTTTCGAGATCCAAGACATCTGACGCCGCCAAGCTGGTACTCGGTAGATACTACAGCTTCAACCGGAAGGGACTAACAGATCTTTTCGACGAGAAAAGCATGCAGAGACTCTCCAAGATGGGCATCTCCAACTGCACCGACCTCAGACTGAGGTTCTTCAAATTCCTATCCCACGATCATTCGGGGTTCATGAGTTCAGAGGCCAGGGAGGATCTTATCCACCAATTCGCGAACAAGATTGAAGTGGATGATCGTGAGCTGGATCAGGCTCTTTGGATGGACGAAAAGGACAACAGGATACTGGAGAGAGTCGGGGACCCCCCCGAGGATCTGGGTTCCTCCTATAACTTCGAGATGCTATCAAATATACTGGCCAACTCCTTCTCACTCCAACTGGGACCCGTAAAACGGCCCTCATCGGCCAGGTTCATATATAGGAACGTGAAGTTCTACGGCCTGATCCATGAAACCGGATCGGGGGAGGACGGGTTTGAATTTCTAGTCCCGGGACCGCTCGAGCTCTTCGACAAGAAATCCTCAAAATTTGGATACAGAATGTCCTCCCTGGTCTGTAGTCTATACCGATTATCCGAGAAGAGGGACTTCGATTGTCAACTGTCCATCAACTTCAAGAAGTCAAAAAGAAAGGTGAAATTCGAGTTCCAGATATCGGAGACCCCCAGGGTGGACCATCCAGAGCCGGAAGATCTAAGGCTCAAGCTCGTAGATGGAAAGATAGAGGCCAAGCTTGTCAGCACCCTCAAGGCGTTAAAGATGGATGGTTGGCACATCGATTGCGAGCCGGAGATATTTACCTACGGCGACTCGGCTTTCATTCCCGACCTCTCGCTCTGCAGAGGGGAGTTGGAGATCCCCATACACCTCATTGGCTACTGGAAATCCGAATATGGTGAGATAAAGGATAGGCAACTCCAGGATCTAGAGGAATCGAAACTCGAAAACCTCATACTGATCGTTGATGGGAAGCAGAAAGAGGATTTTGAATCCATGACTGAATTCCCCATCTTCACCTACAGCAAACAGGGCTCATCCTACAAGGTTCCCTACCCCCGTATAATGGGCTACCTACAGAAAAGATATCCCCGGGCCGACTCATCGGAAAATGAAGAGGAATCCAATACCCAGTCCAGGATAGTACGTCACCACGAGGGAAATTACAAGGTTTACTGGTAAATGGGCTAAATATAGGATATGGCCAAGACCCTTATCTGGTCGGCCGTGTCCTCCGCCCTGTCGGCGACCTCCTCCAGGGACTCTATCAAACGGTTGGTCGAGAAAAAGTTGGCGGTGTTCGTGTCTATCTTATCTCCCTTTTCGCTTATCCTGGTCATCAGCTTCCTTCTGAAATCATCGCCCCTTTCCTCGAACTCCGATACCTTGTTTCCATACTCCACCACCAGGTCCAGATCATAGGTCAGCTCTCTGATGGCTTTGGAAAGCTCCTTCACCGTCTTATAGGAGTTGTTCCCCATCTCCTTTAGCAGGTCTTTTGACTCCTGGTCCAGGAAACTAACGTCAACGATCTTGGTCTCGAAGGCGCATTCCTCGGCAAACCTGCCGATCTGTTCCAGATTGAACAGGATCCTCAACAGGTCCTCTCTGAACTTGGGCCTGAGCTCCCCCACCGAGAGCTTCTTCATCATGTCCCTGGCTATCACATCTGCCTTACGCTCGCTGGTAAAAACGCTGGCCGATGTCTTCTCGATCTCCTCTTTCTCGCCATTGCAGAGCGCTTCGATATTGTTTTTAACGCCCTCTACACATTGACAGATTAGTTCGATATGACGCCGGAAATCATCAACCGTTTCCTGGCCCTCTTTCACCTTCAATAGCGGGTAGAAGCGCTCAGTTCCCATTTCGTCACCTGATCAAGTCTACACTATGTCTTTTAATAATTTGTTGTAGGGAACCTTATTTGCGCGATTCTCCGGATTAGGGCTTCACTACACGCCAGGTTGTGCTTGCGTTTCCCAGAGACCTTCCTTGGCTATCGCTTACACTAATCCCTATGGAAAAGGCAAACTCACCCTGGGCATCCAGTTGCTCATCATAGATCTCGGGCTTGTAGGTAAATGAAAACTCTCTGATATCCCCAGCTCCAATGCTGGTGGTGAAGCTATAGGTCCAGTCAAGGCCCTTCTCCAGTTTCAGAGGCCTTCCGCCCACGTTACCGGTGAAACGAATTCTCTCGGGGACCACCATCTTAACCGACATGTTTTCAATGTCCTCGTCGACATCGTTATTGATTCTAATCCTGATACCATTGGGCTTGGTAACGTTAGGAGCTATCTGGTCCGGACCGTATATGTCAATGGTAACATCCTCATCCGGAAAGATGCAGCCGGAAAGAATTACCGCACCCAGAATTGAAAGCAAGAACAAAGCAGCATAATCTCTAGAGAGCAAAAACAACTTCCTCCAGTCGTTAATAACAATTTCAGAAATCTTATAAATGTCTCGTACGAAGATGCCGATGGATTTCTAACGAGCGGATGCAGTTGGCTGGACATCGATGGAGAAATCGGGTAAGAGGCCCCGGATCTTCTCCAGCAATCCCTCCTTCTTTTCCCCGGTCAGTGAGTGCTCCAGCACCTCGTTTATGGTCCGGACTGGAATTATCTCGATCTTGTCTTTCTTGCTTTCCTCGAGAGTTACATCGCCCAGATTTGCAGCTGGAATTATGGCCTTCTTTATACCGGCCTCTATGGCAGCCTCAATCTTTTGGCACACACCTCCAACTGGCATTACCTCTCCCCTCACCGATAGGGAGCCGGTCATGGCCACCTCTTGATCCACCGGTATGCGCTCGATTGCGGATATGACCGCAGTGGCAACCGAAATTGATGCGCTGTCCCCCTCTACGCCCGAGTATGCCTGGAGGAACTGTATGTGAAGGTCAAATTCCGTGAGGTCCTTTTGGGCAAACTTCTTGACGATTGCACTCACGTTTTGGACGGCCTCCTTGGCAATTTCCCCCAGCTTGCCAGTTGCGATGATTGATCCGCTCTGCTTGCTAAGGGGCTTGGTGGCCTCCGCGGCAATGGCAGTTATGATGCCGCTGTTGCCCATAACGGCGAGGCCATTTACCTGACCGATCTTCTCCCCCTCAGTCCGCACGACCTCGTAATCCTTCTTGTTTGCGATATATCGGTCTGCTATCTGTTCTTCCAGGGTCTTTGACAGCTTCCGGGCCATTGAAACGTGATTTGAGTCCGTCTCCTCAGCGCCCAACTTAAGGGCTATATCACCTGCCGCCCTGACCAGGCCGCCTAGGTCCCTCAACATCAAGGTGTAGTGGTCCTTTCTGGAAGAACGTCGCTTAGCCTCCATGATTATCTCGTCTATGGCCTTACGGTTGAAATGGGGTATCTTGTTGTCCTTGGATACCTCCTGAGCTATGAAACGGATTAGCTTGTTGGTATTCTCCGGTTTGATCTCCATCGTGTGTTCCATGTATACCTCGTACCCGTACCCTCGTATTCTGGATCTAAGGGCCGGGTGCATGTCCTCTATGGTATGAACGTTCCCTGCTGCAACCAACACGTAATCGCAGGGAACCGCTTCCGTTCTGACCATGGCCCCGCTGCTCAGCTCGCTCTGCCCCGTTATCTGGAACTCCTTTTCCTGCATTGAGGTCAGAAGCTGCTGTTGGCTCTTGGGATCCAGAATAGCCACTTCATCCACGAAGAGGACGCCCTTATGCGACCTATGGATCATCCCACACTCCACCCTCTCATGTGGAGGGGTGCCCAGTCCGCCGCTCTGGAAAGGATCATGCCTGACATCCCCCAGTAGCGCACCAGCATGAGCACCGGTCGCATCTATGAAGGGAGCGGATTCCTTTTCATCATTATTCACAAGAAGTTTTGGCACCAGGGCCTCCTTACGTCTAATGCTCTGTGAAAGGATAAGCACCAGAACGGCAGCAATTATCCCGGAAAGAAAGGCTCCCTGTATTATGGCTACCGCGACTATAACCACCAGCACGATGAGCACAATCATGTTCTTCAGTTCGGCGTCCTTTTTCGCCTTTTGCTTGTAGCTGTCGGCGAGCTTCTTTCCCTCACCGGCCGGGAAAACCCTGACCCTGGGATTGTTCTCGTCATCGGGATTTGGGAAAACAACAACGTCCTCCAACTCCTCGTTTGGAAGGAGCTCGGCCATGGCCTTTCCCAACATCGACTTGCCGGTCCCCGGGTCTCCTATCAGCATGACGTTTCTCTTCTGTCTAGCTGCGGTCTTGATGACCTCGACCGCCGAATCCTGACCAATAACCTGGTCTATGATTCTATCCGGTACCTCGACCTCGGCCGTTGAACTAATATCGGAATAGTCGTCCTTAATCTCCTGTACAACCTCTATCTCCTGCCGTGTCTCGGCGGGTTCTTTCGACTTGGACTCCGACTTTCCGGTTTCTCTCACCCTGGGCAAACAAAATCCACCTTTAACGGCGTCTAATCCAATCTAATTGCGTAGTGATTAGTTGGCAGAAATGAGGAAAATGCGTATATAAATGCTATTTTAAGTAGGTCGGACACACTCGAATCGACAAGGTAGAGATACGGAGTAGCAATAATGGTTGAAAAACGCATCACCTGTGTGACTGGAACTCCTGGCACCGGCAAGAGCACTGTGGGCCGTATTATTAGAGCTTTCGGTCTTCCGGTAATTGAAATTCAGAGATTTGCATTAACTCGGGGAATATACTCCTATTTTGAGAACGGGGAAACCCTGGTAATTCCCGTCCCTGAGCTCATGAAGGCCCTGAACAGCGCATGCAGAGAACATGGCGAACTGGTAATTACCGGTCATCTTTCCCATCACTTCCGACCGGCAACCTCGGTTGTGGTACTTAGAACCAACCCACGCATCCTCAAGGATAGGTTAGATGACAAGAAATGGTCCCCTGACAAGGTGCGAGAGAACCTGGAAGCTGAAGTCCTGGACATTATTCTAACCGAGGCCATTGATATTCATGGCGAAAAAGTCAGTGAACTGGATACCAGCGAGGAGGATAAGCAAAGGACGGCCGAAAGGGTCATGGAAATCCATCATGGGGAAAAGAGATATCCCCCCAAGGCGAGGAACTGGCTTTTTGAACACATTTTTGAGGTAATATGACCAATTCTGAAACATATGGATATAAGAAGTACCCTGTTGATGGCCTTCCTTTTTTCATTGATGCTTATCGTTGGCTATATCGTCGGCAACGGCAATCCCTACACCCTTTTCATTTTCTTTGCCCTGGCACTTTTTGGTAACCTGATCGTTTTCTGGTATGGTGATAGTATCATCCTGAAGATGTATAGAGCCAAGGTTCTGGAGGAATCGGAGTATCCCGAGCTTCAGAAGATGGTATCCCGGCTGGCAAACAACGCTGGCATACCAAAACCCAAGGTCGCCCTGGTCTCCAGCCGGATACCAAATGCCTTCGCCACGGGCAGAGACCCCTCTTCATCTGCAGTGGCGGTGACCGAGGGCGCCCTGGATGCGCTGAGCAGGGAGGAACTTGAAGGCGTTTTGGGACATGAGATGGCCCACATCAAGAATCGAGACACCCTGGTCATGGTACTGGCCGCTGCAATAGCTGGGGCAATTGGATATATGGCGTTCTGGGCAAGGTGGAGTCTTCTCATGGGTGGAGGAGGCCGCAGAAACCAGGGAGGAATGGGGATTATCGGACTGGTTCTAATAGCCATATTGGTCCCCCTTGCCGCAGTCATGATACGTATGGCCATTTCAAGGAATAGGGAGTACGGGGCCGACGAGAAAGGGGCTGAGATCTCCGGCAAACCAGGTAGCCTGGCCAGTGCACTTGAGAAAATAGAATCCATAGCCGAAAGAAAACCTGCCAAGGGAGGTAACCCTGCCACCGGCCACCTGTTTATCGTTAATCCCTTTAGAGGAGATGCAATCTCCCGCCTCTTTTCCAGCCACCCCCCTACGGCGAAACGCGTGGATAGGCTCCGCCAAATGGAGCGCGACCGGGCATATGGAAGAATCTACTAGAAAACTTTGAAATGAGGTGTTGGATGAAGAAGAGCTTTACCAGCTTCAAGGAGCTTGGAAAGGACGATTTCAAGGTTCTCCATTCCATAGAAACTGGCCTAAAGCGTAGTAGTCTCGTGCCTCAAACCCGCCTACTAAAATACACGAAGATGGATCTCCCCGACCTCAAATACCACCTAGGGCGCCTGGGAGACCGCGGATTGATCCACAAGGAGAGCGATCCCTATGAAGGTTTCCAGCTCCTCCCCCTGGGTTACGATTTCCTGGCCCTGAACGTACTGGTCAATAGCGAGGAGATAGAGGAGATCGGAGGCCAGGTGGCGGTGGGAAAGGAATCGGAGATATACGAGGCGCTCAACCAGGGTAGGGAATTAATCGTCAAGTTTCACCGGCTGGGAAGAACCTCGTTTCACGAGGTCAATAGACTCAGACCCTATCTGAAGGATAAACATCATTTCACGTGGCTTTACGCAGCCAAGATAGCTGCCAAGCGGGAGTACCGGGCACTCAACCGTTTGAATGGTCAGATACCGGTACCCGAAGCACTTTCCCATAACCGAAACGCGGTGATAGAGTCCAGATTTCATGGAAACGAGCTATCCAAGACCAAAGCGGCTGATCCCGGTGATCTTCTGGAGGGCATCCTGGAATCCATCGCCCGTTGCAGGGAGCTGGGCATAATTCATGGTGATCTAAGCGAATATAACGTGCTAATTAACGGCAAGGAGTTCAGGATAATTGATTGGCCACAGTGGATAGGGTTAGAGCACCCGCAGGCCGGTGAAATATTTGAGAGGGATGTCCAAAATATATGCAACCATTTCAGGAAAAAATATCCCTCACTGAGCGAGGAAGAGATAAGGAGAGTAATGAGGAACAAGATTTGGGAGAAAAGAAAAACCTCATAGTAGGCATCGACCCGGGAACGACGGTGGGAATAGCCATTCTGGGGATCGAGGGAGAGGTTCTTGGAATTCGCAGCCTTAGAACCTGCTCCATCGACGATGTGACCAACCTAATCATGGACCATGGCTATCCTCTGGTAATTGCCTCAGATGTATCCCCTATACCCAGTTTCGTCGAGAAGATATGTCATCTCTTCGAGGCCGTGCCCTTTGTTCCCAATAGATCCCTCACCGTGGAGGAGAAGAGGGAGATAGCGAGCCAGTATGCAGAGGAATCCAACCAGGGACCGGCCTTTAACAACTCACATGAAAAGGACGCCTTTGCCGCCGCTGTTAAGGCCCTTGATAACTACGAGGAAAAATTCAGGTGGATCGATAAGAAACTCCAGGATAGGGGGCTCTCTGAAATATCGGAACAGGTAAAGGCCAGAGTGGTTTCGGGAACCAGCCTGAGCGAATCACTCGCCCGGGAACTTGGAAAGGAAGGCCCATCGCCTACAAGCCGCCAGGATAGTCAAGGCGCAGAGCGTTCCCAGCCATCCGAAGTAAATGAATCGAAACTCCAAAGGGCTCACCGGATAGAGGACTCCATGATCAAGAATATGAAACAGGAGATACTGGATCTTAAGACCAAGATCAAGGAGAGGGAACTCAAGATAAGATCCCTGGGAAATGAATTAGAGGAGGCAAGGTCCAAGGGATTTTGGAAAATCGTGAGGTCGAAGGAGGTAAACTCCCGTAACGAGATGATCAAGGAAATGAAGAGGAGCCTATCCCGGGTTGCCGAGGACAGAAACAGATTGCGCAGGAAACTATCATCGTTTTCCAGTTCCAGCCTTAATAGGGTGGCCGACAGGATACAGGCCATACCTATTACCGATGATCTATCCAAGAATACATTCCGAGAGCTAACGGAAAGCATCCCCGATGAAGAGATACCTTTCATTATGGTCGATGACGCCTCCGGAGCCGGGGGCTCCATTTCGGATTTACTGAGAGGAACTGGCACCAAGGCAGTCTTTATGAAGGGCAACCTTCCGGCTCAAGCACGCCAAAGCTTGGAGGAGGCGAAGATAGTCGCAATTCCCAGCCAACAACTCAATTACCTGAGGGTGGGTTCAACCGCCGTCGCCAAGAAGCAGGAGTTGGAAAGGATCATAAAAAGGAAAAGAAGCGAGTTATCCAAGAAACAGGCGAAAAAGGCGGCTGAGGGCCTGGAAAAGATCGTCGCTGGCTACAGGCGCAAGATAGATACCTGATACGGAATCTAATTTCCGTCATGCTGGGTCTTCCAATCCTCCAACGGGATGCCCATTTCCTCCTCTACCTTGGATCTATGGATGGTGTTGTAGGAACAGAAGGGGATTATTCGACCGTCGGGGAGCGCATAGTGGATGGCGCACTTGGAAACCCTGTCCAGGTCCAGGTTATAGGGATCCATGAAGTGCATCAGCCCCACCATTATGGTCTTGCTGTGGAAATCTCCCAAGGAGGAATAGGTACCTGAACCCAAAACGCTGAGTAATAGATTCCTGATCTTAAGCTCGGGCGGTTTCCTCTCCTTATCCACGAACTGGTTGAAGGACCTGGCCATCTTTATGGTTACTTTTGACTTGGTAACCCTTCCCGAGTCCTCCTTCAATTCCTCCGACATATCGGTCAGGTACTCGAAGAAGCCCTCCACGTCAACGAAACGGGTTATGGGTATTATCTCCCCATCATCGACAAAGATATAGGTGGCCGCTCCACAGGCCGGATGACAGGTAAACTCTACCTGTTTTGTTTGACTCCAGGCGGAGATGAACTCCGATATAGGTACCACAAAGGGCACGGGATAGAAATCACTTGCCTGGACGGACCCCTCAGTCTGGTTCTCTATGGCGTCCAAACAGTCGGGGATGGTAATCCGCTGCTTCTCCAGATCATCCAGATCCGTTCTGCCCGTGAAACTCTCCGGCTGTACGTTTAGAGCTCTAACCGCCTTAATATGTTGGGCAGCAAACCTTATCATCCCCCCAAGCTGGTCGTCGTTCACCCCCTTGATCAAGGTGGGAACCAGAACCATTCCCAGATGGGCTTTTTCGCAATTACTAACCGCCTTGATCTTCTGGGGCAGGGCATTATACCCGCGCGCTGCAAGATATGGGCCTTCCTCTATACCGTCGAACTGCAGATAGACGGTGGAAAGTCCAGCCTTCTTTAGCTTCACAGCATATTGGGGGTCTTTTGCCAACTTTACTCCATTAGTAGCTATCTGGACCTGAGGGAACCCAACCTCCCTGGCCATGCCGATAATTTCGAAGATGTCCTCCCTAACGGTCGGCTCCCCGCCGGAAAACTGGACGGCGGGACAGGCAAATGGACGGTTTTTCCTCAAATTTTCTAGCATTTCTCTTATCTCTTCCTGGCTAGGCTCGAAAACGAAGCCCGAAGCGGCCGCATTGGCAAAGCAGATGGGGCATCTCAAATTACATCTATTTGTCACGTCTATATTGGCCAGAACCGTGGGCGTCTCGTGCTGCGGACACAGGCCGCAGTCATAGGGACAACCGAGAAGGGTTTCCGTCCGGGGATTGTCAAGATGGGGACCTTCCCTGTCAAATTTCAAAAACCTCTCATATGTATCATACCTGGACCAATAGACATCCTCAAATTCTCCATGATCCGGACAAGCCTTCCTGATCATTAGACGCCCGTCACTCTCATACAGTTGGGCATCGATAACTCTCAAGCACTGGGGACAAACGCTTTTGGTTGTCTTCGTGTAATCACGTCCTTGGTCAAGAGTAGGACTTTGGATCAATGCCTCGAATCAGTTTTCCTGATTTAAAAATTCTCACAATCCCCCCGCTCTTAGAAACCGTTATCCCCACCGATTTGGTGAC
Source organism: Hadarchaeota archaeon (SeqCode) (assembly GCA_964621445.1). Taxonomy (GTDB): domain Archaea; phylum CAYQAE01; class CAYQAE01; order CAYVLA01; family CAYVLA01; genus CAZUNO01. The sequence continues at coordinate 21,149 of CAZUNO010000008.1, read as the reverse complement.
TCTTGAGATACCTGCCACCGCTGCGTGTCTAGCACCTAGCCCTGCCGGAATCTCCACGTCGCTTGCATCTACATCCAGATATCTGCCTGCACATTCAATATACCCCTTGTCCGAGACGACGAATGCGCCATCCAGAAGGGAAAAGCTCTTGATTACCTCCTTGATATCGGAGTTAAGTACATTCCTACTACTCCTAGGATGACCTTTGAAGGGATTGAGAATCATCTGGTGCGAGTTCTTGAGCACGTTCTTCGTATCTCCCACTATGAACGCCGTCCCCACAGGCATGCCTTCCTTGCCCTCTCGACCTAGCTCAACAGCGATCCTGAGCACGGCCTCCAGAACCTCCATTCCAACGGATCTCAGGAAGGCCAGCTCCTCTTTCATGGACTCCTCGACGGGAACTATATACATCGTATCCAGGGGAGTTGAACGTTTTAGGACACAGACCACAACATCCCCAACCTCAACTATTTCCCTGTCAAGGAGCTTCATGACCGCATACTTAGTTGGATTCGTGGGAGCGACCTCAGGAACGCGGAGCCGGCGTGATTCGGGAACCGATTCCAACAAGGACTTCTTGGATGATGCGATTAGCACGTCCTCATCCGATTTTTCCAGAAGCGTATCAACCACCTTCTGGACATCCACAAAATAGACGATCTTCCTAGCTCTTACTAGACAACCTACTTCCTCGGAGACTTCAAGAAGGTCTAGGTCCAAGGGGGATACCTCGCCACGGTCGGCCGGGCACCAAAGGGCACCTTTCCAAACTTAAAAATGTACCTTGGAGGTGATATACACGTTTTCGGTAAATCGGAACTACATCAAGGGCCCTCTAGGTTCCTTAAACCAATCATAGACCTCAAACGGAGGAGATTGGAGTCTCCTTAAAGCGGATAACCTCTGAAAACATTTTTCATCTATACCCCGGCTGGAGGTAGGGAGATTTGTAATGGTAGTCTGTGCTTCCTGTAGAAAGGAAATTCCGCCCAAGACGAGGTATGTGAAATTCACCTGTCCTGAGTGCAGAGAGAAAACCCTTTATCGCTGTCCGAGATGCAGGAGGACAAGTAACAAGTATATCTGTCCCAATTGTGGGTTTTCAGGTCCGTAGAGGATGTTTGAATTGGTTGAACTTGACGTAATTGCTCAATTTAGGGTAATGCCCACGGATGTGGGCATTGACCTTGATGAATTGGTTTCCAGGATTGAGAATTCACTTCCTGAAAATACGAAGATAGAGATCTACCGGAAGGACCCGATAGCCTTCGGGTTGGAGGCACTGGTGATCAATATATTGATGGAGGACAAGGAAGGGGGAACGACCCCGGTCGAGGAGGTCATAAAAACGCAGGAGAATGTTGAGAACGTTGAGGTAATAGGGGTAACAAGAATTTAGTAATTGTCCCGTCGGATCTTCTCCATCTTTCTCTTCCTCTTAAGCTCTTTTTTACATTCCCGGCAAAGAGTCTTGCCCCTGGTCCTCTTTACCATGGCCTTGGACCCACACTTATCGCAGATGCCCTTTTTCCACATTTTATCACGCCAAGTTCCAATAACGGTCCTAAAAATCTCTTCTAACCAGGAAGTCGGTCATCCTTAGGAGCAATTTCCTCTCCTGACAGCTGGGCAGGGAGGACATTTTGCCCTTAGCCTCTCGGAGCTTGTTCTCGGCCAATTTCCTGGCATATTCAACTGAACCTTGCTTGTTCATAATGCTTATTACCCGTTCATAGTCGGAGGCCGTGGTTTCCTTCCTAGGCTTCCCAAGTATCTTCTTGGCTATCCTTCGGTCCTCTGGGGAGGCATGCTCCAATAGGTGAATGACCATCAGAGTCTTCTTTCCCTCGCCGATATCCCCTCCAATTTCTTTTTTGTATTTATCAAAATCCCCCGAGATGTTTAGAACATCATCAACAATCTGGAAAGCGGGCCCGATGAGCATTCCGTAGTCCTTCATATCCTGGACCAACGATTCGCTCGCATCGGCCAGGTATGCTCCTCCCGCACAGGCCGCCGATATGAGAACCCCGGTCTTCCTCCATACCATCTCGATGTACTCCCTCTCCGATACATCCCATCTCTCCAGAAAATTCATCTCCATGGCCTGACCCTCTGATAGAATGGCAGTCGACCTGGAAAGCATCTTTACAGCCCATAGAATATCTGGGCTGGGCACCCCCTTATCCTCAAGTCGAATGACCGACTCGTAGGCTTTGTTTAACAAGTTGTCTCCGATATTGATGGCCTTGGGAATTCCATACTTGACCCAGAGGGTCGGCTTTCCCCTTCTCTTCCTGTCCCCATCCTCAATGTCATCGTGTATTAGGCTGAAGTTGTGAACCAGCTCTATGGCAGCTGCGTAGGGCAATATCTTCTCGGCTGAACCACCAAGAGCTCTGTGTACCAAAAGGCACATTATGGGCCTCCATCTCTTGCCGCCTCCACCCATGAACTCCCAGTGAGCATCGTAGAGATTCTCTATCCCGGAATCCCTGGGAATTACATTCTCCAGCTCCTCGTCTATGATAGTCCTTTCTTCCTGCAAGGAATCCAATAATGACAATTTGATCACCTAGTACCAGACATCTTTTATCCCTATCTTAAAGGCCACCACATTTGTAATTAAGTGAATTGCCGGGGTGAGAACGAGGAGAATCATAAGCATGCCCAGCTCAAGGCTAGTAACCAGGCATGCAAATAAAAATGCAAATATAACGAAGCCCACCTGGTCCAGAACCGGAGCCGGGGACCCGCTCTCCAACCCCAACCTCCGTTTGCTGAAACTTCCCAAAGCATCTCCAACCATTGCTCCCAGACCTAGCAAAAAACCGAGCAGCAAACCAAATACCATCTCCCCGCCTATAATTCCCTGGATGAGCCCGATTATGGAACCTGCGACAATTCCCAAGAGCGTTCCTCGGATCGTAACCCCGTCCCCGAGAAGTCTTCTTCCGTCGAAAAATTGGGCACCGCCGTCGATTGAACGACCCCCACCAAAAATGAGAGCTGAACCGTTTGCAAAATAGGCCGGAAGAATAAACCATAATGCATTCAAGATTGATTTAGCTAACAAGCGGCGGGTTCACCTCGGAGATCGATGAATTGATTAGATAATATATTTAAAGTGTTCGAAGCATTTGGTTAAAAATCCTCTCTCCAGTGAGGAGGCTATTTGAGATACACTAAGTACGAAAAAGCTAGGATTATTGGCGCACGAGCCCTTCAAATTGCAATGGGTGCGCCAGTGGTGATCGAGACTCCGGAAGGCGTTGAGGATCCAATAGACATTGCCCTATTGGAGTTTGAGAAGGATGCCATTCCCCTAACGGTCATCAGAGGCAAGGAAAATAAGGTGGGATTCCAGAGGTGAGTTATTGGGACTAGTTAAGCCATCTTACATAAAGAATGTTGGAAATGAGATTCTGGAGAATTACCCACATATGGTGAGTAGCGATTTCGAGGAAAATAAGAAGCTCCTTGCCGAAGTTTTCTCCATTTCCAAGAGATACAGAAACAGATTAGCCGGATATCTGACCAGGCTGAAGAACAAGCCCGAATAGAATTCGAGATATGATCACTAATGGGAGTCAACCTCGCCGATCTATTTCCGGGAAGACCGATCACACTAGAGCTTCTATCAGGAAGAAGGGTAGCTATAGATGCCTATAATGCTCTTCACCAGTTCCTGGCCATTATCAGACAGCCTGATGGTCAGCCTTTACGCGACTCGCAGGGTAGAGTTACCTCTGTCTATTCAGGTCTCTTCTATAGAACTCTGAGAATCCTTGCCGAGGGGATTAAGCCCATATATGTCTTCGATGGGCCTCCCCCCCGATTCAAGAAGCAGGTTATTCGCAAACGAAAGGAGGCCAGAAAGGAGGCCAAAAGCCGCTGGAAAGAGGCACTTAAGGAGGGGGATATGGAGAAGGCCAGAAAATATGCACAGTCCGCCCTTCGCCTAACCCCGGAAATGGTTAGAAACTGCAGAAACATACTATCAGCCCTTGGACTTCCCTATGTCGACGCCCCAACCGAGGGCGAGGCCCAGGCGGCAACCATGGCCGCCAGGGGAGATGTCTGGGGCGCAAGTAGCCAGGACTTTGACTCTCTCCTTTTCGGCTCCCCCCGACTGGTGAGAAACCTGACCATGACCGGACGGAGAAAGCTCCCGAATCGAAATGAATACGTCAACATCGAACTACAATTGATTGAACTGCAGGAAATCCTCACGGAACTTGGGATAAACCAAGATCAGCTCATAATGCTGGGAATACTGGTGGGTACTGATTACAACCAGGGAGGGATCCGGGGAATTGGGCCCAAGAGAGGCCTGAACATGGTAAGGGAATACGATAGTCCTTCTGACCTTCTAGACAAGTTGGATTGGGATTTCGATGTGGATTTCAAGGATATTATGGAATTCTTCTCCAGACCACGGTCAAGAGACCAATACGAAGTGGAGTTCCAGCACCCCGATAGGAAGAAACTTGAGGATATTCTATGCGGAGAATTTGATTTCTCCCCTGACCGGGTAGAAAAGGCCCTTGAGGGGACCTCCTCGGCCCCAAAGGGAAGGCAGACAGATCTTCGTAACTGGAGCTAGGGAGGATTCCTCTCCTCTACCCAAAACTGTCCAGAGTCTGTTGGGTCGTCTTATAGTGCCTTATATCATCCTCTCTATAGCCGAAGGTGGATAGAATCCGCATGGAGGGAGGAAGAACCTGTTTCTCAACATAGTACTCAATATCGTAGTCATCAATTGATGCATCCTCGGCTAGGGCGGCCCTGTCCCCCACGTTTCCCCTTCCCTTCCTTACCACGTAGTCCAATGTGGCCCCTTTATCGACCTTTCTACCCTTCTCCATGAGACGCTTGGCGAGTGCAACGTGTGGCGCGTCTGACTCATAGTTCTCTATCCTCTTGGTCATAGTGGTGGATATGGTTAGATCCTCGATATCTACCGATCTCTGGTAAAGATCTTTTATCGACTGAGTCACATGTTCCGCAGCCAGGGAGGGATCTCCTTTCTCCAAAATCGCCTCCAGGACCTTCTGCTGGGTTTCCTTTGCTATCGGTGACCAGTCCCTTCTCACCACCTCCAGACCCTTGCTTCGGATCTGGTCCAGCTCATCGATCAGGGCGTACCTCTTCTTACTGACGAAAAATCCGCGAGGGTAGTATCCCTGATACTCCAGTTGGATAATTCCTGGAAGGGAAGAATTCACTTCCCGGAGCAACTCCTCCGCCCGTCCTTTCAATTCACTCTCATCAGCCGATTCCCTGGTGATGAAGACGGAATCGGTATCCGAGTAGAGGACCTGAAATCCATTTGATTCCGCCATATCTATGGTCTTCTTTATGTATAGACGGCCCCAACCAGTAACGCTCTCCGCGCACTCCCTTGAATACCATCTCGCATAGGGATACCCTGTGTACCCGTAAAATGAGTTTGAAAGTATCTTCAATGCTCTCTGCATCGCGTCCTTCTTCCGACTGGTCCTTTCCTCCTCATGAAGTTCCGAGATTTGTTCCTTGAGCCGCCCTCTTCTCTCAATCAGGGGGGCGAGGATGGAGGGGATGAAGCCCTCTTTCCTTTTACAGAACATGTGTCCGGTGGGAGATACATTCTCCCCTTCACAACATTTACAGTCCATGGTGGATGAGTCAACATTATGGGTTACTATTATAGTGGGATACAAGCTTCTAAAATCCAGGGCAACAATCCTGTTCCAAAGGCCCTTTCTGGGCTCCAGGACATAGCCACCCTCATAGGTCTCCCTACGTCTTTTGGCGATCTCCGGAGATCTGGGCTTATTGGGGACCAGGAGATTCCTCTCGTGGGCCTTTCGAATAAGCAGCCACTCCACCATTTGTGACTGCCCCATCCTCGAAACATCAGTCAGCAACAGCTTTGTTACCTTTGAAAGCTCAATCTGGGTCGGGAGAATCTCGTCCGCGATGAGCATCGTTGCCTCCACATCGGATTTGCAGTATTTCGCAACTGAGGCAACTCCCTCGGACCCTCCCCTCTCCCACAGACTCGAAATCTGATCTACATCCAGGTCCCGTTTCTTTTTTCCCGAAAAGTGGTGATAAACCTCGTCCAGTGTATACCTGGATAGGTTCAGCATCCGACGAGCTGCGGGATAGAGATCTATATTGACCCGACCCCTAATGATTGATCTTCCCGTTATGGGACCCGGTCTGTACCGAACTTCTGAATCGTCCCTTCCAAGCAGTAGCTTCACATCGTTCTTAAGTGCACGTTTCTTCAGGTAGGGGAGGTCGAAGGAATCCGAGTTATAACCGACTAACACATCATAATCCCTGTCCCTGACGATATCCACAAACCTGGAGATCATCTCCCCTTCTGATTCGAAGCACTCGCCACCGGGATATTTACTACCCCAGCTTAGGACCCTGGACCCATCGGAGTCACCTATGCCGATCATTATGATCGGGTCCTTCTCGGCATCAGGTGCCTTGTTGCAGGCCACTTCAATATCAAAGCTTGCCACGCGGAGATCGGATATTTCCAGGTAATCTCCTTTACCGACCTCCTCCAGTTCCGCATCTCGTATGATGTAATCCGAAAATTGTTCGCAGGGCTCACCTTTCCCCCTTACGGAAATTTCCGCAAGTGGTTCAATCCCCTTGTCGATGATGAAACGTCTCTTAAACAGTATGTCCTTTTCATAGGTATCCTCCACTGCAGGTATGCGACCTAGAACTGACCGGGATTCCCTTACATTCCTGGGACTGTCTAGAATAACCCGGACTAGATCGGTTTCCGCGCCTTTCCATCCTTTCGTCTCCACCCTGGCATCGATCACGTGTGCCTTTCTGGACATCTCGGGGGTTATGATCCTCTCCCTCAGCTTCTTGGGGCTGGAATCCGGCTTGGGCATACAGTAGAAATAGGGACGGAATTTACTGAAAAGAGCGACTGCGGGTCTATCCAAGGCGTCTCGACCAAATAACCGCAATACAGGGATGCCATCTTCGATGACGTAATCCAATTCATGCACGTGAAGATTCGTCTTCGATCGATCGCAGTTCATAATCCCCGGTCCAACTATCTGGATGAACGGGTAAAGAAAAATGATGCCTGAAATCTTTATAACTTCCTTTCTGTTGGACAAAAGTTCTGAGGGGGCGAAAAACGTGTTGAAACCTCAAGATATCGAAAAAGGAACGAAAGACCCGTTTTAGACAAATACTTATTAATAATCGACGAGAGCTCATTGATTACTACCCATGCGTACGAGAGCTAGGCAAGCGCTTTGCTTTTCGCAGGGGAGAATAAAATGGGAAATATAAAACTGCGCTGGATGAGCGTTTTGATAAGCCTCGTTCTAGTTGGGGCTATCATCGCTCTTTCCGGTTGCATATCTGAAGAGAAAGACTCAGATGGGGACGGAATCCCCGACAGTGAAGATCAGTATCCCGGAGAAGATGACACCAAGTATCTAGACGACGACGGCGATGGCGTAATAAACAAGGACGACGAGTACCCCGGCCGCAATGACACCAAGTTTGGCGGAACTCTTACCAGGTGGCGAGCTGAACCATCTACACTTGATCCGCAACTAGTGACCGACGAGGCATCCATCGAGATCTGCACGAAGGTATTCGACACCCTGGTACATTTCGAACCCGGCACAACCGAGATTCAGCCTGGTTTGGCGAAGTCCTGGGATGTCAGTGACGATGGGTTGGAGTACACCTTCTATCTAAGAGAGGGAGTTCAATTCCACAATGGGCGGAACATGACGGCGGAGGATGTTAAGTATTCATTCGATAGATTGGTTAGCGAGGAACTTGCATCCCCCAGAGCCGGATTTGCCGAGGAGATCACGAATGTTGAGGTCCTTAACGACACTACCGTTAGGCTGACCCTCGAGTACCCGTTCGTGCCCTTCCTGGCCAAGCTCGCCTATCCATCATTCGCACCCCTTCCAGAGGAGGAAGTGGAGGCCGCGGGTGATGACTGGTCCAAGAACCCAGTTGGGACCGGACCCTTCAAGTTCGTGAAATGGGACGCCGGTTCGGTGGTAGTTCTCGAAGCTTTCGACGACTACTGGAACAAGCGCCCGTATCTGGACAAGTACGAGTATTACGTGCACGAGGATGAGGAGGTCGTCTGGCAGGGATTCCTGGCAGGAGATGTCTCGGTTTCTGGTGTGCCTTCCACGCATTGGGAGGAATACCTCGAGGACGAGGAGATGCAGGAGTATTCCAAGACATACTCCGAGCTGGTGACCTACTGGCTGTACTTTAACTGCGAGAGCTGGCCTTTCAAGGAGAAGGCGATCAGGAATGCGGTTTCTTACGGCCTCAAGAAGAAGGAGATCCTTGACACCATATTCAAGGGTCGACACATCGAGGCAAGAGGACCGCTACCGCCATCTCTCTGGGGCTTCTCCCAGGAGCTATACGACGAATACGAGTACACCTACGATCCCGAGTCCGCCAAACAGCTGTTGGATGAAAACGGAATAGTGGACACCGATGGCGATGGAATCAGGGAATACGAGGGCAAGGAACTTGAAATAGAGTACCAGAGCTACGTCAGCAACACATGGCAAACCGCCGCCGAGACCCATCTTGCCAACCTACGCGAGATAGGGATCGAGGCATCCTACAACCAGTACGACTTCGCGACCTTGATTGGTAACATGGACGAGGGTAACTACACCTTGATGACGTTGGGATGGGGGACCGATTATCCGGACCCCGAGAACTTCATGATTCTCTGGGAATCGGACAATATACCCGATCCGAACAGCGCCCGGTACGTGAACCCGACCTTCGACGCTCTCGCAGATGGAGCGAAGAAGGAAACGGATACCGAGGAAAGACTCGACATGTACCACGAGATGACGGCCATCCTACAGGAGGACAACCCGCAATGGTGGTTCTTCCACCCAAGGGCGACGTCGGTCTGGCAGCCATGGGTCCATAACGTAAAAATGGGCGGACAAGGTTTCTCGAACGAGAAATGTCTTGACGTGTGGATCGAACCTGACCACCAATAGCGAAAACATTTAACCATTTTTCTTTTTTTCTTTTTTTTATATTTACTGAGATTAGTGACTGCTGTTGAGAGAATATATCCTCAAGAAGATCGGCCTGATGTTCGTGGTAATGTTTGGAGTATACACCATAGTATTTACGCTCTGCATTGCCGCACCAGGTGACCCTGCACGTCTGGCAATGGGCAGGCGTGATAACCCGGAGGCAAGGGATATACTCAGGGAAAAATGGGGGCTAAACGAGCCGCTTCACGTACAGTTCTACACCACTCTAAAGAGCCTGATAACCCTTGATTTCCCGACCTCCTTCCGCTATAGAGAGGATGTTGGGGACCTGATATGGGCCAGGCTGCCGAGAACCCTGTTCCTGGGGGTAATCTCAATAGGTGTTTCAGTGCTGATAGCTCTGCCCGCGGGCATCATCTCGGCTTATAAACACAACTCCATAATCGACAATATCACCATGATCGCCTCACAGATAGGGGTGGCCACGCCAAATTTCTGGCTCGGCCTCATGCTCATAGTCATTTTCTATACCAAGCTTGGCATCTTCAACATCGGAGCCCCCGAAACCCTTCTGAGCCTGGACGGCCTTTCAAAGGTAATACTACCAGCCATAACCCTTGGCACTGCCATGGCCGCAATTACCACCCGGCTAACTCGTTCATCCATGCTTGGCGTGATCAGGGAGGAATACATAATGACCGCTAGGGCCAAAGGGCTTAAGGAGAAGGTGGTCATACTCAAGCACGCATTCAGAAACGCCCTTCTCCCGGTGGTAACGGTCATCGGTTTACAATTTCCACTCATCGTTGGCGGGGCAGTGATCACCGAGGCCGTCTTTGGCTGGCATGGACTGGGACAACTTTACATCAGTTCTATAGCCTCCAGGGACTACCCAGTCATAGTGACCACCACCCTGCTATTTTCCCTGGGTGTGGTAGTAATCAACCTGGTAGTTGATCTCCTGTACTCGGTTATTGACCCTAGAGTCGAATATGAGAAGGTGACCCCGTGAATCAGGAGTCATCGGACACAAAGTCGGAAAAGGATCTGGAAGAACTGGTGAAGAGACGTAAGGAGAACTTTAAGGAAAAAATCAAGTTCGTGATAATCTTCTTTGCAATTCTCGTCTTCTTCGGCTGGCTCTATTCCCAGCTCGACAGGCAGGCCGTCTTCGGTCCCATAGACCTTTCCATATGGCCCCATAGGATAATGGTGACCTGCCTTTTCGTTGCCGCCTTCTACCTCTTTCTCAAGATTGCATATGGCTATTTTGATCCGATTTTCTTCAAGTACAAGACGAACACCTGGGAACTGATGTTCCGTAGATTCAAGAGAAATAGAGCCGCTATCGTGGGCATGTTGATAATCATCACCCTGGTCATTGTAGCCGTATTCGCTCATCTTCTCTCCCCCTACCCGGATCCCGGCAATCCCGATAACTACGACCACGAATACTCATTGCAACACCTAGAAGAGCCGCCATCCAAGAACCATATTCTGGGAACGACGAGGAATGGTAAGGACATGCTTTCCGTCTTGATATACGGGAGCAGGATATCGCTGGCCCTTGGGCTCTCGGTGGAGTTATCGGCCGCAGCCATAGGCATATTGATAGGATCGATCGCGGCCTATTACGGGGGCTGGGTGGACAAGGTCCTCAATGTGATTAATGACATCGTGATGGCCTTTCCCTTCCTCCTGTTCGTCATAGTCCTGGTCGCCATTTTAAGGGACGTGTATATCGCCGTAAGGATACCGTGGACCAATATCGTTCTCATCGATAGCGAGACCCTTTTCTCGCTCTGGAACGGTCTGGCCGTTGTCTTCCTGGCTCTGGCTCTACTATCCTGGAGCGGCATCTACAGGGTGGTTAGAAGCCAGATCCTGTCCATAAAGGAGATGGACTTCGTGGAGGCCGCCAGGGCAGTTGGCGCAAATGATAGAAGGATAATCATCCACCACATCCTGCCAAACGTGATCTCCCCTATCATCGTGCTAGTAACCCTAGGAATAGCCACCGTAATCCTCACCGAAGCTTCACTATCCTACCTGGGATTCGGTGCCCAGGAGGGAGCTGTTTCCTGGGGAAGGGCCATATTCGAGGGGAGGCAGTACGCAACCACATCGAAGGCCTTCCTGGTCTTCTTTCCGGGATTGGCCATAGTGCTTTCCATATTGGGATTCAACACCTTTGGAGACGGCTTACGAGACGCCCTCGATCCACGTATGAAGAGATGATACGGAGGCTAAAGGATTGAAACTACTGGATATTCAGGACCTTAAGACCCATTTCTTCACCGAGGATGGCATCGTCCAGGCCGTAGACGGGGTTTCTTTCGATATCGAGCCCGGGCAGAAGATGGGTCTTGTCGGAGAGTCCGGATGCGGAAAGAGCGTCACGGCGCTTTCCATAATGCGATTGGTACCTAACCCGCCGGGCAGAATCATGGAAGGGAGGGTACTTTTTGAGGACAGGAATTTGATCGACCTCTCCAACGAGGAAATGAGAAGGATCAGAGGAAGAAGCATATCCATGATATTCCAGGACCCCATGACCTCCCTTAACCCGGTGTTCACCGTGGGTTCCCAGATAGACGAGGCCATAATCCTTCATCAGGGACTTGAACCGATCGAGGCAAGACAGAAAACCATCGAGATGTTGAATGTAGTAAGAATACCAAATGCCGAGGGAGTAGCCAACTCATATCCCCACGAACTGAGCGGGGGAATGAGGCAGCGATGCATGATTGCCATGGCCCTCTCCTGTAGACCCAAGTTACTGATCGCTGACGAACCAACCACCGCACTCGACGTCACCATAGAGGCCCAGATTCTGGACCTAATAGATGACCTCAACGAGAAGATGAACACCGCCTTGCTCCTGATCACCCATGACATGGGTGTGATAGCCGAGATGTGCGAGAAGGTCGCGGTGATGTATGCCGGAACCCTAGTGGAAATGGCAAATGTGAGGACACTTTTCAATGACCCGCAGCACCCCTACACCCAGGGGCTTCTGGACTCTATACCATCGGTAGACGTGGATAGGGAAGATCTTAGGATAATTCCCGGATCGGTGCCAGACCTTATCAACCCCCCCACCGGCTGCCGTTTTCATCCCCGCTGCGCCTTCACCAAGGGCGTCTGTAAAAGACAGCGCCCGGAACTGGTTCGGGTGGGGGAAGACCATTACGTGGCTTGTCACAGGTGAGATAACTTGGAAGATGATTTCCTGCTCAAAGCCATCGATCTCAGAAAGTACTTTTCGATAGCTCAAGGTCTTATTCGAAGGGATATCACCTACGTTCATGCAGTGGATGATATATCATTTCAGATCGGGCGTGAAGAGATTCTGGGTTTGGTCGGCGAGTCCGGATGTGGCAAAACCACGGTGGGTCGAACCTTAATCAGGCTTCTGGACCCCACAAAGGGACAGGTCATGTTCAAGATAGACGGGGAACAGGTCGATATAGCCAAATTGGGAAAGAAACAGCTTCGCAAGATGCGGAGAAACATGCAGATCGTGTTCCAGGACCCGCAGTCATCGCTCAATCCCAGAAGGACGGTTAGGGACACCATAGCCGAGCCGCTCCAGATACTGGAGGGCCTTAAAGGAGAGCGTTTGGAGATTAGAATCCTTGAACTGCTGAAGGATGTGGGCCTTAACCCGGAACACGCACAACGATACCCGCATGAATTCAGCGGAGGCCAGAGACAGAGAATAGGGGTGGCGAGAGCACTGGCAGTGAATCCCAGACTCGTTATCCTGGATGAACCGACTTCATCTCTTGATGTTTCCGTCCAGGCCCAGATTTTGAATCTTTTACTTGCGCTGCAAAAGAAACATAACATGAGCTACCTGTTCATCTCACACGACCTCAGCGTGATACGTCATATGTGCGACAAGGTCGCGGTCATGTACCTGGGACAGATCATGGAGACGGGAGAAATTGAGGAGGTCTTTCAAAACGCCAGGCATCCCTATACCCGTGCCCTACTCTCATCAATCCCCCTGCCAGATCCCTCCAGGAAAAGGGAGCACATTGTACTTGAGGGTAGCGTTCCCAGCGCCATAAACCCACCATCGGGATGCCGCTTCCACACGAGATGCCCCTTCGCCAAATCTATCTGCTCAGAGCAGGAGCCCAAGGAGTACACTGCGGGGAGGGGACACAGGGTGAAGTGTCATTTTCCAGACCTTGAATTCACATGAGAGGATAACATGAAGAAAATTGTTCTGGCCTACGCCGTAGTTCTGGTGGTGATTATGTCCTCATGGTATCTCATGATCCCCACCCAGGACGAACTGACGAAGAGGCAGGCGAAAACCAAGTTGGCCACGGTGGTCAGATCACTGGAGAGCCAGGTAACGTCCCGGTTTGGCCAGGTGGATATAAAGGGTAACCTGACCCACAAGATATACACCTATAATGAGGTAAACGTCACAAACTGGGAAATCGGGAATAGCATGACCACCATCACCCTCTTCTTCACCATAAACAAGACGGTAAGGGTCAAGAAGCACGGCCTGGTGGTTGACCAGCACCCAGGGGGGACGGAAGACAAGTCCATTCAGGCGGATTTGATCGATGACTCCTGGGTGTTGGACCCTAAATCTACCAAGGACCTGTCCTAAATCTGGAATTGGTTTCCGATGCTGGATTTAAGGGACCAAAATAACCTGTTCATGTTCTGGATCGAGACCCTGGACACATGAAGCCGGTTTCGTATCCTTTCTACGGCTATCCTTGCTTCCTCAATTTCCTCTCCAGTCATGGACCCCCCTGCATAAGTGGCGTGCACGTATTTCTCCGTCAGATCACGAATCTCTTTATAGCAGGGTACACCCCTTTCCTCCAACCAAAGGGCAAATTCGTGAGGGGTCATGCTTTCTCTCCTCGAATAACCCGCGCTTCGGAGGTCCTTCAGCATCCCTTTATAGATGTCGGATATCGAGTAATTGCCATACCCGCCCCGGATTCTGGATATGAAAAATAGGGATACGAGCGTTATCGAAAGGAGAATGGAGAGGACCCACCACCAATTTCCCCCCGGGGAACCCTCTCCCCCATCAACTGCATAGGCATCTAGGTTGAACGAGTCGTACGACGCTCCCAGGGTCCCATTCCCCTGAAACTTGGCGGTCAGCAGCCCCTCCGAATCCGGCGGTAGGAGGAAGGTCATAACCCCGCTCTCATTGGTCAAGCCGACATGGATGTCCTCGCCATCGAGCATTATTTTCACTTCCTGGTTGGCGAGGGGTCCCCGAGGCCCGGTTAGGGATACTATCACCAAGGGAGTTTGGTCCCCGAGGATATCCAGGGAGAGCACGGTCCTGCTTCTTACCGGAATCCGTAAGCTTATGCTCGACTGGGAGTTGAATTCGTCTCCCGTACAGACTATCAGTATTTCCGCCTCTGATAGCCGTGTAGATATATATGGAGGAAGCATGCAAAGGGCCGAGAAATCACCGTCAGAACTGGTTCTCGTGTCCAACATGGAGATATCAAGTCCCTTTTTGGGGTTCACCATTGTGGGAAATTCATCCACATCGGTGGTGTTTAGGGTTACGTTGAGGCCGATTCCGGGAATACCAGCTCCGCTTTCCCTGTTTACAACCCTTCCCAATATCCGAAAAGCGGTGTCCGGCGATATGTACTCCGGGGCATCGGTCACAAAGACCTCTGTATCTTGCTTCTGGATATCTCCGTAATAGGGCATAACTCCATCTAGAATTGTCCGGGATTCCACGGCATCCGGCACCGGAGGTCCCCCTACTCCGCCCGGCGTTGGATCAAAAGCCACCCAACCATAGTTTTGGAACCTGACCTCGACCCAGGTATGGCTATGAAGTTGAAGAACTCTATACATCCCAGTTTCCGGATCGAAGGACCCGGAACCAAACCCCGACACGGCCCTGGCCGGTACTCCCAACTCCCTACAGAGAACTACCATGGCCGCAGCGAAGTGTTGGCAGTACCCGCGCTGGGATTCAAAGAGAAAATAGTCCACAGCATCTCTTCCCGGGGGTATGCTGGAAACGGAAAGATCGTATCTCATATTCCTCAGATAGCGAGCGATGGATAGCACCTGTTCAAAGAAACCGTTTTTCCCGCGAGTTATGTTCTGGGCAAGGGACCCAACCCGTGCTGGCACCGACACTGGAACCTGTACATATCTTGGATCGGGCGACTCGATACGTGGCTCGGACCTTAACGAGGAGGGGCTGGAGCTGATGATTGCCGAGGATACCTGGTAGCTCAGACCCTCTGGACTGGACCCCTGGGTGGTAATCATTCGGGATTCAGTTACCCCGAAGGACCTCAGGCCCTTTACTGATCTAGGTTCGTATGCATGGAGGACCACGCCCGGTAAGGGGGTCAATAGGAGATAATCGTGAGTGACCAATTTCTCGTCCTCCGGGGGGCCCTGGTAAAGAGGCGGTAGACCCTGGTCCTCGGAATAAATGGTTTTTGTGAGATTCTCCACCAGGAATTCCCTGCCCGTATATCTGTCAAAGACCAGACCTCTCCACAAGTGGGGCTCCTTCGAGCTCACCAGGAATGCGGGACTGGGGTCCACCCTCAATTTCCCGATGAAGGAGTAGTGGGTGGAAAACCTTAGCCTCCCTCGGGCCGCCGATCCCCCCATGGGGGAGCTAATATCCCAGAATTCCTCTATGGGGGTCACTCCCCTCAAATCGGGGGTAATGAAGGCCAAAATTACCAACGCCAGGCTCAGTAGCGCCAACTCCCTCCTCTTACCCAGGAAAACTGCCGGGGCGATACTCCCCGAGGCCTTCTTGATGCTGGATAAGATTCCCTCCAGCCCAATTGCGGCTATGATGGATACTACTAATAGGAAATCCAAAAAACCAGGCTGAGATTCCCCGGTCCAGAGTAATCCAGCAACAACCAGGCCCACGGAGGGAATCGATGTGAGATAGGAGGCCGAGAAGAGCGATGATAGGAAAACCCCATGGAAGGAAATGGTCCAGGCGGCCGTGGGCAATAGACTACCACTTTCGGAAACGCCAATGGTCAATTTTAGAAACTCATCAAATTTCTCTGACCAGGAGAACTCGGCCGGCTCCCAGATCTGCTCGTTGATTTCATCAATCCTCTGCAGGGTTTTGACACCGATGAAAAGACCCAGCACCACCTGTATGGCCATGAATACTAGCAGGGTTCGCTTTATCTCCCCGGAAATTCTGAAGTGATTGGTCTCCGGGGATATCATGAGATTTGCCAGCCCAGAAAGGGCAACCAGCACCACGGCATATTCCCAGCCAACCACGTCCGGAATGGTCGATAGTGAGAATAGGGAGATGAGTATGACGGCCATGAGAAGCAGGGGAAAATGAAAAAGCCCCTCGATCCTTCCCCGACCTCTGGCCCCCGTCACCCCCATAGAATACCACCGCCACCACTCGCCGGCACCCCTATCTTGACTTCCCGTCCCAAAGATTTCAGAGAAGGGGCCTGACCCTGACTGGTTAGAACTAGATATGATCTCCCGGTCCCCGCACCCCGGATTAGGGACAGGGCATCACCTCGACTCGCCCTTCCGGTAACAACGATCATGTTTCCATTGCCCCGCTTTCCATCCCCGATATTATCCAAGATCCGATCCAAGGGCAACTTGCCATCTGGACTAACCGATGCCAGACTCGATAGGATTCTGTGGTATTGGACCGGCCCTCTGTCCTTGAAAACGAACTGACGTCTGCTATCGTTGAGGATGAGACCGACCTCTATATCCTCGTTCAATATGGAAACGGCGAGCGAGGCCGCTATTCTGACCGCAGTTTCAAAGGCCTCATCCCCGGCTGGATAGGACCGCTGGCGGCAGTCCATCACGATATTTGCACTCCTGGCCTCCTCCCTCTCCAGTTCCCGTACCATCAACTTTCCCCGCTTGGCCGATGATTTCCAGTGAATTACCTTGACCTCGTCTCCCGGTTGATACTCCCTTATCCTGAGAAAATCCGGAGAGGTTCCTTTGCTTTCCGCCGTGGTGGTGCCAATTGCTCCGGTGCTGGTGTCAAGTCCTGGCAGATTCGTGGCTTCATATCTGGGATACACGGTTATGATATCGGTTTCTCCCAACTGGTGAACCATCTCCAGGAAACCGAAGATATCAGAAACCTTAACCATGGATGGACCCAACTCATAGATACCCCTTCTGGTGGGTCGGATCCTATAACTTGATATGATCCCGCCAGGAACTATTGATGATACGTTTATACCAAAAACCTCTACCTCGGGGGGCGAATAATCATCGATCCCTATGGGAACACCGGAAATTCTGCCTCCAACCCTCACCCGTAACTCGGCGGAAACCTCCTCCCCCTCAATTAGAGTTCGTCTGGCAATGGACCTGGAGAAGAAAAGTCTGGACGGAGTTATCCTGACCTGGAGATAGGAAATGAGAATGCATAGAGACATAGCAGCAAAGATGGTATAAAGGGCCCTCAGTTGTAAGACATCGGCCAGGATATACAAAAGGGCCGTGAGTCCTAGAGCAAACCAACCTCTCTTTGTCAGCATATTGAAACCTAGCCCTCGGGCAGAGAAACTGACACCTTTCCCATCAGGTCCTCAACGATATCCTCCGCAGAAAGGCCATTCATACGGGAAACTGGATCGACTACCAATCTGTGAGCCAGGACACAGGGTGCAAGCTGCTTTACGTCGTCCGGAAGAACATAGGACCTCCCATCCAGGGCAGCCATGGCCCGAGACATCTTGAACAGGGCAAGGGTGGCCCGCGGACTGGCTCCCAGCAACAGATCCTTTGATTCCCTGGTGGAATTGACCAGCTCAACGATGTACTCCTCCACCGTTTCATCAAGCCTGATTTCTCGGAGCCTTTTCTTCAACCCAATTATTTCCTCGGATGTGGATACGCTGCTAATACACCTTATTGGATGATCCTCCCTATGGAGACGGATCATCTCCCGCTCTTGGAAGCGGTCAGGATAACCCATCCTAAGCCTCACCATGAAGCGATCCTTTTGAGACTCCGGCAGGGGATATGTCCCCTCTTGATCCACAGGATTCTCAGTGGCCAGGACGAAAAAGATTTCAGGTAACTGATGGGCCACCCCGTCCACGGTTATCTGCCCCTCCTCCATACATTCGAGGAGGCTCGACTGCACTTTTGGGGATGCCCTGTTTATCTCATCGGCCAGAACCACGCTGGCAAAGATTGGCCCTGGCTTGAACTCGAACTCGGAGGTCTTCTGATTATAGATATTTACCCCAATGATGTCCGAGGGGAGGAGGTCCGGGGTGAACTGTATCCTCCTGAAGCTACTTTTCATGGACTTGGCAAAGGCCCTTGCCATCATGGTCTTGCCGGTCCCGGGGACGTCCTCTAGAAGCGCATGGCCTCCGGCCAGTAGTGTAGACAGGAGAAGCTTGGCCACCTTTCTCTTCCCCAGTATGACCTGGCCCACATTCTCCAGGATTGCGTTGCTGGTCCGGGAAAGATCCAACACTCCTCCCATCACAATTCATATACAAACGGGCAGCCCTTGATTAAGAATCTATCCCCGACCATCGCCACAATGAACCACCCATTTCCAAAGGACCGAAAACTACTATTTATATTGCTACTTGCACTTCAAACCAGAGATGGCCCAAAGACCACACCTGGACCAATATTTCATGGAAATAGCCCGCGTGGTGGCCAAGCGCTCTACCTGCCTGAGGCAAAAGGTCGGCGCCCTTGTTGTAAAGGATAAGCGCATACTCTCCACCGGATACAACGGGGCCCCTAAGGGCCTGCCTCACTGCCTGGATATAGGTTGCCTGAGGGAGGAGAGGCACATAAAATCGGGTACCCGCCACGAGGTGTGCAGAGCGGTTCACGCCGAACAGAATGCCATAATCCAATGTGCCCTCCATGGGGCCAGCACGGAGGGAGCTACCCTTTACTGCACGCATCAACCCTGCATACTTTGTACCAAGATGATCATCAACGCGGGTATAGTACGGGTCGTCTTCTGTCAGCACTATCCGGACGAGGATTCGCTGAAATACCTGAAACAGGCAGAGGTTGAAGTCGTAAGGTTCAATCCCCCCGACTTTCCGAGATAGATTTAATCAACCCTATCAAGGTGTGACACTCTCTCCCGGAGATAAAGGCCCTATTCACCACCCTCCTGAAGACGAGGCTGCTCATGCGCTTTCTATGTTTGGGGAGCCCACTGGAGGCTATGATTCCATCCACGGTATCCAGAAGAACCCGCTTTTCCTCTGCGCTGGCCTCTCTCATCCCTCGCATCCCAGGCTCTGATACATGCCTAAAGGCTTCGTAGAAAATCACCGCGGCCGCGTGAGTTACGTTAAGAGGGGGATAATCAGGAGAGGAAGGTATTTTGACCACGATATCACAGAGCTCGATCTCTTCTAGGCTCAATCCATTTCCCTCCCTCCCTAGGAGGATACAGACATTTCCCTCAATGTCCCTCAGGGACTGGCCCAGACTCTGGGGGTCTATGGCCACCCTTGCCAGGTTATGATCATTTCCCTGTCGACAGGTGGTCCCTATCTTAAAATCAAAATCCCTGTCCAAGAGTTCTCTCCAGGTCATTCTCTTCGCCCCTTTCAGCACGTCCTTGGCATGCATGGAAAAGGTCCAGGTTTCCTCCGCCATCTCACAGCCTCCGACGAGAATTAGCTTTCTCAACCCGAAGTTCTTCATGGTCCTGGCCAGGAAACCTATATTGCCCGGAGTTTCGGGTTCGATGAAGGCGACCCAGACCGAGTCCATTCTATCCATTCCATCACCTCGCATGGACCTCCACGGTATCCCCGTCCTCGAGTACGTGGTCCAGTCCCACCATCTCTCCACCAAAATTTACCGATGACCCCCATACCCGGGCAAATCGGAAGTTAACGACGAATCTCCTGTGAAGGCTCTTGGCAACATCGCGAACCACCGAGCCCCGACCCAAAACTAGTGGTTCCCTTTCGGGGTCCTCCCCAGGTGCTTTGGTATATATCCTAATTACCGAAAGAAGGTCGAAAAGAGCTTGGGATAGATCCTGGAGCCCAATTTTTTTACGGGCAGAAATGGGATAGATATCAAAATCCCCGCCAAACCCCCCTTTCAGTCTTTGATAGGCCGCCTCAGTGCCTGATAGATCTCCTTTGTTAGCGACTATCAGGGCTCTACGATAAACTAGTGATTCCTGCAAGGCGTCCTCCAAATCCTGTCTGCTTATCTGCTGCTGGATTATCACATGCGCGTTATGATAACCGTGATTCTGAAGTAGTTTTATTAGAAATGAACGATCGGACTTTGCCAAATCTCCCTCTATCTCTATTCCCCCTCTCTCCTTCCGTTCTATTATCACCTGGGGTCGAGTGCGGTTTAGGCGGAGACCGGAGGTTCTCAGTTCATCCAGGACCATCTCCATATTTTTCACCGGTCTGTCACCTAGATCCAAAGCTATCATCATGGCATCTGCGGTTCTTATCATGGACAGCATCTCGGCTCCCTGCCACTTTCCCTTGGAAATATCCTCCACCAGGGCCGGCATCTCAACGATCTGTATCTGCACGTCCTCAAATTCTACCATACCCGGGTTCGGGGTAGTTGTGGTGAACGGATACCTGGCCACTTTGACTTCCGAGTTAGTCAGCCTGTTGAGAATAGATGACTTTCCAGAGTTTGGGGGACCGATTAAGGCCACCTGTGCAATTCCCTCCTTGGGGACATAGAAATCGGATTTGCTGGTTACCTTCTTGGCCGAGATTGATTCAAGTTCCCTTTTCCTTTTAGCCAGGTTCTTCTTCAGCTCGTATCTGAGTCTTTCGGCTCCCTTGTGCTTGGGGACGGTGGAAAGCATGAGTTCCAGGGCTTTGACCTTTTCCTCGGGAGTACGGGCTTCCTGATACTTCTTCTGTGCCTCAACGTATTCCCTGGTAACATTGGTTGGCATTTCTAGGTGAACTAGGGTGCTCAAAGATAATTGAAAATGTTAGCATTTACGAAAAGAAAAAGAAAGGAAAAAAATGAAAATATCTCTTTAACGTTCCGTATCTAGTTCCTTCTTTTGAGAAGGCCGATACAGAACAGTGCAGCTATGCT